>NZ_VFSV01000012.1 GCF_007004065.1 Palleronia caenipelagi | reverse complement strand
GCCCGATTTTGGCGTGCAGCTTTCCGACCTCTGCCGCCGATATCGTCGGCTCCGCGGTCGCCTGGCCGGTGAAGGCCTGTGCCATGTTCTCAATCGCGGTCCGTTTCCAGCCGCTGATCATGGTAGGGTGGATGTCATACTTCTTGGCCAGCTCGGCCGTCGTCAGCTCCTCGCGGATGGCTTCCAAAGCCACCTTCGCCTTGAACTCTGCCGAATAGCGTTTCCGTTTCGTCATTTCTGTGCGTTCTTCCTCAGACACTACAGATTAGCACCCGGTCCGAAATCCCGCGACCACCTCTATTTGTTCAACAAGGCCCATAGACTACCCAGTCGGTTTTGCGGAACGGGGCAAGCCACTTCGCGAAGGCATCCACTTGCGCCAGGTAGGCGAGATCACCAAAGAAAGTAAGCTGGCCATCGCGGTGCAACTCCACCAGCCCATCCAGAAACAGGCGTCTGAACAGCCGCGCCAAAACGCGCACATGCAGGAAGAACCGCGGTCTGCAGGCCACCCAACTCGTTCCATCGGGTGACAGGCCGCCGCCAGGCACAATCATATGGATATGCGGATGGTGGGTCAGCGCCGACCCCCATGTGTGTAGCACGCTGGTCATGCCGACTTTTGCGCCGAGCCGCTTGGGATCGGCTGCGATTGTCATCACCGTTTCGGCTGATGCGCGGAACAACAGGCCGTACACCGCCCTCGGGTTCCAATACGCGATGCGGGCGATCTCTGCGGGCATCGTGAAGACGACGTGGAAGTACTCGACCGGCAGCAAATTTTCGGCGCGTGCCTCCATCCAGTCGCGTGCAGCGTTCGCCAATGTCTCTCGAACCATTGGCGATCCTTTGGCTCACCCTGGCACTTGGGGCGGTGACGGTTCTTGCAGGAGTTATATGCGATGTGATGGTGGCCGCACTTGTTGCAGGCCGCCACATGCCCGCGGAGCATCTCGGTTCGGCAGGCCTCAATGGCCGACATCACCTTGAGTTGGTCGAGACTGAGATAACCCGCATTGGCCCGCCGATATGCAGGACCATAGTTCCGAAAGATATCTGCAATCTCCAACCGTGGGCGTAGCAACCGCCCCGGCCGTTACTCCAACCCTCGCCTGACGGTGTGATCCTGCAACTTCTCCAACATCTCGTAGGGACTGACGGCACCGCGGATGGTTTTGGTCGCGACATGGGTATAGCGCGCCGTCGTGCTGAGCTTGGAATGTCCCAAGAGCACCTGGATCACCCGGACATCGGTTCCAGCCTCAAGCAGGTGCGTGGCAAAGCTGTGGCGCAATGTGTGCAGCGTGTCAGGCTTGTTGATCCCAGCCATATGCTTGGCCGATGTGAATGCTCGGTTCAGTTGGCGTGGCGACAGGCCATGATCTTGGGTTTGCCGGGAAACAGCCAGCCCTCGGGCCGCGCCTCGCGCCAATAATCCCGCAACAGATCAAGCAGCCCGGGCGACAACATGGCCTTGCGGTCTTTGTCATTCTTGCCCTCGTCGACATGGATCAGCATCCGGTCGCTGTCGATATCCGAGACCTTGAGATTGCAGACCTCAGATGCGCGCAAACCAGCGCCATAGCTGATCCCCAAGGCTGCGCGATACTTCAGGCCCGGTCCCGGAACCGCCGCCAGAAGATCGCCGACCTCCTCGACGCTCAGGACAACGGGCAACTTCTTCGCCTTGCGGCGGAACTGCATGTACCGCTTCATCTCCTCGCGCCCAAAGGTCATGCCAAAGAAGAACCGCAGCGACACGATCCGCGCGTTAAACACGCCGGTCGACACACCGCTATCTGTCATGTGAAGCTGATAGGCGCGCAGCTCGTCCGGTGTCGCCGTATCGGGCGAGCGTCCAATAAACTCAGCAAAATACCTGACCGCCCTGATATGGGTCTGCCGGGTCTTCAACGACATGCCACGTATGCGCATATCCTCGATCATCCGCTCACGCAGCGGGGTCGTCTTCTTCTCCTTCATGGGAACCTCCCGTCATCAGATTGAGAAACCCCAATCGTCAAACAGGTCAGCCAGATTACAAAATGGATGGATCAGCGCTTAACACCAGCCACCACCGCCATTGCCGCGAGAGCGGCTTCGTCCTCCCGCCCATTCTGTGGAAAAAAACGTATTGCGTGCGCAGAAATACTTGATCTGACGACGGCGCGAGCGCCTTTCCTGTCAGGCTTTCCGCGGATGCTGCGGTGCGGGGAAGATCTTTGCGAGTTTGCGGAGGTTCTGGGCGGTTGCGGCGAGGAGGAATTCATCGCTCGCGCCGCATTGACCACGTAATCGAAGTCGTCCCAGCCCGAGGATGCGTTTGAGGTGGGCAAAGAGCATCTCGACCTTCTTTCGCAGCTTCATCGCGATGACATAGTCGTCGGTCTCGGCCAGATCCCGGGCGACCTGGCGGGCGTCTTCATGCTTTTCGCGCGTGATCTGTCTGGCATCGGCGTTCGGGCAGCATCTGGCTTTGGAGAGGCACGCCTGACAGACGTCTTTTAGTGCGCGGTAGCGGGCGGTGCCCTTGCCCGTCGGCCCCCGGTTCGGATCGGAATAGTTGCAGCGGAATTGCGCCAACTCCTGACCCTCAGGACAGATGTACTGGTCGTTCTCCGGATCCCACTCGAAGTCGGTTCTGACCCATGTCCCGTCGGGGCGTGCGGCCTTGTCGATCACCGGGATGTACGGGTCGATCTTGCGGTCAACGAGCCAGCCCAGCATCGGGCCGGAGCCATAGGCGGTGTCGGCGATGACCCAGTCCGGAACGATGTCGAATTTGCCCTTCACCCGGTCCGACATGGTCTTTGTCGACCCGACCTCGGCTTGCCGGATGGATCGTGCAGCGCGAAACCGATTCACTGGATCGGTTTCTGAGCCGCTGCACCCTCAACGTCGACGATCACACCATGATCGGTATCGATCAGGTAATTGTTGGAATAGCTGAAGAAAGCCGGGCCTTTGCGGGCTGCCGTCCACTGGCTCGCCGGATCAGAGTGGGATGTAAACTTCGGCTGTACTTCGCTGGCAGCCCCGAACGCAGCCTCATCCAGGGTGTCGAAATACTCCCGCACAGCGCGAGGCGCGTCGACTGGATCAAAGGTCGATGGGTCCCAGTCTTCCCGGGGTGTCGAGTTCTGTTTGTTCGCATCCGCTTCGATCAGGCTCGCATCAACCGCCAGTCGTTGGCCGCTGACCAGACCCTCTGCGATACAGCGTGCGACGGTCGTCTCAAACAGGTGCCGCAGCAGTTCGCTCTCCCGGAAGCGCCCGTGCCGGTTCTTTGAGAACGTAGAATGCTCGGGGATCTTGTCCGCCAGATCGAGGCGGCAGAACCACCGGTATGCCAAGTTCAGATGGACCTCCTCGCACAGCCGGCGCTCGGAGCGGATCCCGAAGCAGTACCCCACCAAAAGCATCCGGATCAGCAGTTCAGGATCAACGGAACGGCGGCCAGTGTGGCTATAGAAATCGGCGAGATGAGCCCGGATGCTGCTCAGGTCGACAAACCGGTCAATGATCTCAGCAGATGGTTCTGAGGGACATGATCTTCCAGTGAGAACTCGTAGAACAGCGCCGGCTGCGCTTCCTGCCTCGGCCTCATCATCGCTGATCCTCCCGCTCTACAACAGAAGTGAATCAGCGAATAACACCTCAATGAAGCAAGAGTCTTTCAACAAAATACGCCCCCCATAACCAACGCCCTCGCCGCTGCAGCGGGGATTGAACGGCTGCGGCGAACGGCAGCAAGGTCCGCACAACCGACCTTCGCCATGCGAAAATGCTGCGTACTTGGTCGAACGGCCGGAAACACTAGCCGCGCCGCAGCACACAGAGGTGGCGCTCAATGTCTCTTATGGGCCGTTACTTTCGAGTTCGATCCTGCTGCATTCGCGAAATACCGACAGAGATTTCGAGGCAGTCCGGGCTCCCAGCCTAAACGCAGCGATGCGGCATAGCGGGCAAGGCCACCAATTGGCGCACCGACGGTCCCGACCCATGTGTATGTACTGTCTGCTGTTCGTAAATGATTTCTGGCATGTCCCCGGTGTTAACGGTGGAGTAAATTTGGATAGCGTTAAAAACCTTGGCCACTAAATGCTGCCGTTGGCTCTACAGTTCTCTCGCACCGCTGTATTTTCTCATGCCTTATACTTTATGGAAACCTTTGCCGCATTCGGTTGAAGTGTCCCATGTCCCATTATTTCGTGGGAGACCTTGCCGTGTAAACTACTATCAATGCGAGCTTTTTTGTCATTTAGTGGAGCGGGTAGCGGGAATCGAACCCGCACCAAGAGCTTGGAAGGCTCGTGTGATACCATTTCACCATACCCGCGCTCCGGGGATGTGATTAGCCTGAGGCCGCGGGGGGTGCAAGGGGCCGTGGGCCTATTGATCGTACCAAATCGTCACCGGCCCGTCATTGAGCAGCGCGACCTTCATATCCGCGCCAAAGCGGCCGGTTTGTAACGGGACTCCCTCGGCGGCCAGCGCTGCGGTGAAACGCTCGTACAGCGCTCGCCCTACCTCTGGGGCGGCGGCCTCGGAGAAGCCGGGACGATTGCCGCGTGACACGTCACCGGCCAGTGTGAACTGGCTGACGACCAGTGCGGCGCCCCCCTGATCCAACACCGAGCGATTCATGCGGCCTTCGTTATCGCGAAAGATCCGAAGTTTCGCGATCCGGCGGGCCAGCGCACTGGCCTTGTCCTCCGTGTCACCACGCATGGCGCAAACCAGAACCAGAAGCCCCGCACCGATCTGCCCGATCACCTCGCCGTCCACCGTGACCGACGCTTCGCTCACCCGTTGTACCACTGCCCGCATCCGACCCGCTCCTTTCTGCCGTCACGTCGCCAGCGCTGACAGGGACTTCGCGGCTATGCAAGAGGTTGGGGGCATTCTAGGCTCGGCCTGCAAAGAGGAGCGTCACATGGAACTTGGGATGACGGAGCGGGTCCGCCCGCTGGTGGAACAGGTACGCCGCATGGTGGCCGATGAGATCGCACCGCTGGACGCGGAATATCACGCCCAGGTGGGTAAACACCCGAGTGGCGACCGGTTTCAGCATACGGACCGGCAGCTTGAGATTCTCGATACGCTCAAAGCCCGCGCACGGGAGCAGGGCCTGTGGAATTTCTGGCTGACCGACAGCGAAAAGGGCTACGGGCTGACGACGGTGGAATATGCCTATCTCGCTGAAGAGATGGGCAAGGTTCCGATCGCTGCCGAGGTGTTTAATTGCAACGCGCCGGATACCGGCAATATGGAGGTGTTTGAGCGCTACGGAACCGAGGTCCATAAGGAGCGCTGGCTCAGCCGCCTTCTGCAGGGGGAGATCCGGTCGGCGTACCTGATGACCGAACCCGGCGTCGCGTCGTCCGACGCCACCAATATTGCGCTGTCGGCGCGGCGTGAGGGCGATGCCTACGTCCTCAACGGCGAGAAATGGTGGGCCTCGGGCGCCGGGGATCCGCGCTGTGCGGTCTATATCATCATGGCCTGCACCGATCCGACCGCCAGCCGCCACGTGCAGCACTCCATGTTCGTCGTGCCGTCCGATGCGGAGGGGATCGAGGTGCTGCGTCCCATGCAGGTCTTTGGCGATGACGACGCGCCGCACGGGCATATGCATATCCGCCTGACGAACGTGCGTGTCCCTGTCGAGGACCTGATTCTCGGCGAAGGGCGGGGGTTCGAGGTGGCGCAGGGGCGGCTTGGCCCCGGGCGTATTCATCACTGTATGCGTGCCATCGGTCAGGCCGAGTCGGCGCTGGAGATGCTCTGCCGCCGGGGTCTCGCACGCGAGGCGTTTGGCAAGACGATCATCGACCTTGGCGCCAATTACGACATCATCGCCGAGGCCCGGATGGAGATCGAGCAGGCGCGGCTTCTCTGCCTCAAGGCCGCCTGGATGATGGACACCGAAGGCACCCGCGCCGCCCAGCCATGGATCAGCCAGATCAAGGTCGTCGCCCCCCGCATGGCGCTGAAGGTCGTTGATGAGGCGATGCAGATGCATGGCGCCATGGGCATCAGTCAGGACACGCCGCTGGCCCGCATGTGGACGCAGCTCAGAACCTTGCGCTTTGCCGATGGGCCGGATGCGGTGCATCGGCGACAGGTCGCCCGGACCGAGCTGAAGCGGTACCGGAACTGAGATGGGCGTTGATTTTGAGACCGGCGCGCTAGCGCGTTGGATCGAGGCTGAGCTGGGGGTGCGCGGCGTGCTGAGTCTCAGCCGTCTCACCGGTGGGCAGTCGAACCCGACCTATCGGATGGAGGTCGGAGACCGTTCGCTCGTGCTGCGGCGCAAGCCCTTCGGCCCGCTCCTGAAATCCGCCCATGCGGTGGAGCGGGAATTCCGGGTGCAGAGGGCTTTGCAAGGAACCGATGTCCCAGTGGGGCAGGTGCTGGCCCTGTGCGAACATCCTGACGTGATCGGAGTACCTTTCTATGTCATGGAGCATGTGGCAGGGCGCAGCTTTGACGACCCCCGCTTGCCGGGGCTGACCCCGGAGGCCCGGGCGGCGATTTTTGACCAGCTAGGCAAGGTTCTGGCGGCAATTCATGACGTTGATCCTGTCACCGTGGGGCTCGGCGATTATGGACCCGATGGCGATTATTTCGCCCGGCAGGTTTCGCGCTGGGTCAAGCAGTATCGCGCCAGCCAGATCGGTGATCTGCCGGTGATGGATCAGCTCATCGCGTGGCTTGAGGCGAATCTGCCCCCCGATGACGGGCAGCGCGGGCTGGTGCATGGGGATTACCGGATCGACAACCTGATCTTCGAGGCCGACGGGCCTCAGGTTTGTGCGGTGCTGGATTGGGAACTCTCCACCCTCGGCCATCCCTTCGCCGATCTGGCCGCGCTGCTGATGCAATGGCGGATGCCGCCGGGCTCAGAGGGCAGGGGACTCGATGGGGTGGATCGGGAGGCGCTTGGCCTGCCCTCGGACGACGCCTTTGTTGCAACCTACGCGGAAAGGCGGGGGCTCTTGGACATTCCGCCGATGAATTTCTACCTCGCCTTTGCATTTTTCCGAATGGGCGCGATCCTCGAAGGGGTGAAGCGTCGCGCGCTGGATGGCAACGCTTCGGACCCGGAGAGGGGCTTGAAGTTGGGCCGCTATGTGCCCCTGTTTGCTGAGAAAGGTCTGGAGGCGGCGCTCGGGTGAGGTCGCCTCAGGGACGGATCAGGTGAGGTTGTCCACATGGGGCATCCCCATGACGTGGTAGCCGCCATCCACATGCAGGATCTCGCCGGAGGTGCAGGCACCCGCATCGGAAGCCAGATAGACCGCCGTTCCGCCGACCGCGTCCAGCGTCGCATTGGCGCGTAGCGGAGCGTTTTCCTCGGTATGGCGGAAAGTGCGGCGCGCGCCCCGGATTGCCGCACCGGCCAGCGTTTTCATCGGGCCTGGGGAGATCGCGTTCACGCGGATCCCGTCCGGGCCCAGATCGGCGGCGAGATAGCGCACCGCCGATTCGAGTGCAGCCTTCGCGACGCCCATCAGATTGTAGTGGGGCGTCACCCGGGCCGAGCCCTGGAAGGTCAGAGTCAGGAGTGTGCCGCCCTCGGTCATAAGCGGCGCCGCGCGGCGGGCCACGTCGATGAAGGAGTAGCAAGAGATCTCCAGCGAGTTGGAGAAATTCGACCGGCTGGTGTCCACAAAGCGGCCCACCATCTCGTCCTTGTCGGTAAAGGCGATGGCATGGACCACGCAGTCGAGCCGGTCCCAGTGGGAGGCCAGCGTCTCGAACGCCGCGTCCATGGCATCCGAATCGGTTACGTCGGCGGGGATCAGGAGGGTGCTGCCGACGCTTTCGGCCAGCGGACGGACGCGCTTGAGAAGTTGCTCGCCCTGATAGGTAAAGGCCAGCTCCGCTCCGGCATCGGCCATGGCTTTGGCAATGCCCCACGCAATCGAATGGGCGTTGGCCACGCCCATGACAAGCACGCGCTTTCCAGACATCGAGCCCATGTTTAATCCTTCCACTTGGTCAACAACATCGACCCGTTCGTGCCGCCAAAGCCAAATGAATTCGTCATCACGGTATCGAGCCCGGCATTTTCGACGAGTTTCGTCGCGATCTCGCCGTCGTGGATCGCCGGGTCGAGCGTGTCCACGTTTATCGATGGGGCAATAAAGTCGTTTTTGAGCATCAGGAGGCAGTAGATCGCTTCCTGCGCGCCGGTGGCACCCTGAGAGTGGCCGGTCATCGATTTGGTCGAGCTGATCGGCGGCGTGCTCCCCTCGCCAAACACGCGCCGAACCGCCTCGACCTCGCCCACATCGCCGACGGGCGTTGAGGTGCCATGGGCGTTGATATACCCGACGCGGGTCGGGTCCATGTCCCGCAAGGCCAGACGCATCGCCCGCTCGCCACCCTCGCCCGAAGGCGCGACCATGTCATGGCCATCAGAGGTCGCGCCAAAACCGGTCACTTCGGCGTAGATCGTCGCCCCGCGGGCCTGTGCGTGCTCAAGACTTTCGAGCACAACGATCCCGCCGCCTCCTGCAATCACGAAGCCGTCGCGGTCCTTGTCGAAAGCACGGCTGGCCTTCTGGGGCGTATCGTTGAATTTTGAGGACATGGCGCCCATGGCGTCGAACAGGCAGGACAGCGTCCAGTCGAGCTCTTCGCCGCCGCCGGCAAACATCACATCCTGCTGGCCCAGCTGGATTTGCTGTGCCGCCATCCCGATGCAATGCAGCGAGGTGGAGCAGGCGGAGGTGATGGAGAAGTTCATCCCTTTGATCTTGAACGCCGTCGCGAGGTTCGCGGACACCGTCGAGGACATGGCCTTGGGCACGGCAAAGGGGCCGATGCGCTTGGGGCTGCCCTTTTCTTCGACGATTTTATGGGCCTGATGCATCGCGCTCGTGGAAGGGCCACCGGAGCCGGCGATGAGACCCGTCATCGGGTTCGAGATCATCTCTTCGGTGAGGCCGGAATCGGCGATGGCCTGCTGCATGGCGATGTGCGCATAAGCCGCACCGGGTCCCATGAACCGAAGGGCGCGTTTGTCCACATGCTCGGTGATGTCGATTTTCAGCGTGCCGGCGATCTGGCTGCGAAAACCACGCTCGGCCATTTCCGGTGACGCTTCGATGCCCGAACGCCCGGCCTTGAGCGCTTCGGTCACCTCGTCAGCGGTGTTTCCGATCGGTGAGACAATTCCCAGTCCCGTAACGACGACGCGGCGCATCTCGGCCTCCTTCATAGATGTGGCTGGTGTCTAGGGCATGGACGGCGCGCAACGCAAGCCTTTGCCTCTTCTCGCAGAATGCGAAAGGCCCCCGGAATCGTGCCGCGGGCCTTTCATCACGTGTCCAAAACGGGTCGCTCAGCTTTCAGACAGGGCGACCTTCATGTCGGTGACCTGGTAAATCAGCTCGCCATCCGCATGAACCGTGCCATTGGCGACGCCCATGGTCAGTCGTCGGGTCTGGATTGCCTTGGTGAAATTCACGTTATAGGTCAGCATCTTGCGGTCCGGGCGCACCATGCCGGTGAGCTTGACCTCGCCCACGCCCAGCGCATAGCCACGCCCCTGCCAGCCACGCCAACCGAGATTGAACCCGGTGAGCTGCCAAAGCCCGTCGAGCCCCAGACAGCCGGGCATGATCGGGTTGCCCGGGAAATGGCAGTCAAAGAACCACAGCTCCGGCTTGATATCGAATTCGGCAACCACGTGACCTTTGCCATGCTCGCCGCCATCGGCAGAGATTTCGGTGATCCGGTCCATCATCAGCATAGGCGGCATCGGCAGCTGCGCATTGCCTGGCCCGAACAGCTCGCCCTTGGCGCAGGCAATCAGGTCGTCATAGCCAAAGGATGTGGGAAAATCAGACATGAGGAGCCTCCGTCACCGGGTCTGGATCATTTTCACGGCCCTTAGCACCGGCTTTTGCTGCGGCGCAAGGTTTGACCCGGATTGAATCCATCCGGCGGTGATGGCATATCAAACGTAATATGACTGAATTTTTGAACCAGATTACTGTCGAACAGCTAGAGCGGGCGAGCCTTATGCTGGCCCGGGCTGGTTTGCGTCCCACCCGTCAGCGCCAGCTTCTTGCCGCGCTGCTCGTTGGAGACGGGCAGGATCGGCATGTCACGGCAGAGAGTCTCCACGCCGCCTGCACTGCGACCGGGGACAAAGTATCGCTCGCGACTGTTTACAACGCGTTGCACTCCTTTTCGGAAGCGGGCCTCGTTCAAGAGGTCACCGTCGAGGGCTCCCGCAGCTATTTTGACACTCGTACCGATCAGCACCCGCATTTCTTCTGGGAGGATACGGGCGAGCTTCAGGACGCTCCGTCCGATACGCTGGAAATCGCGAGATTGCCGGACCCGCCAGAAGGCGCCTCGATTGCGTCCGTGGACGTGGTGATCCGTTTGCGCCGGGATACGGTTGCTTGATCTGCTGCGGCGTATCGATGTGATGGTACAACTCCGATGAACGTCGTCGTGTCCGTGGTGTCCCACGGCAACTGTGCTGAGGTACTGGAAAATCCTCTGGTATGGGATTTGGGGGTGCATCGCGTTATTCTGCGCGAGAACACCGGGGAGCTGGCGCATCAAATGCCGGCACACGTGGACGTGGTGTCCAACCTGAATCCGGTTGGGTTCGGGGAGAATCACAACAGATCATTTGAGATGGCGGGTCTCGATGACGCCGACTGGTTCGTCATCTGCAACCCGGACGTGACCGGGACAGAGGATCAGCTCGCCGACCTCCTTGGCCGGGCTGAGGCAGAGGGTGAGACGCTCGTAGCGCCGCTATTGTGGAACAATCGCACCGAGCAGTGGGATCACAATGTCCGGCCGAGGCTCAGCCTTTGGTCCCTGGGGCTGTCCTTTCTCGGCCAATCCCATCACAGCCGCTATGCGGCTGAGGACACGTCAGACCTTCAGTATGCCTATTGGGCCTCGGGTGCATTTATTGCCATTCGCGCCGGTCTGTTCCGGAAACTGGGCGGATTTGATGAGCGCTACTTCATGTACATGGAGGACGTAGATCTTTGCGACCGGGCACGTGCGCTGGATGTGCGGGTGCGATTTTATCCTGACATCCGCATGTTTCACAACTGCGCTCATGCAAACAAATCGGCCAGCAACCGAAAGTTTCGCCACCACCTGCGCAGCGTGTTCCGTTATTTTTTTATCTGAAGGCCCGGTTCAGAACCATTGGCCGGGTTCGACCAGCCCGAGTTCCAGCAGCTGCTTCGATTCCCAGCGGAAAGGCTGCGTCCCGTACCAGTGAAAGCTGTTGATTTCATGACGCGAACCGGCATTGCGGGTCAGCGCCTTCGCCGCGCGGAACGAGCAAATGGCCGCGGTCAGATTGTTGTGCCAAGGGCAGGAATATGTGTTGTATTCCTCGTCCGACATCGTGTGATCCGGGCGTAAGGTCAGTCCGGCCTTGGCGCGGAAGAGGCCGATGCGATCGATCTTGCGCTTGGTGTAGGGGACGTGTTCCTCAAAGCGCCACCGCAATCCGCCAAAGAAATCCATCTGCCGGTCCTTGTCCCCTCCGGTCTCCGGATCGTGTCGTGCCACCGCATAATAACCGGTCGAATCGAGATAGGTTTCCTCGCGGTTCACGGCATTGGAAATGGTTGCCTCCGGTCCGTAGAGGTCGATGACATAGGTCAGCATGCTAAACCGACGCTCTTCGGTATGGAACGTCAGCATCTCACCGATCCTGCGCGTCTCGCTGAACGGAAAGAACAGGTACTCCGCGTTGAATGCGTAATGCATCCAGAGGCCGGGGCCTTTTTCGATGACGGCATTGACCGCGTCGCAAACGGCTTCGGAGGTACGTTTGCGCCATTCCACATGATGCACTGGCACAGTCTCAGGCAAAGTCACGCTTGTATTGGCGGGAGCCATCAACACGATCGTCTTGAACCCGGTGGTCACCATATGATCCAGCGACGACTGTACTTCGACCTCATCTTCCACGAGCAATATCCCCACCGGCCCTTTGAGCACGAGGGTGTCATCGCGGCGAAATGCCTCCAGAGAGGTGTAGGTCGGCATGGCAGAACTCCTTTGACGGGCGGTTTGCAACGCCTGCGGCCCGATTTGCAAGAGCTTCATGTTGCGAGATGTCAGGCTTGGCGTTAAGACGCCGCGATCTCAGCACCGGAGGCGCGGCATGTCGACGACCCGAAAGCTCTACATCAAAACCTATGGCTGTCAGATGAATGTCTATGACAGCGAGCGCATGGGCGAGGCCATGGAGGGGCAGGGCTATGAGGCGACGGACAACCCCGAGGATGCAGATCTGATCCTCCTAAACACCTGCCATATCCGAGAAAAGGCTGCAGAAAAGGTCTATTCGGAGCTCGGCCGTTTTCGCGCGTTGAAGGCCGAGCGCCCCGATCTGAAGATCGGCGTTGCTGGTTGTGTGGCCCAGGCCGAGGGCGAGGAAATCATGCGCCGTCAACCGCTGGTGGATCTGGTGGTGGGGCCGCAGAGCTATCACCGGCTGCCGGAACTGGAGGCCGCGGCTCGTCAGGGCAAGCGGGCGCTCGACACCGATTTTCCTGAGGAAGACAAGTTCGAGCACCTGAACGCGCGCCCCAAAGCGAAACGCGGTCCGACGGCGTTTCTGACCGTGCAGGAAGGCTGCGACAAGTTCTGCGCCTTCTGCGTGGTGCCGTATACGCGCGGTGCCGAGGTTTCTCGTCCCGCTGACCGGGTGCTTCGTGAGGCGAGAGATCTTGTCGAACGTGGTGTACGTGAGATTACGCTGCTCGGTCAGAATGTGAACGCCTATCACGGCGCTGCCGCCGATGGGGACTGGAGTCTTGCGCGGCTGGTACGCGAGCTGGCAGAGATCGACGGGCTTGACCGCATCCGTTACACCACCAGCCACCCCAATGACATGAGCGACGACCTGATCGCCGCCCATGGCGAGATCGAAAAGCTGATGCCCTATCTGCACTTGCCGGTCCAGTCAGGCTCGGACCGGATCCTGAAGCGGATGAACCGCAGCCACACGGCCGAGAGCTACCTGCGCCTGATCGAGCGGATGCGCGAAGCGCGCCCGGATATTCTCATTTCGGGCGATTTCATTGTCGGCTTCCCCGAAGAGACCGATCAGGATTTCGAGGACACGCTGCGTCTGGTGGAAGAGGTGGAATACGGCCAGTGCTACAGTTTCAAATACTCCACCCGCCCCGGTACCCCTGCGGCGGAGCGCGCGCTTGTTGATCCGGCGGTCGCCGACGAGCGGTTGCAGCGGCTGCAAGCTCTCCTCCGCCGTCAGCAAACCGCCGTTCAGGATCGCATGGTGGGGCAGGAGGTGGGCGTTCTGTTTGAAAAGCCTGGGCGCGAGGACGGGCAATTGGTGGGCAAATCCGACCACCTGCATTCCGTCTTCGTGGATGCGCCCGGGCATCAAATCGGGGATCTGGTGCGGGTCAGGATCACGGCCAGCGCGCCGAATTCGCTGGCCGGAACGCTGATCTAATACCGCTCGAAATGGGCGAGGCAAGCGCCGATAGCCTTTCGCCGCCGCTCGGGCGTCTCCATGAGGCATTCATGGCGGGCTCCGTCGATTTCCAGAAGTTCCCCACCTGGCCAAGTGGCCATCCGCCGACGGATCTCGTCATTCTTTACGATGCTCTCATCGGTGCCAATCATAGCGAGACAGGGGATTTCCGGTGACGCTGCCTTGGCCAGATCGTGACATTCGTCGAGGGCTTCGGCCAGCCAACTGAGAGACGGCGGTCCCAACGCGAGCCCATGATGGGTGCGGGTCTGGTCGGTCATCCGCCTGTACTGCTCCCGGTCATGGGTGAGACGATTGTCCTCGAACGCGCGCGGCTCAGGATAGGCCGCGTTTTTGATCCCCGGAGATTGCCGGTGTCCGTGGCCCACGCGTTTGGCGACGATGGCTGCGGCATGGAGAAGCGGACGCACGGCGCCGGGTATGGTGATCCCCCACATTGGTGCGGACAGGGCGACGCTCTGCACATCCATCCCATTCAAAAGCGCCCTCAGCGCAATAGTGCCGCCCATCGAATGAGCGAGCAGGCGCCATGGTCGGGGCAGATCGAGGCTCTGCGCATAGTCCACGAGCGCTGCGACGTCTTTCTGGTAGTCGTGGAACACTTCCACATGACCAGACAGAGGGTTGTCGAGCAGCCGTGTGGAGAGCCCCTGTCCCCGCCAGTCCACCACAAGAACTGCGTGACCGGCGGCCACCAGATCGCCAATCACCTGCCCGTATTTCTCGATATATTCGGTGCGACCCGGGAACAGAAACACGGTACCTTTGGCCGGTCCCTCCGGCAGCCAATGGGCCGCGCGGATGCGGGCGCCATCCTCAGCAAACAGCCATACCGCGCGCCCGTCAGGCGGGGCGTCGGCCACATCTTCGTGCAGAGGCGCGTTCGGGATCATCGCTCAGAAGCTGGTGGCCAGCTTCATCGCCTGCGCCATGTCGCCGTCAATCTTCAGGCGGCCCGACATGAACGCGCTGGTCGGGTCGAGCGTGCCTTCGGCCAGCGCCTGAAAGGTCTCCGCATCGGCGGTCATGGTGGTGTCGGCCGGCTCGTCGCCCACACGGGCGCCCGCACCGTCGAGCATGATCGCGCCTTCACCCTCGACCACGAACTTCAGCGACCCGTCAAAGGATCCGCCAACTTTTTCGTTAAGCTGGGCGGCGGCTTCTTCGATCACGGTGCTCATCGGTGTCTCTCCTGTCAGATGTCACATATATTTTTCTCGAACCGACCGCATGATCGGTTATTCTGGTACAGACATGACCCGTATTTCGCACAAACTCAAATCTCTCGTGGCGGCAGCCTTCATTTTTTCTGCACCCGCTTTCGCAGAAGGCGACCGGCTGGACTCGCTGTTCGAAGCCCTGGCCACGGCAGAGGGCACGGATGCGGAACAGATCGCCGAGAAGATCGCCCTCGAATGGTCGAAATCCGGCTCCGCTGCCATGGATCTCCTGCTGGACCGGGGACGCGATGCGCTGGAGGCGGGCGACACAGCCTCCGCCATTGGTCATCTGACCGCGCTCGTCGATCATGCGCCGGACTTTGCCGAAGCCTATAATTCCCGAGCCGTCGCCTATTTCGGTGCAAAGACCTACGGACCGGCGCTGGCCGATATCCAGATGGCGTTGGCGTTGAACCCCCGCCATTTCGGCGCCATGGGCGGGCTGGCTCTGATCGCGGAGGAAATCGGTGCCCCGGCCATCGCCCGCGACGCGCTGGCCGCCCTGATCGCGCTCTACCCCGGCAACGAGGACGCAGTGGCGGCGCTGGGACGTCTGGAGCAGGAGCTCGACGGCACAGCTCTCTGACGGGCTCCGGGCTTGCGCTTGGGGGCGCGCGGCCTCATCTAGGCTCACGGGAACGGGTCTGGGGACGAAGGAGGCCATATGGGACGGATCACCGCAGTCCTCGGGCCGACGAATACCGGCAAGACGCATTACGCGCTGGAGCGGATGCTGGGCTACCGCTCCGGCATTATCGGCCTGCCGCTGCGCCTTCTGGCCCGCGAGGTCTACGACAAACTGGTGGCAATCCGGGGGCCGTCCGTGGTCGCGCTGGTCACGGGCGAGGAACGAATCGTTCCGGAGCGGACCCAGTATTGGGTCTGCACAGTTGAAGCGATGCCCGAGGCCATGGGGACGGATTTTCTCGCCATCGACGAAATCCAGCTCTGCGCCGATCCTGAGCGAGGACATGTCTTTACCGACCGGCTCCTCCGTGCGCGGGGCACCCATGAGACGCTGTTTCTGGGGGCCGACACGGTGCGCAGCGCCATTGCTGAACTCGTGCCGCAGGCGCAGTTCATGCGCCGGGACCGCTTTTCGACCCTGACCTATACGGGCAGCCGCAAGATCAGCCGGATGCGACCGCGCTCGGCCATTGTCGGGTTCTCGGTCGATAACGTCTACGCCATCGCTGAACTCCTGCGCCGCCAAAAAGGGGGCGCCGCCGTTGTCATGGGCGCGCTTTCACCGCGTACCCGGAACGCGCAGGTGGAGATGTATCAGAATGGCGATGTGGATTATCTGGTCGCCACCGATGCCATCGGCATGGGTCTGAACCTCGATATCGACCACATCGCCTTTTCCTCCACGCGTAAGTTCGACGGACGGCGGATGCGCGATCTGATGCCCAATGAGCTGGCACAAATTGCTGGCCGGGCAGGGCGTTACCGAACGGATGGCACCTATGGCGTCACCGGCGAAGCGCGGCCTCTGGACGAGGAAGTGGCCGATGCGATCTCCGAGCACCGCTTTGCCCCGATCCGGACGCTGCAATGGCGCAACGCTGCGCTGAGCTTCGGAACCACGGAGGCACTCATAGCGTCGCTGGAGGCCCGGCCCGATCATCAACGGCTGGTGCGTGGGCGCGAGGCGGATGACCTTATCGCCCTGAAGAGCCTTGCCGCCCAGCCAGAGATCGCCGCTGCCTGCAGCGATGCCACCGCCGTGAAACTCCTCTGGGATGTGTGCCGGATCCCGGACTTCCGGGGTATCAGCGCGGGCGAACATGCAGGGCTCCTCGACCGGATCTTCGGCTTTCTGCGCGAGTGGGGCCGGGTGCCCGATGACTGGCTCGCGCGGCAGGTCAAACGCATCGACCGGACCCAAGGCGACATCGACACTCTGTCCAAACGATTGGCGTATATCCGCACATGGACCTATGTGGCGCAAAGAAAGGGCTGGGTTGACGACGCGCAGCATTGGCGCGAAGCAACGCGCGCGGTAGAAGACCGCCTGTCAGATGCGCTCCATGAGGCACTGACCCAGCGATTCGTTGACCGGCGTACGAGTGTGCTCTTGCGGCGGCTGAAGCAGAAGGAGGCCATGTTGGCCGAAGTGAACGACAAAGGCGAAGTCTCCGTCGAGGGGCAATATGTGGGCCGGCTTGAGGGCTTCCGTTTCCGGCAGGACAAGGCGGGATCTCCCGACGAGGCGAAGACGCTGCGTCAGGCCAGCATCGCCGCGCTGACCCCGCATTTCAATCTACGGGCCGACCGGTTCTATAACGCTCCGGATACCGAGATCGACTTTACCGAGCAGGGCGGCCTCATGTGGGGCACCGAAGCGGTCGGTAAGCTGGTACGCGGTGACGACCCGCTGCGCCCGCGCATCGAGGCGTTCGTGGACGAAGAAGCAGGCCCGGATGTGGCGCAGAAGGTGGAGCGCCGTCTCCAGCACTTCATCGACCGTAAGATCGCAGCGCTGTTCGAGCCTTTGACGAACCTGAAGGGTGACGAGACTCTGGAGGGCCTGGCCAAAGGCTTTGCCTACCGGTTGATCGAAGCGATGGGCGTGATCCCGCGCGACGAGGTGGCCGGTGAGGTGAAGGATCTCGACCAGACCGCACGCGGTGCCCTGCGCAAGCACGGCGTCCGCTTCGGTCAGTTCACCATTTTCCTGCCGCTCCTGCTCAAGCCCGCGCCGACCCGGCTGCGGCTCCTGCTGTGGTCGCTCTACGAGAACCATGACACGTTCCCCGAGAGCCCGCCGCCGGGTCTCGTGACTATCCCAGTGGTCGAAGGGCTGCCGGACGGCACATATCTGCGCGCGGGCTATCGCCCCGCCGGAGACCGGGCGATCCGGATCGACATGCTGGAGCGTCTGGCCGACATGCTGCGCGCGCAGAATTCGCGGGCCGGGTTCGAGGCGACGCCGGACATGCTGTCGATCACCGGCATGACGCTGGAGCAATTCGCGGCGCTGATGACCGGGCTCGGCTACAAGGCCGAGCGCGGCGAGCGCGCGAAGGTTGCGGCCCCGAAGGAGACCCCCGCCGAGGCGCCCTCTGATGTGGACATGGCCTCGGAAGATGTGGCCCAGCCCGTCGAGGAAGCCGCTGCTTCCGCCGAGCCCGAGGTCGTCGCGGACGAGCCTGCGGCCGAAGCTTCACCTGATGCCGAGGTTACGTCGGAGTCCGATGAGACGCCCGAGATGGAGGTGTTCTACACCTTCACCTGGGCGGGACGGGCCCGAAATGCCGGTCGCAAGCCCGATGACCGTCAGGGTCAGGGTCAGCGCCCCCGTGGCAAGGGCAAGCCCAAGGGCGGGCAGAAGGGCAAGGGTGGCGCGCGTCCGCAAACCGCCAGTGCACGTCCGCCGCGCAAGGAAAAGGCAATCGACCCCGACAACCCGTTTGCCGCCGCGCTTATGGGGCTGAAGGATAAGGGCTGATCCGCTTTGGACCAGCCTGCTTCGATCCGCCTCGACAAATGGCTGTGGTTTGCGCGTTTCTTCAAAACGCGCAGCCTGGCGGCGCGAACAGTGACCGAAGGCGGCGTCCGGGTGAATGGCGTACGGGTCTCAAAACCCTCGGCCAGCGTGCGCGAAGGCGACATGCTGACCTTCAGCCAGGGCCGCGCCACGCGCGTGGTGGTGGTTCTTGCGCCAGGAACCCGGCGCGGACCCGCCCCGGAAGCACAGGCGCTCTACGAGGATCATTCGCCTCCTCCACCGCCGAAACCCGAGGCCAATCCCCGGTTCGACAAGGGCGGGCGCCCCACGAAAAAGGACCGCCGAGATCTCGACCGATTCGGATGAAGGGCAGGGTGCCGCAGTGGCTTGATGATCTGGCGGGGAGCGGCTATCTGCCCTGCGACAGAGTTACAGGACCAGCCGCATGACCTATATCGTCAACGACAAGTGCATCGCCTGCAAATACACCGACTGCGTCGAGGTGTGCCCCGTAGATTGCTTCTACGAGGGTGAGAATATGCTGGTGATCCATCCGGACGAATGTATCGATTGCGGGGTCTGTGAGCCGGAATGTCCGGCCGATGCGATCAGGCCTGACACCGATCCGGACGCGGAGAAGTGGGTTGAATTCAATCGAAAATATGCCGAGCTTTGGCCGGTGATCGTGACGAAAAAAGACCAGTTGTCCACCGCCGAAGAGATGGACGGAAAAGAAGGCAAGATCGAACTCTTCTCCGAAGCTCCCGGTGAGGGTGGTTGAGCGCGGCTTAACGTTCCGCTAACGGACTTTTAATAAGGTGCGATTCGTGGTATGCTATCCACGGATGTGGGCGAATTATTACACATGAATTGTGACGCGATGGGCTGTTTCGGCACCCCGCGCGTTTTCGTCTGCGTAGTCCCTGAGAGCCACTGAGGATGATGTCGAATATGTCGAAGACCAAAAAGCCTGAGTTCCGCCCGAACGAATATATCGTCTATCCCGCCCACGGGGTCGGACAAATTCTGTCGATCGAAAAGCAGGAAATTGCCGGGCTGGAACTGGAGCTGTTCGTCATCTCGTTCGAAAAGGACAAGATGACGTTGCGCGTCCCAACCAACAAGGCGACCGAGATCGGGATGCGTCAGCTTTCGTCTCCGGACGTCATTACCAAGGCCATGACCACGCTGAAGGGCAAGGCCAAGGTGAAAAAAGCGATGTGGTCGCGCCGGGCACAGGAATATGAGCAGAAGATCAACTCCGGCGACCTGATCGCTATTGCCGAGGTGGTCCGCGACCTGCACCGCAACGAGGACCAGCGCGAGCAGTCCTATTCCGAGCGTCAGCTCTATGAGGCGGCGCTGGAACGCCTGACCCGTGAGGTTGCTGCGGTTTCCGGTGGGGTCGAAGATGACGCGCAACGCGAAATCGCGACCCTTCTCGAAAGCCGCCAGGCCGCGTGATACTTCCGCGGCACTGACCTGCCATCCGTACCCAATGTAAAAGAGACGCCGCGCCCTGAAGTATGGTCGTGGCGTTTTTCATCTGCCGCGATCAGGAGGCCTGTTTCTCCAGATCGCCGGAGTCATCCTCCTCGGAGTCGTCCTCTTCGTAAGGGCTGGATCTGGCATGTTCGGCGCGGGCGGATAGCTCTGTTTCGAGTTCTGCGTTCAGGGCACGAGCGCGCTCGAGGTAAGCTTCATTCTGCGAGATCGGCACCCCCGGATCCCAAAGATCCGCCAGTTCGCGCAGCGATGACCGGTCGAGCCGGAAAAAGGTCCGCTCCATTTCGCGGGCCTGCAAATCGCTGATGCCGGTCCGCTCCAGCACGTAGCGCGCGGCGCGGAGGCTGGAGTCAAAGACCTCCCGGACGACCTCATCCGCGCCCGCCCGGTGCAGTTCGTAGACATGGTTGCGATCATAGGCGCGCGCGATGATCTGAAGTTCGGGATGCGCCTTGCGGGCGTAGGCGACAAGGTTCGTGACATCGTCCTTTTCATCCATCGCCACGACGAGGATCTGCGCCTCGTCCAGCCCGGCGGCATGCAGCAGCTCAGGCCGAGTCGGATCGCCAAAGAATCCCCGAAAGCCAAACTTGCGCATCAAAAGGATAGTGTCGAGATTGTGGTCCAGAACCACTGGCTCCAACCCCGAGACATGGAGCATGCGGTTCACGATCTGACCAAAGCGACCGATGCCGGCGATGATGATCTTTCCCTTATGGTCGATCTCATCTGCTTCCTGCGGGCGGTCTTCGTCCCGTTCGGCGATGCGCTTCCGGATCATCTCCCACAGGATGAAGAACAGTGGGGTCAGCAGCATCGACATGGCGATGACGAGCAGGATCGTGTCGCTGTGGGAACGCCCAAGGACGCCGGTTTGCAGGGAGAAGGACGTGAGCACGAAGCCGAATTCACCGGCTTGTGCCAGTCCGAGGGTGAACAGCCAGCGATCCCGTCGGCCCAGACCCGATAGTTTGCCCAGCGTGAAGAGCACGATTCCCTTCAGCATCATCAGCCCGAAGGTCAGTCCCAGGATCGTGAAGGGCTGCTCGAAGAACAGCGGAAATGAAATCCCCGCGCCGACGGTGATAAAGAACAGCCCGAGCAACAGTCCTTTGAACGGTTCGATATCGGCCCGCAGCTGATGGCGGAATTCCGAGTTGGCGAGCACGACACCCGCGAGGAAGGTTCCCAGCGCCGGAGACAGGCCCAGCAATGACATGGTGAAAGCAATCGAAATGACGATCAGCAGTGCGAAAGACACGTAAAGCTCGCGCATGTGTGCCCGGTGAATAAAGCGATAAGCCGGGCGGGTGCCGTAGATACCCGCAACGATGATCCCGGTAATGGCGGCCAACGTGACCAGCGTGACACCCCAGCCGGGCAGACCGTCGATCAGGCTTGCGACCTGCTCAGCGTTGACTTCTGCGGTGGTCTCAGCCTCGCCGCTGTGGTCTCCACCTCCGTGGCTTGCGTTACGCGTCGCCAAGAGCGGCATCAGCGCCAGCATTGGAATGACCGCGATATCCTGTGTCAGCAGAACCGAAAAAGACGCGTTGCCACCGGGCGTTCGCATCAGTCTCTTTTCCTGCAGGGTCTGGAGGACGATAGCAGTTGAAGACAGCGCCAGAATCATGCCGATCGCGATCGCTTCAAAACTGTCCAGCCCCAGAAAGATCGCCGCGCCGGTGACCAATGCCATGGTCAGCACGACCTGCGCACCTCCAAGGCCCAGAAGTTTGTGCCGCATACTCCACAGCGTTTGCGGTTCGAGTTCCAGGCCGATGATGAACAACATCATCACCACGCCGAATTCAGCAAAGTGCTGGATGTCTTGTGTCTCGTCCCCCACCAGCCCGAAGACCGGTCCCACGATGATCCCTGCAGCGAGGCAGCCCAGAACGGATCCCAGACCCAGCCGTGTGGCGATGGGCACCGAAATCACGGCTGCGGCAAGATAAACGGTGGCTTGAAATAGAAAAGCTTCCAAGGGGGACTCCGAAATAAAAGTCTGACAGTAGGTCTCGCAGAGCCTGCCTAAGTCTTTCTAGGCCAGCAGATGATGAAGGCCAGAAAGATCGTCTAGGACCGGCATGTTACCGCTGTCTGCCGGGTTACTTGGGCATCGACAAGCGCACAGTACGACCACTTTTGACATAATCGAGGCTGCTCGCGCTGATGGCACGGACCCGGCCTCCGTCAACCCGATCACCAATCTTGACCTTGACGAACTTGCCGGACGGCAGCCGGACCAGCGCACGGCGGTTCGAGCTGCTACCATAAACACCGATCAGATTCACGTTACCGAGCGGCAGAACATTCTTTGTCGTCGCCCGTGCAGCGACGGAGCCGGAAGTCGGACCAGAAGGTCGGACCACTGCGCTGGCGCTGGCCACACGGACGTTTTTCGCCTCGGGCTCCGCGCGCCGGACGGTCTTCTTCAGATTACGCGGGCGGGTCTTGGGTACAGGGGACCGGCTGATGGCATAGGGGCTGATCCGCTCGGGTTGCGGGACTTCGCGGGCGAGGCTGGCCAGCGTTGCTGCCACCCCGGCGGCATCCTGGCCCGGGGCGAGGGCGGGTTGTGTCGGCTCGGGACGCAAACCTTCAGGTCGTGCACGAGGGTTGAGCGAGGCCTGAACGAGGTCCGAAATCTTCTGGTCCTGCAATTCCTGGAGCTCTGCCTGCTCCAACAAGGTCTTGATCCGATCAGCCGGACGGGGCGACGGGCGCAGGCCTGATCGGGGGTCGTCGCGGTCTCCGAGCACCGACGGCAGAGCTTCATCAGTAGCGACGGCGGAACTCTGAGCCTCCGCGACAGCTTCCGGGCGGGGAGCCGGGCGGGTCGCGTCCGCATCTGGCCGGTTGGGCGCCGTCAGATCGTCGGATGCGGCGTCTGCGGTGTCCGGCAGGTCGGCGTCGTTGGTGCGCTCTTCATCGCCAAATGGCCGGGCCGCCGGGCGCAATTTTGCGAGGGCCGCCGCGGCGCCATCTTCCTCAATAGGCTGATCGACGGTCAGCGGCGTCTCAGGCGTGGCCGCTTCAGTGACCTCTGTCGGGTCTTCGGCCACGACCGGCGTTTCTGGCCGGGCGCGCGGGCGGAGGTCCTCGTCTCCCGGTCGCGTTAAGGCTGCGTCGGAGGTGGGCGTGTCGAAGCCAGGACGAGCGGGCGGCACGATGTCTGGCGCTGATGCGATCACCTCTACCGGATCTGCGGCGATCTCTCCCTCCACCACCGGAGCATCGGCGTCACTCGCGGTCGGACGGGCTCGTGGTTCCAGCTCAGGCGCAGCGGCAATGACCTCAGGCGGAGCCGACGGAGCGGTATCCGCGGGCTCGGGGGCGGCAAAGGCAATGTCGGATTGTTCCTGTTCCACTTTCTCGGAGACAGCAATCGGTTCGGCTGGCGCGACGATCTCCGCGATGTCGGCCGTTTCGGTCTCGACCGGAGCTGCCGGAGATGGGGTGTCGTCCGCGACCTGATCACTGGGCGGTTCTGCCTCGGGGGCTGTCGTCTCGGCCACCTGAGGTGTGGGTTCGGCGGGCAGGGAGGCCACCGGCGCATCATCTGCGCCTAACAGCCAGAGGGCGCCACCGAGAAGGGCGACGGCCAAGACCCCGGCGGCGGCCAGAGCGTTCGTTTTAGACAGAGCGGGGGGCGTGCGAAGGGCCGAGACCGCCGTTGCCACCTGCTTTTGTGGCGCTCTCAGAGGAGGCTTCGCCGCAGCGGGCGCGGCCTTGGGCGCCGCGGCAGCAGCTGGTGTCGGCTTGGACTTGGCGGCTGGCTTGGGCGAAGGAGCCACGCTCGGGACAGGTTGTACAGGGGTCGCAACGGACTGGCCAGTTGCGGCGGCGGTGGCGACCCGGATCCCGGTGATCTTCGGTGCTTTTTTGGCAGTTTCGGGTTTGGCCCGTGGAGAGATGCCAAAGTCAGCCATGCGCGGGAAGAGGCCCGTCTTGCGATGACTGCGAAAGCGCCCCGGGCCGAACCCGTGCGTTTTGGCAAAGCTGTCCAGCTCGTCGAGTGTTTCCCGGGCTACGGCGGCAACGGCGATGCGGTCTTCGCCGATGCGCTGTACATCGAACGCAAGCTCGTCCAGCGCATAGGGGGTACGGCCCGCAAGGCTCTCTTTGGCGGCAGCCTCCATGGCCGCCGGATCCGTGCTTTTGCACCGGACATCGAGCACCAGCATCTCGGACGGCGGCACGAGAATATCGGCGCGGAGCGGAATGCCAAGCTCTGCCTCAAGCTGCCCCCGCAGGGCATTCAACCTGGCGGACAGGCCCTCGTCATCCACCGGCAACTCAGCCAGCACCCGGTTGGAGGCGCCGGTCTGCCGCAACAGGCGGATCTCGGTCTCGGTAAACTCCAGAAAAATGGTCTCGGTCATGGTCCTGTATCATCACTGGGCCGAGGCCGGGACAGCCTGTGGCACGATTACAATTGGAGCCTATCTTAGCTTTGCGCCTATGGGAAGAAATCAGACGGGCGGGAACCCGCCCTAAATGACATCAGAGCCACGAAGGAGACACAAGGTGACGGGCAGAAGACAGATAATTTTGGCGCTGGCAGTGGCGTTGGGGATGACCGGAGGAGCGGCAATGGCCGAAATGCAACAGGACGGCGGCGTTTTGGAGGTCAGTGGCTCGGGCTCGTTCCGGGTGGTGCCCGACATTGCCACGGCGAGATTGGGCGTCGTCGCCGAAGCGGACAGCCCCGGACAGGCCACCGGGGCTCTTGGGGTCAATCTCGATGCGGTTCTGGGGCAGTTGGTGGAGGCGGGCGTTCCCCCCAAGGACATCCAGACCGGGACGCTGACCCTGTCGCCGGTCTATGAGCAGATCGACCCGGTGGGTCCCCAGAGGCGGCAGCGAAATCTGGTCGGATACACCGCCAGCAGCATTCTGTCCGTCCGGCTGAGCAATATTGACGGGCTGTCAGAGGTGCTGGACCGGGTCATTTCAGCCGGGGCCAACCGGTTTGAGGGGCTCAGTTTTGGTCTGGCCGATGACACGGCGGCGCAGGACGCAGCACTCGCGGCGGCAGTCGCGGATGCGTTGCGGCGGGCGGCGATCATGGCAGACGCGGCGGGCATGGGCCTTGGGCCAATCCTGAGTGTCACAGAAGAGCGGGGTGGGGGTGTGCCGCGCCCCTATCTGGCGCGGGCGGAGATGGCGATGTCCGATGCGCCGGTTCCTGTGGCCCCCGGTGAGGTAGAGATCAGTCAGAGCGTCATGCTGAAAGCCGCGCTTGAGCCGCTGAACTAAGATCGTCCCGCGCGCATCACGATGCGCGCGGGACTGCGTTTCAGATCAGGCGGTTGCCTTGGTCAGCGCCTGATCGAGATCGGCGATAATATCGTCGGCGTTTTCGATCCCGATGGAGACCCGGACCACTTCCGGCGCCGCTCCTGCCGCGCGCTGCTGCTCTTCGCTGAGCTGGCGGTGGGTGGTGGAGGCCGAGTGGATAATCAGGCTGCGTGTGTCGCCGAGATTGGCCACGTGCGAGAACAGCTCCAGCGAGTCGATGAGCTTGACGCAGGCGTCATAGCCGCCCTTCACCGCGAAGGTGAACAGGCTGGAGGCGCCGCGCGGACAGATCTTTGCCACCCTGTGATTATAGGGCGAACTCTCCAGACCCGCATAAGTCACGTGGTCGATCCGGTCATCGGCTTCGAGCCATTTGGCGACCTTCATCGCGTTCTCGCAGTGGCGGTCCATGCGCAGGGACAGGGTCTCGATCCCCATCAGCGTGTAATGGGCCGCCTGCGGGTTCATGGTCATGCCAAGATCGCGCAGACCCACGGCGATCCCGTGGAAGGTGAAGGCCATCGGGCCGAGCGCCTCGTGGAATTTCAGACCGTGATAGGCGGGTTCGGGCGCGCTGAGAGAGGGGAACTTGTCTGAGGCGGACCAGTCGAATTTGCCCGAGTCGACCACGCAGCCGCCCGTGACCGTGCCGTTGCCGGTCAGGAACTTGGTGGTGGAATGGACAACCAGCGTCGCGCCATGCTTGATCGGATTGCAGAGGTAGGGTGTCGCGGTGGTGTTATCCACGATCAGCGGCAGGCCGACGCTGTCCGCAACTTCAGCTACTGCATCAAGGTCGGTTATGTAACCACCTGGATTTGCAATAGATTCGCAGAAGATCGCCCGCGTGTCGTCATCCACCGCCGCGCGGATCGCGTCCACATCGTCGAAGTCGACGAACTTGGCCGACCAGCCGAAGCGCTTGATGGTCTGGCTCATCTGCGTGACCGTGCCGCCATAGAGACGGGTCGAGACGACCACGTTCTTGCCCGGACCCATGAGCGGGAAGAGCGCCATGATCTGCGCCGCGTGACCCGAAGAACAGCAGACCGCGCCCGCACCGCCCTCCAGCGTCGCGATGCGTTCCTGCAGAACGGCGACAGTGGGGTTGGTCAGGCGGGAATAGATGTAGCCCACCTCTTGCAGGTTAAACAGCGCGGCGGCGTGATCGGCGTCGCGGAACTCATAGGCCGTGGTCTGATAGATCGGCGTCTGGCGGGCGCCGGTGGCCGGGTCGGGGCTGGCCCCTGCATGGATTTGCAGTGTCTCGAAGCCTTTGGGGGAATCGCTCATGGTCTCTCCTCATCAGATGAGCGCGATGCTATGGCGGGCGGACCTGACAGACAATATTGGATCACGCCCCATGCTCACGCCCTTTCACCTCGCCATCAACGTGACCGATCTGGACGTCACGCGCGTGTTCTACGGCGACATTCTCGGCTGCCGGGAAGGACGCTCGACAGAGACTTGGGTGGATTTCGATTTCTTCGGTCATCAGCTGTCTCTGCATCTGGGCCAGCCGTTCCGCACCGAGGCGACGGGGAAGGTCGGCGATCACATGGTGCCCATGCCGCATCTGGGGGTCGTCCTGCATAAGCCTGACTGGGATGCACTGCGCGACCGCCTCGAGGCGGCGCAGATCGACTGGGTGATCCCGCCTTCGGGCCGGTTCATTGGAGAGCCGGGTGAGCAATGGACGATGTTTTTCTATGACCCGTCCGGAAACCCAATCGAGATCAAGGGTTTCGCCGATCTCTCCGGAGTGTTCGCCAGTTGAGAGGCTCTGCCCGCGGAGGTTTAGCGCATAACTGTCGTTTCGAGTTTACATGTGACAGTCCGTCTGCGACAGTTTCCGGGATGGTTCCCCGTGCGTAAGCCGGTGGATTAGAAAGGGAACCCGGTGCGGGCCTCTTGGGGTTCAAGGCCGGGGCTGCCCCCGCAACTGTAAGCAGGGTGCCGATCTCGATGAACCACTGGCCGAAGGCTGGGAAGGGGAGAGAGGCGATAACCTGCGAGCCAGGACACCTGCCATCGTCACAGGGCGTCTGCCCGCAACAACGACCTGCGCACGGTGGGTGCGGATAAGGAGGATTGAATGCATATCGAACCGGGTGTCGTGAATGGCGCCAAGATTCTGCTGAGCTACGGGACTGCGCTGGGCGCGGCAGGGCTCAGCGCAAAAATGGCGCTGGAAAACCTGCGCGGCCTGACCGCACTGCCGGCCCTCGCGGCGCGCTCCGTGCTCGCCACGGCCGCGGTCTTCGCGTTCTTCCAGGTGTTGCCGCATTACCCGGTGGGCGTTTCCGAGGTGCATTTCATCCTTGGCTCGACCCTGTTCCTGCTCTTCGGTGGCGGAGCGGCCTCCGTTGGTCTGGCGCTGGGTCTGCTCCTTCAGGGCCTGTTCTTTGCCCCGCTCGACCTGCCGCAATACGGCATGAACGTGACGACCTTGCTGGTGCCGCTCTGGGCGGTCAGCCTGCTGGCGCGCAAGATTATCGCCCCCGGCACAGCTTACACCGATCTCGGTTATGGCCAGACACTCGCCCTCTCGGCAGCCTATCAGGGTGGAGTCGTGGCCTGGGTCGCGTTCTGGGCCTTCTACGGTCAGGGCTTCGGCGCGGCCAATGTGGTCGCGGTGTCGAGCTTCGGCGCGGCCTACATGCTGGTCGTTGCGATCGAGCCGCTGGTGGATCTGCTGGTCCTTGGCGCTGCCAAAGGTTGGAAGGGCGCCGCAAAGAGTGGTCTCGTGACACCGCGTCTCGTCCGCGCAGACTGACACCCGTTTTATTTTGCGATGAATGCCCGGCGCGTCCCAGCGCCGGGCATTCTGCGTCATTCCACAGTGATCGTGATGACCTCGGACATGATCGGGGGATCATGGGGCACATGGTTCATGTCTCCCAGCACCAGTTGAAGCGTGTGCTCGCCGGGTTCGAGCTCGATCCGGGTTTCCGTCTGACCGCCGCCGAAATGTTTGTGATGATCGTCCGAAGGCAGTCCTGCATCCATGGCATCATCCGCACCTTCGCCAAAGGGAGGGCGGTCGATCAGGAGGTGGTGATGCCCTGTTTTCTCCACATCGACGCCCGCAGGCGCCACGCCCATGCCCGACAGGCCAAACTCGACCAGAACGGGCGAGGACACTGTGGCCCCGTTTTCCAGATTGATAATGTGTACCTTGGCATCTGCGGGGGCCGCCGTCTCGCCGGCGAAGGCGAAACTGGTCGAGAGGCACAGGGCCGCTACGGTTAAGACTGCATGGCGCATGGTATCGCTCCAGTTGTTGTTCCCGGTGGGAAATTAACTAGAGCGATAGCGCGGAAGGCAACAGTCTCAGGTCGAGGCCAGCGGGGAGACCTTGGCCAGACCTTCGACCTTGGACTTCGCCGCACCGCTGTCGATGCTCTCAGCGGCCAGTTTCGCACCGTCCTTCAGGTCGCTGACCTTGCCCGCGATCAGAAGCGCGGCGGCAGAGTTCAGCAGCACCGCGTCACGATAGGCCGAGGCCTCGCCCGCGAGCAGCGCCCGGAACGCACGGCCATTCTCTTCGGGAGAGCCGCCAAGAATCTCTTCGAACGGGTGCTGCGGCAGACCGGCATCCTCGGGGGCGACCTCTCGCGTCGTCACCTGACCGTTCTCCAGCACCGCGACCTGCGACGGATCCGAAATGGCAAGCTCATCGGTGCCGTCGCCACCATGAACGATCCACGCCACCTCGGAGCCTAGCTGACCCAGCGTTTCCGCCATAGGTACAATCACATCCGGTGAGAAAGCCCCGGTGAGCTGGCGCTTGACCCCGGCGGGGTTGGTAAGCGGCCCGAGGATGTTGAAAATCGTCCGCGTTCCGAGTTCGATCCGCGTTGGCATGACGTTGGCGATCGCCGGGTGATGCATGGGCGCCATCATAAAGCCGATGCCGACCTCGTTCAGCGCCCGCTCCACCACATCCGGCCCGACCATCACGTCAATGCCCTGCTGGCTGATCACATCTGCCGCGCCGGATTTCGAGCTGAGATTGCGGTTGCCGTGTTTCGCCACCGGCACCCCGGCGCCTGCCACCACGAAGGCGGTCGCGGTCGAGATGTTCAGCGTACCTTTGCCGTCGCCGCCGGTTCCGACGATATCCATTGCACCTTCGGGCGCGCGCACCGGTCTGGCGCGGGCGCGCATTGCGGCGGCGGCGGCGGCGTATTCGGTCACCGCCTCGCCCCGCACCCGCAGGGTCATCAGAAACCCGCCCATCTGGCTCGGGGTGGCCTCGCCGTCGAAGAGCAGATCGAAGGCCGTGCGCGCCTCTTCGGCTGTCAGAGGGCGGTCGACCGCGGTGGCGATCAGCGGCTTCATCGGATCGCTCATGCGGGCTCCTTTGCCATATCGAGGAACGTCTTCAGCATCGCATGCCCGTGCTCGGAGCGGATCGACTCTGGGTGAAACTGGACGCCATGGATGGGCAGATCCCGATGGGCGAGGCCCATGATCGTTCCGTCTTTGAGTTCAGCAGTGACCCGAAGGCTGTCGGGCAGGGTGGCCCGTTCGACCACCAGCGAATGATAGCGCGTGGCCGAGAGAGGTGAGGGCAACCCGGCAAAGACGCTGTCTCCCTCGTGATGGATGATCCCGGCCTTGCCGTGGACGATCTCGCTGTGGCGGATGACTTTGCCGCCAAACGCCTGCCCGATGGCCTGATGGCCGAGGCAGACACCGAGCAGCGGGATCCGCGCCTCCGCCGCAGCCGAGACGAGAGCGAGACAGATCCCTGCTTTGTCCGGGTCACAGGGACCGGGCGACAGCATGATCGCCGACGGGTTCAGGGCCAACGCCTCCTCCACCGTGATGCGGTCATTGCGATGCACCTGCACCTCGGCCCCGAGCTCGCCGACATAATGGACGAGGTTCCAGGTGAAGCTGTCATAATTGTCGATGAAGAGTAGCAAGAAAGCCCCTTTCCGGATCAACGCGGCGACTTGGAAGCCGCCAGATTGCCGTATAGATGCGAGACAGCGAGGGGCAGCGTCAAGGTGGGCAGAGCGTGAAACAGAACACCCGTGACGATGCGCCGGTCTCGGCCCGCGCTGGTGTCTGGTCCATGGTCGCCGCCTGTGTGGTCTGGGGACTGTCGCCGCTCTTTTACAAGGCCCTCTCGCACGTCCCGCCCGTAGAGATCCTGGCGCACCGCACACTCTGGTCGCTCCTGCTGTTTGTTCTGATCCTCTGGGGGCAGGGACGGCGGGGCGAAATCGTGGCGCTGATTGGCCGTTCGCGCCGTAACCTCGCTCTGATCCTCGCGGCGGCCGCTCTTATCACAGTGAACTGGGGCATGTTCATCTATGCGGTGCAGGCGGGCGAGGTCGTCCAGTCGAGCCTCGGCTACTACATCTTCCCACTCGTCTCGGTCGCCATGGGCGCCGCGATTTTTCAGGAGCGCCTGAATTTCCGGCGCAAATTCGCGGTCGCTCTGGCAACGGCAGGCGTCGTAATCCTGATCGTTGGCCTCGGCGAGATGCCGACCATCGCGCTCGTCCTCGCGCTGACCTTCGGAACCTACGGTGTGGTCAAGCGGCTCCTCGGGACAGGTCCGCTTGTCTCCGTTGCGGCCGAAGTCCTGATCCTCGCGCCTTTGGCTTTGGGCTGGCTGGTCTTTGCCACGCCCGGTCTCGGTGGGTTTCAGGGCTGGACCGCGTTCGGCCTCATGGCCGCTGGCCCGATGACAGCGATTCCGCTCATGCTCTTCAGCCGCGCGGCAAAAGCTCTGCCCATGGCAACCGTTGGGCTCATCCAGTACCTCAACCCCACGCTGCAATTCCTTTGTGGCGTTGTGATTTTTGGTGAGGCTTTCTCGATGCTCCACGCCATCACCTTCGCGATAATCTGGACCGCACTTGGAGTCTATTCGCTGGGCGCGGCCCGAAAGAGCGCTTAGCCCTGCAACGCTCCAAGCCGTTCCAGCGCAGCCGCAGCGTCGGGTACAACCTCGATGAAATCGCGCAGGGACGGCTCGGCAAAGCCCTGGGCCACCACATGTTCCACCAGCCCAACCAGCGGGTCCCAGTAGCCACCGACGTTCAGCAGCAGGATCGGCTTGTCGTGCAGCCCAAGCTGGCGCCAGGTGAGCACCTCGAAGAACTCATCCAGGGATCCCGCGCCGCCCGGCAGCACCACCACCGCATCGGCATTCATCAGCATGACCTTCTTGCGCTCATGCATGGTCTCGGTGATCACCAGACGCGAAAGATCGCGCTTGCCGACCTCGGCCTGAAGCAGATGGGTGGGGATGACGCCGAAGGTCTCTCCGCCCGCGGCCTGACAGCTGCGCGCCACGCGGCCCATGAGGCCCACATCACCAGCGCCATAAACGAGCCGCATGCCACGCGTGGCCAGACCCGCGCCCAGCGCTTCGGCGGCGGCGGCGTAGGTGGGCGCCCCCCCGTCCCGTGCGCCGCAATAGACACAAACTGAAACAATCTGTTGTAAATCTGTGCTCATACTCTCGCATTCCTTTACCGGACTTGAACCCTGATTAAGGACAGTCCACCCTAGGGACAACCTTTGGTGAGGACGGTTCAAAGATCCGGAAAGGAGCGCAATGCGCGGATTTTTCTGGCTGCTGATGCTGGCTCTGGTGGTCACTCACCTGATCCGGCGCGCGGATCCGCCAGAGGCACCGCCGGTTATACCTGCCCCCCAGACCGAGCAGGCGGCCCTACCGGACGATCCCGCCATGGATCTGCCTCAACTCGACGTGTTGCGGATCGAGCCCGACGGGACCACGCTCTTGTCCGGGCGGGCGCTGCCGGGGGATCGGGTCACCGTGCTGCTGGATGACAGGCCGCTCGCAGAGGTCGAGGCTGAGGCGGATGGGGGGTTTGTCAGCTTTCTGACGCTTCCCGAGCGTGCTGCATCCAGCGTCCTGTCTCTGCGGGTCGTCGAAAAGGACGGCACAGTGCGCGAGGCAGAGCGTCGCTTTGTTGTCGGGCCGACCCCTGTGGCCGTTCGCGCTCCCGACACGACGACGATTGGCACGACCCCAGATCTGCCCGCGAGTCCTCGCGTGCTGGCATCCGAAGGCGGGCGCCTCGAAGTTTTGTCCCAGAGTCCGGAAATCGAGGATCTCTCCATTGATACCGTGAGTTATGCTCAGGATGGCACGCCTGTTCTGGGCGGACGTGCGCCGGCTGAAACACCCGTGCGGATCTATCTGGATAACGAACCGGTGGGACTGGCCCGCACGGAGGCGGACGGACAATGGCGGCTGGATCTGCCCGAGCTGACGCCACGGCCCTACACCTTGCGGGTGGATGAGCTGGACGAGGACGGTTCGGTCGTCAGCCGTGCCGAAACCCCCTTCCGACCAGAAAGCCCCGATCTCCTTGCGGAGCTCGCTGCCGGGGCGGGGGATCTGGACCAGATCGTGGTGCAGCCCGGTTACAGCTTGTGGGTGATCTCCGAAGAACGTTATGGAGACGGGGTCAACTATGTCCGCGTATTCGAGGCGAACAGTGACCGGATCATCGATCCTGACCTGATCTATCCGGGACAGGTGCTCACGCTGCCAGAATGACCGCCGAGCCGGAAGGAAGCGCATGAATTCAGAGACCGCAAGCCGCCCCGACGCCGAGGCGCAGGGGCTTGGCGTCATCCTGCGGGTGCTCCCCTATCTTTGGCCGCGCGAAGAGTCCTGGGTGCGCCGCCGCGTCGTGTTCTCTATGCTGGCGCTTCTGCTGGCCAAGGTGATCGCCGTCGGCACGCCGTTTTTCTACAAGGCTGCTGTGGATTCGCTGGCGGGCGAGGGGGTCAGCCCCGCATGGGCGCTGGGGGCCGGAGCGGTCGGTCTGACGATCGCCTATGGGGTGACGCGCGCCTTGGGCGTGGGGATGCAGCAGCTCCGGGATGCGATCTTTGCGAAGGTCGGGCAGCGGGCTTTGCGCAAGCTCGCGCTCTCGACGTTCCAACACATCCATGCACTTTCGCTCAGCTATCACATCCAGCGCCGCACCGGCTCGCTGCAAAGGATCATGGAGCGCGGGATCAAGGGCGTGGAGTTCCTCCTGCGATTCCTGCTGTTCTCCATCGGCCCTTTGGCGCTGGAACTCGTCCTTGTGGGTGTGGTCCTCGCGGTGCTGTTCGACTGGCGCTATCTGGCGGTCGTGGCGCTGACGATCCTAGCTTATGTGGCCTTTACCTTCCGGGTCACCGAATGGCGGGTCCGCATCCGGCGCAAGATGAATGACGCGGATAATGATGCTGCGCAGAAGGCCGTGGACAGCCTGCTGAATTTCGAGACGGTCAAATATTTCGGCGCCGAACGCCGGGAGGCCGATCGCTATGACGGCGCCATGGAGCGCTACGTGGATGCGGCACTCCGGACCAGCTACTCACTGGCCGCGCTGAATTTCGGCCAGTCCCTGATTATCACCGCAGGCCTCGTCTCGGTCATGGTGATGGCGGCGATGGGCGTGCAGGCTGGCGAACTCACCACCGGCGATTTCGTCATGGTCAACGCCTACATGATCCAGATCACCGTGCCGCTGAACTTCCTTGGCACTGTTTATCGGGAGATCCGGCAGGCGCTGGTGGATATGGGACAGATGTTCGGTCTGCTCGAGCAGCCCGCCGATGTGCGCGACGCGCCGGACGCGACCAGGCTGGAGGTCCCGGCGGGCGAAGTGGTGTTCGATGACGTTCGCTTTGGTTACGGTCCGGATCGGGAGGTCTTGCAAGGCGTGTCCTTCGCCGTGCCACCGGGACGCACTCTGGCGCTGGTGGGGGCTTCTGGTGCAGGGAAAAGCACCATCGGGCGGCTGCTCTTCCGGTTCTACGACGTGACCGGCGGCGCGGTGCGCATCGACGGGCAGGACCTGCGCGAGGTGACTCAGGACAGCCTGCACAACGCCATCGGCGTGGTGCCGCAGGACACGGTGCTGTTCAACGACACGATCCTCTACAACATTTCCTATGGCCGCCCCGACGCGACCCGAACAGAGATCGAAGCCGCCGCCCAAGCCGCGCAGATCCACGAGTTTGTCATGTCCTTGCCGGATGGATACGACACGCAGGTCGGTGAGCGCGGGCTGAAGCTCTCGGGCGGTGAGAAACAGCGCGTCGGCATCGCCCGCACGATCCTAAAGGACCCGCCGATCCTGCTGTTGGATGAGGCGACCTCGGCGCTTGACAGCGAGACCGAGCGCGGCATCCAAAGCGCGCTGCGGGCGATCGGCGAGGGGCGCAGCGTCGTGGTCATCGCCCACCGGCTGTCAACCATCGCCGATGCCGACGAGATCGTAGTCCTGCACGAAGGCCGGGTGGCCGAGCGCGGCACCCACGAGGGACTCCTGGCGCAGGGCGGACGCTATGCGATGCTCTGGCAGAGGCAGGCTAGCGAAGAAGAAGCGGCCTGAGTTATTCCCGAAACGGGCTGCCAAAGGCGACGGAAGGGCGTTCCCGAGGGCGTCACCGGATCAAGTTTTGCCCCCAGCTTGGGCAGGCGCGGACAGATGAGCCTCTCCGTCCGCGCCTGTTCGGACTATCGTCACGTCTGAGATTACGACGCTTGCTCGCTTTGCTTCAGCGCGGCGTAGAGCTCGTCCTTCAGTGCCATCCGCTTTTTGCGCAGGGTGACAAGTGTCTCGTCGCTCATCGGCTCGACGTCCGTTTCACCCCGGTGAACTTCGCGGTTCACGTCGTGATACTCGTCAAACAGCCGCGCAAAATGTGCGTCGTTTGTTTTCAGGGTGTGAATCGCATCGGCGTATTCGGGGAACTCTTGCACGAGCTCATGGGGAACGTGGGACATTGCGTACTCCTGTATAGACAGAATTTACTTATGGGACTTTTGCCGTGGATGGAATTGCCGCCTCCGGTGAAAAGCACAATTTTCCGGAGGCGGTGGCTGCGGATGAGTGGCTCCTCCGGGTGTTCGCGGCCCAATACGCGCGATCCGACACGCTCGTAAGATCCCCGGAGCGCGCCTTATTCCGCTGCCTCAACCGGACGCGGCAAGGCGGGGGGCGCGGGTTCGGTGTCCCAGATGATCTCCATCCCCTTGGCCTTACGGATCTCGCGGCTCAGACGCATGTCTTCCTTCACGCTGCGGGCCGCGAGGGCTTGCAGGCGTTTCGCGCCGCCATAGGCAGCCTTGGAGAACCAGACGCGGAAGGCCAGCGCGGCAGGGGTGAAAACCAGCGTTAGAACCGTGGCGATACCGAGGCCGAACACCACGGCGGTGGCCAGTTGCTTCCACCAGAGCGCAGTCGGGCTGTCGACCGTGAAGCCGCCACCGATAAAGTCGAGGCTGAGCCCGAACATCATCGGCGTCAGGCCTGCCATCGTGGTGATCGTGGTTAGCAGCACGGGCCGGATGCGCATCTCGGCGGTGCGCACGATCGCCTCCAGCCGGGGCATGTGGCGACTGAACTCCTGATAGGTGTCGATCAGCACGATGTTGTTGTTTACCACGATCCCGGCAAGCGCGACGATCCCCGTTCCGGTCATGATCACCGAGAAGGGCTGCCCCATAACGATCATCCCCCAGAAGCTGCCAGCGGTGGACATGACCACAGCGGACAGGACAAGGACCGCGTTGTAGAGGCTGTTGAATTGCGCCAGCAGGATCACGAAGATCAGACCCAGCGCGGCCGGATAGGCCTTTGACAGGAAGGCCGCACTTTCGGCCTGATCTTCCTGTTCGCCGGTCCATTCCCAGGCGATATTGGCCGGCAGCGGGTCTGTCCCGAGCCACGCGGTGAGCGCCTCGATCCGCTCATTGGCGGTGAGCGGGGTGAGGGACAGGGTGGCTGTGCCCGCATCCAGAGCCTGCGTCACCGCCTCACGGGTGATGTCCCCGGTGAACTCGCTGACCTTGAAGTAGCGCGGTCCGCTGGTGCCGAAGAGGCCCTTGGTTCCGGCAATCTCAAAATCATAGGCGCTGCCGGTGGCCTCCTCGGCGGTCAGCTCGGTGGCCAGGCCGATATCGGTAGGGCTCGCATCTGCGTCCTCAGGCACCAGCCGCAGCATCTTCAGGTCGGCGATGATGTCCGCCTTCACGTCGAAATAGCGGCGCTGGTCGACACGGTTGATCTGACCGATATTCGGTACGGGGGTGCGGGTGACAAAATTTGACAAGGGCACCAGCCCATCGCCCGTGCGAACCTTCAGGTTGTCAAGAGTGGAGAGGAGACGGTCCTCTTCGGGCAGGCGCACGCGGATCTCGACCTCTTCATCGGAGCCGTCGATGCGCATCGTGTCGAGCAGAATGCCCCGCGTGACCAGCTGCACCATACCGCCCACGATGGCCACGTCTGCCCCGTAGCGACCGGCTTCTTCGACATCGACATCGATCTGAAAGTCGATCCGGGGCAGGGGCAGCGTGTCCTCGATATCCTTGAGGCCCGGCAGGGTGTCGAATCGGGCGCGGGTGATCGCGGCGGCCTGATAGAGGCTCTGCCAGTCCTCGCCCTTGAGCCGCAGGTGGACGGGCTTGGCACTGGCGGGGCCGCGCGACAGGTTCACGATCTCGGTGCGGATGCCGGGGATTAGCGCCAGCTTCTGGCGCAGTCCTTCGAGCACCAGATCCCCGTCCAGATCTGCGGTGTCCAGGCCGTTCTTTCTGGCATAGGCAGGGCGGTCTTCCCAGCGCACCAACTCGATCTGAACCTGACCCACCGTGTCGAGGGGGCTCTGCCCGCCGCCCGTATTGTTGTTGATCCCACCCTCACCGGCAAAGGCAAAGACCGAGTCGATGCCGGGCGTCGCGATGGCGATCTCTTCGGCCTGTCGCAGGATGTCGTCCTTTTCCGTCAGGCTGAGATTGCCGCGGGCGCGGACATAGACCAGCGCCTGTTCCGGCTCGCTATCAACGAAGAATTCAGTGCCGTTATTGTTGGCGCCGTAATAGCCAAACGAAAAGACAATGAAGCCAATCACCGCGCCCATGGCGATCACCGGACCGATAGGGTTCAGGACCGTCAGGGACATGAGGCGGCCAAAGGGCGTGCGACGGTGCTTACCGGTCAGGCCGGGTTCGGGGCGCTCGCGGGTCAGGGTCTTGATGGCGATACCCGCGACAGACGCGCTGATGGCGAAGATCAGCATCCCTGGAACGCTGGAGCCCGCGTCGAACAGATAGCTCGGGTTCAGGGCCTGCATCGCGCCGACAAAGACCAGAGCGCTAAAGACCACGGCTGCGAGCAGACGGACCAGCCACGGGACGGTGTGCTTGATGTGCTCTGCGAGGTCGTCTGTGGTGCGGCTGAGCCGGCCCGCGACGCCGCCCATCACCGGCAGGTAGATCAGCGCCACGATCAGCGAGGCCGAGAGGACGAAGATCAGCGTGACCGGCAGCATTCCCATAAATTCGCCCGCCACACCGGGCCAGAACAGCATCGGCAGGAAGGCGCAGAGCGTCGTCGCAGTGGAGGAGACGATGGGCCAGAACATCCGCCGCGCGGCTTCTGTGTAGGCGGCCATCGGACCTGAGCCCTCGGTGATGCGGCGGTCAGCATATTCAACCACCACGATGGCGCCGTCCACCAGCATCCCCACGGCAAGGATCAGGCCGAACATCACGATGTTGGAGATCGAGATCCCCATCAGGCCAAGCAGGATGAAGCACAACAGGAACGAGGTCGGGATGGCAAAGCCTACCAGTACCGCAGAACGCAGGCCCAGCGCGGCGAGGACGACGATCATCACCAGCGCAATGGCGGTCAGGACCGAGCCTTCGAGCTGGCGCACCATGCTGTCCACCTGTACAGACTGGTCGTTCGAGGTGCCCACGGTCACCGCGTCGCGAAGAACCTCGGGCCAGCCTTCCTGCACCTCGGCCAGCACGGCCTCAACCTCGGCCACGGTGTCGATGATGTTGTAACCCTTGCGCTTGACGATTTGCAGCGCCACGGTCTTTTCGCCGTTAAAGCGAGCCGTGCCCTCGCGATCCTCGAAGGTCAGGCGAATGTCGGCCAGATCGCCCAGCGTCACCACCCGGTCCGCACTGACCTTAACCGGCAAGGCAAAGATATCCTCCGGCTCGTCGAAGCTTGACGGCAGCTTTACCGAAAATGTGCCCTGATCGGTCTCGACCTCACCCGCCGCGATGAGCTGGTTGTTGTTGCGCACCACCGAGATCAGCTCGCCTGCGGTGACGTTGTAGGCTTCGAGACGCAGGGGGTCGATGATCACCTCGACCATCTCGTCGCGATTGCCCGCAATGGGGGCTTCGAGAACGGATTCGATGGTCTCGAGCCGGTCCTGAAGAGATTTTGCAACCCGCAGCAGTGTGCGCTCGGGGACCTGACCCGTGAGGTTGACGATCAGAATCGGAAATTCGGAGAAATTGAACTCGTTGATCGAGTATTGCTCGGCGCCCTCGGGAAACTCGGCCTCGGCAGAATTCATAGCGTCGCGTACATCGGCGAGGACTTTGGTCTTGTCCCAGCCAAACTCGAACTCCAGCGCTATGCCCGCATAGTTTTCGCCAGCCGTGCCGGTCATGGTCTTCAGACCGTCCAGATCCGCCAGCTCGCTCTCCATGGGCTTGACCAGCAGTGTCTCGGAATCTTCCGCCGAAATGCCGGGAAACGGAACCGAGATGAACAGCGCAGGCACTTCGATATCGGGCTCACCCTCTTTGGGCAGGCCCTGATAGGTCAACCAGCCCGCCGCGAGAGACATGATAATGAAGGCCAACACCATGCGCGCATGGGCGGCAGCCCAGTCGACGAGGCGGGTCATTGGGGCAGCTCCCGGAGGGTCACCTCGAGAGGCACGCCGTCCGAGACAAACTCCTGCCCGACCACGATGACCTGCGCTTGTTCGGGCAGGCCGGCGAGATAGACCCCTTGCCGGGTATCGCGCAGCACGGTCACCGGGACGAAGCCCGCTTCATCTGCCTCCGTGACCAGCCGCACACCCATTTCGCCCATATCGTTCAGGGTGAGCGCTGATTGCGGCAGCAGATGCGCCAGCGTGCCGTCCGAAGATATCGTGATCTCGACCGTTTCACCATCGCGGAGGCGCTGCTCGGGGTTTGGGATCTCAATCTCCGTGCGGAAGGTGCGGGTGTCGGGATCCGCCGAGCGCGACAGGAATGTGACCTGCCCGCTCACCTCGCGGCCGCCGGACAGGATCCCACTAGCCTCAGCCCCAAGGGTGACCTTGCTCACCGACAATTCGGGCACGAATCCCACAAGCTTGATCGGGTCAAGCTGGATGATTTCCGCGCAGGTCCCGCCGGCTTGCAGAAGCGCGCCAAGTTCCGAGGTGTCACTCTCCAGCAGCCCGCCAAAAGGGGCCGTGATGGTGAGACGATCGATCTCGGTCTCGGCGGCAGCGACGGCGGCGCGGGCTGAGCTGACTTGGGCCTCGATGGACTGCAATCCCCCCTCAGCGGCCTGAATGGCGGCACGAGCCGATTCGGCGGCGGCGTCGCTGGAAGCGACCCGCGTCTGGGAGGCGAAGCCGCGATCCGAGAGTTTTGTTGCGGCATTCTGGTTGATTTCAGCCTCGATCAGTCGTGCCTTTGCTTCGATCAGCCGGGCTTCGGCGCCCGGTCGTGCAGCCTCGGCCTCAGCGAGCCGGGCCTTTTGCTCAGCGAGCGTGCTGGCCCGCGTACCCGGATCAATCCGGCAGAGCACATCGCCCTCGGCCACCCGCGCGCCTTTGCGCAAAGGCTCCGAGATGACGCGCCCGGTGGTCTCAGCGCGGACTTCGACCCGGCGGGCGGCTTCGGTCCGGCCCCGCAGGATGATTTCGCTGCCGACAGGCTGCGCGACGGATCGGACGGCCACGACGGACACACCTCGGCGCTCTTCCGGTGCTTCCACCTCGGCGGCAACCTCTTCGACCGCTGGCGCGGCGCCAGCGAAATCGAGCACCTCGTTCCGCTCAAACACAAAGAAATACAGCGAGGCCGCCACGATCAGGGCTGTGATCAGGGAAACGAGGCGCATGAGGGATCCTTTGGAGCTGCGGATGGCCGGGGCGTCTGGACATTGATCTTATCTAGGGTCTGCGAGAACTAAACCAATCGGTTCGCTTCACGAGACGGCGATTATTTACCCATTGGCCTGAGAAATTCCAGCCCGATGCGGGCAATGGTCGCGATCCCCTTGGCTTTCCGGGTGTGAACGGGCAAACAGTCCGCCAAGTGATGGAGGGCGCCCGTGAGCGACAGCGACAACTTTATCAACGAGGTCACCGAAGAGGTGCGCCGGGACCGGCTCTTTGGCCTCATTCGAAAATATGGCTGGATTGCCATTCTGCTGGTGGTGCTCATGGTTGGCACGGCTGCGTGGATCGAGTGGCAAAGGGCGAGCAAGCGGGCCGACGCCGAGGCGTTCGGGGATGCGATCGTTGCGGCGCTGGGTCTGGAGACCGACGCCGAGCGGCGCGATGCCCTGTCCCAGATCGACGCCGAAGGGGGCCGCGCTGCGCTGATTGCCATGCTCTCTGCGGGCGCCATGGAAGATGACGGATCCTCGGATGCTGTCCGCGCTGATCTGGAGCAGGTGTCCGGCGACGAAACCGTGCCCCAACTGTATCGCGATCTGGCCACTTTGAAGCTGGTGATGATTCAGCAGGACGAGGTCAGCCCAGAGGACATTCTGGAGCGGCTTGATCCTCTGACGGCGCCGGGGCGACCCTACCGACTTCTGGCCGAAGAGCAACGCGCGCTGGCGCAGGTGCGGGCTGGCGATAACGACGCGGCCCTGACGACGCTCGACGCCATCCGGAACGACGGTGCTGCGACACGTGACTTGCAACGGCGGGTTCAGCAGTTGATCATCGCCCTCGGCGGAACGCTCGACACCACAAGCGGCTGAGGGCTGACAGATGATGCGGATCGGAATTCTCTTGGCGGGTGCGGCGCTGGCTTTGGCCGGGTGCGGCGATCAGGAAGAAATCCTCGTGGGACCACGCGAAAGCGTTCGAGGCGGTGACATCGCGCTGGCGCAGCAGGGCGCCGTCGGCCTGTCGTTACCGGCCGTAACGCAGCTTGCGGACTGGACCCACAAGTCAGCGAACGCCCGGCATGACAGGCCCCATGCGGCCCTGTCCCCCAACCCGCAACTGCGTCTGTCGGTGCCGATTGGCATGGGAAATGACCGCAAGCATCGCATTTCCACCGACCCGGTCATCGCGGGCGGTCGGATCTACACCGTGGACAGCCGGTCTCAGGTGATGGCGCATTCCCTCGCGGGGCAGGTTCTGTGGCGGACACAAGTCTCCCCCGGCGGCGAACCCATAGACGATTCGTCCGGTGCGGGTCTCGCGGTCTCGGGTGGACGTCTCTATGTCTCGACAACGTTTGGCGAGCTGATCGCGCTTGATACGGCGACAGGGCGGCGGGTCTGGACCCAGGATCTGGGTGCTTCTGCGGCGGGCGCACCCACCGTCTCCGGCAGCAGCGTGTACGTGGTCAACCGCGATGCCACTGCATTTGCGATCAACACCGCCAATGGCCGCATCCGCTGGACGGAGCAGGGCGTCCCGGCTGCGGCGGGCGTGGTGGGCGGCGCGTCTCCTGCGGTGGGGTCCGGTCTCGTCGTCCTTCCATTTCCCGGACGCGATCTGCGCGGGCTTCTGCCCGAAGGCGGCACCCGGCGCTGGACAGCCGCCGTTGGTGGCAAGCGCCTCGCCCGGGCATATGCCTCCATTGCGGACCTCACGGGTGATCCTGTCATTTCGGGCGGGCGCGTTTACACCGGCTCCAGTTCCGGTCAGATCACCGCGCATGAGCTGACGGATGGCCGGCTCATCTGGTCGACGGATCAGGGCGCCATGTCTCCGGTGGCCGTGGCGGGCGGATCGGTCTTTGCTGTGTCGGACCTGAACCAGCTCGTCCGCCTGTCGGCCAGCAGCGGCGACCTGATCTGGGCGGTGGATCTGCCCTACTACAAGCGGAACCAGATCCGCCGACGCCGGGACATCTATGCTCATTACGGACCGGTATTGGCGGGGGGACGGCTCTGGGTCGCGTCCTCCGATGGCACCTTGCGCGCGTTCGATCCGACGTCGGGTGCACTCAGGGCGCAAATCGAGTTGCCCGGAGGGGCTGCGACCAACCCGGTGGTTGCGGGTGGCGTGCTTTACGTTGTGAACCGCGACGGACAGTTGCTGGGCTACCGATAAGCGGCTAAGGGGCAGAGCATGAGCTTTACCCTTGCCATTGTCGGCCGGCCTAATGTCGGCAAATCCACCCTGTTCAACCGATTGGTTGGCAAGCGTCTGGCGCTGGTCGATGACCGGCCCGGCGTGACCCGTGACCTGCGCGAGGGCGAGGCACGGCTGGGGGATCTTCGTTTCACGGTGATTGACACAGCCGGTCTCGAAGAGGCCACCGACGAATCGCTGCAGGGCCGAATGCGGCGCCTGACCGAGCGCGCCGTGGATATGGCCGATATCTGTCTCTTTGTGGTCGATGCGCGCACCGGGATCACCCCCACGGACGAGGTGTTCGCCGAGATCCTGCGCAAGCGCGCGCGACATCTGATTCTTGCTGCGAATAAGTGCGAAGGTCGTGCGGCCGAGGGCGGCCTCCTGGAGGCCTATGGGCTCGGCCTCGGAGAGCCCTTGCGCCTGTCGGCGGAGCATGGCGAGGGAATGCCGGAACTCTATTCGATGCTCCAGCCGCTGGCCGATGTGGTGACCGAAGTCGACCGCGCCGCCGCGCCCGACACCGAGGTGGATCTCGACGAGGACGAGACTGACGCCCCCCGCGTTCCGACCCGTGAAAAGCCTCTGCAGATCGCCGTCGTGGGGCGCCCAAATGCGGGTAAATCTACTCTGGTCAACGCGCTACTGGGCGAGGATCGCCTGCTGACCGGTCCCGAGGCCGGGATCACCCGGGATGCGATTTCGGTATCACTCGACTGGGGCGAGATGCCGGTTCGCATCTTTGACACGGCGGGAATGCGCAAACGGGCCAAGGTGACGGAAAAGCTGGAAAAGCTCTCGGTCTCCGATGGTCTGCGCGCGGTGAAATTCGCCGAGGTCGTGGTGGTTCTGCTCGACGCTGCGATTCCCTTTGAGCAGCAGGACCTGCGCATCGCGGCTTTGGCCGAGCGCGAGGGACGGGCTGTGGTCATCGCGGTGAATAAATGGGACGCCGAGCCGGATAAGAACGCGAAGATCCGCGAGCTGCGCGAAGCGTGCGAGCGCCTCCTGCCGCAGTTGCGCGGCGTACCGCTGGTCACAGTGTCGGCCAAGACGGGCAAGGGGCTTGACCGACTGTGCGACGCGGTGGTCTCGGCTCATGATGTATGGAACCGCCGGGTCTCAACGTCGCGGCTGAACCAGTGGCTCACCGGCATGGTCGAGGCGCACCCGCCCCCCGCACCGGGCGGTCGCCGGATCAAGCTGCGGTATATGACCCAGGCAAAGACGAGACCCCCCGGATTTGTCGTCATGTGCTCGAATCCCAAAGAGATGTCCGAGTCTTATGAGCGGTATCTCATCAACGGGCTCAGGCAGGATTTCGACATGCCGGGAACGCCAATCCGGCTCTGGATGCGCAGTCAGGCGGATCAGAACCCGTATAAGGATCGCAAGAAATCCACGCCGTCGCGGCTACGCAAACATTTGAAGTAAAAGAGACCCGGGCGCTCAGGCGTCCGGGTTTTTCAATTGGGTCAGGCGCGGGATTGTTTGAACTGGTAGCCGAGAACCGCCAGCGCCCCCAAGCCGCTGAGGCCCGCGACCAGCGGGGAGGTCCCCAGGTTCTGGACGACCAGTGCCACCAGCGCCCAGATAAGCGCCGCGGTATAGCCCCAGCTTGGGCGGCGTGAGAGGATCACGAGCCCGACCACCAGTGCGACGAGGATCGCGAGGATCGCGGCGGGCACCGGTCCGGTTAGACCCCAACCTCCCGCAAGCAAGCCCAGCGAGACAGAAGAGGCAGCCGTCAGCCAACCCGCATAGAGGCCGAGCGGCGTGTCGAGGAGCAGAGGCTCCGAGCGACCTGCGCGCAAAAGCGCCGCCAGAGCAGTCCCGAGCATGATCCAGATCAGCACAGTGGCCCAGATCGGCGACAGGTTGGCCACCGGGATCCAGAAGACGCCCACGCCCAGCGACAGGCTCAGCGGCAGGCGGGTCGCGCCCCAGTCCGGGTTGTCGCGGCGGGTTCCGACGGCGCCGTGGACAATGAGCCACAGATAAATCAGCCCCCAGATCGCGAAGGCATAGCCCGCAGGCTGCGTCGGTGGATCCTCCTGCGGGACGGGGAACGCGTCAGGCGCAAAGCCGCCAAACGAATCCGTCAGGAACGGCGACAGGGCGAAAGCGAGAGCGAGGAAAAACGGTGCGTACTTCATCTGCCAGACATGGGGTCAAAGCGGACGGGGGCAACGATTCTTCGCAGAAAAATCGCGCCAGTTTGACCCGGTCAGTTGGATGTCACCGGCTCGAGCCGATCAAGCCCGCCCATATAGCCACGCAGCGCGTCGGGGACGACCACGCTGCCGTCCTCTTGCTGACCGTTTTCCAGCACCGCGATGAGGGTCCGCCCCACAGCGAGGCCAGAACCGTTCAGCGTATGCAGAAATTCCGGCTTGCCCCCATCAGTGGGCTTATACCGGGCGTTCATACGACGCGCCTGGAAATCCCAGCAATTCGAGACCGAGGAAATCTCGCGGTACCGGTTCTGACCCGGCAGCCAGACCTCGATATCGTAGGTCCGCCGGGCGCCAAAGCCCGTGTCGCCCGTGCACAGCTTAACCACCCGGTAAGGCAGCCCCAGCTTTTGCAGGATACTTTCGGCGCAGCCCAGCATCCGCTCTTGTTCTGCGTCGGAGTGATCGGGGTGAGTGACCGAGACCATCTCGACCTTTTCAAACTGGTGCTGACGAAGCATACCCGTCGTGTCTTTCCCGGCAGACCCCGCCTCGGAGCGGAAGCAGAGCGTATGCGCCACGTAACGGCGGGGCAGGTAGCTCTCTTCGACCACATGGCCTGCAACGATGTTCGTCAGCGGCACCTCCGACGTCGGCACCAGCCACCAGCCATTGGTGGTCTGATAGCTATCCTCGGAGAATTTCGGCAGCTGCCCGGTGCCGCGCATGGCCTCGTCGCGCACCAGAACCGGCGGGTTCACTTCGGTCAGACCATTCTCCGTCACATGGGTGTCGAGCATGAATTGTGCCAAAGCCCGGTGGAGCCGCGCCACCTGTCCGCTCATCAGAACAAAGCGCGAGCCCGACAGCTTGGCCGCCGTTTCGAAATCAAGTCCGGGCGCGGCCGAGGCCAGCTCGTGGTGCTCTTTCGGCTCGAAATCAAAGCTGCGCGGCTCGCCCACGCGCTTGACCTCGACATTGTCCTCCTCATCGGCACCGTCCGGAACGTCGTCGGCCATCACATTCGGCAGCCCCATCAGGATCTCGGCCAGCTCGGCGTCCTTTTCCCGTGCAATCCGCTCCTGCTCGGCGACTTCGCCCTTTTTCATCGCAACTTCGGCGCGCAGGCGCTCGAACTCCGCCTCATCGCCCTTCGCCTTGGCGGCACCCACCTGTTTTGACGCAGCGTTCTGTTCGGCTTTCGCGGTCTCGGCGGCATGGATCGCGGCCCGACGCTCAGCATCAAGGGCCAGCAGCGGCTCTGAGGCGCCCTCGATTCCGCGACGGGCCATAGCGGCGTCCAACGCGGCGGGGTCCTGACGGATAAGGCGAATATCGTGCATGACGGTCTCCTGCGGACTTTGCGCCCCTATGCCGGATTGAGCGTCCGGAGAAAAGCCCAGTCTGTGACGAAGCATCGGTACGGAACAGGGAACCGATATTGCAATTGTGGGTTGTCAGTGGACACAACGTTCTACCACTCACGACCCAGCTAGAGGGAACATCACCATGAAAGACGGTAAGTACACGAACGCCCCCGATGACGGCACCGTTGCGATCCATGACCAGCACGAGCTGCTTTCGGTAAACCGGTTCGAAATACCCGAGATTGAAGATGCTCTCCCCGGCTTTACGATCACGCCCTTGTTCCTCGACGGCGAAAATGGCGTCTGGGTCATATATGTCAAAGTCGCACCGGGCGGAACGGTGCCGACCCACTTCCACACGGGCCCTGTCCACCTCTACACGCTCAAGGGTGAGTGGTACTACAAAGAGTACCCCGACGACGTGCAGAAAGAGGGCAGCTATCTCTATGAGCCCGGCGGCTCCTATCACACGCTGACCTCAGACACCGGTGCGGAGTTCTTCAACGTGGTGATCGGAGCCAACGTGAATTTTGACGAAGATGGCAATTTCCTGAACGTCATGGACGCCAAGTGGATTCAAGATACTGCTGAAAAGATCGCAGAAGAGCGCGGCATAGAGCTCCAGTACATCATCCCCGGCGGCGGCGCGAAGTTCCGTCGCTAAGCATTCGAAATCACGGAAAACGGGCGGCCCCGCGCCGCCCTTTTTTGTGGTTTTGGATCAGTCCGTGAGATATCCCATCTCCCGCTGCCACGCGCGCCACCGGTTCTCGAAATCATCATCGGGCAGCGACTCAGCGCTCCAATGGGCCAGCTCGCCCTGACCGGCACGACACCCATCTGGCAACTTAACTGTTGAATCGCCGAAGGCTTGCGAGAAGGTCCTGCCGTCATTCCCGCGTAGATCAATCAGTCGCAACCCGGCCCCTTTCAGATTTGCGCTTGTCAAGATAGTGGGCGCGTCGTCTTCAGTGACAACTCTCATCAACTTGGCGTTGGTCAAGTTCGACCGGCCGAATGTCGCGTTTTGGAGTTTGCACTGGCTTAGATTTGCGCCGGTGAAATCGGAATCCGGGACGTAAGCTGAGATTAGCGAAGCCCCCAATAAGTTCGCGTTCCGAAAATAAATCATCGAACGTGTGCTAAGGGACGTGAGCTTCACGGCAATGAGACTGCAATCGGACATGTCGACATCGTCCAGCACCGCGTTGTCCATTCGGGTACCGTCGAAATTGATATTCGACAAGTCTGCGTTGGCCAATTGGAGCCCTTGCAGACTGCATCCGCTCAAATCGGGCCTATATTTTGCCTCAATCTCTTTTGACCGAGCATTCTTCTCCCGCCTCCCGATCACGGTGAGGATTGTTTGAATGTCGACGCGCGGCTTCGGAATGTCTAGGAGTTCAGGTCTATGGCCCCAATAAGCGGCGTCTCCGGCGGGCGCATTATTCCTGACATACGCGCAGAAGATCTCCATGATCTGCACATGGTCGCGCAGGCTGTCCCGCGAAATGCGCTCCAGCGCGTAGATCGCGCCGAGACGGACTTCGAGGTTGGGGACCGTTTCTTCCCCATCCGCCGTCTTTACAACTTTGTCCGCCCCGAGATTCTCAACCGCTTTGTTGATCCGGTCGGTGATGTGGCCTTCTTCGGCCGTGCGGGTCTGGCGCTCGGTGGTCCAGACTTTGACCAATTGAAATACCAGCGTCGTGGCTGCCGCCAGCGCAGCGAGCAAGACCGCAGCACCCGTTGCGAGATTCCGGATATTTTCAGCCGCCGGTTCTTCCTTACCGGCCTCCAGCTGCAAGAGATCAACGATGTCATTCACCGCAATTGCGATTTCGGCGAGGTAGAAGAAAACTGCGCCAGCGGCTGCCGCCAGCCCCGCAGCGATCATAAATTTCCAGTAATGGCGCGGTAGCCATGATCCGACCCTGAGTGAGCGCTGTTTCAAATCAATCATCAAAACTGTCACTTCCAATGCTCAAGAACACCCACTGATCCGCGGCACCTCGCCGCCTTGTGACCACGCTGACGCAATGCCCCTTGCTGGACAAGGGAAGGGGGCACAGATAGGACGGGCAAAACGCAGACAATCGAGGACCGATCATGCTTGCAACTCCCGCTTTCGCTCAGGCCGCCGGTGGTGGAGCCGGTGGCGCTTTTGCCTCCTTCCTGCCGCTCATCCTGATCTTCCTGATCATGTATTTCCTGCTGATCCGTCCGCAGCAGAAAAAGGTCAAAGAGCACCAGAAGATGGTTGAGGCCCTGCGCCGTGGCGATCAGGTGGTGACTGCGGGTGGCCTTGTCGGCAAGGTCGTGAAGGTGCGTGAAGATGGCGAGGTCGAGGTCGAGATCGCAGAAGGTGTGAAGGTGCGCGTGGTGAAGTCCACCATCGCCCATGTGCGCTCCAAGACGGAGCCCGCAGAAGCCTGATGCTGCAGATCCCGCTCTGGAAGCGCCTGTTCATCTGGGCGCTGGTCGCGGTGGGGCTGGCCCTGGCCCTGCCAAACCTGTTTTACGCCCGGGTCGAACAGGCCAATGACGCGCGCGCCGCCATCGAGACGCTGGGCGCGACGCCCGAGCGGAATGCGGCAGCGGAAAACTGGCCATCGTGGTTGCCCTCCGGCCTTGTCAATCTGGGCCTCGACCTGCGGGGCGGGGCGCATCTGCTGGCCGAGGTGCAGGTCGCGGATGTCTATGAGCAGCGCATGGACGGCTTCTGGCCGGATCTGCGGGATGCTCTGCGCGACGCCCGAGATGAGGTCGGCCCGATCCGCCGTGCTGATCAGGGCGGGCCGGAGCTGAAGGTACGCCTCAGCGATGCCGCAGCCCTTCCGCGTGCGATGGAAGTGGCCCGCTCGCTGGCGCGTCCGGTGGCGTCTCTCTCGGGTGCGGGAGCCACGGATATTGAGGTCGCGGGCGAGGAAACTGCCGATGGCGCGATGCTCACCGTCCGCCTGTCGGAGGCCGAGCGCGCCGCTACGGATGATCGCACCGTGCGCCAGTCGCTGGAAATCATCCGCCGCCGGATCGACGAGGTCGGTACGCGCGAGCCCACGATCCAGCGTCAGGGTCAGGACCGGATCCTGATTCAGGTGCCCGGCATCGGCTCGGCCGAAGAGCTGAAGAGCCTCATTGGCACGACGGCGCAGCTGACCTTCCACCCGGTCGCGGGACGGACCACGGATGCGGCCGCCAGTGCTGGTCCGGGCGAGGTGATCTACCCGTCCATCGACGAGCCTGACACGTTTTACGTCTTGGAGCGGACCCCGGTTGTGTCGGGCGAGAACCTCGTGGACAGCCAGCCGTCCTTTGACCAGAACGGCCGCCCGGCGGTGACCTTCCGGTTTAACCCCACCGGCGCGCGGGCGTTCGGCGATTACACGGCGGAGAATATCGGCTCTCCGTTCGCAATTGTGCTGGACGAAGAGGTCATCTCCGCCCCGGTCATCCAAGACCACATCCCCGGCGGCTCCGGCATCATCACCGGTAACTTCACCATTGAGGAATCGACGGAACTGGCGGTGCTTCTGCGTGCGGGTGCCTTGCCGGCCGAGCTGACCTTCCTCGAAGAGCGGACCGTCGGTCCGGAACTGGGCCAGGACAGCATTGACGCGGGGCGCATCGCCTGTCTGGTGGCCTTTGTCGCCGTGCTGGCGCTGATGTGGGCGAGCTACGGGCTGTTCGGCCTCTTTGCCAATATCGCGCTGTTGATCAATGTGGGGCTGATCTTTGGTCTCCTGAGCATGATTGGCGCGACCCTCACCCTGCCGGGCATTGCGGGCATCGTTCTGACCATCGGTATGGCGGTGGATGCCAACGTGCTGGTCTTCGAGCGGATCCGCGAAGAGATGAAGACCGCCAAGGGGCCCAGCCGTGCCATCAGTCTCGGCTATGAGCGTGCGCTGTCGGCTATTGTGGACGCCAATATCACCACTTTCATCATCGCGGGCATCCTGTTCATGCTGGGCTCCGGCCCGGTGCGGGGCTTTGCGGTGACGCTGGGGATCGGCATTATCACCTCCGTGTTCACCGCGATCTTCGTGACGCGGCTCATCATCGTGACGTGGTTCGACCGCGCGCGTCCCAAGAAGATCGAGGTCTGACATGCGGCTGAAACTCGTTCCCGAAGAAACCAACTGGGATTTCTTCAAATACGCGCGCTTCACCCTCGGGGCATCGGTGGTGGCTGTGATCCTGTCGCTGGTGGCGTGGCTGGCGATTGGTTTGAATTTCGGCATCGATTTTCAGGGCGGCACCACGGTCCGCACCGAGGCCAGCGCGCCGGTGGACGTGGCCGCCTATCGCGACGCGATGGAGCCGCTGGGTCTTGGCGATGTGGTGATTTCCGAGGTGTTCGACCCGTCTTTTGCTGCCGATCAGCATGTGGCGATGGTCCGCATCGCCGCGCAGGAAGGGCAGGAAGGTCTGAGCGCCGAGAATCTGTCCGCGGTGCAGGATGCGCTGAACGCTGTGGCTCCGGGGATCAAGTTCACCTCTGTCGAATCGGTCGGGCCCAAGGTCTCGGGCGAGTTGATCCAGACGGCGGTGATCGCCGTGGCGGCCTCGCTCGCGGCAATCCTGTTCTACATCTGGCTGCGTTTTGAATGGCAGTTTTCGGTCGGTGCTGTGGCCGCGCTGTTCCATGATGTGGTCCTGACCATCGGGATTTTCTCGGTGCTGCAGATCCAGTTTGATCTGGCCACCATCGCGGCGATCCTGACGATTATCGGTTACTCGATCAACGACACGGTGGTGATCTTCGACCGCCTCCGGGAGAACCTGATCAAGTATAAAAAGCGCGACCTGCGCGAGGTGATGAACATCTCGGTGAACGAGACGCTCAGCCGGACGGTGATGACCTCGGGCACCACGCTCGTGGCGCTGCTGGCCCTCCTGATCCTCGGCGGCGACGTGATCCGGGGGTTCGTCTTTGCCATCTTCTGGGGCGTGATCGTCGGCACCTATTCCTCGGTCTTCGTGGCCAAGAACGTGGTGCTCTTCCTCGGTGTCAAGCGCGACTGGTCGAAGCCCGACAAGACGGAAGGCAACCAGTTCGCCAATATTGACGCGTGATGTTCGGCGCGAGCCCGGAACCTGTGATAGTTTCCGGGCTGACTTTTTCGTAAAAAATCGGCGCCCCGGGACAAACGTCAGGAGGTTTCCATGAAACTCACCGAAACGACATTTCAGGACGGCACTCCCGTTGATGGTTACGGCCCTGGGTTCTTCCGCATCGGCGGGCAGCGCTACGAGGGCGCGGTTCTGGTGCTGCCGGGGCAAGTTGCGGCCTGGGGCGGCTATGAGGACACAGCTCCGTTGATTGCCGCTGCGGGAGATGTCGATGTCATTCTGGTCGGAACCGGCGCCATGATGACTCACCTGCCTCCAGCCTTTCGAAGCGCATTGGAACAGGCCGGTATCGGAGTGGAGCAAATGGCCTCGGAACAGGCTTGCCGCACCTATAACGTGCTGCTCGGCGAGGGCCGCCGGGTCGCCCTTGCGCTCTTGCCTGCATGAGCGTCTCTGTCCGGGATCTGGTGGTCGGTCGGGGGGGGGTGCCGGTTCTGGCGGGACTCAGTTTCGACGTTGCCCCCGGTCACGCGCTGATTCTGCGCGGTCCCAATGGTGCGGGAAAAACCACGCTGCTGCGCACCCTTGCGGGCTTGCAGCCGCCGATGAGCGGTACGGTGACACCTAACCCCGAGAGCATCGCCTATGGAGCCCATCGCGACGGGATGAAAGGGCAGCTGACGGTTGAGGAAAACCTGCAATTCTGGGCCGGTCTGCACGGTCTGGGTCGCGGCGATGCCGTGTCCCGCGCCATGGATGTGTTCGACCTCGGGCGCCTCGCAGACCGCCTGGCGCAGCACTTGTCTGCGGGTCAGGGGCGGCGTCTGGGCCTCGCACGGCTGATGCTCACGGGGCGCCCGATCTGGTGCCTCGATGAGCCGACGGTGTCGCTTGATGCAGAGAACACCGGGCGTTTTGCTGGGATGGTTCGCGATCATCTGGAAACCGGCGGGATCGCGATTATCGCGACCCATATCGACCTTGGCCTGTCGGGAGATGTGCTTGACGTTACGCCCCACCGGGCCCGCGCACGGGAGCTGATGGCGCTGTGATCCGGATCATGTCCCGAGATCTGATGCTTGCGGTGCGCGCCGGGGGAGGATTCGGCCTCGGGCTCGCGTTCTTCCTGATCGTCGTGGTGCTGGTGCCCTTCGGGGTCGGGCCAGAGACCGGACGGCTGGCCTTGATCGCGCCGGGGGTCCTGTGGATCGGGGCGCTGCTGGCTTGCCTCCTGTCCCTCGACCGGATCTTTGCCCTCGACCGTGAGGACGGAGCATTGGATCTTCTGGTCACCGCACCGCTGCCTCTCGAAGCGCTTGTCCTTGGCAAATCGCTGGCCCATTGGCTGACCACGGGTTTGCCGCTCTGTCTCGCCGCACCTGCGCTGGGGATCCTGTTAAACCTCGGCTGGCCGGGGCACCTGTGGCTCTTTGTTTCGCTCCTGATCGGCACGCCCGCGCTGTCGCTGATCGGCGCGTTCGGAGCAGCTCTGACCGTTGGGCTCAGGCGCGGCGGGATGCTCCTGTCGATCCTCGTTTTGCCGCTCTATGTCCCGACGTTGCTTTTTGGCGCTGAGATCGCCCGGCGGGGGACCGAAGGCATGGCCGTGGGCACCGTGCTGGCTCTGCTTGGCGCGGTGACGCTGGGCTGCCTCGCGGTGCTTCCTTTTGCCGCTGCCGCCGCACTCCGGGTCAATCTGCGGTGAGCCCTCTTGTTGCCGTCAGAGGGCAGGGATAGGAACAACTCATGTCAATCTGGACCTACGCAAACCCCGTCCGCTTCATGGCGTTCACCAAGCCGCTGGTGCCAGTCTTCGGCGCCCTGTCGGCGCTCTGCCTTGCAGTGGGGCTGATCTGGGGGTTCTTCTTTACCCCCGATGACTATCGCATGGGCGCGACGGTCAAGATCTTCTATATTCACGTGCCCTCCGCGCTGGTGGCGATCAATGCGTGGTTTGTCATGCTTATCGCCTCGCTGATCTGGGTGATCCGCCGGCACCACGTCAGCGCGCTTGTCGCCCGAGCCGCAGCGCCCATCGGCGCGACGATGACCGTGATCGCGCTCATCACCGGTGCGGTCTGGGGCCAGCCCATGTGGGGGACGTGGTGGGAATGGGATCCGAGGCTGACCTCGTTCCTGATCTTGTTCCTTTTCTACATCGGCTACATGGCTCTCTGGGAAGCGATCGAGAACCCCGACTCGGCGGCTGATCTGACCAGCATCCTCTGCCTTGTGGGCTCGGTGTTTGCGATTCTGTCGCGCTATGCGGTGAACTTCTGGAATCAGGGTCTGCATCAGGGGGCCAGCATGTCGCTGGATGCCGAAGAAAATGTGTCCGATGTTTTCTGGTATCCTGCGGTGGTGACCATGGCGGGCTTCGTGCTGCTGTTTGCAGCGCTGTTGCTTCTGCGCACGCGCACGGAAATCCGCGCCCGCCGTCTGAACGCGCTGCTCTTGCGGGAAAGGATGCAGGATGCCTGATCTTGGCAAATACGCGCTCGAAGTTGCGCTGGCCTACGGCGCCACGGGTGTTCTGCTCGCGGCGCTCGTGATGATGTCGATCCGCCGCGCTGCCCGGATGCGCCGGGAGCTCGACCGCGTGGAGGCCCGCCGTCATGGCTAAAATTCCTGTTTTCGCCGTCATCCCGCCGCTGATCTTTGCCGGTCTCGCGGGATTGTTCTATGCGGGCATGCAGCGGGAGAACCCGGATGCACTGCCCTCGACACTGGTGGGCCAAGAGGCGCCAGAGCTGACAGTTTTTCCGCTTGGAGACTATCCGGTCGCCACCACCGACGCCGTGCGCGAGAGTGGTGTCAAGCTGGTGAATTTCTGGGCCTCCTGGTGCGCGCCCTGCCGGGTTGAGCACCCGAACCTGCTGGCGCTGGCCGAGGAGGAGGGGATCGAGATCGTCGGGCTGAATTACAAGGATGCTCCCGACAATGCCATCGCCTTTCTGGAGGAGCTGAGAAACCCCTTCGCCTCGCTTGCCGCTGACCCCGAAGGTCGCACAGCCCGCGACTGGGGCGTCTATGGCGTACCTGAGACGTTTGTTGTGGACGCCGACGGCAAAATCCTCGCCCGCGTCGCCGGCCCCCTGACCACACGGACGCTGGAAAAGACGGTTCGGCCGGCGCTGGAAGAGGCTTTGGCGGACGGCGGCTGAGATCGCGCTATTTCTTTGGCCAAGGCGCGTCACGCTAAGGAGGTCAGAGACGAGATGAGGCGAATTTTCATCCCCACCACGGGCGCGGAGGATTGGCAGCGTCTGTTGGCTGATCCTGAAAAGCACTGGAAGCGCGGCAACTCGGCGATGGCTGCCGCACTGTCGTGGGAAGCGGCCGACGGCTTGCCCGCGGAGATTTCAGCTTGTCTCGGCGGGTCTGCTCAACTCTTGCTGGCAATTCCAGAGCATAAAGTCGCTTTGCCCGGCGGTGGTCGTGCGAGCCAATGCGATGTGTTCGCTTTGGCGAAACGGAACGATGAAACGATTGCGCTCGCGGTTGAAGCGAAAGTGGATGAGCCTTTTGGCCCGACGGTCGGAGAATGGCTGAAAGACGCAAGCGCCGGGAAACAGGAGCGGATTGCCCATATCTGCGCGCTTCTCGGTCTGTCAGACGCGCCGCCTGCGCTGCGCTATCAGCTCTTTCACCGGACCGCCGCCGCAATCCTTGAAGCGGCGCGGTTCAATTCCGACCGGGCTGCGATGATCGTCCATTCCTTTTCTCAGGAACATAAGTGGTTTGTAGATTTCCGGGCCTTTGCGGAGCTTTTAGGGATGTCCCTTGAGCCGGGGCAGTCCGACACTCTGATCCTGCCATCCGGCACGCCGCTTACTCTTGGGTGGGCAGTGGGATCTGCGGAGTTTCTGTGATTTCCGCCCTCTAGCAACTAAAAAGGCCCGCCGGTTTGGCGGGCCTTTCTGTGTTTGGTCGAACCGATCAGGCCGCAGCGAGCCTGCGCAGCACGTAGTGCAGTACGCCACCATTCTTGACGTAGTCGATCTCGATGGCCGTATCGATGCGGCTCTTGATGGTGATCTCCTTCGTCGAGCCGTCCGCGTAGGTAATGGTGCAGGGCACCTCGGCGGCGGGAGCGAAGCCGTCCTCAAGCCCGTGGATGGCGAAGGTCTCGTCGCCCTTCAGCCCAAGGCTTTTGCGGTTGTCATCGCCCATGAACTCGAAGGGCAGGACGCCCATGCCCACGAGGTTCGAGCGGTGGATGCGCTCATAGCTCTCGGCGATGACCGCCTTGACGCCCAGCAGGGCGGTGCCCTTGGCCGCCCAGTCGCGGCTGGAGCCTGCGCCATAGAGCTCACCGGCGATCACGACCAGCGGGGTACCCGCATCCTGATAGGCCATGGCGGCGTCGTAGATCGACATCTGTTCGCCATTCGGGCCTTTGGTGTAGCCCCCCTCGACCCCGTCCAGCATCTCGTTGCGGATGCGGATGTTGGCGAAGGTGCCGCGCATCATCACCTCGTGATTGCCGCGCCGCGAGCCGTAGGAGTTGAACTCCCGCGGGGCGACCTGACGCTCGGTGAGGTACTGACCGGCCGGGGTGCTTTCCTTGAAGGAGCCAGCCGGAGAAATGTGGTCGGTGGTGACCATGTCGCCCAGCAGCGCCAGCATCCGCGCGCCCTCGATATTGCGGATCTCGCCCGCCTCGGTGCCCATGCCGCGGAAATAGGGCGGGTTCTGGACATAGGTCGAGGTCGCGGGCCAGTCATAGGTCTCGCTGTCCGTGGTCTCGACCGCTTGCCATTTGTCGTCGCCCTTAAAGACGTCGGCATATTTCTCCTGGAAGCTTTCGCGGGTCACGGTCTGAGCGACCAGATCGGCGATTTCCTTCTGGGTGGGCCAGATGTCTTTGAGGTAGACGTCGTTGCCGTTCTGATCCTGACCGAGCGGCTCGCGGGTGATGTCCACATTCATGTCACCAACCAGCGCGTAGGCCACGACGAGCGGTGGCGAGGCGAGGTAGTTGGCGCGCACATCAGGGCTGATCCGGCCTTCGAAGTTACGGTTGCCCGACAGGACTGAGGTCGCCACGAGATCGTTCTCGTTGATCGCCTTCGACAGCTCCTCGTTGATCGGACCGGAATTGCCGATGCAGGTGGTGCAGCCGTAACCGACCAGGTTAAAGCCCACCGCATCCAGATCCTTTTGCAGATCGGCGGCCTCAAGATAGGCAGAGACGACCTGCGAGCCGGGGGCCAGCGAGGTCTTGACCCAGGGCTTGCGGGTCAGACCGAGGGCGGCAGCCTTGCGTGCCACGAGGCCTGCACCGATCATCACATAGGGGTTCGACGTGTTGGTACAGGAGGTGATCGAGGCGATCACGATGGAGCCATCGTGGATCTGGAAGCTCTTCTCCTCGCCATCGATATCCGTGATCGTGACCTGCGCCTTTTTGTGGCTGCCCGTGTCGCCGGGGATCGTGGCTGGAGCGACCGCGCCACCCTCAGCGGCCATCTGGGCCTCAGCGGCGGGGGCGCTGTCCTTGGCTTTGCGCTGGCCTTCGATATAGGCGTGGAACGTCTGCGCAGCCTCGTCGAGATTGATGTGGTCCTGCGGACGCTTGGGGCCGGAAATGGCGGGCTTGACCGTGGACATGTCCAGTTCGAGCGTGTCGGTAAAGACCGGCTCGTCGCCTTCGGCCCGCCACATGCCTTGTGCTTTGGCATAGGCTTCGACCAGCGCGATGGTGTCCTCGTCGCGGCCCGTCGTGTGCAGGTAGCGCAGGGTCTCGGCATCGATCGGGAAGAAGGCGCAGGTGGAGCCGAATTCGGGGCTCATATTGCCGATGGTGGCGCGGTCAGCGAGAGTCACATTGGCCAGACCGTCGCCGTAGAACTCGACGAATTTCTGCACCACGCCCTTTTCGCGCAGCATCTCGCAGACCCGCAGCACAAGGTCGGTGGCTGTGCAGCCCTCGGGCAGCTCGCCGGTGAGCTTGAAGCCGATGACTTCGGGGATCAGCATGGAAACCGGCTGGCCCAGCATCGCGGCCTCGGCCTCGATGCCACCCACGCCCCAGCCCAGAACAGCGGCGCCATTGACCATGGTCGTGTGGCTGTCCGTGCCCACCAGCGTGTCGGGGTAGGCGACGGTCTCGCCGGACTGATCGGTGTCGGTCCAGACAGTCTTCGAAAGATATTCCAGGTTCACCTGATGGCAGATGCCCGTCCCCGGTGGCACGACGCGGAAGTTCTGGAACGCTTTCTGGCCCCATTTCAGGAAGGTGTAGCGCTCGATATTCCGCTCATATTCCCGGTCCACGTTCAGCTGAAACGCGCGCGGGTTGCCGAAATTGTCGATCATCACCGAGTGGTCGATGACCAGATCCACCGGGTTCAGCGGGTTGATCTTCTGCGCATCCCCGCCGAGGCCCACGATCCCGTCACGCATGGCGGCGAGGTCCACGACCGCCGGAACTCCGGTGAAATCCTGCATCAGCACCCGGGCGGGGCGGTAGGCGATCTCACGGGGCGCCTTACCTCCCGCCTCGACCCACTCACCGAACGCCTTGATGTCATCGGTCTTAACCGTATTGCCATCTTCAAAGCGCAAGAGGTTCTCCACGAGGACCTTCAGCGACTTGGGCAGGCGGGAGAAATCTCCGAGCCCGGCCTCTTGTCCCGCAGGCAGTGCGTAATAGGCGTAGCTCTTGCCGCCGACATCCAGTTTACGGCGGGTCTTGCTGCTGTCCTGTCCGACCTCGATGGGCATGTGGGTCTCCTCGTGTTCGACTGTCGATTGTCGCGCAAGCCGATTGAGCCGGGCGCGAGGTTGTAGGTAATTTGTAGCACCTTCGTAGCCCAGTTCAATGCGGTATGCAATAGTATGCAATGCGGTGAGCGGGTCACGGAGGCCGGGACGTTTCGATGTATCGCAAAACCTTGATTGGTGCTTGGTGGCTTCGGAGGCTAAACCGGTTCGGGAGAGAAATTCATCGGAGATCCCCATGCGTTTACTGTCACGAGCGGCTCTGCTCTGCCTCGCTCTTGCCGCGCCGGCCGCTCATGCCGGGGATCAGCCCGTGATCGTCGAGCTGTTCACTTCCCAAGGTTGCTCGTCCTGTCCGCCCGCAGATGCGATTCTGGCCGAGATGGCACAGCGCGACGATGTGCTCCCGCTGTCGCTGCATGTGGACTACTGGGATTATATCGGATGGGCCGACACCTTTGCCGATGCGCGGTTCACCAAGCGACAGAAAGCTTATGCCCACCGCGCGGGTGACAAGATGGTCTACACGCCCCAAATGATCATTGGCGGGCAGGATGTGGTGGTCGGCAGCCGGCCCATGGAGATCGCGGATGCTCTGAGCAGACATCTGATGGCAGAGCAGCCGGTGCGGATCACCGTGACGCGCCGCGACACGCGCGTGGCGATTGAGGCCAAGTTTGCCGCAGGGCAGCAGGGCGGACAAGCCATGATGATTCATCTTGTGCCGTTCCAACCCAGCACAGAGGTTGTGATCGAACGGGGTGAAAACGCCGGTGAGACCATAAGTTACGCCAATGTTGCCCGTGACTGGAAAGTCATTGGCGATTGGAACGGTGAAGGGACCTGGACCGCAGAGTTCGACCATGAGGGTCCGGCGGCCGTGTTCGCGCAGTCAGCCGGGCTTGGGGCAATTCTTGGCGCGGCCCGGGTCGACTGAGGGTCAGCTGTCGCTACTTGACTGGTGACGCTTGCGGCGGCGGCGGTTGGGTTTCCATCGGCGATGGATCCAGAACCACTGGCCCATGTGCTGGCGCACGACCGCTTCGAGCTTGTCATTGATCTCCTGCATCATCTCGACCGGATCCCGATGCGCGACGGGCTCATCGAAGATCAGATCAAAGCGCAGTCCGTCCGGACGCCGGATTGCGTAACAAGGCACCACCACCGCATCGTATTTTAACGACCAGTCGCAGATTGCCGTCGAGGTCGGGGCGTCCTTGCCAAAAAACGTGACGCTGGCGCCGTTGGACGAGTAGAGATCGGCAAGAATGCCGACCATGCCCCCACGAGCCAGATGTTTGACAAAGTTCAGAGTACCTGTGCGGTTGGTTGGAAAGACCGGCTTGCCATTGGCTGACAGCGCGCCCACGTAATGTTCGTTAAAGCGCGGGTTGTTCATCTCACGGTAAAGCCCCGCGATTTCATAGCCGCGATCCTGTAGATTGGCGCGCAGCGCATCGAAATTGCCGATATGGGCGGTCACTAGGGCTACCGGGCGACCCGCCGCGCGTGCCTCGGCCACAGCCTCAAATCCCGGACCTCCCATCGGCGCACCAGTGACACAAGCGCGGAATTCTTCGCCGGAATAGAGCTCAATCATCGATCGGCCCACATTGTCGGGGACCTCGCGGATCAGTTTGCGGATCTCATCTTCTGGCATGTCAGGGCAAACATGCGCCAGATTTTTGCGAATACGGTCATCCCAGCCGACAATAGGCGCGAGAACGCGCCGCAACAACCAACCCATCAAACAAACGCGGGTCGGATAGGGCAGGGTAAGCACCGCGCCCAATAGCCCGCGGATCACCAGATCCTGAAACCGGTCCGACAGGTCCGAGCGATTGTCTCTGGCCATCAATCTTCTCGCGGTGTTGTCTGAAACTATGCAGACTTAGACCGCTAGGGGACCCCGGCGCAAGCATTGCACCGGGGGAACGCGTATCAGCCAGTGGTCGGCACGCAACGCTGGCTATCCTTGTCGTAGGTGCTGCCATCGGAGCAGGTCATGCTGGCCTGATGATCCGAGCCAGTGCAAGCTGCCTGCGCGATGATCGGGGTCAGCCCAAGAACAGCCGTGAACAATACGAGACGCATTTCAGTCCTCCCAGTTGTACCGCGGAAACATTAACATAAAAAAGGCGCGAAACCGATTCCGGTCCCGCGCCCTCTGATCACGAAAACGTCAGGTCAGTCTTCGCCGAACACACGGGCAAAGATCGTGTCCACGTGCTTGGTATGGTAGCAGAGGTCGAATTTCTCTTCGATCTCCTCAGGCGACAGCGCGGCCGTCACCTCGGCATCGGCCAGCAGCTCGGTCTTGAAATCCGCGCCGTCGGTCCAGACCTTCATGGCGTTGCGCTGCACCAGGCGATAGGCGTCCTCGCGGCTCACGCCCGCTTGGGTCAGCGCCAGAAGCACCCGCTGGGACATGACCAGACCTTTGAACTTGTTCATGTTCTCCAGCATCCGCTCGGGATAGACGACGAGGTTTTCCACCAGCCCCGTCAGCCGCGCCAGAGCGAAATCCAGCGTCACGGTGGCATCAGGGCCGATCACCCGCTCGACCGAGGAATGAGAGATGTCGCGCTCATGCCAGAGCGCCACATTCTCCATGGCGGGCACCACCGCCATGCGCACGAGGCGCGCGAGGCCAGTGAGGTTCTCGGACAGGACCGGGTTGCGCTTATGCGGCATCGCGGAGGAGCCTTTTTGCCCCTTGGAGAAGAACTCTTCGGCCTCCAGCACCTCAGTGCGCTGCATGTGGCGAATCTCGATGGCGATGTTCTCGACCGAACTCGCGATAACGCCGAGTGTCGCGAAAAACGCCGCATTCCGGTCGCGGGGGATCACCTGAGTCGAGATCGGCTCAGGCACCAGCCCCATCTTGTCGCAGACATGCTCTTCGACGCGCGGGTCGATATTGGCAAAGGTCCCTACAGCGCCGGACAGCGCGCCCGTGGCCACCTCGGCGCGGGCATCGCGCAGGCGGCTTAGGTTGCGGTCCATCTCGGCGTAAAACCGGGCAAAGGTCAGGCCCATCGTCGTCGGCTCGGCATGGATGCCGTGGGAGCGCCCGATTCGCACCGTGTCCTTATGCTCATAGGCACGCTTTTTCAGGGCAGCGAGGAGCCCCTCCAGATCGGCGATCAGGATGTCGGCGGCACGGGTCAGCTGCACGTTGAGTGTGGTGTCGAGCACGTCCGAAGAGGTCATCCCCTGATGCACGAACCGCGCATTGTCGGAGCCGACGATCTCGGCCAGATGGGTGAGAAAGGCGATCACGTCATGCTTGGTCTCGCGCTCGATCTCGTCGATGCGATCCACGTCGAACTCCACGTCCTGGGCTTTCCAGACGGCCTCGGCGTTTTCCTTCGGAATAACGCCCAGCTCGGCCATGGCGTCGCCGGCATGGGCTTCGATCTCGTACCAGATGCGGAATTTCGTCTGCGGCTCCCAGATAGAGACCATCTCGGGGCGGGAATAGCGGGGGATCATCGGCAGGTCCTTTGGGGTTCTGGCGTTGCGTGCGCGCACCGTTTAGACGGCGGGGCAGGAGTCGGCAAGGAGAGGGCGGGATGCCAACGCTCAATGAGTTTGTCGGAAAGTGGACGCTGCGCCGGGAGATCGAAGATCGCCGGGCCGGTCAAACGGGACATTTCGAGGGCGAAGCGCGGTTCGTGCCGTTTGCGGACGGGCTGCGATATGAGGAGGAAGGAACCCTTTACCTCGGTCCGCAGCCTATGCACGCGGCGCAGTCCCATCTCTGGAGCAGCATCGGCGACTTGATCCGCGTCACATTCTCAGACGGTCGCCCATTCCATGACTTTGACGCGAGTGAAGTTGCCCCAACAGCCCGGCATGATTGCGCGCCCGACATCTACCTGGTCACCTACGCATTCCCGAATTGGCCTGATTGGTCGGTGAAATGGGAGGTTTCGGGGCCGCGTAAAGATTACACACTGCGCAGCTCCTACGTTCTGCGCACGTAAGAACGGCCGCTTGCGCCTGCGCAGTCGCCGACAGAACCGACTGCACGCTCTTTTTGTCCGTAAATACCCCCGAAAGGCGGGGCTGTTGCCTCGCGAGTCCTCAGTTTGGCGTGCGGTCCGGACGCTCCACAAAAAACGCCGCTCTTAACAGGGCGGCGTTGTTGTCTTTCAGTCTCTGGTCTGGTTCAGAGCTTGCCCATCGCCACAGCCGTGTCGGACATCCGGTTGGAGAAGCCCCACTCGTTGTCATACCAGGTCAGGATCCGGCACATGGTGCCTTCCATGACCTTGGTCTGCTCGGTGTGGAAGATCGAGGAATGGGCGTCGTGGTTGAAGTCCATGGAGACGAGTTTCTCGTCCGTATAGCCCAGAACGCCCTTCAGCTCGCCATTTGCCGCGGTCCGGATCGCGTCGTTGATCTCTTCGGCGGTGGTCGCGCGCGCGGCCTCGAAGGTCAGGTCGACGACGGAGACATTCGGGGTCGGCACGCGGATCGCGACGCCGTCGAGCTTACCCTTCAGCTCGGGCAGAACCAGACCCACGGCCTTGGCGGCACCGGTGGAGGTGGGGATCATGTTCAGCGCCGCAGCGCGCGCGCGGTAGAGATCCGAGTGCATGGTGTCCAGCGTCGGCTGGTCGCCGGTATAGCTGTGGATCGTTGTCATGAAGCCCTTGGTGATGCCAATCGTGTCGTTCAGCACCTTGGCCACCGGCGACAGGCAGTTGGTGGTGCAGGACGCGTTCGAGACGATCTTGTCCTCGGCGCTCAGGGTGCCGTGGTTCACGCCGTAGACGATGGTTTTATCCGCATCTGCGCCGGGGGCGGAGATCAGCACGCGCTTGGAGCCGTTCTCAAGGTGCAGCGCGGCCTTGTCGCGGGCGGTGAAGATGCCCGTGCACTCCATGGCGATATCCACATCGCCCCAGGGCAGGTCCTTGGGATCGCGGATTGCGGTCACCTTGATCTTGCCGCGGCCGACGTCGATCCAGTCTTCGCCGGTGGTGACCTCGCCGGGGAAGCGCCCGTGCACGCTGTCGTAGCGGATGAGGTGCGCGTTGGTTTCAACCGGCCCCAGATCGTTGATCGCCACGACTTCGATATCGGTGCGGCCCGACTCGATGATCGCGCGCAGCACGTTGCGTCCAATACGTCCAAAGCCGTTAATGGCGACTTTCACTGCCATGATGTCCTCCTGGTTCGGTTCCGCCCTTGGGCGGCATGGTCGCCGTTGTTCAAGGACAAATGCGACGGCAGGTCAACTGCAACGCACAAAGGTTAGCGCCAGAAGGCCAGCCATTCGATCAACTCGTCCTGTTTCTGCATCAGGAAGAGGAACCCATCCCCGCCCTGTGAGGCGTCATAGGCATAGGCGGCGACGAGAATCAGGCCAAGCACGATGGCGATGGGGTTGGTCACAACTGAACTCCGGGTTTGCCCCCTTTTGGCAGAGACCGCGTCGGTGTTCCAGCGGTCAGATCTGTAGCCAGATTCCGCCCGCCTCATGGCTGTCTGCGCATCGATCAGAGAAGACGACACCGCGCACGCCCTCGCTGACATCCCACGTCTGGATCAGCCCCTCCGGCAGCGTCGTTCCGATCAGATGGCTCGCGAGGGCAAAACCCATCTCGGCGTAGAGATTGGACCATGCATCTGGCAGCGCTTCGCTGTGACCGGGGGGCAGGTGGGACAGCCAGCTCGCACCGTTGCCCATGCTGCCTGCCTGCCCTCGGACAAGGTGCCGCTCGGGCTGGCCGAGGGGGGCGTGGCGCAGAAGTTCCGGATGCTCCTGATCCCAGTAGATCCCGCCTTCGTCGCCCCAGATCTGCACGCGCAGCCCGCAATGCTGGCCCGGTGCGGCCTGTGAGATATGGAGGTGCGCCGGAACGTCGTCCTGCATCTTAAGAGAAATGAAGGCCGTATCCTCAAGCCCGCCCTTCGGCGCGCCGCATGTGTGGAAATCGGCCCTGAGCGCGTCTGCCCGAAGTCCACTCATATATTCCAGCGCATGGAAGGCGTGGGTCCCGATATCGGCAACGGCGGCGGTGCGTCCGACCTTGGCCGGATCCTGCCGCCACGCCTGGCCGCTGCTCTCGGGATCGGCCGGGCCAGTGGCCCAGTCCTGCAAGTACTCCGCACGGATCTGGCGGATCTTACCTATCGCGCCTGTGGCGACCATCTCGGCGGCTTGTCGGGCCATGGCATGGTGCATGTAGGGGTAGGTCACGAACAGCGGCGTGCCCGTCTCGGCGGCAATCCCGGCGAGCGAGTGCGCTTCCTCGACCGTGCGGGTCATGGGCTTGTCACAGATCACGGCAATCCCGGCCTTCAGAAAGGCGGCGGAGATGTCGTGATGAGTGAAATTCGGCGTGCAGACGAACACCGCCTCGACCCCATCCTCGCGCGCGGCCTCAACCCGCGCCATCTCGGCCCAGTCCGTGTAACTGCGCTCGGGCGGGATGATCCAGTCGGTGGCCGAAAGGGCGGCGTTGTCGGGACGCGATGACAAGGCCCCGGCGACGATCTCCCAATGGTTCGACAGGCGCACCCCGGAGGCGTGCCACTGCCCGACCAGACCCCCACGTCCGCCGCCCACAACGCCGAGTCGCAAGCGCCGACCCAAAGGCGGGCGCCGCAGATCCATGATGGTGAATTCGCTCATGCCCAATCCTCCCGATACCGGTGCAGTCCTTTGCAACCGGTTACAAGATACGGGGCTGTCTGGGAAGCCTTACTTAGCCTTCAAGCAGCAAGACATTGTTCTCGATGGAAATTCGTCCGAAGCGGGATAGGTAGCTCATGCCGAGGAGGGACATCTCCATCTCGCCGCCATTGACGCTGGCGGGCAGGCGCTGATCTTCAAGCACCCCATCGATCGCCACGGTATCGAGCACCACCGTCGCCATCGGCACGATCCCGTTCGCGGTGCGCGCCTTGCCCGTGTAAGCGAGGGTGTCCGGCTCAAAGCCGATGCGGCGCGCGTCCTGCTGGCTCAGGACCATGTCAGTGGCACCGGTATCGACAATGAATTCCACTGGAACATCATTGAGTTGCAAGACGATCCTGTAGTGACCGTCGAAACTGCGGGGGATGCGGATCTCGCCCGTCACGCTGACACTCTGCTGCGGCATTACCTGATCGCGGAGCGTTGGCCAGAGACCCGCCACGGCGACCACGCCCGCAAAAATGATACCCCACAGAACCATGGCGCGCAGGGTCTCGCCCATGCGCATCCTGTTCGAAGCGATGAAATAGCCCACCAGCGCGGCGCCGAGCAGCGACAGGTAGATCAGGGATGCGGTGTCGTCTCCAGTCATGCCGTCGATATGGGAACGCCGTCAGCCGAGTGCCAGAACCGAGTTGACGATTCCGTCGATGACGAATTGCACGGACAGCGCGGCCAGCAGCATTCCGAGGAGACGGGTGACCACGAGGATGCCCGTATCGCCCAGTGCCTTCTCGATGCGCTCCGACAGGAGGAACATCACAAAGCAAATCGCGACCACCGCCAGCATCACGCCAAACACCCCCAGATAGCCGATCACGCCGCCACCCGCCTGATCGGTCAGAAGAATAATCGTGGCGATGGAGCCGGGCCCGGCCAGCAGTGGAATCGCGATGGGGAAGACCGACGGGTCGTCACCGGGCTCATCCGCCTGATCCTGCCGCCGCTGGGTTCGCTTGCCAAAAAGCATCTCCAGCGCGGTCAGAAAAAGGAGCAAACCTCCGGCGATGCGGAAGGCCGGCATGGAGATCCCGATAAAGCCCAGCACCGCGTCGCCAAACAGCCCGAACATCATCAGGATCGCGGTGCCGGTGATGCAGGCCCGGATGGCGATGCTGCGGCGCATGGCTTTGGACATGCCCGAGGTCAGCGCGACAAAAATGGGCGTCATACCGAGCGGGTCGATGATGACCAGGAGCGACACAAACGCCGTGATGGTGAAATCAAACGTCACGCGGGCTCTCCTCCGATGCTCTCGGCCTGTTCAAGCTTTTCCAGAGCGGTCATCCAGAGCGTCTCGGCGCGGTCGATGGCTTCCATGACCTCGGCATATTTTCGGTTCCAGACCTCAAGATCGCCGATCCGGTCGTCTTCGTAAAGCGCAGGGTCGGCAAGCTTTTCCGCCAGCTTATCCCGCATCTCCTGAAGTTTCTCCATCCGCGCTTCGGATTTGCGGACCTCGCTGCGCAGGGCCTGCATCTTTTCACGAGAGGGGCGCTTGGGGGCTTTGGCCTTGTCGGCTTTCTTCGACTTCGCGTCCGAATTGCCCGCCCGTTGCAGGAGATACTGGCGATAGGCTTCCAGATCCTCGTCATAGGGCGCAACCTGACCGTCCTTCACCAGCCACAACCGGTCGGCCACCAGCGACAGCAGGTGCATGTCGTGGGACACCAGCACCACGGCGCCGGAATACATGGTCAACGCCTCGACCAGCGCCTCGCGGCTCTCGATATCGAGGTGGTTGGTCGGCTCGTCGAGAATCAACAGTTGCGGCGCGTCGAGGGTGGCGATGAGCAGGGAGAGCCGCGCCTTTTGTCCGCCAGACAGCGATCCCACGAGCGTCTCCGCCTGTTCCGCACCGAGTCCGAACCCGGCCAGCCGCGCGCGCAGCCGGGCAGGGGCTTCGTCCGGGCGCAGCCGACGGATGTGGTCAAGCGGGGTTTCATCCAGATGCAGTTCATCTACCTGGTGCTGGGCGAAATACCCCACCCGTAGCTTTGCCGCGCGGGTCAGCTGACCGCCTTGCTCAGCCAACCGCCCGGACAGCAGTTTCGACAGGGTGGACTTGCCTTCGCCGTTGCGGCCAAGCAGCGCGATACGGTCATCCTGATCGATCCGGAGCGACAGGCGTGAGAGAACCGGCGCGCCGCCATAGCCGACCGAGACGCCTTCGGTGGTCAGGATCGGCGGCGACAGTTCCTTGGGCTCCGGGAAGGAAAACGCACGCAGCGCAGCCTCCTGCGGCGTTGTGATGGTTTCCATCCGTTCGATCATCTTCAGCCGCGACTGGGCCTGCCGTGCCTTGGTCGCCTTGGCGCGGAAGCGGTCGACGAAACTCTGCAAATGGGCACGCCGCTCTTCTTGCTTGCGGATCTCCGATTCCTTCGCCGCGATCCGCGCCGCGCGGGTCTTGGCAAAGGTGTCGTAGGGCCCCTGATAGAGCGTCAGTTTGCGGTCTTCGAGATGGAGGATCGCCCCGACCGAACGGTTCAGCAGTTCTCGGTCATGCGAAATCAGAATCACCGTGTGCGGGTAGCTGGCCAGATAGCTCTCCAGCCACAGCGCGCCTTCGAGGTCGAGATAGTTTGTCGGCTCGTCGAGCAGCAGGATATCTGGACGGGAGAACAGCACCCCCGCCAGAGCCACCCGCATCCGCCAGCCGCCCGAAAAGGCGGAGCAGGGCTGGAGTGTCTCGGCTTGGGTAAAGCCGAGCCCCCTCAGGATCTGCGTCGCCCGCGCTTCACCGGACCAGGCGTCGATATCCGCGAGCCGCGTCTGAATCTCGGCGATGCGACCGGCATCCGTGGCGGTTTCGGCCTCGGCCATGAGGGAGGCGCGCTCCGTGTCGGCAGCCAGCACGGTGTCGAGCAGCGACGTGTCCGAGGACGGCACCTCCTGGCGCACGCCGCCGAGGCGCGCGCTTTTCGGCGAGGTAATCTCGCCTCCCTCCAGCGCAAGTTCCCCGCGGATCAGGCGAAAGAGCGTTGTCTTCCCCGTGCCGTTACGGCCCACAACGCCGACCTTGTGGCCTGCGGGAATATCAGCGGAGGCGTCGTCAAAGAGCGGCCGCCCGGCGATGGAATAGGAGATGTTTCGGATCCGTAGCATAGGCTGCGCCTAGCAGAGCCGGGCGCCATGGGAAAGCGTCTCGCAGAGCTTACCGGGGCGCTGCCCCGGACCCCGGGGTATTTCCGGACACAAAGAGCAAGGCATGAGAAGCCAGGAGTCGCCTGTCGGATCTGTACGCTACAGGCGCAAGCGGTCGTGGCTGAGCGCTGTGTAAGACCGGCTACGTCTTTTCACCCCTCGCAGGCCGTGGTAACGGGCGCCCCACATGACGGGCCGCATGGGGCGGTCCACGTAGGATACAGAGGCACACATGGCCACCGAACGCACCCTTTCGATCATCAAGCCCGACGCCACCCGCCGCAACCTGACCGGCAAGATCAACGCCAAGTTCGAGGATGCCGGGCTGCGCATCGTCGCGCAAAAGCGCATCCACCTGACCAAAGCGCAGGCGGGCCAGTTCTACGCCGTCCACGCCGAGCGTCCCTTCTATGACGAGCTGTGCGAATTCATGGCCTCCGAGCCGGTCGTTGTGCAGGTCCTCGAAGGTGAAGGCGCCATTGCCAAGAACCGTGAAGTGATGGGCGCCACCAACCCCGCCGAAGCCGATGCGGGCACCATCCGCGCCGAGTTCGCCGAGAGCGTTGGCGAGAACTCCGTGCACGGCTCCGACGCGCCGGAAACTGCCAAAGAAGAGATCGCGTTCTTCTTCTCGGGTCTTGAGCTCGTCGGCTGAAGCCGTCCAGAGATCTGATCTGACGGACCCTCGCCACCGCGGCGGGGGTCTTTTCGTTAGGGGTCTGGCGTCCGGCGGGCCTTGAACGCCGGACCGTCTACGGCCTATACCCCGCAAGATTGTTTTCAGACCGGAGAGAGCCATGGCCGGCCATTCCAAATGGGCGAATATCCAGCATCGCAAGGGGCGTCAGGATGCGGCGCGCTCCAAGCTGTTTTCCAAGCTGGCGAAGGAAATCACTGTCGCCGCGAAGATGGGCGATCCCGACCCCGATAAAAACCCGCGCCTGCGGTTGGCGGTGAAGGAAGCCAAGTCGAACTCCGTGCCGAAGGACGTGATCGACCGCGCGATCAAGAAATCTCAGGGCGGTGATGCGGAGAATTACGAAGAGATCCGCTATGAGGGCTACGGCCCGAACGGCGTGGCCATCATCGTCGAGGCGATGACCGACAACCGCAACCGGACCGCCTCGACCGTGCGCTCCACCTTTTCGAAGAATGGCGGTAATCTGGGCGAGACGGGCTCGGTGTCCTTCATGTTCGACCGCAAGGGTCAGGTGACTTATCCCGGCAGCGTCGGTGATGCGGATACGGTGATGATGGCTGCCATCGAGGCCGGTGCCGAGGACGTGGAGAGCTCGGACGAAGAGCATGTTATCTGGTGCGAGGCGACCGATCTGAACGAAGTGTCAAACGCGCTTGAGGCGGAACTCGGCGAGTCGGACTCGACCAAGCTGGTCTGGCGTCCGCAAACCACCACCGAGCTCGATCTTGAGGGGATGCAGAAGCTGATGAAGCTGATGGAAGCCCTTGAGGATGATGACGATGTTCAGACGGTCACGGCGAATTTCGAAACATCCGATGAGGTTATGGAGCAGCTTTGATCCAATTCTGTGCGCCGGGGACCAGCCCGGCGTCGCTTTTCCACACCGGCTTCCCTGATGACTTCCGCATTGGCGGATCTTTGATATGAGCACATTTCTCGCCGGTTTCGGCCTAGGCCTCTCCCTGATCCTCGCGATCGGGTCGCAGAATGCCTTTGTGCTGCGTCAGGGGATCCGGAGGAGCCATGTGCTGGCGGTCGTTCTGACCTGCGCGATCTCAGACGCGCTGCTGGTCACCGCGGGCGTGGCGGGGTTCGGCTGGCTGGTCGAACGTCTAACATGGCTGGAGCCCGCCATGCGCTATGGCGGCGCGGCGTTCCTCATCATCTATGGTCTGATCTCGCTCCGCTCGGCCTTGCGCCCCGGGACCGGAATGCAGGCGGCAGAGGATCAGCAGCAGACATTGGGTCAGGCCGTGAGCATCTGCCTCGCCCTCACCTGGCTGAATCCACATGTGTATCTCGATACGGTGGTGTTGCTGGGCTCGGTCTCCACCACCTATGATCCACCGTGGCTGTTTGGCCTCGGAGCGGTCTGCGCCTCCTTCACGTTCTTCTTTTCACTGGGCTATGGCGCGCGTCTGCTGGCGCCGCTCTTCGCCCGACCGTCGGCCTGGCGCATCCTGGACGGGCTGGTGGCCCTGACCATGTTTGCCATCGCCGCGAGTCTCATCCTGTGAGCGCGCAAGACCGGCCTCTGGTCGGCGCGTTCTGGATGGTATTGACGGGGTTCTGCTTTGTCGCGGTCAATATCCTCGTCAAAGCGCTGGGCGGCGGCATTCCGGCGGGCGAAGCGGCGTTTCTGCGATACATTATCGGCATTCTGCTGCTCCTGCCTCTGATGCTGCGGGAGCCGCTCCGGGTGAGCCGGACGCAAATGCGGGTTTTCGCCATTCGCGGGGTATTTCAGGCCGCCGGTGTGGTTTTCTGGTTCTATGCAATGACCCGCATCTCGCTCGCCGAAGTGCAGGTGCTGAACTACCTCTCGCCGGTCTACATCACCATCGGGGCCGCGCTCTTTCTCGGAGAGCGATTTTCGTGGATCCGGGGCCTGGCCATCCTCGCGGCGTTGGTGGGCGTGATCCTGATCCTGCGCCCGGGCATCCGCCCGATTGATCCGGGGCATATCGCCATGTTGGCCACGGCCCTGTGTTTTGCTGGGTCGTACCTGATGGCCAAATCTCTCAGCGGTGGCGCTTCACCGACACTTGTCGTCATTATGCTGTCGCTGTGGACGGGGCTGTTCCTTGCGCCCGTGGCCCTTATCGAGTGGGTCTGGCCGAGCATGGCGCAGCTCGGCGTGCTGGCTCTTGTCGCGGCGGCGGCGACGGCGGGACATTTCACCATGACCCTCGCGTTCCGCTCCGCGCCAATCAGCGTGACGCAGCCACTTGTCTTCCTGCAACTGGTCTGGGCGACGCTGGCGGGGTGGTATCTGTTTGACGAAAAGGTGGACAGCTACGTGATCGGCGGCGGCACCATTATCATTGCCGCCGTGGTCACCATATCCATCCGCGAGGCGCGGACCCGTCGTCAGAGGTCGCAGAAGGACACAAGTCCCTCGTAACGCTGGACAATCCAGCCGGGCGCGTCCTCGGGCATGGTGTCCTCGATGGCGTTCTGAGATTTCGCGTATATATTGGCACTACGGCTCTGATCTACTTGCGCGACACCTTCGGTGACGGCAACTTTCTCATAAACAAAGAACGCCACCGCAATCAGCACCAGCCCCCGGAGCACCCCGAAAACGAAGCCCAGCGTCCGGTCCACCGGTCCCAGAGCGCTGTCCTGAATCAGGCCCGACAGGATCGGGGTAAACACCCAGAAGACGATGAGAAACGCGAGGAACACCGCGCCGAAGGCGAAGATGATCGACAGCTCGCACGAGGAGGACAGATACTTGTCGAGATAAGGGATTTCCCGGACCAGCGGCTGGGCCATTGGCGCGAACGCGAAGGCGCCGATGCCTGCGACGATCCAGCCCGCGATGGAGGTCGCTTCGCGCACGAACCCGCGCGAATAGGCCAGCAGCGCCGAAACCACCAGCAGCAACACGACGATCCCGTCGACGATCGTATATCCGTCCATATCCGTCCTCTCACCCGGCGCCGAACATATCCCCGACGAGCGTGGCCAGATCGGGGAAGCGCTTCAGCTCAAGCCCATGATCGCCCACCGCTGCGGAATGCTCCGGCACGATGGCGCTCTGGAAACCAAGTTTAGCCGCTTCTTTCAACCGGTTTTCGGTCTGACCGGCGGGTCTGAGCCGTCCGGACAGGGCGATTTCGCCAAAGACTACGCTTTGCGGCGGCAAAGACACATCTTCGCGGGCAGAAAGGAGCGCCACTGCAACCGCAAGGTCAGCCGCAGGCTCCCGCACACGTAAGCCACCGGCGACATTCAGATAGACGTCGAGCCCTGAGAACGGGATTCCGCAGCGCGCCTCAAGCACCGCGAGAATCATATTTAGCCGGCCGCCATCCCAGCCCACGGTCGAGCGGCGCGGCTGACTGTGGGGCGTGGGCGCAACCAGCGCCTGAATTTCGCACAGAACGGGCCGGGAGCCTTCGACGCCGGCAAAGACCGCAGAGCCGGCGGACGGCGCCTCGCGCTCGCCCAGAAACAGAGCGGAGGGGTTCGCAACCTCGGTCAGCCCTCCGCCGGTCATCTCAAACACCCCGATTTCATCCGCCGCGCCAAAGCGGTTTTTCACGGCGCGCAGGATGCGGAAGGCATGGCCGCGTTCGCCCTCGAAATAGAGCACCGTGTCCACCATATGCTCGACCACCCGGGGACCGGCGATCTGGCCTTCTTTCGTCACATGACCGACGAGGACGATGGCCACGTTGTGACGCTTGGCAAAGCTGGTCAGCTCATGGGCGGCGGCGCGGACCTGACCGACGGAGCCCGGCGCGCTCTCCACATTATCCGCCCACATCGTCTGGATCGAATCGATGATCGCGAGGCCGGGGCGCTCTTCTTTGAGCGTGGTCAGAATGTTGCGCAGATTGGTTTCGGCGGCAAGCTGAACCGGCGCGCCACCCAGCCCCAGCCGTGAGGCTCGCAGGCGGACCTGAGCGCTCGATTCCTCGCCCGAGACATAGATCACGGGCAGACCGTTCTTTGCAAAGGTCGCGGCAGCTTGCAGGAGCAGAGTGGATTTGCCGATGCCGGGGTCACCGCCCACAAGGATCGCGGAGCCGGGAACAAGCCCCCCGCCCAGTACCCGATCCAGCTCGTCTAGTCCCGAATGGGTGCGCGGCGGGGGCGCCTCTTCGGCATCGAGATCAAGGAGGGTCATCCCCGTGCCGCGCGCGGCCCCCAGTGACTTTTTCGCCGGACCGGCGGAGATCGGCGTCTCCTCGACAATGGTGTTCCAGGCCCCGCAACTGTCGCAGCGCCCGGACCATTTCGAGCTGGTCGCGCCGCAACTCTGGCAAACATATGAGGCGGTTCTGGCCATGAGCTCAGATATAGACGCGGTTATAGCGCGCGCCGAGGGAGGTCAGGATCTCGTAGCCAATGGTGCCCGCAGCGTCGGCGAGGATGTCGATTCCCTGCTTTGGGCAGAGGATATCGAGCGCTTCTGGCTCACCGCCGAGATCCGTCACATCCACGGTAATCGTGTCCATGGACACGCGGCCCACTTGAGGGCAAGCGGTGCCCTCGTGATACAGCATGGCGCGGCTGCTCATGGCACGGATCAGACCGTCAGCATAGCCGCAGGAAACCGTCGCAATGCGACTCTCTCTGGTCGCGCGCCAGCTGCACCCGTAGCCAACCGCTTCGCCCGGCGCGACGGTGCGGGTCTGGATGACTGGCAGGCTCAGGCGGACCACCGGGCGCGCGTCCTCATAAGGAAATCCACCATAGAGGCCGATTCCCGGGCGGGTCATGTCGAAATGATACTCCTCGCCCAGCAAAATGCCGCCCGTCGCCCCGAGTGACAGCGGCGCATCAACGCCCTCGGTCATCTCTCGAAAGCAGTCCAATTGCTGCCGGTTCATCGGGTCGGCTGCATCGTCGGCACAGGCCAGATGGGACATGATCAGGGCGGGTCCCTTTGCCAGAACCTCACCCCGAAGGTCGGCCCAGTCGGCGGGCTCCAAACCCAGCCGGTTCATGCCGCTGTCGAGCTGGATACCGAAAGGATGATCGGGCAGAGCCTCGAAATGCCGCTGAACCTGATCTACGGAGCTGAGCATCGGGATCAGGCCCTGCGCCGCAATCACCTCCGCATCTCCGGCCATATGCCCCGAAAACACCATGATCCGGGCGTCGGGCCCGGCGACCGTACGGATTGCAGCGCCTTCTTCGGCCATGGCGACAAAGAAGGTCCGTGCACCTGCCTCATAAAGGGCCGGAGCCACGCGGGTGGCATCGAGCCCGTAGCTGTCCGCCTTGACCACCGCGCCGGTCTCGCAATCGGGCGCGGTCATGGCGTCGAGCGCCCGCCAGTTGGCGACCACGGCGCCCAGATCAATGTTCAGTCTGCCGGTCCCCATGTCTCATCTCCCGGGTCAGCTGCGTTCGGTCCCCGTATCTCCGAAAATCTCCATCCCGTCCACCGGATGGCAGCGGTAATGGGCCAGCCGCGACGCAAGGGTGCCGTTGTGCAGTTCCAGCCGGTGGCCGTCGGGATCGAGGAAATACACAGACGCTCCTTCAGAGCGATTCTCTTTCCAGATCCGCGTTTCGCTGCGGATGCGACGGGCCAGCGGATCAAAGGAACCGGGCGCTGCGCTCAGGGCCAGATGACTGTCATCCTCGCGTGGCGACATATGCACCGTCAGTTCGAGGCACAGCCAGAGATCACCGAGGGTCAGATAGGCCCCGTCCGGCCATCGGGCGCGGAGCCGGGCGCCGAGCAGATCCGTGTAGAATATGACCGACCGGTCCAGATCTAACACCGCGAGGGTCACGTGGTTGACGCCGGTGATGCTCAAAAATCGCCAGCGTCGCGCTGGTAGTTCTGCACAAGGTTGCCGAACCGGGTAAACTGGCTCTCAAAGCTGAGATCAACCGAGCCAATGGGGCCGTGGCGTTGCTTGCCGATGATGACCTCGGCCTTGCCATGGCAGCGCTCCATGGTGTCCTGCCATTTCGCCATTGCCTCGAGATTGTCGTCCGCGGGCTTTTCGCGTTCTTTGTAATATTCCTCGCGGAACACGAACATGACCACGTCGGCGTCCTGCTCAATGGAGCCCGATTCGCGGAGATCGGAGAGCTGGGGGCGTTTGTCCTCGCGGTTCTCCACCTGACGGGAGAGCTGCGACAGGGCGACCACGGGGATGTTCAGTTCCTTGGCAATGGCCTTAAGGCCTTGAGTGATCTCGGAGACCTCGTTCACCCGGCTGTCCTTGGCGGTCGCGGGGCGGACGAGCTGAAGGTAGTCCACGAACAGCGCATCGAGCCCGTGCTCCCGTTTCAGCCGGCGCGCGCGGGCGGCGAGCTGGGAGATGGGCAGGGCGGGGGTGTCGTCGATGAAGATCGGGCAGGCCTCAAGATCCTTGGCGGCCTCGATAAAGCGGCGGAATTCGCCCTCGGTCATTTGGCCGCGCCGGATCTGTTCGGATGGGATCTCGGAGGCCTCGGACAGGATCCGCGCGGCGAGCTGTTCGGCGGACATTTCCAACGAAAAGAACCCGACCACGCCGCCATCTACTGCGCCTTCGGTCCCGTCCTCGGTGACGCCCCGACGATAAGCTTTGGCGATATTGAAGGCGATGTTGGTGGCGAGCGAGGTTTTCCCCATGGAGGGACGCCCGGCGAGGATCAACAGGTCAGAGCGGTGCAAGCCGCCGAGTTTCTTGTCTAGATCGATCAGCCCGGTGGAGGTGCCGCCGAGTTGCCCGTCGCGCTTATAGGCGGCGTTGGCGACCTGCACGGCGTCGGTGACCGCGCGCAGAAAGGTCTGGAATCCCTGATTGGCCTGACCGGCCTCGCCCAGCTTATAGAGCGCCTGTTCGGCTTCGGTGATCTGGTCTTTGGGGTCGGAGGCCACATCCACGCGCATGGCCTTGTCCGCGATGTCACGTCCCAGGTCCATGAGTTTGCGACGCACCGCCATCTCATGGATCATCCGGGCGTAATCCGCTGCGGCATAAGAGGAAATCGCGGCCCCCGCGAGTTTCACCAGATAGGTGGGCCCGCCCAACTCGTTCAGCTCTTCGTCGGTTTCGAGAAACGCCTTGAGCGTCACCGGAGAGGCCAGTGCGTTCTTGGCGATACGGGCCGCGGCGACCTGATAGATGCGGCCATGGACAGGCAGGTAGAAGTGGTTCTCGTCAATGATCGAGGCCACGGAATCGTAGCAGTCATTATTGGTCAGGAGCGCCCCGAGGAGCTGTTGCTCGGCTTCGATATTGTGGGGAATCGGCGCGGTCGGGTCAGCCTCGGCATCGGTCTCCTTGCGGGGCGTGATCATCTGAACCATGGCGCGGCGGGCCTCCCAAATCGGCGGTGTCAGCACTGGTCTAGCCCTACCTCAGGGGCGCTGCCAAGGGGTTCTGTATGGGGACAGACACAGCGCTGTTACCACCAGATCTGGGGGAGCGGCGCAGAGCGACTACAGAATGACGGAAGTTATCCCCGGTTTCCACAGGCTGTGGAAGAATCGCGCCCTAACTGCCAGGGCAGGGCGCGAGACGGGCTTCAGCCCTTCTTGTTGGCTTCCTGCCAGGCACGCGGATCGTTCAGGAACGCCTCCACACCGGACAGAGTCTCGTCGTCAAAGCTGCCACTCGCCTTGGCCGCCGCCAGCACGTCCCACCAGGTGCAAAGGCTGTGCAGCGTGACCCCGTGATCGCCCAGAGTCCGCTCTGTCTCCGGGAAGATCCCGTAGGAGAAGATCACCGCCGTATGAGCGCAGGTCGCGCCGGTGTCGCGGATCGCGTCCACAAAGGACAGTTTCGAGCCGCCATCGGTGGTCAGATCTTCGACCAGCAGCACACGCTGGCCCTCGGTCATCACGCCTTCGATCCGGGCGTTGCGACCGTAACCTTTGGGCTTTTTGCGCACATAGGTCATCGGCAGGGCGAGCCGCTCGGCCACCATCGCGGCAAAGGGGATCCCCGCCGTCTCGCCACCCGCGATGTTGTCGAAAACCTCAAAGCCCGCGTCGCGCATCACGGTGACGGTTAGGAAATCCATCAGCGTCGAACGGATGCGCGGGTAGGAGATGAGCTTGCGGCAGTCGATATAGGTGGGCGAGGGCAGGCCGCTCGCGAGGGTAAAGGGCTCGCGCGCGTTGAAATGCACCGCCCCGATCTCAAGCAGCATCTGCGCCGACAGACGAGCAATCTCGGCGCGGTCGGGGAAGCTGGTGGGGATCATGATCAGAGGCCTTTCGGGGAACGCTCGATGGGGTTGCGGTAGGACATGCGGCGCACCGAGCCGGTTTTCGAGCGCATCAGGATGGTCTCGGTGGTCAGGTAGCCGGGCTCGCGCTTGATGCCGGGGACGATGGAGCCGTCGGTGACGCCAGTCGCGGCAAAGATCACGTCATCCATCACAAGATCGTCGCGGGTATAAACGCGGTCGAGGTTCTTGATCCCGGCCTTATCGGCGCGCGCACGCTCGTCATCATTGCGGAACAGCAGCTTGCCAAACATCTGACCGCCCATGCATTTCAGCGCGGCGGCGGCCAGAACGCCCTCGGGCGCACCGCCCGAACCCATATACATGTCGATGCCCGTCCGGTCGCTGTCGGCGGTATGGATCACGCCCGCGACGTCGCCGTCGGTGATCAGGCGAATGGCACAGTCGGTGGTGCGCAGCTCTTCGATCAGGTCCTCGTGGCGGGGACGTTCCAGCACGCAGACGGTGATGTCATGGGTCGAGGCGCCCTTGGCCGCGGCCAGTGCGGAGACCCGCTCGGCGGGGGACATGTCCATGGTCACCACACCGGGACGGTAGCCGGGGCCGATCGCCAGCTTTTCCATGTACACGTCGGGCGCGTGCAGGAGCGAGCCGCGCGGGCCCATGGCGATCACGGTCAGCGCGTTGGGCATATCCTTGGCGGTCAGGGTCGTGCCTTCGAGCGGATCGAGCGCGATATCGACCTCGGGACCGTTCTGGGTACCGACCTCTTCGCCAATATAGAGCATCGGCGCCTCGTCGCGTTCGCCCTCACCGATCACCACGGTGCCGGCAATGTCGAGCTTGTTGAGCTGAGTGCGCATGGCGGTGACGGCGGCCTGATCGGCAGCCTTTTCGTCTCCGCGCCCGATCCACAGGCCAGAGGCCAGCGCCGCCGCTTCTGAAACCCGGGCCAAGCCCAGCGACAACATGCGATCGTTGAAATCCTTCATGGCACTCCGCCTTTTTTGCTACGTCCGGGGTCGTATTGCCCGTCGTGACCTCAGGGCACAAGGCTGTTACCGCCCACAGTGTCGCAGGCGGCAGGTCCGGATCACTCGCCGATCTGCTCGATCCGGAAGGCCACGGGCTCGCTGGCCAGCACACCAGTCCGCGCCATCGCCTCGATCGCAGCATCGAGCTCCGTGCGACCGGCTTTGTGCGTCACGATCAGCACCGGAGCGTTGGTGTCCGCGTGATCATACTGGCGCATCCGGTCGATGGAGATTCCTGCCTCACCGAGGCAGGCGGCGATTTTCGCCAGCGCGCCGGGTTTGTCGAGGATATCCATGCGCAGGTAATACGGCGAAGGCGCGCCTGTGTTGGCACGGGTCTCGGCGCGCAACTGGTCGGCGGGCACGCCGAAGACCGGCAAGCGCAGGCCGCGCGCGATATCTACGATGTCGCCCATGACGGCGCTGGCGGTGGGACCTTCGCCCGCTCCGGCACCGCGCAGGACGATCTGGCCCACGGCATCGCCCTCGAACACCACCATATTCGTGGCCCCATGAAGTTGTCCCAGCGGCGAGGCCAGCGGGACAAGGCAGGGAGACATGCGCATGTCGAGCCCCCGGCCAGTCAGTTGCGCCACGCCCAGCAGCTTGATCGCAAAGCCCATATCGGCGGCATGGGTGATATCGTCGATGGTCACGCGCTCGATACCTTCAAGCCGCACAGCGTCGAAATCCACCCGGATGCCGAAGGCGGCAGCGGCCAGCAGGGCGAGCTTGTGGCCCGCATCGATGCCGCCCACGTCGAGGGTCGGGTCGGCCTCCAGATAGCCCAGATCATTGGCTTCGGCGAATACTGTCTCATAGGGCAGACCCGCGCTCTCCATCCGGGTCAGGATGTAGTTGCAGGTGCCGTTCATCACGCCCATGACGCGCTCGATCTTGTTGCCTGCGAGGCCCTCGGTCAGCGCTTTGACACAGGGGATACCGCCCGCAACAGCCGCCTCGAAGCGCAGGGCCAGCCCCGCCGCCTCGGCCTTTGTCGCCAGATCATGACCGTGGATCGCCAGCAGAGCCTTGTTCGCGGTCACCACGTCCTTGCCATGGGCGATCGCGGCCTCGACGGTCTCGCGCGCCGAGCCCTCAATACCGCCGATCAGCTCGACCACCAGATCCACATCGTCCCGCGCGGCCAGATCAGCGGCGTTGTCTTCCCATGCATAGCCAGAGAGATCGACGCCGCGATCCTTGTCCCTGTTGCGGGCTGACACGGCGGAGATCGAAATGGGACGCCCGGCGCGCGTGGCCAGCATTTCGCCGTGGCGCTGCACCATCCGGATCACACCGACGCCGACGGTTCCGAGGCCAGCAATGCCAAGACGAAGGGGCTGGGTCATATGAAATGCTCCTTTGGGGCAGGTTCCGGACGGGTCGCGTGTAGCGGGTTTGTGCGCGGGATCAAAGGGGGCGTCAGCCCCCGTCACGCAATTTGCGCAGCCGCTCGGCCCGGGCGGCCAGTCGGGCCTGCTCAGCCGGGTCCACCGCGTGATCGGGCAGGGCCGCGCCGCGCGCCTCGAGCGCCTCGGCCTGCGCCTGCAGATCCTCAGCCACCATGGGGGTCGCCTGACTGGTCTTTGGCAATTGCAAAACGATCTCCTCGACCGGGCGCAGCTCCGGCCGCGTGGCAGTCTCGGGCGGCGCGGCCACGTTGATGTCCGGCAACGCGCAGGCAGAGAGCAGAATGGGCAGAAGGATGGTCAGGCGGGTCATAGGAGCTCGCTTTGGGGTCACGCGGCCAAGCCTATGCGGCCCCGGCAGGACGGTGCAAGGCCAGGCAGCGCCCGGAACATAAAAAGGGTGCGCCCATAGCAGGGCACACCCCTCGCTGGTCCTGAGAAAAGGCTCAGCTCAGCGCTTTTTGCAGATTTTCGTCGATCTTGTCGAGGAAGCCCATGGTCGTGAGCCAGCCCTGTTCGGGGCCGACAAGCAGCGCCAGGTCCTTGGTCATGTGACCCGATTCCACCGTGTCGACGATGACTTTTTCCAGCGTTTCGGCAAAGTTGCGCAGCTGGGCGTTGTCGTCGAGTTTGGCGCGGTGCTTCAGGCCGCCGGTCCAGGCAAAGATCGAGGCAATCGAGTTGGTCGATGTCTGCTCGCCCTTCTGGTGCTGGCGGTAGTGACGGGTCACGGTGCCGTGGGCAGCCTCGGCCTCGACGATCTTGCCATCGGGAGTCATCAGCTGCGAGGTCATCAGACCCAGCGAGCCGAAGCCCTGCGCCACGGTGTCGGACTGCACATCGCCATCGTAGTTCTTACAAGCCCAGACATAGCCACCGGACCACTTCATGGCTGCCGCGACCATGTCGTCGATCAGGCGGTGCTCATAGGTCAGACCGGCTTCCTTGAACTTATCGGCAAATTCCTCGTCGAACACCCGCTGGAAGATGATCATGAACTGACCATCATACTGCTTGAGGATGGTGTTCTTGGTCGAGAGATAGACCGGATAGCCGCGCTTCAGCCCGTAGTTAAAGGATGCACGGGCAAAATCCTCGATGGATTTGTCGAGGTTATACATGCCCATGTAGATGCCGGAGGAGGGCGCATCGAAGACCTCTTCCTCGATCACAGTGCCGTCTTCGCCGACGAATTTCATCGACAGCTTGCCCGGTCCGGGGAATTTCATGTCGGTGGCGCGGTACTGGTCGCCAAAGGCGTGACGGCCGATGATGATGGGCTGGGTCCAGCCGGGCACCAGACGCGGCACGTTGGAGCAGATGATCGGCTCCCGGAAAACAACACCGCCAAGAATGTTGCGGATCGTCCCGTTGGGCGAGCGCCACATTTTCTTGAGGCCGAACTCCTCGACGCGGGCCTCGTCGGGCGTAATCGTGGCGCATTTCACACCGACGCCGATTTCCTTGATCTTCTCGGCCGCGTCGATGGTGATCTGGTCGTCGGTGCGATCCCGCTCTTCGATGCCGAGATCATAATAGAGCAGATCCACGTCCAGATAGGGCAGAATCAGCTTCTTCTTGATGAAGTCCCAGATGATCCGGGTCATCTCGTCGCCGTCGAGTTCGACGACCGGATTTTCAACCTTGATTTTCGACATGGGGTCCCTCGTTTCATTGAGCTCTTTGATCTCGCTCATAAAGGAAAGAGGAACCTGTGAAAAGGGTATACCGTGGGATACCGAATGAGTTTGTGCGTTAACACGCGCCGGCATGTAACGAGTGCTCAGGATGCAACGACAGACCACTGGCAGTCATTTGACTGATATCGAATGGACAGAAGAACTGGAGCGGACGCTTAAGCTGAGAAACAGCGACTACGGCGGGTTCAGTAATTTGGCAAAAATGCGCGGCACCTGGAAGGCGTGGGTCGAGCTGAAGGTGTGCCGGGACTGGTGTGACGCGGGTTTTGAAAGGTCGGTCGCTGAGAAGATAAAGCTCATATCGCCAGAACATGATCCGCCCGATGTAATGGCGTTGATTGCCGGTCGGTCAATCTCCATCGAAGTCGTCCAGCTCGTGAACAGCGGCCATAAGTCTATGGCCGCCGAGGGTGAAGCGCACAGTCGCGGTGATCTGTTTAAAAAAATGCAATGGTCGAAGGAGCGTTTTCATGAAGAGATGGGTGCCGTCATCTCCAAGAAGGTGAAAAAATATTCAGATGATGAAAAGTCGTTCGACGTTCTGTTGATGTTTTCAGTCGAGCCTTGGCTCTACAGTCACCAAGTTGAGCAGTGGTTGCCCGGGCTGTCCGTGGATGTGGGATCAACGTTCCGTATCGTATCGATGATCATGATGCGAGAAACTGCAAACCGCGAGCACATGCCGTTCTTCACATTACATGGCGATCTGCGCGGTCTCTGACAGCAGTTTATCGTGATCGACCGGACTAATGAGGTTATGGGCAGGGGCATTACCCCCTGCGCCATGCTGTGGTTGCTTCGTTACCGCGTATTCTCGGTCAGGCGACGTTTGACGTAGGTCTGTATGCTCTCGATCATCGGGTCCATATGCGGATCGGCAAAGAAGTGATCGGCGCCCTCGACTTCCTCGTGGGTGATGGTGATGCCTTTCTGCTCATGCAGTTTCGACACCAGTGCCTGCGTATCCTTCGGCGGCGCGACACGGTCGGCGGTGCCGTTGATCACCAGACCCGAAGACGGGCAGGGCGCAAGGAATGAGAAGTCGTACATGTTCGCTGGCGGCGCCACCGAGATGAACCCGGTGATCTCCGGGCGGCGCATGAGAAGCTGCATTCCGATCCAAGCACCGAAAGAGAATCCCGCGACCCAGCAGTGCTTGGCGTTGGCATTCATCGATTGCAGGTAGTCCAGCGCGGACGCGGCATCGCTGAGCTCGCCCACGCCTTGATCATACTCGCCTTGCGACCGGCCCACGCCACGGAAATTGAACCGCAGCACGGTAAAGCCGATATTATGGAAGGCGTAATGCAGGTTATAGACGACGCGGTTGTTCATCGTCCCGCCGAACTGCGGGTGGGGATGGAGGATGATCGCGATGGGCGCGTCCTGCTTTCTCTGGGGGTGATAACGACCCTCAAGCCGTCCCTCGGGTCCGGGAAAAATCACCTCGGGCATTCACACGATCTCCTGTATCGGCCTCACCCGGATGGGGTCGGCAATCTGTTTGACGTTCCGCACGCTAATCCTTAGAATAATTCTAAACTATAGCTTGGGCCGTAGATATCTCCGAAGAGGGGAGGTATGCGCCAAGTGTCCTGTCGTCAACTCCGGGGTAAGATCCGTTATGAAGCTGAGCACCAAAGGTCGCTATGCGATGGTCGCGCTGACGGATCTGTATCTGTCCGGCGCGGACACGCCGGTTTCGCTCGCGGAATTGTCCCAGCGGCAGAACGTGTCGCTGGCTTATCTGGAGCAGCTGTTCGTCAAATTGCGGCGCGCCGGGCTGGTGACCTCGGTCCGTGGCCCCGGCGGGGGCTACCGTCTGGCACGGCCGGCGTCGGAAATCCGGGTGGTGGATATCCTGACTGCGGTGGATGAGACGGTGAGCGCGATGGAAACCGGGGCAGGGGCCAAGGGTGGCCTGTCCGGCACCCGCGCGCAATCGCTGAACAACCGGCTGTGGGAAAGCCTCTCCGCCCATGTCTACGTGTTCCTGCACCAGACACGGCTGTCCGATGTGGCCAATAATTCGCTGGCGCCATGCCCTGCGGTCCCGTCGCTGTTTGAGGTGACCGATGATTAGGGCTTATCTCGACTGGAACGCCTCGGCTCCGCTGCGCGTCGAGGCCCGAGAGGCCATGGTGGCGGCGCTGGATCAGCTGGGCAACCCGTCCTCGATCCATGCTGAGGGTCGGGCGGCGCGGGCACTGATAGAACGATCCCGGGCGAAGGTCGCCGAGGCGGCGGGGGCGATGGGGGCCGATGTGGTCTTTGTCTCCGGCGCGACGGAGGCTGCGGCGCTGGCCTGTGCCAAGCGCGATCTGGTCTGCGCGCCTGTGGAGCATGAGGCCGTGCTGGCCTGGTGCCACTCGGAGTTGTCTGTTGATTCTCACGGCGCCGTTGAGGTCGGGGAGCCTGCGCGGACAGCCCTGCAGGCGGCCAATTCCGAAACCGGCGTGATTCAGCCGCTGCCCGAGGGGCTGGCCGTTGTCGATGCGACGCAAGCCTTTGGCAAGGTGCCCTTTGCATTTGACTGGAGTGGGGTCGATATGGCCTTTGTCTCCGCGCATAAGATCGGCGGTCCCAAGGGGATCGGTGCGCTTTTCATTCGTCGCGGCCTTGATGTGACAGCGCGGCTGAAGGGCGGCGGCCAGGAGATGGGTCGGCGGGCCGGGACGGAGAATGTCGCGGCCATCGCGGGCTTTGGTGCAGCAGCCGAAGCGGCAGGCCGGGATCTCGCCGACGGAGTCTGGCAAGAGGTCGCAGCGCGGCGTGATGCGCTGGAAGAGCGGTTGATGGCGGAGGCTCCCGGTCTTATCTGCGCAGGCAAGGGGGCGGACCGCCTGCCCAACACGACGCTGATGATCGCGCCCGGCTGGAAGGGTGAGACGCAGGTGATGCAGATGGATCTGGCGGGGTTCGCGGTCTCGGCAGGCTCGGCCTGCTCCAGCGGAAAACTGCGCGGGTCGGGTGTGCTGGCGGCCATGGGATTTGACGAGACGGCTGCCGGGTCGGCGCTGAGGGTCTCCATCGGACCCGCGACAACGGATGAAGAGCTGGGCAGGTTCGCGGAAACCTGGCTCGGGCAATGGGTGAAACACCGGGCGCGTGCCGCCTGAAGAGGAGTTGACGATGACCGATCAGACGGTTCTGGATACCGAAGTGAAGGACGGGGTCGATCAGGAGACGGTCGATGCCGTCGCCAAGCTCGGCACCTATAAGCACGGCTGGGCCACCGATGTTGAGATGGATTTCGCGCCGAAGGGGCTGAACGAGGACATCGTGCGGCTGATCTCAGAGCGCAACGAAGAGCCCGAGTGGATGACCGAGTGGCGGCTGGAGGCGTTTCGCCGGTGGCAGCAGTTGGAAGAGCCCGACTGGTCGATGCTGAATTATGCGCCGGTGGATTATCAGGAGCAATATTACTACGCACAGCCGGCTTCCATGAAGGATAAGCCGAAATCGCTGGACGACGTTGATCCGAAGCTGCTGGAAGCCTATGCAAAGCTCGGTATCCCGCTGAAGGAGCAGATGATTCTTGCCGGGGTCGAGGGCGCCGAAGACGCGCTTGCCGAGGGCCGCAAGGTCGCCGTGGACGCGGTGTTCGATTCGGTTTCTGTGGGCACGACCTTCAAGAAGGAGCTGGAGGCGGCAGGGGTGATTTTCTGCTCGATCTCCGAAGCGATCCGTGAGCATCCCGAGCTGGTGAAGAAATACCTCGCGTCAGTGGTGCCGGTGCAGGACAACTATTTTGCAACTCTGAACTCGGCGGTCTTCTCCGACGGCTCCTTCGTCTACGTGCCAAAGGGCGTACGCTGTCCCATGGAGCTGAGCACCTATTTCCGCATCAACGCCGAGAATACCGGCCAGTTCGAGCGGACGCTGATCATCGCGGATGAGGGCGCTTATGTCAGCTATCTTGAGGGCTGCACGGCGCCGATGCGGGACACCAACCAGCTCCACGCCGCCGTGGTCGAGATCGTCGCACTGGACGATGCGGAGGTGAAGTATTCGACGGTGCAAAACTGGTATCCGGGCGACGAGAACGGTGTGGGCGGGATCTACAACTTCGTCACCAAGCGCGCCGATTGCCGGGGCGCCCGGTCGAAAGTGTCCTGGACCCAGGTTGAGACAGGCTCGGCCCTGACCTGGAAATACCCCTCTTGCATTCTGCGCGGCGATGAGAGCCAGGGCGAGTTTTACTCAATCGCCATCACCAATAACTGGCAGCAGGCCGATACGGGCACGAAGATGGTGCATCTGGGTAAGAACACACGTTCGCGCATCGTGTCCAAAGGCATCAGCGCCGGTCACGCCCAGAACACCTATCGCGGGCTGGTCTCCATGCACCCCAAGGCGAAAAACGCGCGGAATTATACCCAGTGCGACAGCCTGCTGATCGGCGACAAATGCGGCGCCCACACGGTTCCGTATATCGAGGTGAAGAACAACTCTTCCCGCGTCGAACACGAGGCCACCACATCGAAGGTCGATGATGACCAGATGTTCTACTGCCGCCAGCGGGGCATGGACGAGGAAGAGGCCGTGGCGCTGATCGTGAACGGCTTCTGCAAAGAGGTCCTTCAGGCGCTGCCAATGGAGTTTGCCATGGAAGCTCAACAGCTTGTGGCGATCAGCCTCGAAGGCTCGGTGGGCTGAGCGGGTCAAGGTGGGACTAAACGCGATGACCGGGATCACACTCGAACAGACGGAGCGCGTGGCGGATGCTGCGGGCGACCTGTTCCTGCCCGGTCTGAGCTTTGACCCTGAGGTCGCGGAATATGTAAGCGACTGGTATGGCCGGTCTGACGTGATCCTCGAATATGGCTCGGGCGGGTCCACGGTTCTGGCGGCGCAGCAGACCCATCGTGCCGTCTATTCGGTCGAGAGCGATCGGGATTGGGCCGACCGTTTGCGCCGCAGTCTCGACGCCGCCTGTCCCGGCCACTCTGTGGAGCTGATCTGGCAAGATATCGGTCCCACCCGGAAATGGGGCGCCCCGCGGACGAACAAGCATATGCTGCAATTCCCGGGATATGCCCTTGATGTTTGGTCCAAAATGGACGGGCAGGGGCCGGATCTGGTGCTTGTGGACGGACGGTTTCGGCTGGGCTGCTTCCTAGCGACCCTGTTCAACATCACGCGGCCCACAACGCTGCTCTGGGACGATTACGCGGAGCGGCGGAAATATCATCTGGCCGAGCGCTACGGCGCGCCGGTCGAACGCGTCGGACGCATGGTCCGCTTTGAGCTCACACCGCGCCAGATCACACCGGCAGACCTGCCACTGCTTGCCCGTGCCTTTGTCGATCAGGCCTGACTTCGGAGAATGACATGAGTTTCTGGAACAAGAGCGAGATCATCCTGACCACCACGCCGTCGGTCGAGGGGCGCAAGATCACCGCCTACAGGGGCGTTGTAGTCGGTGAGGCGATTCTCGGTGCGAATATCTTTCGGGATATGTTTGCCGGGATTACGGACATTGTCGGGGGCCGCTCGGGTGCCTATGAGCGCAGCCTGAACGAGGCGCGGGAGACGGCGCTGAAGGAACTTGAAGACCGCGCGCGCGATGCAGGTGCCAACGCGGTGATCGGCATCGATCTCGATTACGAGACGGTGGGAAAAGAAAACGGAATGCTGATGGTCTCGGCTTCGGGCACCGCTGTGGTGCTGGACTGAGCTGGGCTGACAGGGATACGCAAGGAATAAAAAATGCTCGAAATCAAGAATCTGCACGTCAAACTTGAGGAAGAGGATAAAGCGATCCTCAAAGGTGTTAACCTCACGGTCGAGCCCGGAAAGGTGCACGCGATCATGGGGCCGAACGGCTCTGGCAAATCGACGCTGTCCTATGTGCTCTCGGGCCGGGATGGCTACGAGGTGACCGATGGCGAGGTCTCGCTGGGCGGTGAGGATGTGCTGGAGCTGGAACCCGAAGAGCGCGCGGCGGCCGGGATTTTCCTGGCGTTCCAATACCCGGTGGAGATCCCCGGCGTCGGCAACATGACCTTTCTGCGGACCGCCGTGAACTCCCAGCGAAAGGCGCGTGGCGAGGACGAGATGTCCGCGGCCGAGTTCCTGAAAGTGATCCGTGAGAAGGCCAAAGAGCTGAAGATTGACGCTGATATGCTGAAGCGGCCGGTCAATGTGGGCTTTTCCGGCGGTGAGAAAAAGCGCAATGAAATTCTGCAGATGGCCATGCTTGAGCCGAAAATGTGCATCCTCGACGAGACCGATTCTGGCCTCGATGTGGACGCCATGAAGCTGGTGGCGCAGGGCGTGAATGCGCTGCGCTCGGAGGATCGGGGTTTCCTCGTCATTACCCACTACCAGCGGCTGCTCGACCACATCAAACCGGACGTAGTGCATATCATGGCCAATGGCCGGATCATCGCGACGGGTGGCCCGGAGCTTGCGCTCGAGGTCGAAGAGAACGGCTATGCGGATATTCTGAAGGAGCACGCTTGATGGTCGCTCTGGAGAAAAAGCGAGAGCTGACCGAGGCGCGGCTGGCGACATTGCCAGCACCGCTTAGCAGTGGCTGGACCGCTCCGGCGCGGGCCGCTGCGGCGTCGCGTCTGGCGGAGATGGGCCTGCCCCTGCCGCGCGACGAATACTGGCGCTTTACCAAGCCCGCCGACCTGAATGCTGCGGAGCCGCCGCGCTCGGAGCCCAAGGATGAGAGTGGCGAGACGCCGATCTATGACGGGATCGAGGCGCTGAACATTGTGTTCCGGGACGGGGTCTATGACGCCGACGCTTCGGATGCGCTGGAGTTGGAGGGGGTGGAGATCTCGCTCCTGTCCCAGAGCGGCGTGGCCGATATCCACTGGGCGCGGGATCTCTACGGGACGCTGGAAGCGGACGCCCAGACGCCCGTGGCCCGGCCCTTTGCTGCGCTGAACACGGCCCATGCCACCGAAGGCGTGCTGGTCCGTGTGACGGGTAAGCCTGCCCGCCCCATTTGCCTGCGCTACGAGCATGCCAGTGCCGACAGCGATCCGATCCTTCACCATGTGATCAAGGTCGAAGAGGGCGCGGAGCTGACCTTCCTCGAAGCGGGTTCTCCCGGCGCGCGGTTCAATACGGTGCTTGAGGCCGATATCGCGGATACGGGCGTGCTGCATCACGTCCGCGCGCAGGGGCGTGACACGGCCCGGCGGTCGAATTGCCACGATCTGGCCCGGCTGGGTCGGGAGTCGGTATTCAAGTCCTTCACCTCGACCCTGAACGGCGCGCTGACGCGGAATGAGCATATCGTGTGGTTTACCGGAGATGATGCGGTCGCCCATGTGGCTGGTGCTGCCATCGGGGACGGCAAGACGGCGCCGTTCCACCATGATGACACGGTGTTTGTGACCCATGACGCGGTGAATTGCGAAAGTCGGCAGGTCTTTAAGAAGGTTCTGAAGAACGGCGCCGTGGGTGTGTTTCAGGGAAAGATCCTCGTGCAACCCGGGGCGCAGAAAACCGACGGTTACCAGATCAGTCAGGCGCTCTTGCTCGACGAAGACAGCCAGTTTCTCGCCAAACCCGAGCTGGAGATCTACGCCGATGACGTGGCCTGCTCCCATGGCTCGACCACCGGCGCCATTGATGAGGATATGCTGTTCTACCTGCGGGCACGCGGCATTCCCAACCGGCGCGCTCAGGACCTGCTTGTGCTGGCCTTCGTTGCCGAGACGCTGGAGGAGATCGAGGATCCGAAGATCTCTGAAAGCCTTCTGTTGCGGCTGGAGCATTGGCTTGAGAGGCACGCGGGCTGACCCATGTCCCTGACCGCCGATATCCTGCGCAGCTACGCGCATCCCGGAGACACGCTCTTGCGGCGGCTGGGTCCGGTCTATCGCCGCGAGGCCCGGGCACTGGCCACGCTGATGCTGGGCTGTTTTCTGGTCTTCCTGGCGCAGGCTCCGCGTCTGCAGCGCCAAAGCATAGAGACCGGGCAGGAACTCGACGTGATGATCGGCGGGGCGCTGTTCGGCTGGCTCTTTGTGGCGCCGCTGGTGTTTTATGGCATCGCGGGCGTATCGCATTTCGTGGCAAAGCTCGTGGGCGGGCAGGGGACCTATAGCGAGGCGCGCATGGCGCTGTTCTGGTCGTTCCTCGCAGCGGCACCGCTCTGGCTCCTGTGGGGGCTGGTTGCGGGGCTGGTTGGTCCGGGGGTAGGGCTGGACGTGATAGGAATCGTGGCGCTGGGCGCCTTTGTGCTGATCTGGGGCGCGTGCCTCTACCGGGTGGAGCGCCCATGACCGTTGATCTTAGCCCCGGCGGTCTCGTTCGCCTCGCCGCACAAAGCGTCAAGGCACCACGCCCCACCATGCGCCGCCTTCTGGATCTGAACCTGCCGGCCTCCGTCCTGTGGCACGCGCTGGCGTTGGTGATCGTGCTGTCGGTTATTCTGGCCGAGCTCGGTAACATTCTGATCCGTGCTGCCTTGCCACCCGGAATGTCCCCGCCGGTCTTCCTGTCACCTGTGCTGTTCGGGGCCCTTCAATTCGCGGCGATGGTCGTGATCATCGGCCTTGTGGATCGCGTCGGACGCGCGATGGGAGGCAAGGGTGATTTTGCGGGCGCCCTCATGACAGTCACATGGGTGCAAGCCATCATGGTCCTGCTACAGATCGCCCAGTCGCTCATGCTGTTTATCGCGCCGCCCTTTGCCGGGCTGCTGCTCATCGCCGGGGTGGTGCTGTTTTTTTACCTGCTCTCGGCCTTTGTGGCCGAATTGCACGGCTTTGCTTCGGTCGGCCGCACCTTCGCGATGATCCTGTTCGTTATGGTCGGTGTGGCGCTTGCCATCTCCTTCTTCCTCACCCTGTCCGGTGTGACCATCACTCCCTGAGAGGACGTCCCATGCTCGATATTGATACGGTCCGCCGGGACTTTCCGATTTTGTCACGACAGGTGAACGGCAAGCCGCTCGTCTATCTCGACAGCGGTGCTTCGGCGCAAAAGCCGAGAATTGTGCTTGATACGATCCAGCGTGCGTATGCCGAGGAATATTCGAACGTCCACAGGGGCTTGCATACGCTTTCTACGATCTCGACGGAGAAATACGAATCCACGCGGGGCACCATTGCCCGCTTCCTCGGGGCCGCCTCCGAGGATAATATTGTCATGAATACCGGCACCACCGAAGGCATCAATCTGGTTGCCTATGGCTGGGCCATGCCGCGGATGCAGGCGGGCGACGAGATCGTCCTGTCCGTGATGGAGCACCACGCTAATATCGTGCCTTGGCATTTCCTGCGCGAGCGGCAGGGCGTGAAGCTCGTCTGGGTCGAGCCCGATCCTGACGGCAGTCTCCTTGGGGACAAGGTACTGGAGGCGGTCACTGACCGGACCCGCCTCATCGCCATAACCCACATGTCCAACGTGCTGGGCACCGTGGTGGATGTAGCCGCCATCAGCCGCGCCGCGCGTGAGCGGGAGGTTCCTGTCCTCGTCGATGGTAGTCAGGCGGCGGTCCATCTGCCGGTCAACGTCGAAGAGATCGGCTGTGATTTCTACGCCATCACCGGCCATAAGCTCTATGGTCCATCTGGCTCTGGCGGCATCTACATCCGGCCCGAGCGGATGGCGGAAATGCGGCCCTTCATGGGCGGGGGTGATATGATCCGCGAGGTCCATCGCGACCGGGTCGAGTATAACGACGCGCCCATGCGCTTCGAGGCCGGGACACCGGGAATCGTCCAGCAGATCGGTCTGGGCGCAGCGCTCGACTACATGATGGGCCTCGGCATGGAGGCCATCGCCGCCCATGAGCGCGACCTGACCGCCTATGCGACGGAGCGTCTCTCCGGGCTGAACTGGCTGAACGTGCAGGGAAATGCGCCGGGGAAGGGGGGCATCTTCTCCTTTACCATCGAAGGTCAGGCCCACGCCCACGACATCTCCACGGTGCTCGACAAAAAAGGCATCGCCGTCCGCGCTGGTCAGCATTGCGCCGGCCCGCTCATGGACCATCTGGGCCTTAGCGCGACCTGTCGCGCGAGCTTTGCCCTATACAATAATCGAGCCGACGTGGACGCGCTGGTCGATGGGCTGGAGCTGTGCCACGACCTGTTTTCCTGACAAGCAATAACGGGCGAAGATCGCGATTTCGGGATCTTCGCCCATTGCACCCCAACGGCAGTCAGCTTATAGCCGTAAAAACGGAGCACCCATAGCTCAGCTGGATAGAGTGTCGCCCTCCGAAGGCGAAGGTCGTAGGTTCGAATCCTACTGGGTGCGCCACCTTATATTTTTTATGGCAGGTAGGCCTTGTTGCACAAATCGAGTGAGGGATTCACTGGGTGAATCGAGCGTGATAGCTGGAAGGTATGAGCAGTTGGGCCCCTACGAAGGACAAGACCACGAACTGGTCGGCTTACAATGAAGCACTGTGCCAGCGCGGATCGCTGACGATCTGGTTCGATCCCGACATGATGTGGAAGCTGCCGCCCAGCGGGAAGCGTGGGCGGCAGCCGAGTTTCAGCGATGAAGCTATCCAGACGTGCCTGACAATGAAGGGTGAAGGGCGCTCGGAAAACAGTCCGGTGGACTGTTTTCAGCCCTG
>NZ_VFSV01000119.1 GCF_007004065.1 Palleronia caenipelagi | reverse complement strand
ATCCGAGAGACGGTATGTGTCCAGCTGGTCTTTCGAGATATCGATACCGATGATATCCTGCATCTGTCTTTTCCTTACCTCTGCTTGTCATGCAGGCCCAAAGCCCTGCTATCCGTTCAGGTCATGAGAAAAGACGGGGGCGATCACACTACCGCACGGCCCAGAACGGCCGACCCATTCCCGATCCGTCCCCCGCCGCTTCCCGGCATGTTTGGGGAGCCGGGAAGCGGCTCCCTTATCGCAAAGGAGCCGAGGGAAGTCATAAGACAAGCCCTTCAGGCGCGGCATCTCAGCTGGTATGTTCATCGTGACCGGCTAAGCAGCCTCGGCTGCGTCTGCAAGTTGGCAATCCCCTTCGTCTCGCTCCATGACCCAATTGCCAATTTGTTTCACCTGCCCCGCCATGAAATGACCTCCGCCGAATTCCGCGATCTCCGTAAAATTGCAATGGACCATTGGTGGTCCATCGCAGGCATCGAGACCGCTTGATCAAACGGCCAACCTTCAACTCAACAAAACCTGGTTAACTTTACGATGCCCCTTTCGCAGATCGGTGCAAACCTTTTGGCGCGGCACCCCGTAACGTCGCGTCGGAGATTGGGACCAATTCGGTCCGACAGACGTTTTGTCCGTAATCGCCTCTGGGGCTTCAAGGCCTACGACTGAGAACAAGGAACCTAAATCATGCTGACCATCCATCACCTCGCCGAGTCACAATCCGAGCGGATTGTCTGGCTTTGTGAAGAACTGGGGCTCGATTACGAATTTCGGCGCTACGAACGCGACCCGGACACGAAACTCGCGCCGCGGGAGTATCGCAATCTGCATCCCGCTGGCACCGCACCGGTCGTCACGGATCAGGATCAGGCCATGGCGGAATCCGGTGCCATCATGGAGTATCTGATTGCCCGCTACGGGGACGGGAAGCTCGCACCAGATCCGGATAGTCATGACTTCTCACGCTACAAATTCTGGATGCATTACGCCAACGGCTCTTTTACTGCGGCCGGTCTGACCCTCCTTGTCGCAAATATGCTCGGTCGCAATAAATCCAACGAAACCGTCGAAGGATTGCTGGACAGGTATAGCCGAGGCTTCGATCTGGTCGAGGATCAGCTTGGCCGGACCGACTACTTGGCCGGGGAGAGATTTACCCCAGCGGACATCATTATGCTTTATCCCCTCAGCAATTTGCGCAAAGGCTTGGACGTATCTTTGGATAAATACCCGAACCTGGCGCGGTATCTCATCCGCTTGTCCGAGCGGCCTGCGTATCAGCGTATGGTCAAGACAATTGCGCCCGACCCCGATCCGATCCACACCTGATGCGGACCTCGATGTTCAGTCCCGGCATTTGGTGGATCGAGCGTGTTGCATAGATCAAGCTCTGGACGTGTTCGCCCCTTTCGCCCTCCGGTTCAGATGACACGCTCATAGGCCGCGCGACCGAGGTCGGGCAGCTCTAATCCAGGCGGATACGCTCTTCGCTCTTGGGATTGAAGAGCACCGCCTTATCCATGTTAACCGCAAACTCGCAAATCTGGCCAGGCTTCAGCCGAGTGCCGGCGCGCATGCGGCCGATGCCGTCCTTGTTGCCGAAGGTGGTGGTGATGATCTTCGTCCCTGTCACCGGACAGCGGGGTACTTTACCCCTGTCCATGAGAGGAGCACGCCATGGGACAGCATCGACGGAAATACACGGATGAGTTCAAAGGTTAGATGCGCTGTGCGCCACTGGTTCAAACACCGCATCGAACGCGGTTGACCGGCTTCATGAGCCAGGCGCGACGCAGGGCAGCGTTGCGAGAGAGCTGGGGATCACCGGCACGCAGCTGAAAACCTGGCGGYTGGAGATCGAGGCCTTCGGCTCGATGGAAGCGAAACACCGCCAGAAGGCCGATGCCGCCGAGCTGGAGCGGCTGCGCAAGGAGAACAAGCGGCTGGCAGAGGAGAACGAGATCTTGCAAATGGGTGAGCAGGCGAACGCCACCGGTCCGAGTGCGCCCGCGAACGCTTTTTTCGCATCTCGGGCGGTGAAACCACGATGAATAAGCGCGCTTTCATCCCTGCCCGCAAAGCTCAGTTCGACTGACCGTGTCCCCAGTGGGGCCGCGTAAGCGGGAGAACGCGGTTTCGACACTCTGCCG
>NZ_VFSV01000118.1 GCF_007004065.1 Palleronia caenipelagi | reverse complement strand
ACGAGGACGAAACCGCTCGCGCGGTATGGGCGCTTGTGGCGGGTGTTGTGCGCTGATGTGAGCAACGTAGATTTTGCGAACTGACGCACCTGTCTGACGATTGGGACCTTCTCAATCTGACGACAGGAGGTTTCGATGTCAGATCATTATGTTCCCAAACTACGCCAGCGCTTTCTCGAAGACATGCAGATCAAAGGGCTGCAACCGAAGACGCAGACGATGTATCTGCGAGCGATGCGGGAGTTCACGCGGTATCTGGGCCATTCACCGGATAGCGCGACACCGGAGGAGCTTCGGGCGTTTCAACTGGATATGAAGGAGCGCGGCGTTGGCGCGCCGACCTTCAACAATCGCCTAACGGTGCTGAGCTTCTTTTTTGCAACGACGTGCCCACGCCCGGAGATGAAGCGGCATATGCGCTACCAGCGGGCGGCGAAGAAGATCCCCGTGGTGCTGAGCGCCGAGGAGGTCACGCGCATTCTTGAAGCGGCACCGGGACCCGGGCTGAGATACCGGGCAGCTTTCAGCGTGGCCTATGGTGGTGGGCTCAGGGCAAGCGAGGTCACCCATCTGAAGGTCGGCGACATCGACAGTGACCGAATGCTGATCCGGATCGAGCAAGGCAAGGGCCGCAAGGATCGCCATGTGATGCTGTCGCCGGCTCTTCTGGAATTGCTGCGTGACTATTATCGCGAGGCGCGGCCCGCTGGCTGGCTGTTTCCGGGCCGCAACCGGGTCGACCCGATCTCGACGCGACAGTTCAATCGCGCCTTCGGGGTGGCCTGCGACTTCGCGGAGATCAGGAAGAATGTGTCGCCTCATACCCTGCGGCACAGCTTTGCGACGCATCTGCTGGAGGGCGGGACGGACATCCGGGTCATTCAGGTGCTGCTCGGGCACGCCAAGCTGGAGACCACGACGATTTACACCAAGGTGGCGACCAAGATGATCCAGGATGTGACCAGCCCGCTCGATCTGCTGGTGAGGCGGGAAGCAGCACCCGGCTGATCCTGGCCCGATGCCCCGCCCAAAGCTGGAGGTCGCGGATATCTTCCGCGCCTATGGGGATACCTATCGCTGTGAGAATGCCGGACATCTGAACCTGCCACAACTGAAGGTGATGTCCGCCATCGAGACCTGCCGCACCGCTGCGCTCGGCGGGCACGTCGCGACCTGCAACAAATGCGGCCACGAGCACATCGCTTATAACTCGTGCCGTAACCGGCATTGCCCGAAATGTCAGGGGGCCACTGCGCGGGACTGGATGCAGGCACGCATGGAAGACCTGCTGCCGGTCGAGTACTTCCATGTCGTCTTCACGCTCCCAGCCGAGATCGCGCAGATCGCCTATTGGAACAAGGCGGCAGTCTACGGTTTGCTGTTCAAGACGTCAGCACAGACGCTCCTGACCATCGCCGCGGATCCGAAGCATCTCGGCGCGCGGATCGGTATGACCGGCGTGCTACACACATGGGGGTCCGCCATGACCCACCATCCGCATGTGCATGTGATCGTGCCGGGTGGTGGCGTGTCTCCAGACGGCACCGGCTGGATTGCGTGCAGATCTGGATTCTTCCTGCCAGTGAAGGTTTTGTCGCGGCTGTTCCGGCGATTGTTCCTCGAAGGTCTGATGAGGTTGCACCGGACCGGCAAGCTGCGCTTCTTCGGTGATCTGGGGGGGCTGGCAGAGCCAGACGCCTTCGCGACCCGTCTTGCGCCGCTGCGCAAAACCGACTGGGTCGTCATCGTGCCGGAGGCGCGTCTTCGACACGACGCCAAGCCACCCTTCGGCGGACCCGAAGCCGTGCTGGCCTATCTCAGCCGCTATACCCACCGCGTCGCCATCTCCAACCATCGCCTGCTCAGTGCCGACGAGGGCACCGTGGCGTTCCGCTGGAAAGACTACCGCATCAAGCGCGGTGACAGGATGAAGGTCATGCGCCTGCCCACCGATGAGTTTATCCGCCGGTTCCTGATCCATGTCCTGCCGCCCGGCTTCCACCGCATCCGCCATGCAGGCTTCCTCGCCAATGGCATCCGGCGAGACAGGATCGAGAAGATCAGGCGCTTGTTGGATGCAGCGCCAGAACCGGCGCAAACATCAGACGAAGGGACAAGTGACGGCAACGACGAGCGGCACGCGAAACAGTCTTGCCCCAAATGCGGCGACGCGATGGTCATCATTGAGACCTTCCTGCGCAGTCAAACACCCAAATCCCGCGCACCACCTTGGGAGGATGCCGCATGATACAACACGGAAACCCGGCCCCTTCTT
>NZ_VFSV01000117.1 GCF_007004065.1 Palleronia caenipelagi | reverse complement strand
CTAGAGCATCCGGTGCGCCGCCTTGCCGAGGGTCTCAGCGAAGAGGACCGCTGCGTCCTCTATGCAAATCTTTCACGCTCCCATCCAGACTATCGGCCCTGCGACTTCAGCCTCGGACACACCCGGGTCACGGTCACGCAGGACAGTGAGACGCTGGTCTTTCCGAGGCCTCTGCCGTTGGTTAAGCACCTGCTCTGCGCAAGCGGCTACCTGCGCTGGCTTCACCGCAAGTATACCCTTCCGGGCTTCGTCGAGATCACACCCGGCGACCGGGTGCTCGATTGCGGCGCTTATGTGGGAGGATTCGCTGCGGCGGCCCTGCAGGCAGGCGCAGGCTGCGTCGATTGCATCGAGCCGGCACCAGACACATCCCAAGCGCTGGTCCAAAACCTGGCCTCATGGCCCAACGCGCGCTGCCACCAGATGGGGCTCTACAGTGCGGATGGGGAGAAAGAACTTAACCTCTCGGCCTCGGCTGTTGAGCATTCCTTCCTAACGCCCGATGTGGGCGCTACGGGCAATTCCGTTCAGGTGCGGATCGCGCGCCTCGATACGTTGGCGCGGGAGCTCAGAACTGCGTTCGACTTTGTCAAGATCGAGGCCGAAGGTGTCGAAGCGGAGATTGTTACAGGTCTTGGAGCCCTTCGTCCCTCGAAGATTGCCATCGATGTGAGCCCCGAAAGAGATGGCAAGAGTCCATTCGCAGTGATCTCGCGGCATCTCGCCGGGTTGGGCTACGAGACCCGACTACGCGGAGCGGTTCTCTTCGCGCGGCGTCAGGACACCGCCCGCCACCCGTCTCCTCCGCGGTCTCGGAGGATCTTCGCGATGTGGGAAGGCGAGCCTTCCCCCCTCGTCGAGATCTGCCTCGCGCGCTGGCGCGCCCTGAACCCGGACTACACGTTGCTAAGTATCGGGAAGAAGAGTCGACGCCGTATTGTCGCGGCTCTGGGACGCGATCCTGACCGCCTTTCGATTCAGGCCCAGTCGGACATCGTGCGGCATTGGTACCTAACCCGCGAAGGCGGCGTCTGGATCGATGCGACGCTGTTTCCTCTCGCACCACTCGACAGCTTTCTCGACGCGATGAGTGATGCTTCGGGGTTTGCCGCCTTCGGGCGCTCGCAGAAGCCCGCCCGTCCGATCGCGACGTGGCTGATTGCCGGTAGTCCGGCTTCGCGTCTCACGACCGGCTGGTGGCGTGAGATCCGCAACTACTGGCGTATCGAGCGCACGCCTATTTTAGGTACGCGCTGGCACACGCTTTATACGCGAAACCATCGCTGGATCGTTGAGCCGACGGGCGGTGCCGCCCTGCCGGTGTTTCCTTATCTTTGGTCCCACCACCTCTTTGATCGGCTTCTCGGATCCCGGCCCGAATTGCGCGCCGAATGGCAGCAGGTCGCACGCCCGGACGGCGAAAGTGCGCTGGCATGGATGTCCATCCTGAAGGATACAGAGGCGTCTCCGGCAGAAAAGCAAGCACGGCTTTCCAAAACCCTAACGCAGGCGCCGGTGCAGAAGCTCGATCACCGGACAGAGGTCGACCCTTCTACGCTGAGCTGGCTCGGAAGTCTGCCCCTCTAGGGCTTGCCCTGGCCGGCGCGCCACCTGAGCCAGCAACTCAGGCAGCGCGCCGGGATCACCGACATGCTCGGTGGTCAGGTTTGAGGTGACGATGTGACCGCTCTCCACCAAGCTGACGACGACAGCGCGCTATGCCAGCGTCGCCCCTGGTATGATCGCAGCGATGGACAGCCCGCTGGATGATCTGGGTAAAGTCAAACGCAGGAAGGGTGCATCGTAGCCCGCCTTGCGCCAGGCAAGTCTGCAGGTTGCAGATATTTTCCGCGCGCACGGCACTGCCAGGCGTCACGCAAACAAGGGCCACGTCAGCCTTGACCAACTGAAGGTGATTAGCCCCACTTGAGTGGTCCAATTTGATTGTTAGTGCATGACGGGCCTCCGGTCCATCGGTACGACGGTTTCCGGAGCCGGTGGGCGGTAGCCTAATGCGCTGTGTGGTCGTTTCCTGTCGTAGTGTTTCCTCCATTGTTCGATCAGGATCTGCGCCTCGCGCAGGTCTGGGATCCACGTCACGATCTGGAAGAGGTTTTCGTATGCCATGCATGGGTTCCGGGGTTCGTGCTCCCGGATCATCGTCACGGTCAGGCCAGCGGCGGTATCTTTGATCTCGAACATGGCGGGTTTCCTGCTATTCTGTTCATGATTTGCTTCACACCGGATGCGGGTGTTCTGTCGATCCCCGGACCCTGAAAAGATGAAAAAAGATCCGTTGGTCCCACAGGCCCACATGGGCGGATGATCCCTCCTCT
>NZ_VFSV01000116.1 GCF_007004065.1 Palleronia caenipelagi | reverse complement strand
GGATGTTGTGACCGCAGCCGCAGAGGCCCGCGAAAAGGGCATCACCTTCGGTTCCTTTGAGTGGGCATCGGGTCAGACGTCCGTCGGCTTTCATATGGCCCGTCATTGGTTCGATGGCGCTTCGTCGTCGCAGCAGTTTCGCGATGGTCCTGGTGACACCGCGCCTTACACCGCTGATGAAGACCTTCACTGTTTCAACGCCGTGGCCACGGCAGCCACGGTCGACGAAGGCCATGTCCGGGCGCCGGTCGGTCAGGATGTCCACCTGTTCCAGTGCCGCGTGCAGAGTGTGCCCGTCGTAAGGGTCGTAAGGATTGCCCGGCAGTGATCGCATGCCGGCGACGAAGCCACCTTCCGTGATGGTCGCGACGCTGACCTTCGTGCCGAACTCACAGCGCTTGTGCGCCTTGCCTTTCGAGATACAAGCCACCGCCGGTTCGTGCAGGCTGTAAAGCGTCTTTCGGTCCTGTGGCTTCTGCGCCAGCAACCGGTTTACCAGCGCCGTCATCTCCGCGATCCGCGCTTTCAGCGGTCCCTCAGTCCCCTTGTCTGTCTGCCGTTCGATGTCGCGCAGCACGCGGCCGGTATGGCCCTTGAGCCGACGCAGGGCCTTGCGCATCCTCCTGAACTGGCGGGCATGGGCATCGCGCCCGACCTGCCCGCAAAGCCGGGGCCGAGGCGATTGTCGTTCTGGCGCAGGTTGATATCGGCCGCACGGGCCAGCCCGACCAGCTTGCGCCGTGCGACGTCGTAAAGCCGGGCATCGGTGGGGTGCGCGATGTTCTTTTCCATCACCGTGGTCTCGACAGTGATCTTCCTGAGATGGTCATCCTGCACCATTCCGGCGCGCTGTCCGGCCCTGATCGTCCCGGTCAGCAGCCACTCGACACCTTCCTCGCCGATCCGGTTGCGCCAACGCGTCATCGACGAGGGGTCGATCGGCAGGCGATGCCGGAAGACCGTCTCGCCGCAGAAATGCTGCCAGTAAGGCGTCCCGGCCCACCGTGCACGACCGCCTCGTCGGACAACCGAAAGGCGTGCCGGAGATACAAAAGCCCCGCGACCAGGCGCGTCGGCGTGGCAGGGCGACCGGTCTGCGACGGGAACAACCCGGCCCATTCCCGCTTGAACACCTCCCGGTCGATCAGAGCGGCGAGCTTCACCAGTTCGTGGCGCATGTCGATCATCCCGACCCGTCGCGCGCGCAGCAGATCACTCTGTTTCGGGGAAGGCTTTCCGGGCTTCATATCGCAGCTCGAAATTGCAGGGGTCCGGCTGCAAAAATACCAAATGCCGGGCCTGAAGCCTACCGGAGACACTGTGTTATATATACAAACAATGGGATGGGTGTTGTTCAGGGCGAACTATCGAGCAGGACCAAAGGTTCATAAAGAAGATCACCCGCCCGATGATGGGCTTCGAATCCTTCGATACGGCGCGGGCGACCCTCGCGGGGGTCGAGATAGCTCACATGATCCGGAAGGGGCCACTTGGCGATGGCGGACGCACTCCGTTCCAGGTCTTCGTAGACCTCGCAGGACAAGTGCGCCTCGCCAAAGGGCTATCCGCTCGCGCCAGAAAAGTTTGTCACAGAACCGCTCGGAGAGCATAAGATCAAACGTTTGACCGTCCCGGTCCACTGCCCGTTACAGGTGATCCATTTCCCTTTCACACGCATGTAGGGAGCTACTCCCGTTTGGTCACTCACATCGTCCACTGGACAATGTGCCGGTTGCGCTGGTTCATTATTAATTCCATGCGCGAAGAGCGCGCTGTTTGTGCTTTGCGCCGCTGGGCTGCATCAACGATCAGTGGCGCGTTATTTCGCTACCCGGCGTTTCAGTGTCGCATGGTCGACAGGGATTCCCCGTTAGGCCATGATCTCCTGCAGGTCACGATACGAGGCGGCGTATCGCACGGAGAAATACACTGCGCAAAGGATGACGTCCCTAGGATAGTTAGCGCCCCTGAAGTCGATCATTTTATCATTCCCCCAGCAGGGCCGTTGGAGCCGTCGAAATATCGACGCCACCCAAAAGACGAAAAATCTCGCCGAACTTTGCGACGGAACCTTGCCCGCCTACTGACGACTGGTCTTCCCCCACTGAAGTGGTCCTCCGCTATGTTTAGGAAAACGGAGGAAACAGATGGCAAACAAGCGACCAAAGCCAGAAGAGATTGTTACGAAGTTACGGCAGGTTGAGGTTCTGACGGGGCAAGGGATGCCGCGTCTGGATGCGATCCGCCAGATCGGCGTGACTGAACAGACGTTCTACCGCTGGAAGAAAAAGTACGGTGGAATGGGCACGGACCAATTGAAGGAACTAAAGCGTCTTCAGAAAGAGAATGAGCGGCTGCGCAAGGCTGTTTCGGATCTGACCCTGGACAAG
>NZ_VFSV01000115.1 GCF_007004065.1 Palleronia caenipelagi | reverse complement strand
GGTGGCTGTCGAGATGGGCGTAGCGGTTGGTGCTGCCCGGATTGCGGTGGCCGAGAAGTTTGCCGGTGAGGTACAGGCTTTCCCCGGACAGCACCGCATGGCTGGCATAGGTGTGGCGCAGATCGTGGAGGCGCAGGGAGGGGGGCAGGCTTGCGGCGCGCTTAATGTGGTTCCATGCGGACGTGATGGACCGGCGCGGGCGGTCGGGGCAGCTCTGCGACGGGAAGACGTAGTCAGAGCTGCGAGGACCGCGCCGCGTCTTGAAGAGCTGGCTTGCCTCGTCGCTCAGCAGAACCACCCGGGGTCCGGTCTTCGTTCGTTCGAGGGTGAGCCGTCCGGATTTCACCTCCCGCCAGCGCAGCCGCAGGATCTCACCAGACCGGCAGCCGGTGAACAGGATGATGCGGATGGCCTCCGCCGCATCCCGGGTGCGCGGCGGCGGAGTGTCCAGCACGGCGGCAAGGCGCCTCAGATCCCCGGCATTCAGCATCTGGCCCCGGGCCACCCTCGGCATCTTGCGGACAGGCCCTGCGGGGTTGGGTAGATCGCCGGGGAAGAGGCCCTGATCCCGGCCCCACCGCCAGATGGTGGTGAAGTGGCCCAGAGCCGCATTGGCCCCACCGGGCCGGGTCCGGGCATAGCGGTGGAACCACTCCGCCACCTGCGGGGTGGTGATGGTGTGAAGCCGTTTGGCCCCGAAGGCTGGCAGAAGCTGGCTGTCGAGATAGGCCCCGAGGCAAGACAGCGTCCGGGGCGTGTAGATCCCGGCCTTGGCCTCTAGGAAGCGCTGGGCCAGCGCGCCGAAGGTCGGGCTTGTGCCGGGGGTCTCCGGAAGCGCGAGCCCGGCCTGACGGGACCGCAACGCGGTGCGCGCGGCCTCCAGATCCAGCGCCTCGACCTTGCCCAGCGTGATCCGGCGGGTCTTGCCGCCCTGTCGGTCCCACGTCACCCAGGACCGCGCGCCACCGGGCTGGACCCGCAGAGCGAGCCCGACGCAGCCCGCGTCATGCAGGGTGTATTCCTTCGACCTCGGCTTGAGTGTCGCGATCAGGTGCGGGGTCAGCAGCGCCTCGGTCTTCATCGCGCGGCCCCCTTGCGGGTGCTGACGCGCCACTGGCACAGGTCCTTGTGGAAGGTGTCGGGGTCCAGCCCGTGCGCCGCGCAGAAGGCATCGAGGCGCTGCTTCGACCGGAGGTAGGTGGTGAACAGGCAAGGCTCTTTGCGGGACGCCCTCCCGGCCCGCGACATGATCGCGCCCAGATGCCGCCCGACCCGGGTTGAGGCGCGCGCGACGTCCCCGGTCACGAGATGCACATATCCCGCCGTGGAGCCTTTGTCGGCATGGCCCAGCAGCCCGCCGACCACCACCAGGTCGTGGCCCAGCGTCACGGCCACGGAGGCGTAGCTGTGGCGCAGGTCGTGCAACCGCAGGTTGGGATGGCCGAGGTCTCGGCGCACGGCGTCCCAGACGGGGGCAAGCATCGTCTTCGGCAGCGGCTGCCCATCACGGCCAAAGACGAAGGGCGCGTGGCGCGGGAGGCTGGACAAGAGCCGCCGGGTGGCCCGGCCCAGCCAGATCGCCTTTGGCCCGGACTTGGCATCGGGCAGTGCGGCCCGGTTGCCGTCGATCATGGCCCATGTCAGGTCCAGCGCCTCGCCCCGGCGGCACCCCGTCAGCGCCACGAAGCGGATCAGGGCCACCGCCTGCGGGCAGGCTGCCTCCTGTGCGCGCAGGGCGGCCCCCAGAGCGGCGAAGCCCTCCGCATCCAGATAGGTCGCCGCAAAGCCCGACTTGTGCCGTCGCAGCCCTTTGCAGGGGTTCGACCGGGGCGGCAGCAGGCCCAGAAGCTCCGCATGGGCAAAGAGCGAGGACAGGACCGGCAGGGCGCGCGCCTTGGCACCGGCGGAACCTTGCGACCCGTGAAGCCACGCCGTCACGTCTTCGCGCGTCACATGGCTCAGGCGGCGGCGACCAAAGACCGGCAGCAGATGCCGTTCCAGCGCCTTGCGGTTCGTCTCGCGTGTCGAGGCTTTCCAGCGCGGCGCGGTATCGGCAAGGAACGTCTCTGCGAACCCGGCCACGGTCATGCGGTCCCCGGAGCGGGTATCTTCCGGCTCAGGCTGGGCCACCATGTCCCGGGCCATCTCCCGGGCGCGGTCGGGCGGGAGGGTCGCGCAATCTCCCAGCGTCACCTTCCGCGTCCTGCCACCCGCGCGCAGAAAGACCACCCATGTCGATTTCGTCCCCCGCTCCCGGCGGGCCAGCGCGGGCACCTCCTCATCGCGCAGCAGCCTGTCGCCGCTCACGCGGCGGGGTTTCACTGGTGCGCCCTTGGCCCCGGACATCAAGGATTTGGTCATCGTCTCGTCTCCTTTCCCGCGAGGAAAAAATCCTCGCAAACACCCGGGAACGCCCCAGGAAAACTTGGGAAAGGACAACGAGGCCCGTTCAATCGCCGCTTCGGCTCCCGTTGATCCGGCGGGAACTTCGCCAGATCAAACCGTTAGAGCGAGACATGGATCGTCCGTCGGCCCTTCGGGCCTCATGAGCGGATCCACACATAACGCAGCATACTGTATTTCCCCCAAACATCTGTTCTG
>NZ_VFSV01000114.1 GCF_007004065.1 Palleronia caenipelagi | reverse complement strand
CATGGGAGTTCCTCGAACACCTGCTCAATACCGTCCCCTATCGCATCCACACGATCCTCACTGACAACGGCATCCAGTTCGCCGAGCAGCCCCGCAACCGGAACACAGCATATTCACGGCAGATGCGGTTCGACATGATCTGTGAGGCAAATGAGATCGAACATCGGCTCACTAAGCCGAACCATCCGTGGACCAATGGCCAGGTCGAACGAATGAACCGCACCATCAAGGAGGCGACGGTCAAACGCTTCCACTACGAAAATCACGACCAGTTGCGAACACACCTTGCCGACTTCATGGCAGCCTACAACTTCGCCCGCAGGCTCAAGACCCTCAGCGGGCTGACGCCTTACGAATACATCTGAAAGATCTGGACTTCAGAGCCAGATCGATTCATCCTAAATCCGATCCACCAAATGCCGGGACTGAACAACTAGGACGTGTTGACAAAAGGGGTTCACGCCGGGCATCGACCATCATTCAAGCTGGCACTTACGATGGAGACCGGCGTGGCACGAGGCCGGTTGTCAGACGAGGAATGGGCGTTCTTTGAGCGGTTCATTCTGGTCGTCCGCGCGCCGAACAGCGCAAACCGACCCATCACCCTCTGGTCTTGATGGGATTCTCTGGATCGCGCGCACGGGCGTCCTTGGGCGCGATCTGCCGGAAGAGTTTGGTAAGTGGTCAAGCGTCTGCCCCCAGTTCCGGCGCTGGACACTGGCGGGGCTCTGGGAGCAGATCATGGACGCGCTGAACAAAAGCGGGGCGGTGCCGCACGCTCTGCAAATGATCGCCAGCACTGTGGTTCGCGCCCATCATCCGGCAGCGGGCCCAAAAGGGGGGACTCCGCGACAGGGTTTCGGCCGCTCAACGGGTGGTTCCACGACCAAGATCCATCTCCTCGTCAACGGCGAGGCATTGATCCGCCATTGGCCTGAGGACAATTGCGAGCGGGTTACCCATGAGAACCGGGATCACCGCGGGGTAATGTTCTGACTATCTTGGCTTCGATCTGGTCATGGCCGACAACCTTGCCAACCTCGAGCGTTCTGTTGGCAGACCGCGGTTATGACGCTGACAGCATTCTCAAATCCATGGACAAACGCGATGTCTTGCCGGTCATTTCTATGCGCAAATCACGAAAGAAGAGCGCTGGCGTCGACCGGTCCTTGTATCGTCTGCGCAACCTGATCAAACAGTGTTTCAACAAGCTCAAAAATGCCCGCCGTGTCGCCACCCGTTAAGACAAGACGGCGGAGAGCTTCCTGGCCTTCATCGACAACATGTCCATCCGCCTGTGGATGCGCCATTTGTCAACATGACCTAGTGATCAGCTCTAAGCGGCTGCTGAAAGAACAGGACGCAATCGCGGATTTTTGTGAAGCGAAGGGGATTGAGGCGGGCACTCTTGCCAGACCCGACAGGGCGAATCAATCACTGAACCGGAAGGCCCAAGCCTTCCTGATGCAGTTCAACCCGGCGATCAACAAAGCTGGTCAAGAGGGAGAACCTCTTCGTCCGACTGTCAACCGGGTCCTTGACAAGGAATTCTAGGGGGCCGGAATGCTGCCGACATGCGATGAAGCCCGAGCATTCTTTCCTCCTTTCGATAAAACGAATTAGTCCATGCTAATCAACAGGCTCCGGCGGCGATTTGCAGCCTCTGATGGCGGTCGGCGCCGGGGGTGAGCCCTCGGAGCAGTGTGATCAGCCAGATGAAATGGCACAGACAGACCCTCAGGTGGCGCAGGATCATGCGGATGTTGTGACCGCAGCCGCAGAGGACCGCGAAAAGGGCATCACCTTCGGTTCCTTTGAGTGGGCATCGGGTCAGACGTCCGTCGGCTTTCATATGGCCCGTCATTGGTTCGATGGCGCTTCGTCGTCGCAGCAGTTTCGCGATGGTCCTGGTGACGCCGCGCCTTGCACCGCTGATGAAGACCTTCACTGTTTCAACGCCGTGGCCACGGCAGCCACGGTCGACGAAGGCCATGTCCGGGCGCCGGTCRGTCAGGATGTCCACCTGTTCCAGTGCCGCGTGCAGAGTGTGCCCGTCGAAAGGGTCGWAAGGATTGCCCGGCRGTGATCGCATGCCGGCGACGAAGCCACCTTACGCGGTGGTCGCGACGCTGACCTTCGTGCCGAACTCATAGCGCTTGTGCGCCTTGCCTTTCGAGATACAAGCCAMCGCCGGTTCGTGCAGGCTGTAAAGCGTCTTTCGGTCCTGTGGCTTCTGCGCCAGCAACCGGTTTACCAGCGCCGTCATCTCCGCGATCCGCGCTTTCAGCGGTCCCTCAGTCCCCTTGTCTGTCTGCCGTTCGATGTCGCGCAGCACGCGGCCGGTATAGCCCTTGAGCCGACGCAGGGCCTTGCGCATCCTCCTGAACTGGCGGGCGTGGGCATCGCGCCCGACCTGCCCGCAAAGCCGGGGGCCGATCAGTCAGGATGTCCACCTGTTCCAGTGCCGCGTGCAGAGTGTGCCCGTCGAAAGGGTCGAAAGGATTGCCCGGCAGTGATCGCATGCCGGCGACGAAGCCACCTTACGCGGTGGTCGCGACGCTGACCTTCGTGCCGAACTCATAGCGCTTGTGCGCCTTGCCT
>NZ_VFSV01000113.1 GCF_007004065.1 Palleronia caenipelagi | reverse complement strand
CCAATGGCGACCATGCCAAACTTGCCCGGGGCTCCGCCCGTTCAGGGCTGAAAACAGTCCACCGGACTGTTTTCCGAGCGCCCTTCACCCTTCATTGTCAGGCACGTCTGGATAGCTTCATCGCTGAAACTCGGCTGCCGCCCACGCTTCCCGCTGGGCGGCAGCTTCCACATCATGTCGGGATCGAACCAGATCGTCAGCGATCCGCGCTGGCACAGTGCTTCATTGTAAGCCGACCAGTTCGTGGTCTTGTCCTTCGTAGGGGCCCAACTGCTCATACCTTCCAGCTATCACGCTGGATTCACGCAGTGAATCCCTCACTCGATTTGTGCAACAAGGCCCAACAAGGCCACTACCCAACCAAGGGAATCCTATGTCAGGCGCAGAATACTAGAAGCGGGACATGTGCTAATTTGCACATTATTGGCAATAATAAAGCTGGGTAATCTTATGCGTATATAGTAATGCATCATATATTGCTCTGGCAACCAGCGAACGGTACATCCATTGACTAATTCGACAGAAGAAACGCATCGACCACTTCTTCGGCGTGGGTGCTTGCCAGAACAGAATATTTTCGAACACGGGCTCAAGATCAGTGGCGAGTCGTTCCCAATTTCTCTTTTTTCAATAAAAATGGGCACGTTTGAGCCAATTGCAGGAAGAAGACGCTTACCACACCACTCTACAGAAACAATTCCATTGGTGGCGGTTTGTAGCATACCTCCAATCTTAATTTTTTCAATGAGCATTCTTTGATCGCAGCCCATAAGGATTTTGGTGCCCTCAAAGAACGGCGCGCAAAATAATTCTTCTAATTGATCCCGAACGTCATCCAGCTCTCGATCGATCAGAACATAGTCGACGCGGAAGCATATGTCATTAAGTAGCAGAAAAAGAGTCGAATATAAGGAAAAATCGGAATTGGTTGAGACCGAAAAAACTAAAACTCTTAGAATTTGGCTTTCTGTTGCTATAAAAATTAATTGAGCAGCACTTTTGATCATTGCGTTAGGCGTGCCAATCTGTGAACTATCTGCGACAATCCATGCTCCAAGCCGATTTTCGACCACTAGAGCACGATAGTGTGCATTTAACTTTAGTCAAATCTGATCTCCTCTTTCAATTTGAAGCATGTCGAAAGTTTCCTCACCACCGCTGACGCCATCCGACACCCTGAAATCGCAAGGCGAGAAAGCGAGGTATGAAGTCGTCGTAATGGGGCATTGTGCTCTCCTAAACGACATTATTCAATTGCCTTTGTCTGTTATCGTATACTACGCCATGTGTGCGAAATGACACATCACACATGTCCGATGAGCATTGATATTCTTCACCATTGAGCGTCTCTTACTATCTAGTTTCTGATCGAAGAGGATAAATAGGAATTTGTGATCTTGATGTTTGCACTACGCAATCGGGGATAAAAGTAATCTCGTGCCACAACAGCATTCAGGGGGCATTCGAATTTCTGGTGTCCGATCCGCCGTAACTACATACCTTGGGTGGTGTGCTTTTGGATATAAGATGTCATCATGACTCAATTGGACATTTCGACTTATATTGTCTCAGAATCGCTGTTCTGCGAACTATTTGATTCGATTGAGTCGCTGGATCATTGGCCACATTATAGGGATTTTCCTATATTACCCGGATTTGACAATTGAGAACTCCCATAGAAGTCTACCCATCTTCGACGGCATGCAGTAGAGCCGCCAGAATTGGTGTTGGAGATAATGTAATCGCGACACAACAACAAAGTCATCACTTTGAAGATGATGCAAGACGTCGGGTGCCCTCATTGATACAAATTTCGTGTGCTTTATTGTCGCTGATAGTATCGGGTTTCAAGATCGCTTCGTCCCATACCACCTGATTGTGTCCGTAGAGCTGGCACGTCACTGGACCTTTTTCTGTTGGCACAACGACTGGCTCAGATTCGAAATTGGCTTGTGAACAGCCAGCGACTGCTGTGGCTACGGCAAGAGCTGCGAAGATCTTCATGTCGTTTCTCCGAATCCTAAAGACAGTATAACGTTTATTTGTCACTCACAAACTTTCAGTTAAGGAAGCCGATTCCAATTACTTCAAATTCAATATTTGAGGTTATTAGCTGTTCCATCCCGGATGATCGGGATTGCGAACTTGCCGCGTCCTGCTGAGGCGGCTTAACAAGCTGCGATGAACTAGGCCGTGTTGACAAAAAGGATTCACAGCGCTCGGCAACCGTGATTCAAGCTTGAATCTGCGATGGAGGCCAGCTTGGCACGAGACCTGATGTCGGACGAGGAATGGGCGTTCTTTGAACGGTTCATCTGCGCTGTCCGCGCTCCGAACGGGCGCGGAACTCGACATCATCCTGAAGTTTGAGCGGCGGTAGCATGCAGACACCCGAAGCGCCGCACCAGCAAACCGCAAAGCCAGCCAGGGATGCGATATCTAAGGTCTCTGCCCTGTCAGGCTTTGCTCCCCTCAGCACCCAGGTGTGACATTTCTACTTTGCAGACCAAGGGACATTTCTACTTGGTCGCAACAACTTCAAGCCGCATGGCCTCCCTCTGAAGGGGCGGTTGTTTCACCGCCCCTGTCCTGGCATTTTGGGTCACTCCAGCATTGGCTTGCCGTTGGAGCGGTGGCGGTAG
>NZ_VFSV01000112.1 GCF_007004065.1 Palleronia caenipelagi | reverse complement strand
TAAGCGGCCAAGCTGTTTTGCCGCTGTAACGATAACCGAGAATTATCTATCGATGTCTTCGCTAGACGCGCTTGCCAGAGCAGCATTTGAGCGACCAGGTGAACGGGTCATTCACGTCACCAATGAAGCATCTGCAAAGGTGTTTCAGGCAAAAGCCATGAACGACGCCGCATACGTGCCGCGCGTGATCCTGAATGCGACCGAACTCAAATCGGAAATCAAGGAACGCAAGTACGACAAGTGGATTGGCGCGCCGCTTGCGAAAGCAGGCGGTGCTGTCCGCGCCGTGGTCCGTGCGCCATCGGTGAAGATTGGCGAAGCCGAGTTCGGCTTGGGCGGGCTTGCCAGTGTCGAAAAGCAAGCTGCAACCGCGTCAATCGGCAAAGAGGCAATCTTTGTATTCGAAAACAGCATAGACTCTGACGGGTTCGGGCAGTTGCTGTCCTATTATTCTGCGGCCGAGCCAGAGAAAATGCCGACAATCGTATTGGCGGCAGACAAAGACGTTGAGCAGCTGCGTTCGAAAGTGTCTCGCTACAGCGAGAGTTTTGTCTTTCACGAAACCTATGGATCTACGTCGCATTTTTGGTCGAGTACATCGACTAAGCCGGTGATGAGCTTGTCGGACATCGTCTTGGGGCTGGTTCAAAACAACACGCTCGCTGTTGCGACCGCAGATTTTTCGCTTGATGGCATCGATTCCTCTGATTTCGAACATCTGTCGCAAAGCTTGTCCGCTGCTTATGCCGTTGTCCGTTCGGTGAATTTCGAATTTAACAAGTTCGCGTCGGCAGGGCTTGCGAAGGAAGCGATCAGACTACTGAGCAGGACGGACACCTCCAAGTTTTCAACCGGGCAGCAAAAGGCGGTCAATGCGCTCTGGGTATTGTTCTCACTTTGGGATCTTTATCTGCATGAAAACAGGCCCGACGCATTGGATCAGTCCATGCAACGCGCCGCCGAAATAGGATCCGACCTGCTGGTTGCGCATTGTCAGCGACTGATGAACCTGAGCGCTGGATATTCAGCGTATTCGCGACACAGCCTCGAAACCGCCGAAAAGACCTTCCGCCGGTTCAATCAGACTCCAATGGCGATTTATTGCAGGAACAATGCGCTGCTGAATGACATGCACAGCACTGGCCGAACCACGGACGCGTTCCAAGACCTTATCGACGAGGCGACGGAAGTTTGCCCTAACATATTTTCGATGGTGCGCCTCTTCAACAATGCCGGTGTTGGCGCTATGCTCGACTCGCGTTTTGACGAGGCATTGGAGTTCTTCGAACGCTCCCAGACGTTCAACGCCCTGCCGATCCATCGATTCGGGTTAGAGGTTAACGCTCTTGTGTGCCGGTATATGATGGGCGACAGCCCACGCGAAGAGGAATTGGAACGGATCGTTTTGCGCGTCGAGCGTGCCAATCTGGACAAGCGCTATGCGTATCACCAGGCCATCGTTCTTTTGAACACTCTGCGTCTGCAAGAAAAGCTTGGCCATGCGTCCGGCATCACCCGGGGGCTCTTGCGTGAGCGGGCGTTCATGGATTACGGCTCAGTGCTATCGGGCAGGCTCTCCGTGGCCCGCTTTCTGGAAATGAATCTGCCGACCACCGCCCCACAAGGTCGATACAAAGGCCAGAGGGGCGACTTCATTTTACGAACCGATCTGGTCCCGATCATCCATTTTGGCTGGTTCTAGCTGCCGCAAAAGCGCATGGCCTAGCACGTATGCAATGATATCATAGTCGTCGTCTGATGACAGACCTGCGCAATACAGCGTGTGTTTCGCTCCAGCATCGCGATTCACCCAGCTTCGTATGCTTTCAACGAATGCGAGTCCGACGCAAACAGTGGGCATTGGATTGATCTCGACAAAGGCAAGATCTCCTAGGTTGATCCGGGAAACGTGACCCAGATCATTGACATTCAACCGAAAGTCTATGCGGGCGAAGCAATCCACCCCAACCGTTGTACAATAGGCACGAATTCTATCTGCGGTCAGAGGGTCAAGCGGATACTGTCTTCGCGTCACCTTGCTGACGCTGGAACCACCAACGTAGGCCTCCTTGGCGGGCCGATCATAAATCCATTTGGTCGGATCGGTATGGATCGGAAGATACACGGTCGCGTCCCCGACGTTTAACGTATTCGTGTTCGCATCCACAAAGACCGGCACCGTTACGTCAAATCCGGGCACGAAGGCTTGAACAATTTTCCCTCCATCAAAATCTGAAGGTTCAAGCGTTTTTCCTTCGACCAATTTCAAGCCAAAGCTTCCGCCCAGATCCCGCGGTTTGACTATAAGCCGTGCCTCGGCTTGCGCCTCAGCAAACTCGTGTGGTCCATACACTCTTGGAACCTGCAGTCCCGCTTCTGATGCAAGTGAATTTCCCAGATCCTTACGTTCGCCTGCGATTATCGTGTCTGCCGTACATGGAATAATCGGTTTGCGAAACCACTGGGCCACCGCCGGTACCAATGCAAAATGCGATACCGGCCGAACACCGGCATTCAGGCTCACAACGGCTTCGCAGCTGTTCAATTTGCCGTTGGCAATCTGGTCGATGAAGGTATCGATGTCACAATAATATGGAACCGCCCCAAGTCGTTCTAACGCTTCACCATAGCTCATGATTACCCGGGTGCGCCACCGATCATACCAACGGTTGGCTGGGTCGTTCGGCTGTGGAAGAGAGTAGACTAGGGCAACACGACATTCCTTGAGACCACTCAAATCCACGCTTGATATCGGCACCATAATTCTCGGTTATCGTTACAGCGGCAAAACAGCTTGGCCGCTTA
>NZ_VFSV01000111.1 GCF_007004065.1 Palleronia caenipelagi | reverse complement strand
GAAGCTCGGTGTGCCTGACGGTGCCCGGTTCAGTCCGCAGCTTCAGGATCAGTTCGCGTCTGTTCTCTACGTCGAGGCGGGGTACAATTCCTTCATTCAGGGGCGTCTCCCTCTGGCGAGTTTCATGGACAATCTTGCGAAGATCTGGGCCGGTCTTCCGACCCGAACGGGGCGCTCTCATTACCATGGCCATGCCGGCAATCGGGCGACGATTTCGCGGGCCTTTTTTGATCAGCAGATGCGCCAGATCTTCGGGGCCTGACGTCTCCCTCGAGGGTCTTCGGATCCTCCCGATCCCGATGTCGCAAAACGGGGCTGCGCCATCAGGTGCGGCCCCGTTTTCTCAAGTGGCCGGAGGCCACCGCATGAGGTTGTCCCGGTCTGCGAAGCGGGCCGGGACTCCGCTCTGATCCCGGCCCTTGCCTCGTCGTCCTGTCGTCCCGGATCTTCGCCCGGATCTCCGTCCGCGTCTTTGTCCTGGGCGGCTTGATCTCTGTTGGAGTGCGTCGCCGCCGATGCCTTGAGGCATCGGACCCTCGCGGTCAGCGCCAGTTCTGGCGGGAAGGGATCGCCTTCGATCTCTCCCGGCCAGGACACCACGACCCCGCTGTCCACCCCTCTCCGCCGTTCGCCTCTGAGTTGTTCGCGGTCCAGACATGCCAAAGGGCGACCCATTGGGGGTCGCTTACGGCTGGGGGCGAAATAGTACGTTAGCGCGTCCGTAAGGGGCTGGCGCACCGTTCATCGCACCACGGCCCGAATTTTCACACAAAAACAGGCCTCTGGGCGTGTCGTTTGGCTGGTACGATTTGTTTCTCGATGACCGCCCCATAATCGTACAATGGGATGAAACCTGAAATTTACCTGTGATTTCAAAGAAGAGTTTTCGTTAGCGTACTATCCGGCCCTGAGCCGTAAGCGACCCCGACTACGGCAAGCGCGTCCTCGGTGCTTAACGTACTATTCTGGACCCAGCCGGAATCTACCCCTTTAAGCCCCCTTCTCGCCTGTGGATAACTTTTCAAAAATACAGGGGCAGCGGTCGCACTTCTATTTAAGAACCCTCACAGACCTTCTTCACAGCTCGAAAATACAGGGGCAGCGGTCGCACTTCGGAGTTTTTGACATCCTAGAACCCTGTCTGAGGGGGCTAAACATGCCAGATACAGGGACAGCGGTCGCGCAAATACAGGGGTGGGAGTCGCGCAAATACAGGGACAGTGGTCGCACTCAGACCGTTTTTTCCCTCTAATCAGCGGTTTACAGAAACCCTAATCCTCTATTTAAGCCTGTTATTAATCTTTTAATCCTTCTCTTACTCAGACAGACCTTGTGGAAAACTGAAAGAGCCCCACAAAATCTAGAAGGCTCTCTACGGGCTTAAAAGAAAAAGACTAGCGAGACGCAAACCAGTCTGCGAAGTCTTTGTGCTGGGGGTACTGGTCGGATCGGTCATGAAAATCGAGCTGAGGAAAGCGCTCACGCAGCTTGGCGAGGCAGGTCTTCCCTGACGCATCCTTGTCAAAATAGCAGTTGAGGCGCTGAACCTGGCTGTTGTCCCTAAGCCAAGCTTCCAGTTTGGAGCGCATCGCGACACTGTTCATGATGATAGTCGTAACGGGCGGTTCCTTACGTTTTGTATGGGCAAGGTATGCCAGAAAGTCGAAAATTCCCTCGAAGAGATAGACCTCGGTGTTTCCTCTGTCGAAGACCGTGATATCTATTCCCTTCCCTAAGAAGCCCTTGAAGCTTTTGCTGCGAAGTCCGTAGGTCTCCCCACATTTCCAGCCAAGGGCATAAAAGTCCCTCCCCTGCTCATCCTGGTATTCCACCTCTCTAAGGTATCGTCCTGCGATCTCTAGCGGGATTTTGCGCTCGGTCAGGTAGTGCTTGAGGGGGTAGCGATAGATGTCCTTGGTCTGAACCAGTCGCATACCCTCTTTTTCTTTTAAGCTCGTAGCGGCGGAAACGGGCAGTGACAGGACGGATGCAACAGCGTGGTTCGGAGTGTTCATTCCACGCGAACTGCGACCGCTGCCCCTGTATTCGGGAAAGAGGCGGTCGAGGATCGCCAAAGCTTCTGAAACGTTCGAGTACATAAGACTGTTGGTGTAGCACACAAGCTCAATGATCTGATGTGCGTGCCACGACCTTTGACATCAACTCAACGGTTTCGCGCAGCTCGTCATCAAATGGCGGGATAGAGGAGGGGGTGTCGTCAGACATCTGGATTATCCTTTCCGGGGCTCAGGCGGCGTCCTGCGGGACAAAGAGCCCCCGGAACTCGGGATCGGCGTAGTAGCGCAGCTTTTGGGCGAGCGCCGAGGGCTGGCCCTGGACGCGCAGAAGCCGCACGTTGGGCGGCATCTGCATGATTTCATCGGGAGTGAGCAGATCGCGGCCGGTGAGATGGTTGGAGAAGCTGGGGCCGTCACCGGGCTTGAAGCTGTCGGTCTGGAAGACCGTGGTTTCCTGGCCGATCATCTGGCTCAGCCATTTCGCCGTCTCGAAATCGTTAACCCCGAAGACCTGATCTTCGTCCCTGTTTCCGGACAGTGTGATTGTTGACCCTACGCGGCGATTTTCCAACTCATTTCTTTGAATGCCTGGGCTGGTGTCTGGTAGCCTATGGCTGAATGCCGTCGCTGGCGGTTGTAGAAGACCTCGATGTACTCGAAGATCGCGGCCTTGGCGTGTGCCTTTGTTGCGAAGCGCTGGCGGTGGACCAGCTCCTTTTTGAGCGAAGAAAAGAAGCTCTCCATCGGGGCGTTATCCAGACACTCCCCTTTGCGGCTCATGGATTGGATCAGCTTTGCGCGATGGAT
>NZ_VFSV01000110.1 GCF_007004065.1 Palleronia caenipelagi | reverse complement strand
CGATCTGACCAATGAAAGCATCCAGCCTGGGCCGTCGGATCGGCGCCGTCCGCCGATACCCCGGCGGTTCCGAACAGGCCAGCATCTTCGCAACACTGTCCCGGCTGATCCCAAAAACCCCGGGCAATCTGGCGCCCGCTCAAACCGTCCTGAAAATGAGCCTGACGCACCTTCAAATACAAATCCACGGTGAATATCCCCAAGCCCTCCCGAATACCGAAAGGGCGAAAGTCGACGACTTTTACGCCGCCCGCGACCGCACAATGCCGCCGCTACCGTGGCCGAGTATTGCTCCGCCGGTTACACTCTTCGAGCTTCTCTCGTTTCCCAGCCATCGCTGATCCTCCAAGTCGAGGGATAATATATCCCCGTCGGCGGACCACTTTCAGGGGCTACTCCACAACAACTATCTGCACCCTTTGGCCTTGCCCATAAGCGTTTAGCGGGTTACGCAGCAAATGGTGCGGGTGTAGCTCAATGGTAGAGCATTTGCTTCCCAAGCAAGTGACGAGGGTTCGATTCCCTTCACCCGCTCCACTAAATCGGAAAAATCCAGAATTGACAATAGTTTACGCTGAAAAGTGTCCCACGAAGTATTTGGGCATCGGACACTTCAACCGAATGCGGCAACGGCTTCTATCAAGGATAAGGATTGAGAAATTACAGAGGTACGAGAGAACTGTAGAGCCACATACAGCATCTAAGCCAGGGCGATGCCCCTCTTATCTGTCCATTCCACCAGCGTACCACTGATGTATTCGGGGCCGTTATCGACCCGGATCGCCTTGGGTGCACCACGCCATTCGATGATCTGGTTCAGGGTCCGGACAACCCGCTCAGCGGGCAACGAAAAGTCCACCTCGATGCCCAGTCCCTCACGTTTGCAATCGTCCAGAACATTCAGCAACCGGAACTGACGGCCATCGCTTGGGCGATCTGCCATGAAGTCCATGGACCAGACCTCATTCGGAGCTTCTGCTACAGCCAGTTCGTCCGGCTTTTCCCGCTTCAGACGCTTGCGCGGCTTGATCCGCAGGTTCAGTTTCAGTTCGCGATGGATCCGGTAGACCCGCTTGTGGTTCCAACGATGCTCACCCTTCTGAAGAATCTCAGTCTCCTCCGCGAGATGCTTGTTCTCTTTGCGCAGCCGCTCCAGCTCGGCGGCGTCCGCCTTCTGGCGAAGTTTCGCTTCCATCGAGCCGAACGCCTCAATCTCCAGCCGTCAGGTTTTTTCTGCGTGCCGGTGATCTCCAGATCTTTCGCAACGCTGCCCTGCGTGGCGCCCGGCTCATAAAGTCATTCAACCGCTGCAGCGTTGAATTCGTCCGTATATTTCCGTCTATGTCGTCTGATCTCGTCCTCCTCCCAAGGCCAAGGGTAACTTACCCCGCTGTCCGGAGACAGGGACGACGTTCACTTTGTCCGCCTTGCCGGGCCCGGACGCCAAGGGCTTGTCCGCAAAGACCATCACGCGCCTGAAGACCGATTGGTGGAAGGACTACGAAGCCTGGCAGAAACGCGATCTTGGCACGCGGCGGGTCCTCTGCATCTGGGCCGATGGCGTTTACTTCAAGCCGCTCATGGCCGAAGAAAAACAATGTGTTCTGGTGATCGTCGGGGCGGATGAATACGGCCGCAAGGAGCTGTTGGCCATGAGCGACGGCTTCCGCGAAAGCACCCAAAGCTGGCGCGAGGTGTGGCTTGATCTCAAGCGCCGCGGCCTGAAACAGGACCCCAAACTGGCCATCGGCGACGGCGCGCCTGGCTTCGGGACGGCCCTGCGCGAGGTGTTCGCCATAACGCAGGAGCAGCGGTTCTGGCTCCACAAGACCATGAACGTGCTGAACGCGATGCCGAAGTCGGTGCAGGCCAGGGCCAAGGCGCATCTTCACGACATCTGGCAGGCCGAAGCCAAGGCCGCCTTCGATTTCTTCGTCGAAACGTATGGCGTGAAATGGGACCAGGCTGTCGGCAAGCTGGTCAGGGACCGGGGCGCGCTGCTGACCTTTTACAACTTCCCCTCTGAGCACTGGAAACATATCCGGACGTCAAATCCGATCGAGAGCACGTTCGCCACCGTGCGGCACCGCACGAAACGCACCAAAGGCTGCCTCAGCCGCAAGACCGGCCTGGCCATGGCGTTAAAGCTGCTGATGTCGGCGCCGAAGAAATGGCGCAAACTCGACGGTCGAAACCGCCTGCCCGAGATCATCCAAGGAGTGGAGTTCCGCGACGGGATCCGCCACGTTCAAGCCGCCGCCTAATCAGCCGTCACCAACTTCTGCGCATATCTCGCGATAGCTATCGCCTCGCCCAAAGTAAGGCCCGCAAGAACTCCTGAACAAGAATGGGTTTGGTCCTTGCGGACGAAGGCGCCGGTCACGCGCAGGCTGGCCGACTTTTGCTCCGCCACGTGGCCGGGTTTTGCGCCGCCGTTGACAGCTTCGGCATGTTGATGTTCTTGTCGTGCTCCTCTCATGGACAGGGCTAAAGTACAGAGGTGGTCGCGGGATTTCGGTCCGGGTGCTAATCGGTAGTGTCTGAGGAAGAACGCACAGAAATGACGAAACGGAAACGCTATTCGGCAGAGTTCAAGGCGAAGGTGGCTTTGGAAGCCATCCGCGAGGAGCTGACGACGGCCGAGCTGGCCAAGAAGTATGACATCCACCCTACCATGATCAGCGGCTGGAAACGGACCGCGATTGAGAACATGGCACAGGCCTTCACCGGCCAGGCGACCGCGGAGCCGACGATATCGGCGGCAGAGGTCGGAAAGCTGCACGTCAAAATCGGGCAGCTGGTCGTGGAACGGGATTTTTTGTTGGAAGCCTC
>NZ_VFSV01000011.1 GCF_007004065.1 Palleronia caenipelagi | reverse complement strand
GCCCAGATGGACGGCGCGATCCTCGTGGTGAACGCGGCTGACGGCCCCATGCCCCAGACCCGCGAGCACATCCTGCTCGGCCGTCAGGTCGGCATCCCGGCCATGGTCGTGTACATGAACAAGGTCGACCAGGTGGATGACGAGGAGCTCCTCGAGCTCGTCGAGATGGAAATCCGCGAGCTGCTGTCGTCCTACGAGTACCCGGGCGACGACATCCCGGTGGTTCCGGGTTCCGCCCTGGCCGCCATGGAAGGCCGTGACGCCAACATCGGCGAAGAGTCCATCCGCAAGCTGATGGCTGCCGTCGATGACTACATCCCGACGCCCGAGCGCGCCGTGGACCAGCCCTTCCTGATGCCGGTCGAGGACGTGTTCTCGATCTCCGGTCGTGGTACGGTTGTGACCGGTCGTGTCGAGCGTGGCGTGATCAACGTGGGCGACGAGATCGAAATCGTCGGCATCCGCGATACCAAGAAGACCACCTGCACCGGCGTGGAAATGTTCCGCAAGCTGCTGGATCGCGGTGAAGCCGGCGATAACATCGGCGCCCTGCTGCGCGGCATCGACCGTGAAGGCGTTCAGCGTGGTCAGGTTCTGGCCAAGCCGGGCTCCGTGACCCCGCACACGAAGTTCGAGGCCGAAGCCTACATCCTGACCAAGGAAGAGGGTGGCCGTCACACGCCATTCTTCGCCAACTACCGTCCGCAGTTCTACTTCCGCACCACGGACGTGACCGGCACGGTTCAGCTGGCCGAGGGCACCGAGATGGTAATGCCGGGCGACAACGTGTCGTTTGGCGTCGAGCTGATCGCCCCGATCGCGATGGAAGAGAAGCTCCGCTTCGCCATCCGCGAAGGCGGCCGCACCGTCGGCGCCGGCGTCGTCTCGAAAATCATCGAGTGACCGACACAAAGCGCGGCCCGGAAACGGGTCGCGCGATATAATCTCTGGGGGCGGATCGGAAGGTCTGCCCTTTTTCTTTGCCGAAGGCCTGCCCAAAGGCCGTCTTTCTAATTTTTGGGCGATGTGCTGGCAGATGGGACGGAGCAGACTTCCACTACCGATGCCAGAAGACTGGCAGAGACGTTTCCTATCTAGGTTCCAAATTCATGCTACCTTCAGTGATCGGCGGAAGACAGGAAGCGCCGGAAACACGCAGATTTGATGGCCACAGGGATTCCGCCGGCCTCAGCCACATTGCCATGGGTAAAATACTTGAAACGCCCCCGCAAAATTTGCCTGTCCGAACCCGTACGCGGGTTGATGGCGGCACTTCACCCGGGGTTATGCGGCCTAAATGATCTGGAACTGCCTCACCGTCGCCGCATGGGCGGCGACGGCCTTCGCATACCCCAACTCAAGGCGCGGACAACATGCCCCGCTCCGCCGCAAGCCCGGTCATGCGCTTTTGCAGTTTGTCGAAAGCACGCACTTCAATCTGACGAATCCGCTCACGGCTGACGTCATAGACGCCAGACAGCTCTTCAAGGGTCACGGGTTGATCCTTCAGACGGCGCTGGGTGAGAATATCCTTCTCCCGGTCGTTCAGAACGTCCATAGCCTCGATCAGCAGCTCACGACGGGTCTCCAGTTCATCACGCTCGGCATACTGCTCCGCCTGATTGGCATCCTCATCTTCCAGCCAGTCCTGCCACTGCGCAGTCCCCTCGCCATCATTCGACACGGTCGCGTTCAGAGACGCATCTGACCCCGCCATCCGGCGATTCATCGAGATCACCTCTGCCTCGGTCACGCCGAGATCATGGGCAATCTGCGCCACATTCTCCGGGCGCAGGTCACCCTCTTCGAGCGCGCCGATGCGGTTCTTTGCCTTGCGCAGATTAAAGAACAGTTTCTTCTGAGCGCTGGTGGTGCCAAGTTTTACAAGGCTCCATGACCGCAGAATGTACTCCTGAATAGAGGCACGGATCCACCACATGGCATAAGTAGCGAGGCGGAAACCTTTTTCCGGATCGAAGCGCTTGACCGCCTGCATCAGTCCAACGTTCGCCTCGGAAATCACCTCGGCCTGCGGCAACCCATAGCCTCGATACCCCATGGCGATTTTGGCGGCGAGACGCAGATGAGATGTCACAAGCTTGTGCGCGGCTTCTGTATTCTCGTGCTCCACCCAGCTTTTCGCCAGCATGTATTCCTCGTCCGGCTCCAGCATCGGAAACCGGCGAATTTCTTGCATGTAGCGGTTGAGACCCCCTTCGGGACTCGGCGCGGGCAGATTGGCATAATTCGCCATACGGATCCTCCTAAGCGGCCACATGGGCCTTCGGATGTGATATGGTGAACCGATCAGTTCAGTTCAAGATCTGTCACGAGAATACACCCGGAACATCCAAGGTGCGGCAGAAGATCCGCCACCTCACATGGATGTGTTAGATCTTTCAATTGGCAACCGCTCAATCAGAACCTGAAGATCGTCTGGCAATGGTTTGTCAAAACGCACTTTTTCGCCCGTTCCCGGATGCTCGAAGCCGAGACTCCGGGCATGCAGAGCCTGCCGCTCAAAGCCGTTCAGAGCACTTGCTATTTCAGCCGGCAAGCGGGTTGCAGACACTTTGCGCTGACCGCCATACACCGGATCACCGATGAGGCCATGGCCCAGATACCGCGCATGGACGCGGATCTGATGGGTCCGCCCGGTCTCAAGCCAGCATTCCACCAGCGCGACCTGCCCCCAGTCCCGCAGCACCCGCATTCGCGTCACGGCCCGGCGCCCGGAGGTAAAGCTCACCGCCTGCCGTTGCCGATCCGTGGGATGCCGCCCAAGAAGCGTCTCAACGCGGATCACGCTGCCGCTCTCCATCGACACACCCTTTAGCCCCCGCAACCGCGGGTCGGCAGGGTTCGGGACGCCGTGACACAGGGCCAGATAAGTGCGCTCGACACTGTGGCGGGCGAATTGCTCCGCAAGACCGTGATGCGCACGGTCGGTTTTGGCGACGACCAACAGACCGCTCGTATCCTTGTCGATCCGGTGCACGATTCCCGGTCGCCGCTCTCCGCCCACACCAGAAAGCGCGTCGCCAAAGTGGTGCAGAAGCGCGTTGACCAGCGTGCCCGAGGGACTGCCTGGCGCCGGATGGACCACCATCCCCGCAGGCTTGTTCACCACGATCAGATCTGCATCCTCATAGAGGATCTCCAGCGGAATAGCCTCGGGGAGCATGTCGCTCTCGACCTCTTCGGGAACCCGGATCTCGATCTCATCCCCTGCATCCACCCTGGCCTTGGGCGAGGTCAGGGGCGCACCGCCGCGCAGCACCTGACCCTCTGTGATCAACCGGGCCAGACGGGATCGCGACAGATGCGCGTCATCTGGCACATCCCGCGCCAGTGCCTTATCGAGACGCGGGGGCGGGTTGTCCCCGATTGTAATCTGGAGGCACCGCTCGGCCATGGACGACACTCCTTCCCGCGATGGCGGATTGATCCTGCTGAAATGGCTGGTCATCGCGCTGACTGCAACCATGCTTGTATCCATCGTGACGCTGGTCTGGCTGTTCATCGACCGCCTGCCCCGCCCTATGCCTGAACTGCCCATGGCACTGGACCTGCCTGAAGACGTCAGCGTTCAAGCCTTTACCCAGGCGCGCGATTTCATCGCCGTCGTCACCACGGATGGCGAAATCCTGATCTACGATCCAAAGGGCCAAACCCTGCGTCAGCGTATAAACGTTCAGTGAGATGGTACCGCCTCCCCGGCTCGAACGGGGGACCTCTTGATCCACAATCAAGCGCTCTAACCTACTGAGCTAAGGCGGCACTGAGGGCGAATTAGCGCCGCCGGGCGCAGGATGCAAGCACCCGATCAGGGTGTTTTTTGATCATTTCCACAGGAAATGCATTTTCTCTGGCCTGTAAGGGGTGCCGGGCGCCACTGCGAGCCATAGGGTCTCGACCGGAGGCCGCCAGAGCGCTAGGGCTGAAGAAAAGGAGATCACCGACATGGGCATCAACGATTCCAGCGACCTGAGCGCCAATCTGCAAATCGGCCCGACCGATGCAGGCATGGTGCGGCTTTATATCGAGGCCGATGGCGGCGTTGAGATCCCAATGGATTTTGAGCCGGATGAAGCCATTGAGATCGCCGAAGAGATCCGCGCCGCGGCCGAAGGTGCAAGGGCCATGGGCACGCGCAAGAAGCGCTAGCTGCCCAGCAGTCCCGTCGGATCGCGCAGAGCCTGCAAGCGCCGCGCCGCGCAGGTGGCGAATTTCTGGACCATGACCTTGCGCCGGGCCGGCGCGAGCTTTGCTTCCGGCCCCATACGCAAAATTTCCGCGTCATAGGCATCGCCGACGATCAGCCCGTGCCCCTCAGGCAGAATTTCTGTCGGGAACTCCGAATCCACCGCCCAAAAGAAACGGTCGCACCAGTCCAGATACCCCTCCCATTTTCCGTCCGATGTGAAATCGGCGCGGCTGGATTTGCATTCAACGATCCAGATCTCTCCTTTCTTGCCCAAAGCCATCACGTCCACCCGGAGGCCCGACGCTGGCACCAGTTCCTCGACACAGGCAAAGCCATGGGCGGCGAGGCTCCGCATGACGCCGCGCGCCAGCAACTGTCCAGGTTTGAGTGTCGGTTCGGTCGTCATATCCTGCATGGGATCATGTGAACAAATCATAAACGAATTTGCAAGCAGGACGCCCCTTGCAACAGCCCTGCCGGTGACCTATCTGGTCCTCAGGCGGGTTCTGCCCTTCCCGTGCCGGGAAAAATTCCGGTGGCCTTACGCAAAACCGAGGGAGCTGGCTCTGTGCGGATCCTGGTCCGTTCACCTGGCGCCCACCTGATTTATCAGGTCCTCGGGAATTGAAACACCCGACGGTCGTGGTGGTCCCGCCTAATCTCACAAACCGCCACGCAATGGCGCAAGCGGGCGCCGATTTTTTGCATAGAAACCGCGCCGGAGACTCTGAAAATTTCCGGACGCCTCGCGGGAATTCAGGCGCGAGGCTTGAAAGCCTCGGGCTTCAGCTCTCGCGCCATATGGTCGAGCACGGCGTTGACGAATTTCGGCTCGCGCCCGTCGGCGAAAAACGCTTTAGCCACGTCCACATATTCCACGATCACAACCTTCGGCGGGGCGTCGCCTTTCAACAGTTCCGCCCCGGCCGCGCGAAACAGCGCCCGCAAGACCGGATCGATGCGGTCGATCGGCCATTTGGCCACCAGCGCCCGGTCAGTGAGCTGATCGATTTTCGCTTGCCACGTCACCGCCGTGTCGAGGGTCTTGCGGAAGAGCGCCGTATCACCTTCGGCAAACTCGCCCTCTTCATAGGTCGCGCCGAAGCGATGATCCTCGAACTCCGAGCGCACCCGGTCCACGGACACATCGAGCTGCTCGGTCTGGAACAGCGCCTGCACGGCATAAAGCCGTGCAGCGGAGCGCATCTGCTTTTTGTCGGTCATTTGACGTCCCGCCCCGTGGCAAAGCCGATACCCTTGGTCGCCGATGCCCATTTGCGGGACAGAGCGATCAGATGCAGTGCTGCGACCGCCGCGCCGCCGCCCTTGTTCTGTTCGCCCGCGCGGGCCACGGCCTGCGCCTCGGTCTCGACCGTCAGGATGCCGTTGCCGATGCAGGCGCCGTCGAGCCCCATCAGGGTGATCGCGCGGGAACTGTCATTGCAGACCGTGTCGTAATGGGTCGTCTCGCCCCGGATCACGCAGCCCAGCGCCACGAACCCATCGAAATCCGCCGTCCGCCGCACTATCTGGATCGCAGTAGGAACTTCGAGTGCTCCGGGCACCTCGATGGTCTCATGGGTGGCACCCGCGGCCTCCAGCGCCGCGCGGGCACCGGCCACGAGATCGTCCGCAATCTCCTTGTAGTAAGGTGCCACGACGATGAGGACCTTCACCGGAGCGTCAAACTCCGGCATCGGGGGGGTGTAGTGCGATTGTCCGGCCATCAGCCGATCTCCGATATCTTGCGTGTGCCCACGATCTCGAGCCCGTAAGCGTCGAGGCCCACGATCTTGGGCCGGGGCGAATTCGTCAGTAGTGTCAGTCTCTTGAGCCCGAGCGACGACAGGATCTGCGCGCCAAGCCCGTATTGCCGGAGCGTCTGGGGCGAGGCCTCATCATCCGCGACAAGCTTCATGGTCAGATCGCGCAAGAGCACGACAACACCGCGTCCCTCTTCCGCCACCAGACGCATGGCATCGGCGAATTCCCCGGCACGCCCGATCGGCCCGGTGCCGACAATATCCAGCATCGGGTCAAGCGCATGCATCCGCACGAGAACCGGATCATCACCGGAGATATCGCCCTTGGTCAGAACGATATGCTCAGAGCCGTGGGTCTCGTCTGTGTAGATCCGCAGCATCCAGTCGCCGCCAAACTCCGAGGAGATCTGCCGTTCGCTGGTGACGCGGACCAGATTGTCGTTGCGGCGACGATAGGCGATCAGGTCGCTGATCGTACCGATCTTCAGCCCATGGAGCTGGGCAAAGGACACCAGATCCGGCAGCCTAGCCATACTGCCATCGTCGTTCATGACCTCACAGATCACGCCCGAGGGGTTCAGGCCCGCGAGCCGCGAGATATCCACGGCGGCCTCGGTGTGGCCCGCGCGGACCAGCACGCCACCGTCACGGGCGCGCAGGGGGAAGACATGGCCGGGCGTGGCGATGTCGCTGGCGGTGGCGGCACCGTCGATAGCCACAGCCACCGTATGGGCGCGGTCATGGGCAGAAATGCCGGTGGACACCCCCTCCCGCGCCTCGATGGAAACCGTAAAGGCTGTCTCGTGACGCGACGAATTCTGCTGCGCCATCATCGGCAGGCCCAGCGCATCGCAACGGGCGGCCGTCATGGACAGGCAGATCAGTCCGCGCCCGTGGGTGGCCATAAAATTGATCGCATCCGGAGTCGCCATCTGCGCCGGGATCACCAGATCGCCCTCGTTCTCGCGATCTTCGTGATCAACGAGGATAAACATCCGGCCGTTGCGGGCATCTTCGATAATCTCTTCGACCGAAGAAATCGCGTCATGATAGGTCGAGGCGCTGGTATCGCTCATCGGGGCGCTCCTGTGGCTGTCTTTTGGCAGATAGACCGCGGAGGGCTGAAAGGCCAGACGCGAGCGCCCCGGGATTTCCTCGCGCGTCAGGAAGACGCTGCGTCGTCAAAGGACTGGAGCCGCTCCGCATAGCGCGCCACATAGCGGGCGATGGTGTCGATCTCGATGTTAACCGCATCCCCCACCTGTGCACGGCCCCACGTGGTCACCTCTTTGGTATGCGGGATCAGGTTCACACCGAACCGCGCGCCCTCGACCTCGTTGACCGTCAGCGATGTCCCGTTCAGCGCCACGGACCCTTTCGGCGCGATGAAGCGCGCCAGCTCCGCCGGAGCCTCAAGGCTGTAGCGGGTCGAATCGCCTTCTTGCGCCATGGCAACGATCTGCGCGACTCCATCCACATGGCCTGACACCATGTGCCCACCCATCTCGTCGCCCACCCGCAGAGACCGCTCAAGGTTCACCCGCTGCCCTACGGCCCAGGGCCTCTGTGCCATGGTCGTGCGCGCGCCCGTCTCGGCACTGATCTCCACATCGAACCACGGACGCGGATCAGCCCCCGTCGCAATTGCCGTCAAGCACACGCCGTCGCAGGCGATGGACGCCCCAAGTTCGATCCCCGACACATCGTAGTCACACCCGATTCGAGCGCGGAGGTCACCGTTTGTCTCGACGGACAGGATCTCCCCCACATCGCTGATCAAACCTGTGAACATGGTGTTTTCCTCCGAAGACCGCGCGTTGGGCTCTTGGTTGGCCTGAAATCCATCTCCGGGCAAGTCCCATGAGGGAGTTTGCACGTCCACCCCGAATGCGCTAGCGCTGCTATGGGGTAGTCAATAATGAATCAGTCCAAGCGTTTTCTGTTCTTACAAGGTCCGCACGGGCCATTTTTCGACCGTCTCGCAGCGTTGCTCAGAGCGGCTGGCATGGTGTGCTGGCGGGTCGGGTTCAATCGCGGGGATGAGGCCTTCTGGTCTGATGCCGATCATTACATCCCCTACACAGACACACCCGAGCACTGGCGCGACTTTTGTATGGATCTCCTCGACCGCCATCAGATCACCGATATCGTGCTCTACGGTGATACCCGCCGGATCCATGCCGAAGCAGTTGAGCTGGCACGGTCGCGCGGTCTGACGGTCCACGTTTTCGAGGAAGGCTATCTGCGCCCGTATTGGGTCACCTATGAACGGGGTGGCTCAAACGGCAATTCGCGGCTGATGGACATGTCGGTCGCCGACATGCAGGCCGCGATCCGGGTCGCTGAAACCGACCTTCCGGTCGCGCCGTCCCATTGGGGCGACCTCCGTGAGCACGTGTTTTATGGCGCGCTGTACCACGCCTATGTGATGCTCGCGAACCGGCATTATGCAGGATTTCGACCCCACAGAGAAATCACCGTGGCGCAGGAATTCCGGGTCTATCTGCGACGTCTGCTGCTCAGCCCCGCAATTTTGATTGACCGCAGACAGGCCACGCGGCGCATTGCCAACAGCGACAACCCTTATCATCTGGTGCTGCTGCAACTGGAGCATGACAGCAACTTCATCGCCCATTCATCGTTCGAAAATGGCGAGGAATTTGTCCGGACCGTGATCGACGGTTTTGCCGCGGGCGCGCCGCGTCACCATCACCTTGTCTTCAAAGCCCACCCGCTCGAGGACGGGCGATTCGACCAGCGGCGTGCGATTCGCCGTATTGCCGCGGAGATGGGGATACTTGATCGCGTCCACTACGTGCGTGGCGGGAAACTTGCAAAGCTGCTGGACAACGCGAGGTCGGCAGTGACCGTAAATTCCACCGCCGCCCAGCAGGTTCTGTGGCGCGGATTACCGGTCAAGACCTTTGGCGCAGCTGTCTATACGAAGCCAGAATTCGTCTCGACCCAAGACCTGCCCGACTTCTTCGCCGAGCCGGTACGCCCGCAAACAAAGGCCTATCGGGACTACCGGCGGTATTTGCTGGAAACCAGCCAGATCCCGGGCAGTTTCTATTCCGCCAAGGGACGCCGCCAGTTATTGCGTCAGGTCGCGGATATGGTGCTGGCCCCTCATGACCCCTACGACTCGCTTTTGGCGGGAACTGCGGCACCGAGACAACAAGTGTCATCTCAATAGGCACCGTCTCTTAACGACCAACGCGGTTTCTGTCATACGACTTCCAAGTAATCAACAATCGTGCGCAGGCTTCCGAGGTACCATTGATGACATCGCGGCTCTATCTTCCGATCGCGGCGCTTTCCGCCATCGCACTCCTCGCCGGTTGCGGGCTGCCCCGCTCCGGGCCGACAAAGCCGGAAATCTATGCAGGATCTGTCGAGCGCGAAGGCGACGCCTTTGTTGTTCCGGTCACGCGCTGGGTCACCACAGCGACAGCCGCTGAAGAGAGACTGACCTTCTCACCAGCCTTCACCAGCGTTGGAAAAATTGGCGCCGATACAATTCGGGCCGGGGATACTCTGAGCCTGACGATTTACGAAAACGTGGATGACGGTCTGCTCTCCCCTGTGGGCGCGTCGGCCAGCACGATCGCGCAGATTCAGGTGAATGCCGACGGATATATCTACGTCCCCTATGCGGGCCGTATCAGGGCGGCCGGCAATTCGCCCGAGGCTATTAGACAGATCATTTCCGCTCGCCTTGGTGCCCAGACCCCCGATCCACAGGTCTCCGTCGCGCGCGCGGCGGGCACCGGCGCGACTGTGTCCATTGTGGGCAATGTTGGCCTGCAAGGTGTGCAGCCGATTGAAAGTTTCACTCGCACCCTGACCGCCATGCTGGCGGCCTCGGGCGGCATCTCCGTCGATCCCGAAGTCGCTTTGGTGACTGTCAGCCGGGGTGGCCGCGAAGAAAAGGTGTGGCTGCAGGATATCTACGAGAATCCCGGGCTCGACATTGCGCTCCGGGACGGCGACCGGATCCTGGTCGAGGCCGACCCGCGCACCTACACGGTTCTCGGTACGGCTCAGGGTGGTTCTGTTCTTCAGTTCGAAGAGCGGCGGATCTCGGCGCTTCAAGCTATTGGCCAGATGGGGGGCCTAAATCCGACCTCTGCCGATCCGACCGGCGTCTTCGTCCTGCGCGACGAACCGCAGAATATTGCCCGTACCGTCCTGGGCCGGGACGATCTGGTCGGACCTCAGCGGATGATCTACGTGCTGGACCTGACCAAGCCGAACGGGCTCTTCGAGGCACGTGACTTCTCGATTAAGGATGACGATACGATCTTTGTGACCGAAGCACCTTACGCGCAGTTCGCCAAGATCATCTCCACGATCACCAGCTCCGCAGGCTCGGTCACGGGGCTATCGAACCAGATCGACAATTTCTGATCCCATGCCCCCGGGGGAACGCCTGCGGGTCTATTCCGGCGGTTTTCTGAACAAGCGCATCCGACGCATCCTGACCCTTGCAGGCTGGCGCGTGACGACGGGCTGGCCCGCCGTTGGAGATCATGTAGGCGTCTGGGGTCGGGCCGGGCGGGCCTATCGGGGAGAGGCCGTATCGCGCCGCACCAGTGCTGCACTGGTCCGGATCGAAGACGCGTTTTTGCGGTCCCTGCATCCCGGGCGCTCCGGCGATCAGACACTGGGTCTCATGATCGACCGGCGCGGGCTCTACTTTGATCCCTCAGCCCCTTCAGATCTGGAACACCGGCTGGCCACGGGCGACTGGTCCGAGGCCGAGCGTCGCCGCGCCGCAGACGTTATCACCCGGATCCGCGACGCCCATTTAACTAAATACGCCGCCACAGATCCTGGCCTTCCCCTCCCCGAGTCCGGCTATGTGCTGGTGATTGACCAGACGCGCGGCGATGCGTCGATCACATATGGGGGCGCAAACGCTGACAGCTTCGGGCGCATGCTGGCGCGCGCGCGGGACGATCATCCTGACCGCCCTATCGTGATCAAGACCCACCCGGAAACGACTAACGGTCACCGGGCTGGCCATTTTGGGCAGGCCGATCTCGACGCACGGACCAGCTTGCTCAGCGGACCGTATTCACCCTGGGCGCTCTTTGACCGGGCGAGCGCGATCTATACTGTCACCTCACAGATGGGATTCGAGGCGATTCTCGCCGGTCAGAGACCCGTGGTATTCGGCCAGCCGTTTTACGCAGGCTGGGGTCTCAGCGAGGATGTCACACAGCCACCGCGCAGGGGCCGCACCCTCACGCGCGAAACACTGGCTGCCGCCGCTTTGATCGATATCCCGGTCTGGTACGATCCCTATCACGATCGTCTGTGTGAGGTCGAAGACGTCATCGACATGCTGGAAGCCCGTGCCAGAGCCTGGCGGGAAGATCGGCGGGGCTATGTGGCCAACGGCATACGATTGTGGAAGCGGCGTCCTCTGCAAAAGATCCTCGGCGCAGTTCAGCCCATCACCTTTGAAGATGCCCCGGAGAAGGCCGCCGACGCGGCCAAGCGCCAGCAACGACCGCTGCTTGTCTGGGCGGGAAAAGAAACCGCGGCTCATCGCGCCGCGCCGGAGCTGATCCGCATGGAGGATGGGTTCTTGCGGTCAAAGGGACTGGGGGCCGAGCTCATCCCGCCACTGTCTTTCGCCCTCGATGACCTTGGGATCTATTATGATCCCTCCCGTCCGTCCCGCCTCGAACGGCTCATGGACGTGCCGCTGTCCCGGAATGATCGGCGGCGGGCCGAACGGTTGCTGGACCAACTTCTCGCCGCAGGTCTGTCGAAATACAACGTTGGCAGCGCCACCCTGCCGGAGCTGCCCAAGGGCCATCGTATTCTTGTGCCCGGGCAGGTGGAGGACGATGCCTCCATCCGCCTCGGCACGACGCAGATCCGGCGCAATGCCGATCTGCTCGCCGAGACACGGCGGCAAAACCCGCAGGCGGTGATCCTTTATAAGCCCCACCCAGATGTGGAGGCGGGCCTGCGCCCCGGCGCGATTGAGGCTGCGGAGGCCGACATGGTCCTGCCCCGGATCGATCCGGTCGCACTGCTGGAAGAGGTGCAGGAGGTCTGGACGATGACCTCGACCCTCGGGTTTGAGGCGCTCCTCCGCGATGTGCCCGTGACCTGTTTCGGCGCCCCCTTCTACGCGGGCTGGGGGCTGACGCAGGATCTCGGACCCGTTCCCGATCGCCGGACCGCCCGCCCGGACCTCATTGCGCTGGTCCACGCGGCGCTCATAGCTTATCCCCGCTACCATGATCCGGTGACAGATCTGCCCTGCCCGCCAGAGGTGGTCTTGTCCCGCCTCCAAAGCGGCACTGTCCCCCATCCGGGCGCGGCGAACCGGCTACTGGCGAAACTGCAGGGTGTGTTCGCGTCGCAAGCCCATCTTTGGCGGCGTTAGGGGAGGCTCAGAGCGACCAGAGGCTCAGCACATCAGCCCCAATCCGGCGATGCTGTTTGAGCCGGTAGCGCGGCGCATCCGCCAGGCGGTCGATGCCCAGCGCACCGAGACCCGGATGGCCCTCTGCGCCCAGAAACAATCCGGCGGAAAACAGCGCGATCCGATCAACCAGGCCCGCTTCGAGGAGAGATGCGGCCAGAGAGCCCCCGCCTTCGCAGAACACCCGCGTGACACCTTCGGTCGCAAGCGCATTCAGCATCTCAGTCGGGCAGACCTGCCCGCGCGAGACGGGCGCCTCGATCAACCGGGCCCCACGCCCGGCCCAAAACGCCCGCCGCTCCTCGGCGGCGCCATCCCCGTGGATCAACCAAAGCGGCCCTTCATCAACAGAGCGCGCCAGTTCGCCCTCCTCAGGCAAGATCAGCCGCTGCGAGACAATGATACGAACAGGTTGCCGCACCGGCCCCATCTCACGCACCGTGAGCCGGGGATCATCGGCCCGCGCTGTCCCACCGCCCACCAGCACCGCGTCGTGATTGAGCCGCATGGCATGAACCGCGCGCCGCGCCTCGGGGCCAGTGATCCAGCGGCTCTCTCCGCTGGCCGTCGCAATGCGCCCATCCAGAGAGGTGGCCAGCTTCAGCGTGACCATAGGGCGCCGCCGCACGACCCGGCTCAGAAACCCGGCCTGATCCCAGCGCGCCACGTCGGCCAAAACGCCTGTCGTCACATTGAGGCCCGCCTCCCTCAGCCTTGCATGACCGCGCCCGGATACCCTGGTGTCTGGATCCTCGAGCGCCGTTACCACCCGCGACACGCCCGCCTGCACCAGCGCCGCAGCACAAGGCGGCGTCTGCCCGTGATGCGCGCAAGGTTCCAGTGTCACATAGGCCGTCGCACCCTGAGCAGCCTCGCCGGCCTGATCCAACGCCACCCGCTCCGCGTGTGGTCGCCCTCCGGGCTGAGTGACACCGCGTCCGACCACCCGGCCATCCCGGACCAGCACGCATCCCACCGCTGGATTCGGCCAGACGCGCCCCAACCCCCGCCGACCAAGCGACAGGGCATGGGCCATGTGATCGGCGTCACTCACCCTCGGGACTGGTCTGTGGCCTCAGCTCACTGACAAACTTGTCGAAATCGTCCGCAGCCTGGAAGTTCTTGTAGACGCTTGCAAATCGCACATAGGCCACGGTGTCGATCCGGGCGAGGCTCTCCATGACGATCTCGCCAATGACCTTGGACGGAATATCGGTATCGCCGAGGCTCTCAAGCCTCCGGACGATCCCACTGATCATCTGATCCATACGTTCCGGCTCCACGGGCCGCTTCTGAAGGGCGATGCGGATCGAGCGCTCGAGTTTGTCCCTGTCAAACTCCTCGCGCCGTCCATTTGTCTTGACCACGACAAGATCGCGGAGCTGGACCCGCTCATAAGTTGTGAACCGTCCTCCGCAGGCCGGGCAAAGCCTTCGCCGTCGGATCGCCACATGATCCTCTGCAGGACGGGAATCTTTGACCTGTGTGTCGATATTTCCGCAGAACGGGCAACGCATGGGCACCTCTTTCGCGCGCAAGGCCGGGGGTGTCCCAACCTAACCCGCGTTCATCGCGTTGGGTAGCCCCAAACGCCAACCCCCAATATACGGGACACCTTACGTCATATGGGGGAGCTGCCACTGGCGGGGACAGGAGAATACTAGCGCAACGACCACGCGATACGGCGAAAATGCGGGTCGTCGCGGTGCTCCCAGAGGTAGATCCCTTGCCAGGTCCCCAGCCGCATCCGCCCGTGCTGCACCGGGATCGAGAGACTGACCGGCAAATGCGCGGCCTTGATATGGGCAGGCATGTCGTCCGGCCCCTCCGATCTGTGTCGCAAATAAGCCATGTCCGGATGATCCGCTCGCGGAACCAGTCGCTCGATCCACGCCATCAGATCGCGTTGCGCATCCGGGTCGGCATTTTCCTGGATCAGGAGAGAGCACGAGGTGTGCTGGACGAACAGCGTCAGCACACCGGTGTCTTCGGGCAACACCGCCGCCACCCGCGCCGTAATGTCATAGAGACCGTTCCCGCGCGTGGAGAACTCGAGTGCGCCGTCGATCAACGGCCGCGCTCACGCAGGTCTTCGCACAGGATGCGGGCGTGGGCTACCTTCATCCCCGGACCACCCGCCAGTCGCAACGTCCCCGTGCCCGTGTCAGATCGCGGCGTGAGACCGAAGACAATGCCCTCTCCCGGATTACGCCGACCGCTTTCATAGCGATAGAGGCGGGTCGCGGGAGAGACGTGCATCCGCCGGTTCGCAAAATCTCCGGCAGCGCACCAAAAGTCCTTCGGGCTCGATTTGCCCGACCATTTCACCACGAAGGTATCGGGGCCGAGCGCCTCCACGAATTTGCCGTTCTGCGCCCTGAATGCAAAGGCCGGTGTTACCAGAACAAGTCCCGCCAAAGCGCCAGCGGCCAGTGATCGGATCATTGCGTTGCTCCTTGTTGGTCTCTGAACCCGAACAGGACCCAACCACAAATCGTTCCCAGAAAAACGCCGGCCCCAAGGGACCGGCATGTTTCAGCTCAACCAAGCACTGATGTGATCGTCAGATCACTGATCGAGGAAGGACCGCAGCTTGCGCGACCTCGACGGGTGCTTCAGCTTCCGCAGCGCCTTGGCTTCGATCTGACGGATCCGTTCGCGGGTCACGCTGAACTGCTGGCCGACCTCTTCCAGCGTGTGGTCGGTGTTCATCCCGATGCCGAAACGCATCCGCAGGACCCGTTCCTCACGCGGCGTAAGCGAGGCCAGAACCCGTGTGGTCGTCTCTTTCAGGTTTTCCTGAATGGCGCTGTCGAGGGGAAGAACGGCATTCTTATCCTCGATGAAATCACCGAGCTGGCTGTCTTCCTCATCGCCGATCGGCGTCTCAAGGCTGATCGGCTCTTTGGCGATCTTCATCACCTTTCGCACCTTCTCCAAAGGCATCTGGAGTTTCGCGGCCAGTTCCTCGGGCGTCGGCTCGCGACCGATCTCATGGAGCATCTGCCGCCCCGTCCGCACGAGTTTATTGATCGTTTCGATCATGTGCACAGGAATACGAATCGTGCGCGCCTGATCGGCAATGGAGCGGGTGATCGCCTGACGAATCCACCAGGTGGCGTAGGTCGAGAACTTGTAGCCCCTGCGATACTCGAACTTGTCCACGGCCTTCATCAGACCGATATTGCCTTCCTGAATGAGATCAAGGAATTGCAGGCCACGGTTCGTGTATTTCTTGGCAATCGAAATCACCAGCCGAAGGTTCGCCTCGACCATCTCCTTCTTCGCCTGCCGGGCCTCCTTCTCGCCTTTTTGCACCTGCTGCACAACGCGGCGGAACTCGGAAATGTCCACGCCTACATACTGGCCGACCTGAGCCATCTCTGCGCGCAGATCTTCGATCTTATCCCGAGAGCGCTCCAGCAACGCCTGCCAGCCACGCCCCGGCTTTTCAGCAATCCGGTCCAGCCAGGTTGGATCAAGCTCGGCCCCGCGATACGCTTCTACAAACTCGCGCCGGTTGATGCGAGCCTGGTCGGCGAGCTTCACCATCGAGGAATCGATCGACATGATCTTGCGGTTGATGCCGTAGAGCTGGTCGATCAGCGCTTCGATCCGGTTGTTCTGAAGGTGCAGTTCCTTGACCAGCACCACGATCTCGGCACGTAGCGCCTGATAGCGCGCCTCATCGGCCTCGCTGAACATCTCGGCTTCGTCGAGGGTCGCGTTGATCCGCCGGTCCTGCATCTCCGCCAGATCCGTGTAGTCACGGGCAATAGCGTCCAGCATTTCAAGAACCTGAGGCTTCAGCTGCGCTTCCATTGCGGCAAGCGACAGGTTGGCCTGATCGTCGTCCTCATCTTCATCATCAGCTTTGCGGATCGGCTCGCCGTCCGCGTCAACTTCCGGTTCATCGAGCTTCTTTTTGGGCTTCGGTATATCCACGCCCTGCGGGGTCGATCCAAGATCAGACACCTCAGGCTCCTCGCCGTCTTCGCCGGATCGGCCAAAGGTGGTCTCAAGGTCGATCACGTCGCGCAGAAGAATGTCTTCGCTCAGAAGTTCGTCGCGCCAGATGGTGATGGCCTGAAAGGTCAGCGGGCTTTCGCAAAGACCCGCGATCATCGTATTCCGGCCTGCCTCGATCCGCTTGGCGATGGCGATTTCACCCTCGCGGCTCAGGAGTTCCACAGACCCCATCTCGCGCAGATACATGCGCACCGGATCGTCAGTGCGGTCGAGCTTTTCCGAGGTATTGGACGCTACCGCCACATCACGATTTTCGGAGCGGGTCGCGACCTCGGTGGATTTCTTCTCCTCCTCCTCGGCCTCTTCGTCCTCGATCACGTTGATGCCCATCTCCGACAGGAGAGACATCACGTCCTCAATCTGCTCAGAGCCCACCTGATCGGGCGGCAAGACCTCGTTCAGCTGATCATAGGTGATATAGCCACGCTCTTTGGCAGCGGCGATCATCTTTTTCACAGCGGCCTGGCTCATATCGAGCATCACCTCGCCGTCCTGATCGTCCTTCTGAGCGTCGCTCGTATCTTTGGCTGCCATGCCGCTTCCCTTTCCCGTGGGGCCTTCTCGCCCCACAACGGAGCCCCTTAGTTCCGAATCGTAATGCGAATCACTGATTCGTAAAGCTGGTTACCTTAATTTTTCCTATCAACAGTTTTACGGAGAGCACAAACTGTTGACCTTATTCCTCTCCCGATGCCCCACCGGGGGCAATTTTCCGCAATAGCGCATCAAGCGCGTCTTTCTCTTGCCGATCCAGCAACACGCCATTGGCAGCGCGATCGTAGCCTTTGCCTGTTTCCCTCCGGCTCCGTTCTGCCGCAGCCCGGGCCTTGGATGCTTCGGCCAAACGCCAGGTCAGCACATCATCATTCGTCACGTCTGCGATTTCCTGCATCGCCTCGGTCAGCTCTGCCTCCGCACCGCGACGTGCCGTGAGCTTTGCAAGCGCTTCGTTAAGACAGTTTTCCACCGTCGCGCGATCCCCTGAACGCAGCGCGGGCACAACGCGCAAATGGCGTGTGCGGTCGAGCATTTCAAGGGCAGCCGCTGCAGGTCCTGCCGAGAGGTCTGCACGCAGATCTTCTTCGGTCTCTGCCCTGGCACGAAAGACGCAGATAGCAAGCCGTGCATAGGCCTGCTCGTGGAACTCCAGCTCCAGCACCCGTTCCTCCAGATCCGCCCTCAGCTCCGGATGCCGGATTAGCAGGGACAGGACGAGCGCTTCGTGAAGCCGGTCCCCCTCCACGCCGTCGGCGACGCCGGTGAGCGCAGGGCCTTGCGCGAAGCCTTTGCGCTGATTACCGGCGCCCCGGCGGGGATTGAAGAATTGCCATTTAAGGTCGCGCAGCGCCTGTTCGTAATGGCGCCGGATACTCTGGTCGCCGATCCGCGAAAGCGTCTGTCCCAGCGCTCGGTCCAGCGCCGCCCGACGTTCGGGGCTGTCAAAACTCCGGCCCTCGACCTCGCGTTGCCACAGGAGCGTCACCATCGGCTGCGCACGGTCCAGAAGGTCACGCATTGCTTGCGGACCCTTGGCGCGCAGGAGGTCATCGGGGTCCTGCCCCTCGGGCATCAGGCAGAACCTGAGGGATTGCCCCGCCTCGATCATGGGCAAGGCAAGATCCATGACCCTGAGCGCGGCCCGCTGGCCTGCCACGTCACCGTCCAACGCGATCACCGGCTCGGGGTCCACGCGCCACAACAGGCGCAGCTGGTCCTCTGTGACGGCCGTCCCAAGCGGCGCCACGCAGCAAGCAAAGCCCGCCTCGCTGAGCGCGATCACGTCCATATAGCCCTCGGCCACAATCAGCGGATCACCCCGCCCAGCCGCCTTGCGCGCCGGACCTAAGTTGTAGAGCTGTCGCCCCTTGTCGAAGAGCTCGGTTTCGGGCGAGTTCAGATACTTTGCCGTATCGTCGGGATCCATGGCCCGCCCACCGAAGGCAATGGCCCGGCCCTGCGCATCGCGGATGGGAAACATGATACGGTTGCGGAACACGTCATAGGGCGCGCCGCCCCGGTCGCTGACCTTGGTCAGACCGGCGGCGGCGATCAGATCAGGGGCGATCCCCTTGCCCGTCAGGTACTCCGAGAGCATCCGCCAATCCGCCGGAGCAAAGCCCAGCTCCCACCGCTCCTGCGCCTCCGGCCCAAGGCCCCTGCCCTCCAGATAGGATCGCGCGGACTGGCCTGCAGCGGTCTTCAGTTGCAGGCGGTAGAACCGCACCGCCTCTTCCATGACCTCACTTAGCCTTGTGCGGCGGTCAGCTTTCTCGGCCGCGCGCGGATCGCGCTCGGGCATCTGCATCCCGGCCTCTTCCGCGAGGATCCGAACCGCCTCGATAAAGGAGACATTCTCTGTCTCCTTTACGAAGGTGATCGCATCGCCTTTCGCGTGACAGCCGAAGCAATAGTAAAACCCCTTGCGGTCCTCGACGTGAAAGCTGGCCGTCTTTTCCTGATGGAAAGGGCACGGCGCCCACATGTCACCCCGCCCCTGCTGAGATTTTCGCTGATCCCAGATGACCTTGCGCCCGACCACCTGAGCCAGGCTCACGCGGCTGCGCAATTCGTCGAGAAATCCTGGGGGCAAGCTCATGGATGCTATATCAGCACGACGACCCGCGCTGTCCAGAGCGGGTCGCATCGCATTTGCAAGGTTCAGCAGGTGGTGATGTTGAAATTCGCCAGAGGCTGGCGGTCGGAGGTGACGATATTCACCGCGATTCCCCCATAGGTCTCGACGAATTTGCGCGTGGCGGGCTGGGCGCACATCTGCTGCGCAATGGTGCGCTCGGTCGAGATCGCGTAGCTTTCGCGCTCCGCCTGACTGAAATCGGCGTCGGGCCGGTCATGGGCGTAATTCATCGCCAGAGTCTGCCCGCGCGCCGAGGCGCTCAGCACCGTCAGGTGGTCTGAAATCTTCTGGCCGCGACGTGCGTCCAGCGCCTGGGCCACCGCGACGAGATCGGGCGGCGTTTCGGAGGCGATCTGTGCGCCCACGGGATCGACGGTCACCTCTTTGCCTCCGCCACCGCAAGCCGCGAGGGTCAGAAGCAACAGGGTGCAAGACGCTTTACGAAACATGGAAGTCCTCTCGAATGATCTGGCGCGCAACCTGCGGGAAAGCGCTCCGGGACGCAACCATGCGACAAAATGGCTCCCGCTGAAATATATCGCGGATCCGATCTTGCCGCCTGCAGTTGTCGCCCCAAATCGCACTCCATACAGGCCAGACCGGCCTGATAACATGGAGAGACGGATGCTTCGCAAGACCCTTTTCGGAACGACCCTCGCCCTTTCCCTTGCCGCCGGTGCAGCCTTTGCCGGCGGTCATGAAGCCAACATCGTGGACACCGCCAAGAATGCCGGCGATTTCACCAGCCTGGTCACCGGCATCGAGACCGCTGGTCTCGAAGGCGCACTGGCGGGGGACGGTCCCTTCACGGTGTTTGCCCCCTACGATCCCGCCTTTGCCGGGCTGGAGCCGGGCGCTCTTGAGGCGCTGCTGAACAACAAGGACGACCTGAACGCCGTGCTCACCTACCACGTGGTAGCCGGCAAGGTGATGGCGGGCGATCTCGCCGACGGCCAGATGCTGCCCACCCTGAACGGCAAAGAATTGCCCGTGCAGATCATGGACGGCAAAGTCATGATTGACGGCGCCACCGTAGTTTCCGCAGATGTGGGTGCCTCCAACGGTGTGATCCACGTGATCGACAGCGTTCTTTTCCCCGGCGACGATATGTAATCGCCGCCAGTTAGTAACGAGTGCAGGGCTGTCTTCGGGCAGCCCTTTTTCGTCTCAATCGTTTTGTTCCGCCAGGCGGAGGGCAAGAATGTCGGCCATGGCCTTCCCTTCGGCTGGCGCGGTGATGCCGCCGACCCCGACCCGCTTGCCGAATCTCCACCACATCCCCGGTGACCAGTGCCGTGGAAGGGGCTCGCGGAGGCGCAGAACGAAACCGTTCGAGGGCTTCATAGCGAAGACCCCCCGCTCGACGCCCGCGATCTGCGACAGCGGCGCGACCACCTGTCCGTCGCTTTGAATCAGCGCCTCAGAGGTCAGATACAGAGCGCGGGAGGACGCGCGCCAGACCGCCCAGCCCGCCCCGAGCGAGGCGAGCCCCATCACCACCAGTGCGATCCGCCCCACCGCTTCGCCCTCGGCGGGCTTCATGGCCACGGTCATCAGAATGAGGCCAAGCCCAAGAAACACCCCGGCGGCCAAGTAGCGGCGGGCGGGGGATGGATTGAGGCTCGCAAGGAGGTCGGAATGTGGCTCGGTCATCCTCCCCGCTTAGCCGATCCGGCGTGACAGGCAAGGGGAACCTCCAAAACGACGACGCCCGGTCCATCAGGACCGGGCGGTTCAGTTTCAACAAAGAGACAGGCTCAGGCCGCCAGATGCTCAGGCTTTTTCCCGGCAATGATCATCGCAAGCAAATCGTCGGTGGTCACCTCGTCCACCTTCACCACGCCCACGAGCTTGCCGTTCTTCATCACCGCAGCCCGGTCACAGAGGCGCTTCACCTGATGGACGTCATGGTCAATGAGGAAGATCCCGAGGCCCTGACGCTTCAGCTCTTCAATGAGCTGGGCGACCATCTCGGTCTCCTGCGGACCAAGCGCAGCCGTGGGCTCGTCCATAATCAGGATCTTGGCCTGGAAATAGACCGCCCGCGCGATGGCGACCGACTGGCGCTGGCCGCCCGACAGGGCAGAAACCGGCGCAGCGAACTTCTGGAAGTTCGGATTCAGGCGGCCCATGATCTTACGCGTCTCCGCCTCCATGGCCGCCTCATTGACGAAGCCCATGGAGGTGGTCAGCTCGCGCCCCAGAAACAGGTTTGAGGCGGCGTCAAGGTTATCGGCCAGCGCCAGCGTCTGGTAAATCGTCTCGATGTTATAGTCGCGCGCATCGCGGGGGTTGGCGATCTCGGCCTTCTGGCCGTTCACGTAGATTTCGCCCGCATTGGCCTGATAGGCGCCCGAGAGGCACTTGATCAGCGTCGACTTACCCGCGCCGTTATGCCCCAGAAGGCCCACAACTTCACCGGGGAAGAGATCGACCGAGACGTGATCCACGGCCTTGATCCCACCGAAGGAGATCGAGATGTCGCGCATGTCGACGAGGGGGGTTCCGGTACGATCAACCATCACTTCGCTCCTGTCCGCTTGCGGTAGATGATGTCCACGAGGACAGCGATGACAAGCACAGCGCCCACGACGATGTTCTGGAACGGCGCATCCACACCAACCATGGCCATGCCCGATTGCAGCGACTGCATAATCAGCGCGCCCAGAATGGCGCCGTAGATCGTGCCGACCCCGCCCGCCAGAGCCGTTCCGCCGATGACAGCCGCCGCGATGACGCGGAGTTCGTCCAGCGTGCCGATGTCATTGGAGTGGAAGGACAGACGGGCAGAGGCGACGACCGCCGCGAGGCCGCAGAGGATCCCCATGATGGCGAAGATCTTCACCGTCAGAAAACGCGTGTTGATGCCCGACAGCTCCGCCGCGTCCGGGTTGCCCCCGGTGGCGAAAATGTAGCGCCCCAGCCGCGTCTTGCGCGCCACGATAGTCATGGTCACCGCGACGATCACCAGCAAGAGGACCGAGAAGGGCAGACCATAGCCTTCGGAATAGCCCTCCGGCAGCACCTCGCCCCGGGCCTCGAACTGACGCTCCAGCACCCGCGTCGGCACCTCGTAGGCATTCAGCGTGGCGATGAAACCGAGGATCAGCACCGCTGAGATACCCATGAGGACAAACTCGGCCCAGACCGGCTTGACCGGGAAGTCATGGGAGATGCGGGATTTGCGCGCGCTCCAGATGGCAAAGCAGGCCGCCAGCACCGCGAGGACGCCGAGGATCCAGCTCGCCGTTTCACCAAGCGTGCCGCCGATGCCGCCCAGCATCTGATAGTTCTGGTCGAGCGGGCCGATGGTCTGACCCTTGGTCATGTACCAGCCCACGTTTCGCCAGACCAGCAAACCGCCGAGGGTCACGATAAATGCCGGGATGGCCAGATAGCCCACAAGCCAGCCGTTGAAGGCCCCGATCAGCGCACCCACGGCCAGACCCACGATGATCGCGATGGGCGCGATGAGCGGGTTGCCGAGGTCCAGCCCGATGGAGGGGAGGATATTGGTCTGGGTGATCGCCATCATCGCCGAGCAGGTCGCCAGCAGCGAACCCACGCTCAGATCAATGTGGCGGGTAACGATCACAAACACCATTCCGGTCGCCATGATGGCCACGGAGACGGTCTGGATGGTCAGGTTAAAGACGTTCCGGGGCGTCAGGAATCGCCCGTCGGTCAAAAGGTTGAACACCAGGCAGACAACGATGAACGCACCGACCATCCCCAGCAGTCGGGTGTCGATCTCCAGCGTCTGAAAGATGTTTTTGCGTTGGGTAGGCGCCTCCGAGGCGCTGGCATCGGCCATCGCTATGCTCCGGTCTGAAATATGAAAAGGAATGGGTGCCGCCGCGCGTCAGGCGGGCGGCACCCGGCATCCGATCAGAAGATCAGTTGCAGGCGGCCGGGCCGTTCTCGACGCCCTGGCACAGCTCGTCTTTGGTGATCCAGCCCGCCTCGACGACCACATCGAGATTGTCCTGAGTCACCGGAACGGGGTTCAGGAATTGAGCGGTCAGGGTCGTGCCGGCAGGCGAGGTCCACTCGGAGGCGCCCTCGACATCCTTCAGCATATCACCACCGGCCAGAGCCACAGCCACTTCACCGGCGCGGCGACCGAGATCACGGCTGTCTTTCCACACGGAGACGGTCTGGGTGCCCATGGCCACGCGGTTCAGCGCCGCCTTGTCGGCGTCTTGGCCCGAGACCGGGATCCCGGCCATGCCCTGTGCCTGAAGCGCGGCCACGGCGCCACCGGCGGTGCCGTCATTGGAGGCCACGACCGCATCGACCTTGTTGTCAGCGGCGGTCAGAATCTGCTCCATGTTGCGCTGGGCGTTGGCGGGCAACCACTGGTCGGTATAGGCTTCGCCGACGATGGTGATCTTGCCCGCGTCGATGGCCTCCTGCAGCACTTCCTGCTGACCTCCGCGCAGGAAGTCGGCGTTCGGATCGGTGGGCGAGCCCTTGATCATCACGTAGTTGCCCTCGGGCGCGGCTTCGAGCACGGCACGGGCCTGCATCCGGCCAACCTCGACATTGTCGAAGGTCAGGTAAAAAGCGCGGGCGTCTTCGATCAGACGGTCATAGGCGATCACCGGAATGCCGTTATCGGCAGCAAGCTGCACCGCAGGGATCACGGCCTGGGTATCCTGCGCCAGAATAATCAGCGCGTCAGCGCCCTGGCTGATGAGCGATTCAACATCCGACAGCTGCTTGGATGACGACGACTGGGCGTCCGACGAGATATAGGTCGCCCCGGCCTCTTCCAGCGCGGCCTTGATCGCGGCCTCGTCGGTCTTCCAGCGCTCCTCCTGGAAGTTGGACCAGCTCACACCTACTGTGACGCCCTCGGCCAGAACGGCGGCAGGGGTCAGGCAGGTGGCCGTCAGCGCGGCGGCAAGAAAAATACGGCGTTTCATGGATAGCCTCCCTAAAGTTGTGGACCCTTCTGGGTCTCGCAGTCGCTTCTGACAAGATTATTTTCACCTGTCAAAGAAAAAAGTTGTCACGGCGCCCCTGCCGTGCCAGAAATTTCAAAAATTACGCCCCAATTCGGTGGATCATCCATAAATTAGTGGGGCTTTAGTTCGACAGGGAAAATAAATGCACAGCCCTTCAGATCACGAGACACCGCTGGGATGCGGGCCTCTTTGCCCTAGCCTGAGTGATGCACAACGCCCTGTGAAACTCCAGATCTTTGAGCGGATCCGGGCCGCAGGCAGCGCATCGCGCAGTCAGATTGCGAAGGAATTGCGCATCTCGCCGGCCACCGCCTCAACGCTCACAGCCGAGTTGATAGATGACGGGTTCCTCTGCGAGACCCGAGCCACCCTGACGCCGACGGACAGCCCGAGGGGTCGCCCTCCGGTCGCTCTCGCCATTGAGGCCGGACGGCATCTGGTGGCGGGGATCAAGCTCGGCACTCACGAAATGACCGGCATCGTGGTGAATTTTGGCGGCCAGCAAATCGCGTCGGCCCGGATTGAAGTGGACACCGGCATGGACAGCCCACGGGTCTGGGCCGAAAACTGCGCGACGTTGTTCCGGGAATTGCTGAACGAGGGCAACCTCACGCCCCCGCAAATCGCCCATCTCGGTGTCGCAGTGCCCGGATACGTGGACAATTTCAGTGGCATTGTTGCGTGGTCGCCGCTGCTCGACACCCGGGGCACTAACTTCGCCGATCTTCTGCACGCACATCTGGGCGTGCCGGTCAGCATCGACAATGACGCCAATCTGGTCGCGCTGGCAGAACTGTGGTTCGGCGTCGGTCGGGACAAGAGCGATTTCCTCGTGGTGACCGTGGAAAAAGGCGTGGGCACCGGTGCCGTGCTCGACCACCGGCTGTTCCGGGGTGCCCATGGCTATGGTCTGGAGCTGGCCCACACCAAGGTGCAACTCGACGGAGCGCTCTGCCGCTGCGGTCAGAGGGGATGCCTCGAAGCCTATGTCTCAGACTATGCGCTGGTCCGCGAAGCCCGTGCGGCGCTGGGGCTGTTGGACGAACCTGTGGCGCGGACCACCGAACTCCTGATCCGGCTCGGGGACGAAGCCAAGGCCGGTAACCCCGTGGCCCGGTCAATTTTTACCCGGGCGGGCCGCTATCTGGCGCTCGGTCTGGCCAACATGGTCAGCCTGCTCGATCCGTCCTTTATCATTCTGTCCGGCGACCGGCTTGGGCAGAATTACTTTGAGGCCGAGGAGTCCCTCAGCGAAATGCGGCAACTGGTGCTGGGCGCAGGCCGCTCTCTGCCCCGGATCGAAGTGCACCGCTGGGATGATTTGCTCTGGGCTCATGGCGGCGCGGCACTGGCGCTTTCGGCGGTGACCGAGGCCGAGCTCGGCCTGCCGCGGGAGGATGCGGCATGAGGGCTTTGCTCGGACTGCTCGTGGCCCTGCCCGCCGCGGCCGACCCCCGGTTCGAACTGCTGTCCGACGCGCTGCCGTTGGATCACGTCTATTCCGGCGGCTGGGAGCATTTCGTCGGCGGCGGCGTCGCCGCGTTCAACTGCAATGGAGACAACCTCCCGGATCTTGCCGCTGCCGGGGGGACAAAACCGTTGCGCCTCTTTGTAAACCGCACCGAGGGGGATACCATCCGCTTTGACACCGCCCCCCTGCCCGAGATGCTTGGCACAACGGGCGTTTATCCGCTCGACCTCGACGGGGACGGTACGCTGGATCTGGCGGTGCTGCGCGTCGGGGCGAACCGATTGCTTAAGGGCGACGGGCAGTGCGGGTTTAAGAACATGACCGAGGCTTGGGGGGGCGCTGCGGACACAGCCTGGACCACGGCCTTTACCGCCACATGGGAAAGCGGGGCGACGCGCCCGACGCTGGTGTTCGGCAATTACGTAGATCGCGACGATCCCGACGGGCCGTTCGGCGCCTGCGATGATCATCAGCTCTACCGGCCAGAGGGGAATGGCTGGGGCAAGGCCGAGCCGATATCACCCGGCTATTGCACGCTCTCGATGTTGATCTCTGACTGGCAACGCAGCGGCACACCGGAGCTACGGATCTCCAACGACCGCCATTATTACCTGCGCGGCGGGTATGAGGAGATGTGGCATCTCAGCCCCCTCACTCCCCGCACCGACTGGCCCCATGTGTCTATTTGGGGGATGGGCATCGCCTCCGCAGATCTTACCGGCGACGGCAAGCCCGAAGTCATGCTGACCTCCATGGGCGACCAGCTCCTGCAAATGAACGCGGGCGACACGATGCGGAACGCGCCCTTCGAGATGGGCGCGGCGGCTCAGCGCCCCTACACGGGTGATGACGGACGTCCTTCGACCGGCTGGCACGCGGAGTTCGGCGATGTGGATAATGACGGGCGGCTCGATCTGTTCATCGCGAAGGGCAACGTGGACCAGATGCCCTCCAACGCCATGGCCGACCCTAACAACCTGTTGATGCAGGGCGAGGACGGCCGATTCACGGAGGCCGGCGGTGTCGCAGGGATCGGAGACCCTGTGCGCTCACGGGGCGGGGCGCTGGTGGATCTGGATGGGGACGGGCGGCTCGACCTCGTGGTGTCCGCCCGCCGCGCGCCCTTGAAGATCTGGCACAACGTGACGCCCGAAACCGGCCACTGGTTGGGGGTGGAGCTGCGACAGGAGAACGGCAACACCCGCGCGGTGGGGGCGTGGATCGAATTGCGGATCGGCGATCGGATGCAGGCGCGGGAGGTCACGGTCGGTGGCGGTCATGCCGGCGGGCAGTCTGGTCCTGTTCATTTCGGCCTTGGGGAGGCCAGCGAGGCCGAGCTACGGGTGATCTGGCCGGATGGTGAGGTCACAGACTGGCAAAGCGTGAGCGCGGATCAGCGCCTGACGCTCCGCCGCGCGCCCTAGCGATCCACGGGCAGGCCCGACGGGACGGCATCGGGAATACCGAGGCGCCCGGACAGGGCGACGGGATCTTCGAGCGCGGTGAGAAAAGCGAGGAGCGCGGTGAGCTCGGCCTCAGACGCCACCCTGTCCGGAATTGGAATCGCCGCGCGAATGTCCTCACGGTCTGATCCGCTGTCCATCACTGCCCAATCCGGCGCAATGCCGTCGAGCGGCGGCAGCACCACGTCGCGCATATCCGCGTCAAGTCCAGCCCGTGGGGCCATATGATCCCGCAGGAACGCCCTCAAATCCGCATGTCCGCCCGCATGGCCCCACGGCCCGGTTCGCGTCACGTTGCGCAGCATCGGCGTGCGAAAGGCATAGCGGTCAGCCTCGCGACCCGTGACCCGGAACCGGCCCAAATCACGCTGATGAGTCTCGAAGCGCTCAGCTTTCCCCGGACCAAGCTGCGGCGCGCCCATGACGTGGAACCCGAAATCCGACAGGAGCGGGCCGGAATGACACGCGACACAGCCTGCCTCACCGTAAAATAGCTCCATCCCCTCAGCTGCCGGCCCCGTCAGCGTTGCCTCACCGCGCAAATGACGATCAAAGGCGCTGTCTTCCGATCGCCATTCCTCGGCCATGAACGCCGCGATGGCGTTGGAAATATCGGTGAAATCAAGCGGACGACCGTCCTCGATCTCGGGATAAACGGACTCGAACCTCTCCTGATACGCCGGAATCGCGCGGATGAGGGCAGCGATCAGATCCCAGGCGCCGCCCTCCCCGGTCAGACGTCCCTGACGCACCGCTTTGGAGATCTCGTTTTCCTGATAATGCCCCGCCATCTCGTCGGGCGAGAGCACCGGGAACATGGTTTGGGCCGAGAGAAGGCCGGCAAAACCGTTGACCATCTCCTCCTCCAACGGGGTCCGGAAACCACTGGGCCGGGTGGCGTCGCGTTCGATCCGGCCATCGGCAAATAGCACCGTCACATCTCCATGGCCGAGATTAAACAACGGCGGCGCGTTGCGCGGGATGCGCTGTTCAGGCGGGTTGTCGGGATCGGCGATGCGCTCCGGCCCCAGCCCTTTGCCGCCGTCGCCAATACCCAGCGAAAGGCCGTCGCCGGTCGCGAACCGGGGATGGTGGCAGGTGGCGCAGGAGACCTCGCGATTGCCCGACAGGATCGGATCGTAAAAGAGGAGCTGCCCCAGGCGCACCTCCTCCGGGTCATGACTGCTAAAATCGGCGTCACTCAAAGACTGCGGCACCTCTCCGGCGCCTGCCGCACCCGCCAGACAAACGGCGAAAAGCGCGGCTCTCACCGCGCCAGAGCCCGTTTCATCGACGCCTCGGGGAAGCAGGTAGCGGCCTGACCTGTGGCCTCCTGCCAGCGCCCGATGGACCGGCGCGTTTTGAAACCGGCGAGACCGTCCGCGCCGCCCACATCATGGCCCTGCCGCTCCAGCCCCCGCTGCATGGCGGCCACATCCCGGCGGCTTAGCCCCCCGACCTTGCCCCAACGGCCTGCGAAATCACCGACGCCGTACTGGATCCGATCGCCCACGTGACCGACAAAGAGCGCATAGAGATCGCTCATGTTGTAATCCTTCAGCACATAAAAATTGGGGGTGACGATAAAGGCCGGGCCGTTGCGACCGGCAGGCATCATCAGATAACCTTCCCCGCGCAGCTCGTTGTTCGGAAAAGGTTTTCCGTTCACGCGCCGCACGCCCATCTTTGCCCAGTCGGAAATGCGGCGCCCCTGATCGGGACCTTCGAGCGTGCAGGATACCGACGGGGGCACGACCACTTCAAACCCCCAGTCACGGCCCCTTTGCCAGCCGTGGCGGGCGAGGAAATTGCCGATGGAGGCCATGGTGTCCGCATCCGAGCGCCAGATATCCGCACGCCCGTCGCCATCTCCGTCAGCGGCGTATTTCAAATAGTTCGACGGCATAAACTGAGGCTGCCCCATGGCCCCCGCCCAACTGGAGCGCATGGAGGCGGGGGCGATACGGCTGGTCTGCGCGATCTTCAGCGCAGCGATCAGCTCATTGGTGAAATAGGCGCGGCGGTCGCTGAGAAAGCCCCGCGTGGCAAGGATGCGGAACACGTCATGGGGGATCTTGGCGCGCCCATAGGAGCTCTCGATGCCCCAGATCGCCAGAATGGTGCGCCCCGGAACGCCGGTCGCGCGCTCGACAGCGGCCAGAGTGCGACCGTATTTCTGTGCCATCTGACGTCCGGTGGAGGTGGCACCATCCACCTTGCCACGGCTGAAATACTTGCCCGGCGAGCCGAACTCAGCCTGACTGCCGCCCGAGCCGCCCCGGAGACCCGGCAGGTCCCATTGCGGCGTCACCCCACCGAGGGCCGCGTTGAACGTTCCCTGCGCGACGCCCTGTTGCCTTGCGGCGGGCCAGACCGTGCCTTGCAGCCAGCCGCTGAACTGCTGTTCGAGCTGGGCGCGGGACTGGGACCACCCCATGGTCGGCGCGAGACAGAGGAGGGCAGCGAGGCAAAGGCGGCGGATCGACACGGGCGGGGCTCCTGTTTGCTTTGGCCCAGAAGTAGACCGCCCGCCCGCCCCGGCGCAACGCCTCACAGAACCGCGCATCAATTTGGGCAAAATTCCCCTTGCACAGGGATAGGAAACTCCCATGTTCCAAATGCAACTCATTCTCATCTGGGGCACCCACCCCGAACCGGAGGCCGAATGCGCCACGCTGCCTTGTTGCCTGCCCTCGCCCTCACTGCCGGTACTGCCGGTGCCGAGCCCATGAAGGTCGTGACCACTTTTACCGTGCTTCAGGATATGGCGCAGAACGTGGCGGGGGATGCGGCGGAGGTCATCTCGATCACCCGCCCCGGTGCCGAGATCCACGGGTATTCCCCGACGCCGCGCGATATTGTCGGGGCGCAGGATGCCGATCTGATCCTGTGGAATGGCCTGAACCTCGAAATCTGGTTTGAGCAGTTCTTGCGCAATCTGCGCGACGTGCCCTCTGCGGTCCTGACCGATGGTATCACTCCGATCCCCATCGCGGAGGGCAGTTATGAGGGCGCGGCGAACCCTCATGCGTGGATGGGTGTGGAGAATGCGATGGTCTATGTGGACAACATCGCCGCTGCCCTGTCGGAGCATGATCCCGGGAACGCCGCGACATATGTCGCGAATGCCGAGAACTACAAAACCGAGATCAGGGCAGCACTGGCCCCGCTGAAGGCACGCGTCGCGGACATCCCCGAGGCCCAGCGCTGGCTGGTAACCTGCGAAGGGGCATTCTCCTATCTGGCGGAGGATTTTGGGCTGAAGGAGCTCTATCTCTGGCCGATCAATGCCGACGGCACCGGCACGCCGAAACAGGTGCGCAAAGTGATCGATGGGGTGCGGGCGCATGAGATCCCGGCGGTCTTTTGCGAAAGCACGGTCAGCGCCCGCCCCGCCGAACAGGTGGCCCGGGAAACCGGGTCGGCGTTCGGCGGGCTCCTCTACGTGGACTCTCTGTCCGAGCCCGACGGCCCGGTGCCGACTTATCTCGACCTGCTGCGCGTCACGGCAACCACGGTGGTGGACGGGCTGACGGGGGCGACGGAGTGAACAGCACTCCCGGCATCGAGGCGCGGGACCTGACGGTCACTTATCGCAACGGCCACACCGCACTGCGCGATGTGACGTTCGAGGTTCCCCGAGGGACGATCACCGCGCTGGTGGGCGTGAACGGGGCCGGGAAATCGACGCTGTTCAAAGCGATCATGGGCTTCGTCCCCTCCGGCTCCGGCGAAATCCGGCTGCTCGGTCAGCCCGTCCGCGCGGCTCTGCGCCAGAACCTCGTCGCCTATGTGCCCCAGTCAGAGGAGGTGGACTGGAGCTTCCCGGTGCTGGTCGAGGATGTGGTGATGATGGGGCGCTACGGGCATATGGGGTGGCTCCGCCGCGCCCGTCCTGCCGACCATCAGGCCGTCGAAGCAGCGTTGCAGCGGGTTGGCATGGGCCATCTGCGGAACCGTCAGATCGGTGAGCTCTCGGGCGGGCAGCGTAAACGGGTCTTTCTCGCCCGGGCACTTGCGCAGGAAGGGCAGCTGATCCTGCTCGATGAGCCTTTTACAGGTGTTGACGTGAAGACCGAAGAGCAGATCATCGCCCTGTTGCGCGAGCTGCGGGATGAGGGGCGGGTGATGCTGGTCTCGACCCACAATCTTGGCTCTGTTCCTGAGTTCTGCGACCGTACGATCTTGGTCAAGGGCACGGTGCTCGCCCATGGCCCCACGGCAGAGGTGTTCACCCCCTACAATCTGGATCGCGCCTTTGGCGGTGTGCTGCGCCATTTCACCCTCAGCGGGAAGGATCTCCACGAAGATGCCGATGCGCGCGGGATTTCTATTCTGACGGACGATGAGCGGCCTTTTGTCAGCTATGGCGAGGAGACCAGGACCGTGATCGGGGATGAGGAATGAGCGAGCTGTTCGCTCCCTTCGCCTACAGCTACATGCTCAACGCCATGTGGGTCTCGGCCATGGTGGGCGGGCTCTGTGCGTTCCTCTCTGCTTATCTGATCCTAAAGGGATGGAGTCTGATCGGCGACGCGCTTTCGCATTCCGTCGTCCCGGGCGTGGCCGGGGCCTACATGCTGGGCCTGCCCTTTGCGCTTGGCGCATTCTTTGCCGGAGGTCTCGCGGCGGCGTCCATGCTGTTCCTGAGCGAGCGCTCTGGGCTGAAAACTGATGTGGTGATCGGTATCATTTTCACGTCATTTTTCGGGCTTGGCCTGTTCATGGTCTCGCGGAACCCGGTGGCGGTGAGCCTTGAGACCATCACCATGGGCAATATCCTCGCCATTTCGCCTTCCGACACGCTGCAACTGGCGCTGATCGGGGGCGTGTCACTCGCGCTGCTGGCGGTCCTCTGGAAGGACCTCATGGCGGTGTTTTTCGACGAGACCCATTCCCGCTCCATGGGCCTGCGCCCGCGACGACTGAAGGCGGTGTTCTTTACCCTGTTGTCCGCCTCCGTAGTCGCGGCCATGCAAACCGTGGGTGCGCTGCTGGTCGTCGCGCTGCTGGTCACGCCGGGGGCCACGGCCTATCTGCTTTGCGACCGGTTCCCCCGGCTCATTGCGACCTCCGTGGCGATCGGTGCGGGGACGAGCTTTGCCGGGGCGTATCTGAGTTACTTCCTCGACGGCGCGACCGGCGCGTTGATCGTCGTTCTGCAGACGCTGGTCTTCGGAGCCGCCTTCATCTTTGCCCCGAAGCACGGCATCCGCGCGGCGCGCCGACAAGCGGCCCGCGCCCGGCACGAGACATCGCTACGATGAGCCTCGAGACGCTGCTTGTGCCGTTCCAGTTCCCGTTCATGCAGAACGCGTTCCTGATCGGGTTGCTGGTGGCTGTGCCTACCGCGCTCCTGTCCTGCTTCCTGGTCCTGAAAGGCTGGGCACTCATGGGCGACGCCGTGAGCCATGCGGTCCTACCGGGGATCGTTCTGGCCTCTCTCTTGGGCCTGCCGCTGATCGCTGGGGCCTTCGTCGCCGGGATGGCCTGCGCGACGGCCATCGGCTGGCTCGACGAGAATAGTCGGATCAAGCGCGATACCCTGACCGGCGTTGTCTTCTCCGGCTTGTTCGCGCTGGGACTGCTGCTCTACCGGTTCGCAGATCCCAGCCAGCATCTGGATCACATCCTGTTCGGAAATATGCTCGGCGTCGGCCGCCCGGACCTCTGGACGGCCGGTCTGATCGGCGGCGGAGTGACGCTGGCGTTGCTGGTCAGTTGGCGGGATCTGCTGCTCCACGCCTTTGACCCTGCCCAGGCGCGCGCGAGCGGCCTTAGGGTCGGGCTGTTGCATTACGGGCTGCTGACCGTGCTTTCCCTGACGGTCATTGCGACGCTCTCGGCCACGGGACTGATCCTTGCCGTCGGCCTGCTGATTGCACCGGGGGCAATCGCCTTCCTATTGACCCGCCGGTTCAGCGCCATGCTGATCGTGGCGGTTCTGGTCTGTGCGGGAGCGATGACATTGGGGACGTGGCTCAGCTTCCACCTCGACAGCGCCCCGGCCCCGACGATCATCCTGGTGCTGACGGGTGTGTTCCTGCTGGCCTTCGCGACCCGCCTGTGGCGAAATCACAAGGTCGAAAGCAAAGAGTTGCCAAAATCAACTTAACTCCTGAAACGGACGATCACTTTTGCCATTTGATGATTTCGTTTTAGGCTTCGTCTGGGAAACAAATTGCGATGACCCATTCGCGTGCCCGGGGTAAGGATTATTTTGCTTGGCCGGGATCAGTTCATACCAAGGATCCCAGTCCTTCATGTCTTGCGCCACGATCACGCCGACCCCATTCTTTCGGGCGATAGACAATGTGCGGTCCGCGTTTTCTTGGTATTGGAAAGAGGTCTCGCTCCAGGCAAATGGGGCAGCGCCTTTTCATTGCGCTGCCTCATCTGCGGTTTGCATATCTTCAGCGATAAAGGAGCGATTTGCCGTCTTTGAAGACATGAACCTTCGACGGGTCCGCCCCGAGGGTCACGGTCTGGCCGCGACGGTCGCGATGGGTGCCGGGGAGCTTGGCGATCACGGTTTCATCTACTGCACCGGCATCGGTCTCGAAATACAGCAGCGTCACCTCTCCCAACGCCTCGGTGATGTTCACCTTGCCCGAGAAGATGAAATCCTCACCCCCGGCCTCGACAAAATCCTCGGGCCGAACGCCGACGCGGACCCGAGCGCCCATGTCCTCGGGCAGGCTGGGGTAGTGAGACACCGCAATCCCCTGCCCGTCCAGATCCACTACCGTGCGCTCCCCGGTCTCGGTGACGGTTCCCTCCATCAGGTTCATCGAGGGCGAGCCTATGAACTGGGCGACAAACTCGTTCTCGGGGCGCTCATAGAGTTCCAGCGGCGAGCCAACCTGGCTGATACCACCGCCGGCGAGCACCACGATGCGGCTGGCGAGCGTCATCGCCTCGACCTGATCGTGCGTCACATAGATCATCGTCGAGTCTGGCATGGCTTCCTTGAGCTGGGCGATCTCGATCCGGGTGGCAACGCGCAGCGCGGCGTCGAGGTTCGAAAGCGGCTCGTCGAAGAGATAGACCTTCGGATCGCGCACGATCGCCCGACCAATGGCAACCCGTTGGCGCTGACCGCCCGACAGCGCCTTGGGCAGACGGTCGAGATAAGGTTCAAGCTGGAGGATGCGCGCGGCGTTTTTCACCGCAGCTTCGATCTCGTCCTTGGACTTCTTGGCGATCTTCAGCGCGAAGGCCATATTCTCGGCCACTGTCATATGCGGATAGAGCGCATAGGACTGGAACACCATGGCGATGCCGCGCTGGGAGGGCGGCACGTCATTGACCTTGGCGCCATCAATCTCCAGCGTCCCGCCGGTGATCTTTTCCAGCCCCGCGATCATCCGCAAAAGCGTGGACTTGCCGCAGCCAGACGGACCCACGAAGACAATCAGCTCGCCAGTTTCGATGTCCAGATTGATGTCTTCGAGAACTTTGACGGGACCATAGGCTTTTTCGACGTCGGTGAGTTTTAAACTAGCCATGACGGGCCTCCAGATTAATCATTGGCGACCGCAAAGGCGGCCTGCCAGGGCAACAGGGTGATCTCCTGCCCGGCCGCCTCGACCGGAAAGGGGGACTCTTCGCAGATCTGCCACCCGGGTCCGGGCAACGGGATCGTGCAGGGCGTGTCGCTGAGATTGAAGGCGCAGAAAACCTGCCCATCCGCCGTCTTGCGCAGGAAGGCGATGTGGGTTTCGCCAGCCTCAACAACTTCCAGATCGCCCTTGGCCAGCTCCGGTCGGGTTTTGCGGAAGGCGATAAAGGTGCGGTAGAAATTGAGCACCGACTCAGGATCCTGATCCTGCGCGTGGACCGAATGTTCCATGTGGTTCACTGAGACCGGCAGCCACGGTTTGCCGTCGGTGAAGCCGCCATGGGCGTCACTGCTCCAGGCCATGGGCGTGCGGCACCCATCGCGGCCCTTGTATTTGGGCCAGAACGCTTTGCCATAGGGGTCCTGAAGGTCCTCATAGGGCACATAGGCCTCCTCGAAGCCAAGCTCCTCGCCCTGATAAAGGCAGACGGTGCCCTTCATGCTCATCAGGAAGGCGGCACAAAGCTTGGCCGCATCTGCGCTGAGGCCCATCCGCGTCACGTGGCGGGCAACGTCGTGATTGGAGAACGCCCAGCAGGCCCAGCCTTCGGTGACGATGCGGTCAAACCGCTCCAGCACGTCCGCCACATGGGTTCCCTTCAGCTCCGAGACCGCGAGGAACTCGAAATCATAGGCCATATGCAGCAGGTCATCGCCCGCTGTGTAGTCGCGCTGGGTTTCCATGCCCCGCTGGCCTTCGCCAATCTCGCCCACAGACGTGATGGCCGGATACTCGTCCATCACCGCCCGCAGCCGCCGCAGAAAGTCCAGATTTTCGGGCTGGGTCTTGTCGTAGAGATGGTCCTGAAAATTGTACGGGTTGACCGCAGGCGCCGTATTGGCGTTGCGCTCTTCGGTGGGTAGCGGCGGGTTATCCCTAAGCTGCGCGTCATGAACGTAGAAGTTCACTGTATCGAGGCGGAAGCCGTCCACACCCCGGTCCAGCCAGAACCGCGCCACATCCAGCAGCTCCTGCTGCACGTCGGGGTTGTGGAAGTTCAGATCGGGCTGCTCAGCGAGGAAGTTGTGCAGATAATACTGCATCCGCGTCCCGTCCCATTGCCAGGCCGAGCCGCCAAAGATCGACAGCCAGTTGTTGGGCGGCGTACCATCGGGCTTGGGATCGGCCCAGACATACCAGTCGGCGCGCTTGTTATCGCGGCTCGACCGGCTTTCCTGAAACCACGGGTGTTCGGAGGAGGTGTGACTGAGCACCAGATCGATCAGCACCCGCAAACCCAGACCGTGGGCCCGCTCGATCAGCGCATCGAAATCCGCCAATGTGCCGAACATGGGATCCACATCGCGGTAGTTGCTCACATCGTAGCCAAAATCGAGCATGGGGGAGCGGAAGAACGGCGAAATCCAGATCGCATCCGCCCCCAGCCGCGCCACGTGATCCAGCCGCGAGATGATGCCCGGCAGATCACCAATGCCGTCCCCATTCCCGTCCTGATAGGAGCGCGGGTAGATCTGGTAGATCACCGCACCCCGCCACCAATCGGGGTCGGGCACGATGTCATTGTGAATGCCGGTCCCGGCCATTTCAGAAAGATAGCTCATTATTTAACAGATCCTGCAAGAAGTCCGCGCACAAGGAAGCGCTGCATGGAGAAGAAGACGACGAGCGGCACTGCGATGGAGACAAAGGCCGCCGTGGCAAGGATACCCCAATCCCCGCCGCGCGACCCAAGCAGGTCATCGGCGATCTTCACCGTCATGACCTTCGAGGCGTCGTCGGAGGGCAGGAACACCTTGGCCACGAGGAGATCGTTCCACGTCCAGAGGAATTGAAAGATCGAGAAGGCCGCCAGCGCAGGGAGTGACAGCGGCAGGATGATCTTCAGGAACAGCTCGAAATCCGTAGCCCCGTCGACCTTGGCGCTCTCGATGATGTCGCGCGGCAGACCGGCCATGTAGTTTCGCAGCAGATATACCGCGAGGGGCATCCCGAAGGCCGTATGCGCCATCCAGATCCCCATGAAACTCTGACCGATCCCAATCCGGTTATGCAGACCCAGCATGGGCACCAGCGCGAGCTGCAGCGGCACTACCAGCAGCCCCACCACCAGCGCGATCAACAGGCCGCGTCCGGGGAAATCCATCCAGGCCAGCGCGTAGGCGGCAAAGGCCGCAATGAGGATCGGGATGATGGTCGAGGGAATCGTCACCGTAAAAGTGTTGAGGAAGGCGCGGCCCATCCCGTCCGAATTCAGCACCTGATTGTAGTTGGCGAGCGTAAATTTCGGCGGCGATTCAGCAGCGAAATATATCCGTTGCCCCCGGCTGCCCGGCTTTTCGGGCGTACGGAACTCATAAGACCCATCAGCATTCACGACCAGCGATTGACCGTCGCCCAGATCAGCGGTCTGCCCCGCGGGGTGCTCGGTCGGGTTCCGGCCCGATGTCCCGAAGGCGACGACATCATCGGAGCCCTTCGGAAAATAGCTCTGCGCTTCTTCGTCGTCGAAGATGTTGCCCGTAACCACGTAGAGATCACCGTCCGGCGTGGCTTCGGTCGCGGCCCGACCACGGGCGGTGAGTTCCACGGCAAACGGCGCTTCCCACCAGCCCGAGGCCGAGATCTGGTCGCGGTCCCGGAAGGATGAGACCAGCAGGCCGACCGTCGGGATGAGCCACAGCATCACCAGGATGAACACCGAGATATGGGTCGCCCATGTCAGCGAGGATTTTTGTCCGGCAATGTTATCCATCTTACCGCATCTCCTTCCGCGCCTGGCGGATGTTCGAGTACATCACGGGGAACACGACGATCATAATCACCAGCGCAATCGCCGTTGCCCGGCCATCGTCGCGGAACATGAAATCCATCATGTAAGAGGGCAGGATCTCCGTCCCAAAATTGCCCCCGGTCATGGTGTAGACGATGTCGAACACCTTGAGCACAGTGATGGTGATCGTGGTCCAGACCACGATAATGGTCGGCATGATCTGCGGCACCTTGATCTTGAAGAACAGCTGCCACGGGTTCGCGCCGTCCAGAATGGCGGCCTCGATGGTTTCCTCGGGAATGCCGCGCAGGGCGGCGGACAGGATCACCATCGCAAAGCCCGTCTGGATCCAGATCAGGATCACCATCAGGAAGAAATTGTTCCAGAACGGGATCTGCACCACATCCACCGGGTCACCAAAGCCCATGGCCGCCCGAACCGCGTTGATCAGGCCGATATCCGCGTCATTGGCATAGACAAATTTCCAGATCAGCGACGCGCCCACAAAGCTGATCGCCATGGGCATGAAGATCATCGACTTGGCGAAATTACCCCAGCTGAGCTTGTCCGTGAGTTGCGCCACCAACAGCCCCATGAAGGTCGAGGCAGCAGGGACGAAAATCGCCCAGAGGATGTTGTTAAAGAACGCTTGCTGGAAGTCGTCGGAGCCGAACAGGCTGATATAATTGCCAAGACCCACAAACTCGTCCGGGTTGCGCCCGTAAAGGGAGCGCAGGAAGGACCCGATCACCGGATAGACCAGATACAGGCTCAGCAAGAACAACGCCGGAAACAGGAACAGCCATGGGCGAACGGCATTGGCGCGGTTGATGTTGCGCCCGGCATTCTCGCCTCTAGCGGGAAAAATGACCTTGTCCAACACCATGTTCGACAAGAAAAAGTACCCTATGCAGCCTCCCACCCCGATCAGGATGGTGAGGAGGCCCTGTAGGATCACTGGCATGACCTGCCCTCCCTCGCAGTTTTCTCGGCTGAGTCCGCGCGTCGCGCCACAACCTGTACGTCAATCATGGCAGATCAATTCGATCACTCAACCGCCACGTTCCACCGGGCGCTCCTTACGGTGCCGCCCCCGTGTCCCACAGAATGCACGGAGCCAAGCCTCCCGGGAAGCCAGGTGGCAGGCGCTTCTGCTCGATCTGTCGGAAAATTCACTGGATAAAGAGGGGCGGCAGACCCGCCCCTCTCAATCACGTCACTTGCCCATCTCGGCCCAACGGGCCTCGACATTGTCAGCCGTGGTCTGCGCATCCTGCGAGCCGGTGGTGAAGGCCACCATCTCGCTCCAGAACGCTCCCGCGCCGATCTCGCCCGGCATCAGGTCGGAGCCGTCAAACCGGAAGGTCGTCGCATTGGTCAGAATGTTGTTCATGTTCCGCTGGCTGTCAGAGGGGAACACGTCGGCATTGGCGCTCTTCAGAGGCGAGAGGAACCCGGACTGGGACATCCAGATCTCGTGGGCCAGAGGCGTCTGCAGGAACTGGAGAAAGCCCTGAGTTGCTTCGCTGTCCGCGGTCACCGCGAACATGGTGCCACCGCCGAGGACCGGCTTGCCCAGATCCCCTTCGGCCGGAGCGGGGAAGTAGAAGAAATCCGCATCTTCACCCACTACGGTGCCTTCGGGGAAAAAGGTCGGGATGAAAGTCGCCTGCTTGTGCAGATAGCATTCCGGCGGGAACGAGAAGAGACCCGCGGGCGAGTCGCGGAAATCGGTATTCGCAGCCGCTTCGCGACCCGCATTCACGCGACCGTCCTGCAGGAAATAGCCAAATTCGTTAATCGCATTCACCACACGCTCGTCGTTGAACGGGATGCCGTGGGTCGTCCACTCGTCGTAGACGGCGGGCTCGACCGTGCGCAGCATGATGTCTTCGATCCAGTCGGTCGCCGGCCAGCCGGTCGCAGCCCCCGATCCCAGACCGATGCACCAAGGCGTTCCGCCATCCGCTTCGATCTGCTCGGTCAGGGCCTTCAGATCCTCATAGGTCTCGGGCACATCATATCCGGCTTCCTCGAACTGCTCGGGCGAATACCATACCAGCGACTTCACGTCGATCTTGTACGGGAAGGCATAGAGTTTCGTCTCACCGTCCTCACCGGCAAAGCTCGCCAGATCGGCCCAGCTCTGGCCGGCAGCGTAGTTCTCTGTGATCCAGGCGGCGGTCTCATCACTGAGTGGCGTCACCTTGCCCCGGGCGGCCAGATCGGCCAGCAAACCGGGCTGCGGGAAGACCGCGATATTCGGGGCCGAGTTGGCCTGGGTCGACACGACGATGTCATTCTCGAAGCTCTCGGAACCCGAGTAGTTCACGGTAGCGCCCGTGGCGGCCTCGAAATAAGCGATTACGGACGAAAACAGCTCGTTGTCGGCACCCGTCCACGGACCGGTGATGCTGATTGTCTCGCCCGAGTAGTCGTGGGCGTCCGCATAGGCTTGGTAGCTGTCCCAGTTAAAATCGCCCTCGCCGACCGGATATTTCAGGTCTTGGGCCTGTACCATCCCGGAGGCCAAAGCCGAAACGGCCGCGCCTGCCACGAGTGCTGTCTTAAATCGCATTATTTTTTCTCCCTGCGTGTCGGTTTTCGACGTGTTTGTGGTAGCGAGAACAATATGCCCCCGCAACAGAAACCTATTGGATTGAGCGGCAGTGCAGGCCCATCATACAAAATTATTAGCAGGCTTTTTTTATGGACTGTTCGCGCTGCATTCACACCTTTTAATACGACCGCGTGCCGTGAATTTTTTCGACGATCCCCTTACGATAAATCATCATCAATCACCGAAACCGATTTCGTAAGGTTGCAAATAGTATTTCGCGAATCAACCCAATCGCATGTCGCGCGGCGGGATCGCAGCGGTGGATGGACTCTTCAGATGCGAAAAAGCCGCTAGGGCGCACCAGTCGGACGAGCGGCCTCTTGCTCCTTCACCGTCATTCGGTCCAAAGGGAGCGGTAACAGTTCGTTTTCGGGAGAGCATATCCGATGACTGCACTCAGCCTTGTCTCCGATGTGGGTGGCACCAATACGCGGGTTGCGCTCGCCTCGGACGGCGTCGTCGATACGTCGAGCATCGCCCGATTTCGCAATGCCGAGCATAGCGGGCTTGACGAGATCTACCGATCCTATCTCAGCCAGCGGGATGTGACCTGCGAAGGCGCTTGCATCGCCATCGCGGGACCGGTGATGGACGGGCATGGAACGCTGACCAACCGGGGCTGGAGCTTCGACCGGGACCAGTTGGCCGCATGCACCGGGGCCGACACCACCGCATTGCTCAATGACCTTCAGGCGCAGGGACACGCAGTTGCTGGTCTGCCGGAGAGCAGTTTGCACGACGTGATCATCGGCCCGCGTCCGCAGGAGCACAGTGCCGTGCTGGTCATCGGCGTGGGCACGGGGTTCAACTCGGTTCCGGTCTTTCGCACGGAAACCGGCGTCTATGTGCCGCCTTGTGAAACCGGCCACACCTCCTTTCCTGCGCTGAGCGAAGACGACTTGTCGCTGTCGCAATGGGTCGCCCGCCATCATGGCTTTCCCGGTGTTGAGGACGTGCTCTCGGGGCGCGGTCTCGAACGGGTCTATGCCTGGGCCAGCGGCGCCGACACGGCTCTGGATTCCGGCGCGATCATGGCCGCCATCGCACAGGGTGACGACCCGGTGGCAGATAAAACCGCCCGCGCCTTTTGCACGGCGCTGGGCCGGGTCGCGGGGGATCTGGCGCTGACCCACCTGCCATTTGGCGGGGTCTATCTGGTGGGCGGCATGTCCAATGCCTTCCGCCCCTATCTGCAGAGCCACGGCTTCGTTGATGCGTTCCGGGCGAAGGGCCGGTTTACGGAGTTCATGGAACAGTTCGCAGTCCGCGTCGTCGAGGATGACTACGCTGCTCTTACAGGCTGTGCCCGACGGATCGCCGAGACGCTCTGACCGGAACAGAAGAAAGGCCGCTGCGGGACTGCAGCGGCCTTTCTTGTCAGGAGGCTTCCAGCGATTTCACATCGCGGTTCGTCAGCTTCCGCCCGATGGGTTCCGGCGGTTTGAACGTATCAGCCGAGGCGCGGTTCCAGCGGCGGCGGTACACTTCGTTGTCATAGCCCACATCGCGCACGAGGAAGCCCACTGGCAAATAGGTCCAGAGGTCCGACGCCTCCATCATGTCGCCGTCGCCTTCGCGAGACATGAAGTGATAGGGCAGGAAGTCGCGCGGATCGTCGAGCCCCGCCGCCCCCGTCATTTCAGCCAGCGCGCGCAGGGTGTTACGGTGGAAGTTTGCCACCCGCTGGGCCTTGTCCGGCACCACCAATGCCTTTTGGCGCAACGGATCCTGCGTGGTCACGCCGGTCGGGCAATGGTTCGTGTGGCAGGCCTGCGCCTGAATGCAGCCCACCGAGAACATGAAGCCCCGCGCCGAGTTGCACCAATCGGCACCCAGCGCGAAGGCACGCGCGATGTGGTAGGCATGGATCAGCTTGCCACTGGCGCCAATGCGGATGCGGTGCCGGATATCGGCGCCCCTCAGCACGTTATGGACGAAGCTCAGACCCTCGGTCAGCGGCATCCCCACATGGTTGGCGAATTCCATCGGGGCGGCGCCGGTACCACCCTCGGTGCCGTCCACCACGATGAAGTCGGGATAGATATCCGTCTCGATCATCGCCTTGACGATGCACATGAATTCACGCCGGTGACCGATGCAGAGCTTGAAGCCCACGGGCTTGCCGCCCGACAGATCCCGTAGCTTGCCGATAAACTCGCAAAGCTCTTTCGGTGTGGAGAACTCGGAATGGCTGGCGGGAGAGATGCAATCCTGCCCCATGGGCACACCGCGAGCCTCGGCGATCTCCGGCGAAATCTTGGCGGCGGGCAGCATCCCGCCATGGCCTGGCTTGGCACCCTGGCTCAGCTTGATCTCGATCATCTTGACCTGATCGTCACTCGCCGTTTTGGCGAATTTCTCAGGATCGAAGCGCCCGTCCTCGGTCCGGCACCCGAAATAGCCGGAGCCAACCTCAAAGATCAGATCGCCGCCAAAGCGGTGGAATTTAGAGATCCCGCCCTCGCCCGTGTCATGGGCAAAGCCCCCGATCGCCGCGCCCCGGTTCATCGCCTCGACCGCATTGGCCGAGAGCGCCCCGAAAGACATGGCGGAGATGTTATAGAGCGAGGCGTCATAGGGCTTTTTGCAGTCCGGCCCGCCCACGCGCACGCGGAAATCGTGGCGGTCCAGATGGGTCGGCACGATAGAGTGCGTCATCCAAGAATAGCCGCCCTCATAGACCTTTTTCTTCGTGCCGAAAGGCCGCGCGCCCTCGTCATTCTTGGCCCGCTGATAAACGATGGAGCGGTCTTCGCGGCTGAAGGGCTCTTCGTCGTGATCGCTCTCGATCAGGTACTGGCGGATTTCCGGGCGGATCGTCTCGAAGAAGAATCGGAAATGCGCCAGCAGCGGGTAATTGCGCAGGATCGCGTGGCGCGTCTGGATCATGTCGCGGATGCCCACAGCCGTCAGGGCCAGAAAGATCAGCGCCACGACCCACCACCAGCCGCCCCAGCCAATCGCACCGATCAGCGCGATCAGCGCAATGAGCGCTACGGCAGCAAAGCCTGCGTAGCGCGAAATCTCGGCAAGCTTGTGCCTCATTCAGTCGTCCTCTTGAATGCGAGACCGGGGGAGTCTTTCAGGATCACCCGTCCGCCTGTGTCGTCGTCAATCCCCGGTGTCCGCCGAATGCAGCGCCAGTCGCCGCCCGTGAGACCGGGGATGGGCAGGGTCAGCGGATCGAACTCCGCGCTCTCGCCGCCTTCCATGTGAGTTATGGTGAACACGTCCTTGCCCGGGCCCTTCCGATCGCTCGTAGAGATCGTCCGATCCGCAACGGGTTGCAGGTCGTCGAACTGATCCTCTGGTCCGAGATTATCATGCAGACACGGATATGCACGGCAGAAGTTCCGCGGCTTCGGTACGAAGGCGGTTTGTTGCGGGATAACGGGTGGGAGGTCCGTGCCCAAGATCACTGCGATATGACCCCAAGCCGCCGTTTCAGGACGGGCCGAAATGCTCTCGCTCAGGGTCATGGAGCCTCTGTGGTCGTGTCGGGTCAGGCCCGGACGTCAGGTTCCTTCCGTCCGGTGTGGTGTTCGATGCGCGCGAGCACATGGGCCGCTTCCTGAACCGCCGCAAGCGCTTTTTGCAGGTCCTGACCAAAAGTCGCAGGATCCTCGCTGCGATCCTCCAGATAGACCCGCAGCGTCGCGCCCGCCGTGCCGGTGCCCGAGAGACGCAGGACGATCCGACCGCCCCCAGAGAGGGTGATGCGCAGCCCCTGCGCTTTGGAGACAGAGCCATCGACCGGATCGGTATAGTCGAACTCGTCTGCCGTCTCGACCGTCCGGCCCGCCACCTCGGTTCCGGGCAGATCCCCGAGACGGCCACGCAGATCGGCCATCAGCGCTTCGGCCTTTTCCGTCTCGATCGCCTCGAAATCGTGGCGGCTATAGAAATTCCGCCCGAACTCGCGCCAGTGATCATTGACCAGCGCGACGACACCTTTGCCGGACTGGGCGAGGATGTTCAGCCACAGGAGCACCGCCCAGAGGCCGTCCTTTTCGCGCACATGGTCAGAGCCGGTGCCCGCGCTCTCCTCGCCGCAAATGGTGATCCGGCCCTCGTCGAGCAGGTTGCCGAAGAACTTCCAGCCGGTCGGCGTCTCGTAGCAGTCGAGACCGCGCGCCTTCGCCACTTCGTCCAGCGCCCGGGAGGTCGGCATGGAGCGGGCCACACCCTTCAGCCCGTCCGCATAGGCCGGGGCAGCGGTGGCGTTGGCCGCGAGGATAGCCACCGAATCGGAGGGCGCCACGAACATGGACGGGCCGGTGATCATGTTGCGATCCCCGTCCCCATCAGAAGCGGCACCAAATTCGGGCGCGTCGGGGCTGTGCATGATGCGCATGAGATCTTTGGCCCAGACCGGGTTCGGATCGGGATGCCCGCCACCGAAATCGGGCAGCGGGGTGGCGTTCAGCACGCTGCCCTTTGCCGCGCCAAGGCGGTTTTCGAGGATCTCCGTTGCATAAGGGCCGGTCACCGCATGCATGGCGTCAAACACCATGCGGAATCCGCCGTTGAACATCTTTCGGATGGCGTCGAAGTCAAAGAGGCTCTCCATCAGCTCGGCGTAGTCGGCGACGGGATCGACGACCTCAACCTCCATGTCGCCCAGCGTCGTCGTGCCAATGGTCGTCAGATCCACGTCCTGCGCCTCAAGGATATGGTATTCGGTCAGGGTCTTCGTCGCGGCAAAGATCCGCTCGGTGATCTCCTCCGGCGCAGGACCGCCATTGGGCGTGTTGAACTTGATGCCGAAATCCTCGTCGATGCCGCCCGGGTTATGGCTGGCTGAGAGGATGATACCGCCATCGGTGCCACGCTTGCGGATCAGGTTGGAGGCGGCGGGGGTCGAGAGAATGGCGTTCTGCCCGACGATGACCTTCGCGGCGCCGGACGCCGCTGCCATGCGCAGGATCACCTGCGAGGCGGGCTGGGAAAAATAACGCCCGTCACCGCCCAGCACGAGGGTCTTGCCCTCGACGCCGCCAATCCCGTTCCAGATGCTCTGGACGAAATTCTCCACATAATGGTGCTCCATGAAGACACGCGTCTTCTTGCGCAGGCCACTGGTGCCGGGCTTTTGCCCCTCGATCGGTTGGGTCGCTATGGTCAGCCGTTCCATGTGTCTCATCATCTCCCGAATGTGCGGGCCCCGGTCGCTCTGCGGTCAAAGCGGGGTCCGCGAAATGTCTGTCATGCCCGTCCGGGCGTCTCACAGGCCTCCGCCTCCAGAGCAAAGACCATCACCGATTCCGCGCGCAAGGCAATCTCTCCCTGCATCGCCTCGGACCCCGCACCGGGGCGGGCCGTGTCGATATGGCGGACCCAGACCTGACCTTCGGCGCAGCGGGGCAACACCCAGTCGAGATCCCCACCCGCGTTGAAGAGCACCAAGAGCGCATCCTCGGTCTCGGCATAGGCCGGAGTCCCCGAGGCCATCCGCAGCTCCATCCCGAGCGCCTTGAGGTTGCGGTTGGACCAGTCCTCCTGCTCCATCTTCGCCCCGTCAGCACGCCACCAGAACAGGTCTTCGAGCCCGTCATGGGTGCGCTCGCGGGCGTGGAGAAACCGCTTTTGCCGCAGGAGCGGATGCGCGGCGCGAAAGGCGATCAGCCCCTTGACGAAGTCGCGCAGTTCCAGATCGGCGTCTTCCCAGTCGATCCAGCTCGTCTCATTGTCCTGCGCATAGGCGTTGTTATTGCCGCCCTGGGAATTTCCCAGTTCATCCCCCGCCAGCAGCATCGGCGTCCCTTGCGAGAGCATCAGAGTGGCCAGCATGTTGCGCTTGCGCCGGGTCCGGGCCGCATTGATCGCGGCTTTGTCGGTCGGTCCCTCGACCCCCAGATTATCCGAGTAATTCTCGTTATGGCCGTCGCGGTTCTCCTCGCCATTGGCGTGATTGTGCTTGGCCACGTAGCTGACCACGTCTTCGAGCGTGAAGCCGTCATGGCTCGACAGAAAATTCACGCTGGAGGTCGCCAGCCGTCCGGAATGGTCGAACTGACGCGCCGAGCCCGTGAGCCGGTCGGCCAGGCCCGGCACGCAGCCCTCATCCCCGCGCCAGTAGCGCCGCACGCGGTCGCGGTATTTATCATTCCATTCGACAAAGGGCGGCGGGAAAGCGCCCAGCTGGTAGCCACCCGGCCCCACATCCCAGGGCTCGGCGATGAGCTTGACCCGGGACATGACGGGGTCCTGACGGATGGCGTCGAAAAACGCCGCCCCCTGATCAAAGCCGCCATTGCCCACGCGCCCCAGCGTCGAGCAAAGGTCAAAGCGGAACCCGTCCACATGCATCACCTCGACCCAGTAGCGCAGGGAATCCATGATCATCCGCAGCACCATGGGATGATCCACGTTCACCGTGTTTCCGCAGCCCGTGTCGTTAATGTAGAGACGCCGATCATTGGCGAGGCGATAATAGCTGGCGTTGTCGAGGCCCCGGAAGGATAGGGTCGGCCCCAGCTCATTGCCTTCGCAGGTGTGATTATAGACCACGTCGAGGATCACCTCGATCCCCGCCGAATGAAACCGGGCGACCATCTGCTGGAACTCGGCGATCTGGCCCGTTCCGAGATAGCGCGGCTCGGGCGCGAAAAAGCCCAGCGTCTGGTAGCCCCAGTAATTCGTCTTGTTCTTTTCGTGCAGGAAATGGTCCGTCAGGAACGCCTGTGCGGGCAGCAGTTCGACCGCGGTGATCCCGAGATCGGTCAGGTAGTCCAGCATCGGGTCCGCCGACATGGCCAGAAAACTGCCGGGCTTTGGTACATCGGGGCGCAATCGCGTGAGACCTTTGACATGGGCCTCGTAGATTACCGAGCGCTCCAGCGGGATGTCTGGATGGGTGTCCCGCCCCCAGCTAAAGCTCGGATCGACCACAACGGAGCGCGGCATATAAGGTGCCGAGTCGCGGGTGTCGAAACTCAGATCCGCATTTGGATCGCCGACCCGATAGCCCATCAGCGCGTCATTCCAGACCGGGTGAGCGGTCAGGCGTTTGGCATAGGGGTCCATCAGAAGCTTGTGCGGGTTGAACCGGTGTCCCTCATGGGGCGCATAAGGACCATGCGCCCGGTAGCCATAGAGGCAGCCGGGGGTGATACCGCTGAGATAGCCGTGCCACACATCCCCCGTCCGCTCGGGCAGATCGATCCGCTTTTCACGGCCCGTCTCACTGTCGAAGAGGCACAGCTCCATCCGGGTGGCGTTTTGCGAGAAGACGGCAAAGTTCACGCCGTCCCCGTCAAAGGTCGCCCCGAGAGGCTGGGCGCGCCCGGCAGAGATAGGGGAATGATCGATCACGCGTGCTCCACGATATCGGCATAAAGCCGGGCATATTGCGCCGCCGAAGCATCCCATCCCACCGGATGGCGCATGGCATTGCGCATTATCTGCCGCCAGATCGCAGGACGCCCATGAAGATCGCAGAGCTGCACAAGCGCAGCCGCCAAAGCATCGGGGCTGTTTGCGTCATGAATGACCCCCGTAGCCACCTGCGCCTTAAGCGCCGCGTCATTGGCGTCAATCACGGTATCGGCCAGACCTCCCGTGCGCGCGACCACTGGGATAGCCCCGTAGCGCAGACCATAAAGCTGCGTCAGCCCGCAAGGCTCAAAGCGCGACGGCACCAGCACCGCTTCGCCGCCGGCCATCATCCGATGGCTCAGCGCCTCGTCATAGCCGATATGGACCGCGACACCCTCATGGCGATCAGCGGCCTCACGCCAGCCCTGCTCCAGCCCCGGATCACCGGAGCCCAACAGCGCCAGTTGCCCGCCCGCCTCCAGATAGGACGGCAACGCCTCCAGCAAGAGGTCGAGCCCCTTCTGATGCGACAGGCGCGAGATGACGACGGCCAGAGGCCCGCTGCTCTGAGGCAGGCCGAATTCCTCGCGCAGCGCAGCGGTCGCCTTGGGCTTGCCGCGCGGCATCCGGTAGGCGAAGGGTGCGGGCTCCGCCGCAGGGTTCCAGACGGTCATGTCTATCCCGTTCAGAATGCCCGAGAGCGCGTCTGCACGGGCCCGGATCAGCCCGTCAAAGCCCATGCCGAATTCAGGCGTCATCAGCTCGGAAGCATAGCGCGGCGAGACAGTGGTGATCCGGTCCGCGTAGGCCAGACCCGCCTTCAGCGCCGAGCCGCGACCGTAGAACTCGATCCCGTCGGCGTGATAATCCGCCGGGTCGATCTCCAGCCGCACCATCCGCCCCGCATCAAATCCGCCGGCAAAAGCGATGTTGTGGATCGTGACGATGGTACCGACGTCCAGGCCGCGCTTGCGAATGTAATAGGGCGCGAGCCCGCCCTGCCAGTCATGGGCGTGGACAATATCCGGCTGCCAGTCGGTGCCCCCCGCCGCGATCTCGGCAGCCGCGAGGCACAGGGCGGCAAACCGCTCGGGGTTGTCGTCCCAGTCACGACCATGATCGTCCATGTAGATGCTGCCCGACCGGTCATAGAGATGGGGCGCGACCAGGACGAGGAGCGGCACGCCGCCACTCTCTCCCATCTCCACCCGTGCCTCGCCGCCCATGAGGTCGGCGAAGGTCAGAACCGTTTTCGACGCGCCGAGGGCAGCGACAACCGCCGGATAGCCGGGCAGCAGCACCCGCATCTCCACCCCCGAAGCCGCGAGCGCTTCCGGCAGCGCACCCACCACATCAGCGAGGCCGCCGGTTTTCACCAGCGGCGCGCATTCCGAAGCAACCGAGAGAACCCGGGTTACTGTGCCTTGAGCCATGCATCCACCATCGGCTTGGTAATCAGGGTGACGCCGCCCGGCGACACTTCGAAGAACTGCTCGTCCGTGGCGCGATCCTCGCCCACCACGAGACCTTCGGGGATCTGCACCCCGCGATCGACGACGCAGCGATTCAGTTTCGCATGGCGCGCCACGTTGACCCGGGGCATCAGCACCGACTGATCGAGAGACGCGTAGCTGTTCGTGTGCACCTGGCTGAATAATAGCGAGTTGCGGATCTCGGTGCCCGAAATGATGCAGCCGCCCGCCACCATGGACGAGATCGCATGACCGCGGCGGTTGCCCTCATCATGGACGAATTTCGCCGGAGGCGTGCTTTCGGAATAGGTCCAGATCGGCCAATTCTCATCCCACAGATCCAGCTCGGGCTCGAAATCGGTCAGGTCGATATTGGCCTGCCAATAGGCGTCGAGGGTGCCCACGTCCTTCCAATAAGCGGGAGCATCGGCGCTGTGGCGCACGCAGCTCTCGGTAAAGCGATGGGATTGGGCGTGGCCTGTCTCCACGATGCGTGGCACGATATCGCCGCCGAAATCATGGCTGGAGCTCTCGCGGTCCTGATCGCTCAGCAGAAGATCCCGCAGGTAGCTCCATTTGAAGACATAAATCCCCATGGAAGCCAGCGAATGCTCGGGATCGCCAGGGATCGAGGGCGGGTCGGCGGGCTTTTCAAGGAAGGAGGTGATGCGACCAGTCTCGTTCACATGCATGACACCGAACGCTTTGGCCTCATCGCGCGGCACGGTGAGACAGCCCACCGTCACATCGGCATTGGTCTCCACATGCTCTTGAAGCATGAGCTCGTAATCCATCTTGTAGATGTGATCACCGGCGAGGATCAGGATGTATTCGATGCCGTAGCTGTCGATGATGTCGATATTCTGGGTTACCGCATCGGCAGTACCCACATACCATTTATCCTCGGCCACGCGCTGGGAGGCGGGCAGGATGTCAAGATATTCGTTCCGCTCGGCGCGGAAGAACGACCAGCCGCGTTGGCAATGGCGGATCAGGGAGTGTGCCTTGTACTGGGTGGCGATGGCCATCTTGCGGATGCCCGAGTTCAGCGCGTTGGACAGGGCAAAGTCGATGATGCGGGTTTTGCCGCCAAAATAGACAGCCGGTTTGGCGCGGTTATCGGTGAGCTGTTTCAGGCGGCTGCCGCGCCCCCCGGCCAGCACGAACGCCATGGTCCGCGACGACAGACGACGGTTGTTCGGTTGCATATGGTCTCCTCCCTGCGGGCCCATCAGCCCGCCTCCTTGATGAAAATGAGCGTCGAGAGCGGCGGCAGCGTCACCTCCGCCCGGGCCGGCTGGCCGTTCAGGGGCTCGGCCACGGCGTCGACGCCGCCCAGATTGCCCCGACCCCCGCCGCCATAGATGTCGGCGTCGCTGTTGATCGCCTCCCGCCAGCGGCCCACCTGCGGCATCCCGAGCGTGTAGCGGCGCTCAACCGGGGTGAAGTTGCAGATCACCACCGCCTCAGGCGCATCGCCGCCCGAGCGTCGGATCCACGCATAGGTCGAGGCCGAGGCATCATTCGACTCGATCCACTGGAACCCTTCGGGGTCGCAATCAAGCGCATGGAGCGCAGGCTCGGCACGGTAGAGCGTGTTCAGATCCCGCACAAAGCTCTGGACGCCGCGATGCATCGGATCGTCCAGAATGCCCCAGGGCAGTTGCTCGTCATGGCGCCATTCCGAGCGCTGGGCCATCTCCTGCCCCATAAACAAGAGCTTCTTGCCCGGATGCCCCCACATAAACCCGTAATAGGCCCGGAGATTGGCAAATTTCTCCCAATCATTGCCGGGCATCTTTTGCAGCATCGAGCCTTTGCCATGGACGACCTCGTCATGGCTGATCGGCAGGATGAAATTCTCCGAGAACGCGTAATGCAGGCCAAAGGTCATAAGATGGTGATCGTAGCTGCGATAGATCGGATCTTTTTCGATGTAGCGCAGGGTGTCGTTCATCCACCCCATGTTCCACTTGAACCCAAAGCCCAGGCCGCCACCATCGACGGGCCGCGAGACCTGCGGGAAAGACGTGCTTTCTTCGGCCACGGTCATGATGCCCGGATGCTGGCCATAGGCGATCTTGTTCACCTCGCGCAGGAAGTCGATGGCCTCGTAATTCTCGCGCCCGCCATCCTTGTTCGGCACCCACTGCCCGTCGTCGCGCGAATAGTCGCGGTAAAGCATCGACGCCACCGCATCCACGCGCAGCCCGTCCACGTGATACTCGTCGAGCCAGTAGAGCGCGTTGGAGACGAGGAAATTGCGCACCTCGGTGCGGCCATAATTATAGATCAGGGTGTTCCAGTCCTGATGGAACCCCTCTCGGGGGTCGGAATGCTCGTAGAGATGCGTGCCGTCGAACAGCCCCAGCCCGTGGGCGTCGGTCGGGAAATGCCCCGGCACCCAGTCGAGAAGCACGCCCAGCCCTTTGTTATGGGCCGCCTCCACCAGATCGCGGAACTCATGCGGCGGACCAAAGCGGACGGTCGGCGCGAACAGCCCCACCGGCTGGTAACCCCAGGACCCGTCAAACGGATATTCGCTGATCGGCAACAGCTCGATATGGGTGAATCCCATGTCAGCGGCATAATCCACCAGCTCCTCGGCGGCCTCGCGATAAGAGAGCGAGCGATTGCCCTCCTCCACCACGCGCTTCCACGATTCGAGGTGGACTTCGTAGATGGAGATGGGCGCGGTGCGATCATTCTGCGCGGCACGTGTCTCCATCCATTTGCCGTCTTTCCAGCCATAGCCGTCAATATGACGAACCACGCTGGCATTCTGCGGCGCGTGTTCAGAGCCGAAACCAACCGGGTCGGCTTTCAGTGGCTGTCGCTGCCCCCCCGCGCCAAGGATCTCGTATTTGTAACTCTCACCCTCGCCGATATTGGGGATGAAAATTTCCCAGACGCCGGTGGAGCCGCGTCGGCGCATGGGGTGGCGACGCCCGTCCCAGGCGTTGAAACCGCCAACCACCGAGACTCTTTCTGCATTCGGAGCCCAGACGGCGAAATGGGTGCCGTTCTGGCTCTCATGCGCGATCACATGAGCGCCCAGCACCCGCCAGATTTTCTGATGCGTGCCCTCGCCCAGCAGATATTCGTCCATCTCGCCGATCACGGGGCCGAAGCGATAGGGGTCCTCAACTTCCCAAGTCGTGCCGTGGAGCTCGCCGCGCAACCAGTAATGGCCGTCCCCCGGAACCTCCCCGGCAAAGACCGACAGCCCCTCGCCCGCGCGGATCAGCTCATGAGCAGTGCCGTCTTCAGTCACCCCCCACATGCGATCGGCGCCGGGATCGATGGCGCGGACCGTGCGGACACCGTTGACCAGATGCGGCCCGAGAACCGCAAAGGGATCACCGTGCCGCCCCTGATGGAGCGCTTCGGCAGAAGCGTGGTCGATGGGCTTGGCGGGGATGTGCTTTGGTTTGGTCATTCTGTCACGCTAGGCTGCTCATCAGATTTCGCAACCACTTCGGGTTGTGTTTGGGTACAGAGAGGCAGGGGTTTCGTGCCCCTCCCCCCTGTTTGGATCAGTCGACGCTCAGGGCTTTGGCATCCCAGATATCGGCCATGTAGCCCCGGATCGTGCGGTCCGATGAGAACCAGCCCGAGCGCGCCACGTTCAGGATCGCCTTGCGCGTCCAGGCTTTGGGGTCTCGATAGGCCGCATCCAGCTCCCGGCTGGCACGCCAGTAATCAGTGAAATCGGACGACACGAGGAAGTAATCCGGCCCGCTCACATTATCGACGATCCCGCCGAAGCCGTGGCCAAAGGTCCCGTGCCGGATCGCCTCCAGCGCCCGCGCCAGACGCGGATCCGCAGAAATGGCCTGCCAGGCGTGGCCTTCCACCTGACGACGGGCGACCACTTCCTCGGCTGTCATACCGAAGAGGAAGAAGTTCTCCGCCCCCACCAGCTCGCGAATCTCCACATTCGCGCCATCCAGCGTGCCGATCGTCAGCGCGCCGTTCAGGGCGAATTTCATATTGCCGGTGCCGGAGGCTTCCTTGCCGGCGGTCGAGATCTGCTGAGAAACCTCGGCGGCAGGGATCAGGCGCTCGGCCAGACTGACATTGTAATTCGCCGGGTAGGCCACCCGCAGCAGGTGACGCGTATCGGGGTCGCGGTTCACGACCTCAGCCACCTTATTGATCAGGCGGATGATGTCCTTGGCAAAGAAATACCCCGGCGCGGCCTTGCCGCCAAAGATCTTCAGCGTCGGGACCCAGTCGCCTTTGGGGTCGTCCTTCATCTCCTGCCAGAGTGCGATGGTCTGCAGGATGTTCAGGTGCTGGCGCTTATATTCGTGGATCCGCTTGATCTGGACATCGAACATGGCGTCGGGGTCAACGCCGGTGCCTTCTTTGCCCAGATAGGCGGCCAGATCGGCCTTGTTTGCACGCTTGGCCTTGGCAAAGGCCTCCACAAACCCCGCATCCTCGGCGAGTGGCTCAAGCTGTTGCAGCTGCTCCAGATCGCCGACCCAGCCGTCGCCGATGGCCTCGGTGATCAGCGCCGAAAGGCGTGGGTTCGCGGACAACATCCAGCGGCGCGGGGTCACGCCGTTGGTCTGGTTCACGATCCGCCCGGGATGCAGACGGTTCAGCTCGGCAAATACGGTGTCTTTCATCAGTTCCGAATGGAGCGCAGAGACGCCATTGACCCGATGCGCCGTGGTAAAGGCCAGCGGCCCCATATGCACGTCGCCATGGTCGATGAGGCGCACGTGGCGGTCGGGATGGGCCTCTGCGTGGAGCGCATCCATCCGCTCGATGATCTGCATGTGCCGCGGCAAGAGATGCGCCATGAGCCCCACCGACCAGCGCTCCAGCGCCTCAGGTAGAAGCGTGTGGTTCGTGTAGGCCAGACAGCCCCGCGCGATCTCGACCGCCTGCTCAAAGGATAGCCCGCGCTCGTCATGGAGGATGCGGATCAGCTCCGGCCCGGCGATCGCCGGGTGCGTGTCGTTGAGCTGAATCGCCACCTTCTCCGGCAGCAGCGACAGGTCGTCATATTCGCTGTCAAAGCGGCGCAGGATGTCATGCAGCGACGCGGCCGTGAAGAAGTATTCCTGCTTCAGTCGCAGCCGCTTGCCCTCATCGGTGGTGTCGTCGGGATACAGCACCCGGCTGATAGTCCGCGCCAGCGCTTCCTGATGGGCGGCACCGTAGTAATCGCCCGCGTTAAACCGCGACAGGTCAAAGATCTGTTCAGGCCGCGCCGACCACAGACGCAGAGTGTTTGCCCAGGCGCCCTTCCAGCCGATCACCGGCGTGTCATAGGCGCGGGCCAGAACAGCTTCGCCCGGATACCAGCGGGTCTGGCCATTTTCCTCTGCCACATGGCCGCCAAAGCCGATGCGATATTCCACCTCGGCGCGCTCGAATTCCCAGGCGTGGGGCTCGCTCAACCAGTCCTCTGGTGCTTCGACCTGACGGCCATCATCAAAGCTCTGACGGAACAGACCGTGCTCGTAGCGAATTCCGTAACCATGGGCGGGACAGCCGAGGCTCGACATGGATTCGAGAAAACAGGCCGCAAGCCGCCCTAGGCCACCATTCCCCAATGCCGCGTCCGGTTCGTCCGCGATGACGGCCTTCGCATCAAGGCCCCGCTCATCGAAAAACGCCGTGACTTCGTCCATTAGGCCAAGGTTCACCGCCGCATCTTCGAGCAGGCGCCCGATGAGAAACTCCATCGACAGATAATAGACGCGCTTACCCTGTTTGGCGTAGGTCGTGCGGGTCGAGGCGAACCACGGATCCACGATCCGGTCACGGATCGCGAGGCTCAGGGCAAGCCGCCAGTCGGTGCGGGTCGCATGGGCCGCGTCCTTGCCCAGACCATATTTCAGTTGTTGCAAAATCGCGTCGGACAGGTTTTCCGACGGCAGATGCACGGGCGCTTCTTGCATATTCGGGTCTCTCTCGTGCGTATAGTTAGCGTTAGCAGTCAGCCATTCGCTGCCGCTCTAACCCATTCAGACTAATTCACAAGCCTAGAATCCCGATCCGGCGCAGAAAGGCTCGGTCTGTGCGGTCACTCCGCGTGGTCGAGGCCCAGACGGTCGCGGATAAATGCGAGTGCGATGGACAACCCGTCGGGCGCGATTCCATGCCCCGTGCCTTTAGAAATATGTGCGTACACATCGAGCCCGGCGGCCTGCAACGCTTCGGCGGCAGCGGGCAGGGATTGAGGGGGCACAACATCGTCCTGATCGCCATGGATCAGCAGAACCGGCGGGCGAGCCGTGATCTCGTCTTCGAGGCTTTCCGGTCGCAGCAGTCGTCCGGAAAACCCAACGAGTGCGGCACAAGGCTTCTCCGCCCGCAGCGCCACATGGAGCATCATCATCGTGCCCTGGCTAAAGCCGACGAGCACCAATTGCTTTTCGGTTATCCCCTCCTGCTCCAGCACAGAGGCCAGATAGGCACGGAGGTCTTCGGTCGCGCGGTCCATGCCCGCCTCGGCCTCTGCCGGATCAGAACCGTCAATCCACGGGATCGGAAACCACTGGTAGCCCATGGGGTTCACGACCGAGCGCTCAGGCGCATCAGGCGCGAGGAACACCGTGTCCGGCAGATGAGGGGCCAGCGGATCGGCGAGGCCCAGCAGATCCGCGCCATCGGCCCCATAGCCATGCAGGAACACCACGACCGAGCCGGTCTTGCCGGATTGGGATGGGCGGCGTTTGCTGTCGAGAACACGGACCATGGGGCACCTCCTGCGTTTCCCGCTGACCTACGCGCTCTGTCCGGCAGAGGCAACGGGCCTAGCCGACGCCCTCGCGCCCCTTGGCCACCGCATACCACGCCCAAAGCCCCCGCGCCGCCACCCCACGCCACGGGCTCCAGCGCTGCGCCTCGGCGCGCAACTCGGCCTCTGTTGGGCGGTCGGTCCGGCACCAAAGCATCCTTGCCGCTTCTTGCAAGGCGAGATCCCCTGCCGGAAAAACATCCGCCCGACCCAGCGCAAACAATGCGTAGATCTCTGCCGTCCAGCGCCCGATCCCCGGCAACGCCACCAGAGAGTCCACGACCTCTCCGGACGGCAAATCTCCAAGCGCGTCGAAGTCGATGTCAGCCTCGGAGAGCGCTCGCAGATAGCGCAGCTTGGGCCGCGACAACCCGCAGGCCCGCAGAGCGTCGTCCCCGGCCTTGCGGATCGCGTCTGCATCGGTGAAGCCCGCTGCCTCCAGCCGCCCGCCGATCGCTCGCGCCGAAGCCACCGAGACCTGCTGACCGACAATTGCCTGCAATAGCGCCCCAAATCCCCCCGGCCGCAGGCGCAGCGGCCACGGCCCCGTCTCCGCCCGCGCCATGGCCAGCCGTGGGTCCCGCATGATGAGCCAATGGGTCCCCTCCTCGATACAGTCTGCGCCCCGGATAATCCTCTCGCTGTGGAGGGTCATTCCACCCGGTCCCGGAGCGCCACGCGGCGCAGCCAGCTGACCGCATACGCAAGCGACTCAAAGCGGATGGCATCGGGCTGCATCGGCCTGCGGATCATAGCCACGTTGATCCCCAGCCGTCGGGCCGCATCGAGTTTCGACCGGCTGGACGTACCGCCCGAATTGCGGACGATCATCCAGTCAATACCCAGTTTCCGAAACAGCTCCACCTCCTCATCGACGGAGAAGGGTGGCCTGCCAAAAAGCCAGCGCCCGGTCTCAAAGGGTGGCGGCTCCGACGGCACCTCGCCCAATTGGCGAACAACGACCTCTCGGCCTTCGAGACGGCCATAGCGATCGATGCCCGCCCGCCCGGTTGTGAGGAAAATTCGTGCCCCTGGCGGCACAAGCGCGGCCGCCTCGGCCTCATCTGCGGCAAAATGCCACCGATCCCCGTCCAGCGGAGTCCAGGCCGGACGCAGGAACTGACCATAGGGCAACCCCTCCTCGGCGCATATTCGCGCCGAACGGAACGAGATCCGCGTGGCAAACGGATGGGTGGCATCCAGAACCGCGCCGACCCGTTCATCCCGCAGGTAGGCGCGGAAGCCTTCATCGCCCCCAAACCCGCCGATCCGCGACGGAATCCCCAGCGGTTGCGGCACACGAGAGGGGCGGGACAGCGAAGCGGTCGCGGTGACACCGCTCATCAGCGCCAGCGACGCGGCCAGATCGCGGGCCTCTGAGGTGCCCGCGAGAAGGAGAACTCTGGTTGTCACGCTTTCACCTGTTCATCGTTTCCGGCGTCGCCTAGACATCATCTAGACCGGCATAGCCGCCTTGGTACCCAGATCTTAGATGGAAGCATGATGACCGCCAAAATCTCCCGTGAGAAGAGGAACGTTATTGTCCTCGCTGCCGCACAGGCCTACTTGGGTGCGCAGATGTCCATGCTGTTCATCGTTGGTGGTCTGGCGGGGCAGATGCTGTCGCCCAATCCGTGTTTCGCGACCCTCCCGATTTCCCTGATCGTGTTTGGCTCCATGCTGGCAGCACAGCCTCTTTCCGGGCTGATGCAGCGTCGCGGGCGGCGGGCCGGCTTCGTGCTGGGCGCCATCTGCGGAGGCGGCGGGGCGCTGTTGGGGGCGTTTGGTCTCTATAGCGGTAGCTTTGCGATCTTCCTCGCCGGATCCCTGCTGGCGGGAGGGTACATGTCCTCTCTGGGGTTCTACCGGTTTGCCGCGGCTGACACCGCGTCCGAGACATTCCGGCCCAAAGCGATTTCCTACGTGATGGCCGGGGGGCTGGCCTCCGCGATCATTGGCCCGCAGCTGGTCAAGCTGACGTCGGATCTCACTGTCATCCCATTTCTCGGAACGTATCTCGCGGTCGTCGTGCTGAACCTGACAGGCGTTGCTCTGTTTCTCGGCCTCGACATTCCGCGCCCCCCCGCACCAGCGGCGGGCAGCGACGCGGGACGCAGCCGGGCGCAGCTTTTGGCCAGCCCGGTGATCCTCGTGGCGATCATCTGCGCCATGGTCACCTATGCGTTGATGAACCTCGTCATGACCTCCACCCCTCTGGCCGTGGTTGGGTGCGGCTTTGCCCCCGATGACGCTGCCGATATCGTCTCAGCTCACGTTCTGGCCATGTATGCGCCGTCGTTCTTTACGGGTCACGTGATCGCGCGGTTCGGGGTGCGCATGGTCACCTCGCTGGGGCTGGTGTTTCTCGCCATCGCCGGCCTGGTCGGCCTCGCTGGCGTTGAGATCACCAATTTCTATGGAGCGCTGATCCTGCTGGGGCTCGGATGGAATTTTGCCTTTATTGGCGCAACGACGATGCTCTCGACAGCCCACACGCCCGAAGAGCGCGGTCGCGTCCAGGGCATGAACGACTTTGCCGTTTTCGGCTGCGTCACCCTCGCCTCGCTCGCCTCAGGCACATTGATGAACTGCGCGGGCGGCTCGCCGCAAGAAGGCTGGAGCGCCGTTAATATGGCCATGCTCCCGTTTCTCGCACTCGCTGGCGGCGCGCTGATCTGGTTGCGCCTGCGCGGTGACGAGCCGACCCGGTTGTAACGGGTTTTGCGACTCAGGACAGACGTGATAATGTCAGATCGGCGGAATTGCGGAAGAACCGGAAGGATCCGGCGCCGCAAAGACACGAGCAGTACATAACGAGGCAAAACACCATGAAAAAACTGTTTGGAATTGCAGCCGTGCTGATGCTGACGACCGGCGCGGCACATGCAGGGACGATTGAACGCGCCTGCGAGAAATCCGAGCGCGGCAGCGCATCGCCGCGGCTGTGCGACTGTATTCAGCAAGTGGCGGACGCCACGCTGTCGCGCAAAGATCAGAAACTCGCTGCGACGTTCTTCAAAGATCCTCACAAGGCTCAGGAAGTCCGGCAGTCGGATAACCGCCGCCACGAGGTTTTCTGGAAAAAATACAAGAAATTCGGCAGCGCCGCGCAGAGCTATTGCAGCTGAGCGATCAGCTTGTCTGCCGCCTCTTCGATTATCTGAAGAGCTCCGATGTAGTCACCGGTATAATAGGGATCCGGCACATCCGCATCGTCAGCCAAAAGACGCACCGGCGTGTTATTCCCCGCCGGCCTGCGGAGCTCGACGTCCCTGAGGTTGTTCCGGTCGGCGACGAGGATAAGGTCGAAGGCGAAAAAATCTTGTTCCGAGACCTGCCGCGCCCGCAGCGGCGACAGATCGTATCCGCTCTGCCGGGCGGTTGCGATCATCGGCCGGTGCGGCGGCTCTCCCAGATGCCATCCGCTGGTCCCGGCCGAATCGACCTCAACGTCCAGACCGGCCGCACGCGCACGGTCCCGCAGAACCACCTCAGCAGTGGGAGAGCGACAGATATTTCCGAGACAGACGACAAGAATGCGATAAGCCATGAAATCAGCCTAGCGCTGCACGCCACTCTCTTCCAGTCTGCACAGGACTTAAACCGGAGCGGCAGATGATCTTCATCCTCACCGGCGCGGGACTGTCCGCAGAAAGCGGTCTCGGCACCTTTCGCGACACGGGTGGCATCTGGTCGAAATATGACCTCACCGAAGTTGCCACACCCGAAGGCTATGCGCGCAATCCTGCACGGGTGCACGAGTTCTATAATGTCAGACGGCGGAACGCAGCGGCGGCGACTCCGAACCCGGCGCATTACGCACTGGCCAATCTGGAAAAGCGGGGCGTGGCACGGCTGATCACCCAGAATGTGGACTCTCTGCTGGAGGCGGCGGGCGCGAGCAGCGTTCTGCACATGCATGGGCAACTCGACCGGGTAAAATGCGCGAACTGCGACGTACGATGGGACGCGCCGTTGGAGACCTCTGCTGACGACGCCTGCCCCACCTGCGGTGCCCTTGCTGTCCGGCCCGATGTGGTCTGGTTTGGCGAGATCCCCTATGGGTTGGATCAGATCGAGACCTGGCTCGCCACAGCATCTCTGTTCGTGGCCATCGGCACCAGCGGCACCGTTTACCCGGCAGCCGGCTATGTGGACATGGCGCGGACGCTCGGCATTCCGACGCTGGAGATCAATCTCGAACCGTCAGGCGGCGCCTTCGATGACGGGGTCTACGGCCCTGCGTCAGAGACCGTTCCGAATTGGGTCGAGACGCTGGGCACCTCGCCTTTGCGCTAGACAGGGGGATCGGGATCGCCCATCGTACCCTCTTGAGGAGGGACAGGGGATGCGCAAGTTTCTGGTCGTGCTCGATGACAGCCGCGAATGTCTGAACGCCATGCGTTATGCCGCGATGCGTGCGGCGAAAACCTCTTCGGGCGTGACGATTCTGTCGATCATTCCTCCCGATGATTTCAATCACTGGCTCGGTGTTGGATCGCTGATGAAGGAAGAAGCGCGGGAACGGATCGAAGCCCATTTCGAGGTCTTTGCGAAATGGATGCGCGACCGTCAGAATATCGATCCGACGCTGGTGATCCGCGAGGGTGAAGCTGTGCCGCAGCTTTTGGCCCAGATTCGAGAAGATAAGGAAATCGGCGTGCTCGTGCTTGGCGCGGGCGAAGACAAGGCCGGTCCCGGCCCGCTCGTCACACAACTTTCGAAAGCCGCTGGCGGTTTGCCGGTTCCGCTCACGATCGTGCCCGGCAATCTCTCGAAGGACCGGCTGGAGGCCATCACCTGACATGACTGCCGAAGCTGCCACGCGGGTCGCATGGATCGACCACGCGCGCGGTATCGCCCTCGGTGCGATGGTCGTGTATCACTTCAGCTTCGACCTCGCACTCCTTGGGCTCGTTGACTGGAATGTCTCCCACGGGACATTCTGGCGGAGTTTTGCCATCGCGATTGCGGGCAGCTTCATTGCGCTTGCTGGCGTGTCGCTCAGCCTCGCGGCCCGGGGCGGTCTGCGCTGGCGGTCCTACCTGCGACGCCTCGCGATCCTGGCAGCGGCGGCGCTGGGGGTGACCGTCGCCACATCCCTCACCATGCCCTACCCGATATGGTTCGGAATCCTGCACGCCATCGCGCTCTTCTCTGTGCTGGCGCTGCCATTTCTGCGCCTGCATCCGGCTGTCACTCTCGTTTCAGCGGTGGCCGTTCTCATCGCACCAATCGTCCTGACCAGCGAGATCTTCGCCCACCCGTTGCTCTACCCGCTGGGCCTGTCGCCAAATACGCCACCCTCCATGGATTATGAGCCGATCTTTCCGTGGTTCGCCCCGATGCTCGTCGGAATTGCAGTCGCCCGGTATTTACAGATGCCGCGAACCGCCCCGGCGACGGACCTGCTGGCCAGGGCCGGTCGGCACTCCCTCCTCATCTATCTCGCACATCAGCCGATCCTGCTGGTTGTATTGCTTGGACTGCGGCAGCTCGGGCTAGTTTAGAACCATTCCAAACCTTGACAGCGCCCGCCTCCATCCGCATATCCAAGCGGAAGCCACAGGAGCGTCCCCATGTTCATCCAGACCGAGTCCACACCCAACCCGGCCACGCTGAAATTCCTGCCCGGTCAAACGGTGCTGGAGACCGGGACAGCCGACTTCCCAAACGCCGACGCTGCGCAAACCTCGCCGCTGGCTCAGCGTCTGTTCGGGATCGAGGGTACGACGGGCGTATTTTTTGGCAGCGACTTCGTGACGGTTACAAAGGCGGATGCTGTGGATTGGGACCATATCAAACCCTCTCTGCTCGGCGCGATCATGGAGCACTTCCAGTCAGGCCAACCGGTCATGGGCGCGGGCGCCGAGGCGGCTGGCGGTCACGCGGATCAGGATGGCCCGGACGGCGAAATTGTTACGCAAATCAAGGAACTGCTTGACACCCGCGTCCGACCCGCAGTGGCACAGGACGGCGGTGACATCACTTTTTACGGCTTCGACAAGGGTGTCGTCTATCTGCAAATGCAGGGCGCGTGCTCCGGCTGCCCTTCTTCGACGCTGACGCTGAAGATGGGCATCGAGAACCTGCTGCGTCACTATATTCCAGAGGTGGTCGAGGTGCGCCCCGTTGCCTGAGCAGGGCCCCGTCCTCGCATTTGACACGTCGGCCGCGCATTGCGCGGCCGCTCTCGTTCAGGGCGACCGAGTCTTGGCACACCGCCACGAAGAGATGGCCCTTGGGCAGGCCGAACGTCTGTTGCCGCTGCTGGCTGAGCTTCTGGATGAGGCCGGTCTCGACTGGTCTGATCTGGCGCTGATTACGACGGGTGTCGGCCCCGGTAATTTCACCGGCATCCGCATTTCCGTGGCAACGGCGCGCGGACTGGCGCTTGGGCTGGGCATCCGGTCCGTTGGCGTCTCCACTCTCGACGCTCTGCGCGAGGGGCATGAGGCGACTGTATTGCCCTCGATCGACGCGCGCGGCGGCAAGCTCTATCTGGGTCTGCCCAGCGGACCTGAGTTGTGCGCTCTGGACGCCCTGCCCGACCTGCCTTGGGAAGCGCTTTGCATTGGCCACGAGGCTGAACGACTCGCCGAGTTGTGTGGCGGTACCGTCGCCGAACCCGCCCTGCCCCTCGCCGTCGCCATTGCGCAGATCGCGCGCGATGGACGCGGAGAGGCTGTGAGCCGACCGAGACCCCTTTACATCCGCGCACCCGACGCCGCACCGGCGAAACCAGCACCCCCCGTGGCATGACGCCGGAGGCCCTCAGCAACGCCGAGCTTGCCGCAATTCATGCGCGGGCGATGCGCGTGCCGAAACCTTGGTCCGAGGCGGAGATTGCCAGCCTCCGCGCGGCGCCTGGGATCCTCTGCCTGACCGCAGGCCGCAGCTTTGCAATGGGTCGTGTCGTACTGGATGAGGCGGAACTCCTGACCATCGCTGTGGACCCGGATCATCAGGGAAAAGGCATCGGGCGGGAATTGCTCGACGCCTATCATCGCCGCGCCCATGCCAACGGGGCGACCGTGTCGTTCCTGGAAGTTGCTGAAACCAACGTCCCGGCCCGAGCATTGTACTACGCCGCAGAGTATATCCAATGCGGCTTACGCAAGGGCTACTATACCGATGTGCAACCTCCCGTTGATGCGCTGGTTTTGAGACGCCCTCTGCCTGCATGACCCTTCGAAAAACCGCCGGATCCCCTTGACCCCCTGCCCGGGCTCCGGCCTTATCGTCGGATGGAACGCGGAGCTTATCCGTGCGCTGGCCGATTCTGGCCCAACCAATTGGGAGACCCCGTAGAATGAGCGTCATGAAATCGTTTCTGACCGCCACCGCCACGCTTGGGCTGATGGCCGGCGCTGCGATGGCTGAACCCGGTCTGATCATCGACCTGGGCGGCAAATTCGACAAGTCCTTCAACGAGAGCGCCTATAATGGTGCCCAGCGCTGGGTCGAAGAGACCGGCGGCAAGTATCTGGAAACCGAGCTGGCCTCCGAGGCGCAGCGCGAGCAGACCATGCGTCGCATGGCCGAGCGGGGCGCGAACCCGGTCGTGGTGCTGGGCTTTGCCAACGCCTCGACGCTGGAGAAAGTCGCCCCGGACTACCCCGAGACGAACTTTGTGATCGTGGACATGGTGGTGGACCAGCCGAACGTGCAGTCGGTGGTCTTCTCGGAGCATGAGGGCTCCTATCTCGTCGGCATGATGGCGGCGATGGCCTCAGAGTCGAACACCGTCTCCTTTGTGGGCGGGATGGACGTGCCCCTGATCCGCAAATTTGCCTGTGGCTATGCCGAAGGCGCCAAGGCCGCGAACCCCGACGTGACCGTCATTGCCAACATGACCGGCACCACCCCCGCCGCATGGAACGATCCGGTCAAGGGCGGTGAGCTGACCCGCAGCCAGATCAGCCAGGGCGCTGACGTGGTCTTTGCCGCCGCTGGTGGCACGGGCGTGGGCGTTCTGCAAACCGCCGCTGACGAGGAAATCCTGTCGATCGGCGTCGACTCGAACCAGAACTACCTGCATCCGGGCTCAGTCCTGACCTCCATGGTCAAGCGGGTGGACAACGCGGTCTACGACGCTTTCCAGGCCGCCGCCGATGGCAATCTTCAGACCGGCGTGGTGGTGAAGAACCTCGAAAGCGAAGGCGTCGGCGTCGCCATGGACGAGCATAATGCGGATCTGGTGACCGACGAGATGAAGGCCGCCATCGACGAGGCGATGATGAAGATTCAGTCCGGCGAACTGGTGGTGCACGACTACACCACGGATGACAGCTGCCCGTCGCTGACCTTCTGAGACAATCCGACCCCGCCCCGATCCGGGCGGGGTCATTCTTTGCGGAGGTGCCATGACCGCCCCAGCCATTGAACTCAAAGGTATTTCCAAATCCTTTGGACCCGTTCACGCCAATAAGGACATCGACCTGCGGGTCATGCCCGGCACAATTCACGGCATCATCGGCGAAAATGGCGCGGGCAAATCCACCCTGATGTCGATTCTCTACGGCTTTTACAAAGCCGACCGGGGCCAAATTTATATTCGCGGGGACAAGACTGAGATTGCCGACAGTCAGGCTGCAATCCGCGCGGGCATCGGCATGGTCTTCCAGCACTTCAAGCTGGTTCAGAATTTCACCGTTCTTGAGAATATCGTTCTGGGCGCCGAAGAGGGCGCGTTCTTGCGCCAGTCCCTCGCCCGTGCCCGCACATTGCTGAAAGAACTCTCCGAGGAATACGAGCTGCATGTGGATCCGGATGCCAAGATCGAAGATCTGGGTGTGGGCATGCAGCAGCGCGTGGAGATCCTCAAGGCGCTCTACCGGCGTGCCGAAATCCTGATCCTCGACGAACCCACCGGAGTGCTGACGCCCTCGGAGGCGGACCACCTGTTCCGCATCCTCGAAGGGCTGAAGCGTGAGGGGAAGACGGTGATCCTCATCACCCATAAGTTGCGCGAGATCATGGAGGTCACCGACACGATCTCAGTCATGCGGCGGGGCGAAATGACGGCGACCGTGAATACCGCTGACACCTCCCCCGAGGAACTGGCCGAGCTGATGGTGGGACGTAAGGTCCTGCTGCGTGTCGATAAAACGCCGAGCAAGCCGGGCGAAGTGGTGGCCGACGTGAAAAACCTCCGCGTCGTGGACAGTGACAAGGTTGAACGTCTGCGCGGTATATCCCTGCAAGTCCGGCGGGGAGAAATCCTCGGGATTGCCGGCGTTGCGGGCAACGGTCAGTCAGAGTTGTTGCAGGTGCTGGGCGGGATGCAGGACGCCACCGGCGAGGTACGGATCAATGGCGAACCTATTGACCTGACCGGCACGAAATCCGACGCGCGCACCCGCCGCGCCCGGGGCATTGGGCACGTACCCGAGGACCGCCACCATGAGGGTCTGATCTTGAATTTCCATGCTTGGGAGAACGTGGCTTTCGGCTATCACCACGCCCCTGAGTACAATTCCGGCCCGCTGATGGACAATCGCGCGATCCGTCAGGATGCTGAGGCGAAGATTGCGAAATTTGACGTCCGCCCCGCCAATTGCTGGCTGGAGGCCAAAAGCTTTTCCGGCGGCAACCAGCAGAAAATCGTCATCGCCCGGGAGCTGGAGCGGGAGCCTGACCTGTTGCTCGTCGGCCAGCCCACACGCGGCGTCGATATCGGCGCGATCGAGTTCATTCACGAACAGATTGTGGCCCTCCGCGATCAGGGCAAAGCGGTACTCTTGGTCTCGGTGGAGCTTGACGAAATCATGTCGCTGTCTGACCGCATCGCCGTCATGTTCGACGGGCGGATTATGGGCGAACGGCTGCCCTCCGAGACGAACGAGCGCGAGCTTGGCCTGCTGATGGCGGGGATCACCGATACGGACCGGGAGCATTCTGTCGCGGAAATCGAGGCCAATCTGGCCCATGTCGCAGGGAAGGTCGTCTGATGGACAAACTGCCGAAATGGGTCGATGTGGCCCTGATCCCGCTGATCAATCTCGCCCTCGCGCTGATCGTCTCGGGCTTTGTCGTGGCCCTGATCGGCGAAGATCCGTTCAATGCGCTCAGCGTCATGGTGCGTGGGGCCGTGGGCTCCACCTATGGCTGGGGTTACACCCTGTTCTACGCGACGAACTTCATTTTCACGGGCCTCGCCGTCGCGATCGCTTTTCACGCGCGACTGTTCAATATCGGCGGCGAGGGTCAGGCGCAGCTCGGCGCGCTGGGGGTGGCGCTGGTCTGCCTCGCCCTGCCCTGGCCGCACTGGATCATCGCCCTGCCCTTCGCCATTCTCGGCGGTGCGCTATTCGGGGCTGCCTGGGCGGCGATCCCGGCCTATCTGCAAGCCAAGCGCGGCAGCCACATCGTGATCACCACGATCATGTTCAACTTCATCGCCTCGGCGCTGCTGGTCTATCTGCTGGTGGGCATCCTGAAAGTGCCCGGCTCCATGGCGCCGGAAACCGCCCGCTTCCCCGAAGGCGCGCATCTGCCCTCGGCCCGCGATGTGCTGGCGGTGATCGGCATCCCCTTTGCCCGCACGCCGCTGAACGTCGCGTTCCTTGTCGCGCTGGTCTGTGCCTGGGGGGTGTGGATGCTGCTGTGGCGCAGCCGGCTGGGCTATGAAATCCGGGCCTTTGGCCAGTCCGAACCCGCCGCCCGCTATGCCGGGATCTCGCCGCTGAAGATCACCATGATCACGATGCTGATCTCCGGCGCCTTGGCCGGTCTGATGGCGATCAACGCGGTGATGGGGGAACAGCAACGGCTCATTCAGGATAACGTGCTTGGTGCGGGCTTTGTCGGCATCGCCGTGGCGCTCATGGGGCGCTCGCACCCGGTGGGAGTACTTCTGGCAGCAATCCTGTTCGGCGCGCTCTATCAGGGCGGCGCAGAGCTGGAATTCGAGACCTCCGTGCCGCGCGAGATGGTTGTGGTCATTCAGGCCCTCGTGATCCTGTTCACCGGGGCTCTGGACGGCATGATCCGCCGCCCGCTGGAGAGCCTCTTTGCGCGGCGCAAGCGCAGCACAAGCGGAGTGCCCGCAGAATGAGTTACGCAGATATCATCCAGATCCTCGACAGCTCGATCCGCCTCGGCACGCCGCTGCTTCTGGCCTGTCTCGCGGGGCTCTATAGCGAACGGTCTGGCGTGTTCGACATCGGCCTCGAGGGAAAGATGCTGGTCGCCGCGTTCTTTTCCGCTGCCGTAGCCGCGATTACTGGTTCGGTCTGGATCGGCCTCCTCGCGGGTGTGGCGGCTTCGGTGGTCTTCGCAATGATCCATGGGCTGGCCTCGATTACCTTCCGGGGCGATCAGCTTATCTCTGGCGTGGCGATCAACTTTCTCGCGGCGGGCATGACAGTGCTCATCGCGCAGGACTGGTTCTCGCAGGGTTCCCGCACCCCTTCGCTCAGCGGCGATGCGCGGTTCAGCAGCATCGACCTGCCCTTTGCCGACGCGCTCTCGGGCGTCCCCATTCTGGGGCCACTCTATTCCGAGGCGCTCTCGGGCCATACGATCCTCGTCTATGTGGCGCTGCTGGCGGTACCGGCCACGTGGTACGTGCTGTTCCGCACCCGGTTCGGCCTGCGTCTCCGGGCGGTCGGCGAGAACCCTGGCGCGGTGGATACGGCGGGGATCTCGGTGACCCGGCTGCGCTACTCGGCCGTGCTGATCTGCGGCATCCTCTGCGGCCTCGCGGGGGCGTATCTGTCCACCGGCCTCGCCGCAGGATTTACCAAGGATATGACGGCAGGCCGGGGCTTTATCGCGCTGGCAGCCCTGATCTTCGCCAAGTGGCGGCCGTGGTACGCGCTCTTCGCCTGCCTGCTTTTTGGCCTGTTGCAAGCCATCTCTAACCGCTATTCGACCCTTGATCTGGGGATTTTCGAAATTCCCAATGCCTTTGTTCTGGCCCTACCATATATTCTCACCGTGGTCATCCTCGCGGGTTTTGTGGGTCGGGCCATCCCGCCGCGCGCCGGTGGCGAACCCTATGTAAAGGAGCGCTGAGATGTCCGAGCGTGACGCTGCCGATCTGGCCCGCTTCATCCGCGACCGCGCGGGCGGCGAGGATGTAGAGATCGGACTGGTGCTGGGCTCGGGCCTGTCCGGCCTCGCGGATGCGATAGACGGGGTTTCCATCGACTACGCGCAACTGCCGGGATTCCCCCAGCCGGGGGTCTCCGGGCACAAGGCCGCGCTGACCATCGGTCAGTTTGAAGGTCGCCGGGTCGCGGTCTTTCGAGGCCGGGCGCATTACTACGAAAAGGGCGACCCCTCCGCCATGCGCTTGCCCCTGGAGGTGCTGAAAGCGCTTGGAGCCGGGACGCTGATCCTGACCAATGCCGCAGGATCTCTCGTGCCAGAGATGACCCCCGGATCGGCGATGCTACTGACCGACCACATCAATTTCTCGGGACTGAACCCGTTGATCGGCGAACGGACGGATGCGCGCTTTGTCCCGATGGGTGGTGCCTATGACGCGGACCTGCAACGCGGCCTCGCGGCGGCGGCAGCGTCCTCAGGGACCGAGCTGCATCAGGGCGTCTACGCCTGGTATTCCGGCCCGTCCTTCGAGACCCCTGCCGAGATCCGCGCGATCCGAACACTGGGCGCTGACGCCGTCGGCATGTCCACTGTGCCAGAGGTCATCCTCGCCCGGTTTTTCGGACTGCGCGTCGCAGCGATCTCGGCAATTACCAACATGGCCGCCGGTCTTTCGGATGAAAACATCAGCCACGACCACACCAAGGACATGGCGCCGCTCGGCGCTGCCAAGATAGAGACGATCCTGCGCGCGGCCCTGCCCTCTTTCTGAGCGGAGCGCGCCAGCCAAGCCCCTAGGAGGCACAAGAGACCCTGTGCTGCAGATCTACCTGCCCATCGCCGAAGTCTCGATCAACCTGTTTCTCCTCATGGGGATCGGCGCGCTGGTGGGGATCTTATCGGGCATGTTCGGGGTCGGTGGCGGGTTCCTGATCACGCCGCTCCTCTTCTTCGTCGGCATCCCTCCCGCCGTGGCGGTGGCCACCTCGGCCAACCAGATTGTGGCCTCGTCCTTTTCCGCCGTCCTCACCCATATCCGACGAAAGACTGTGGATTTCCGAATGGGCTGGGTCCTTCTGGCGGGTGGCCTTGTAGGTTCCTATCTTGGTGTGTGGGTGTTCAATCTGCTGCGCAGCCTCGGCCAGGTCGATCTGCTGGTGCAACTCTGCTACGTGGTGTTCCTCGGCACCATCGGTGGCATGATGTTCATCGAGAGCCTCCGGGCCATGCGTCGTGCCAAGAGCGGCGTGCTGCCCACCAGACGCAAGCATAACTGGATCCACGCACTCCCCTTGAAGATCAAGTTCCGTACATCCGGCCTATATATCTCGGTCGTGCCGCCCCTCCTCGTTGGGGTCGCGGTCGGGGTGCTGGCGGCGATCATGGGCGTGGGTGGGGGCTTTATCATGCTGCCCGCAATGATCTACCTCCTGGGAATGCCGACAAAGGTCGTTGTTGGAACTTCGCTCTTTCAGATCATCTTCGTCACCGCCTTTACGACGCTGATGCATGCGATCACAAACCAGACCGTGGACATGCTGCTGGCCATCATTTTGATCCTTGGCGGCGTGGTGGGCGCGCAGGTGGGAACACGTCTCGGCAGCAAGCTGAAGGCAGAGCAGCTACGCATCATCCTGGCCCTCATCGTGCTCGCCGTCTGTGGTAAGCTGGCATTGGATCTGCTCATCACGCCCAAGGAGTTCTTCTCCATCGGAGGCGTGTCCTGATGCGCTGGTTCGTCGCCCTGCTTTGGCTGCTCGCCGCGCCCGTTTACGCCACCGAAGAGCTGGTGGCTGGCCTCAGCACGAACCGCATCTCGATTTCCGCGACCTTCGCGGGATCCGAGCTGATGATCTTCGGCGCGGTCAAACGGGACGCGCCCATTGCTGACGGCAATCTTGGCGTCATCATTACCGTTGAGGGTCCCAAGGCCCCGATCACGCTGCGCCAAAAAGAACGGCTCGGTCCGATCTGGGTGAACCGCTCTGCGCTGGAAATCGACAAGGCCCCCAGCTTTTATGCAGTGAACACCTCGCAGCCGCTCACAGAGATCCTCAGCGCGACGGATAACCTGCGGCACGGGATCACTATTCGCCGTGCAATCCGGTCGGTTGGTGCGCCCGCGACGATCAAGGACCCAGCCGCCTTTTCCGAAGCTCTGATCCGCCTCAAGGAAAAGGATGGGCTCTATAAGGTGAACGAAAACACGGTCCTGCTGCGTCAATCGACCTTGTTTGACACGTCGGTGGCCCTGCCCGCCAACCTGATTGAGGGCCCCTATGTTTCGCGGATTTTCCTGACCCGGGATGGCAAGGTGATCGAGTCTGAACGGATCTCGATCAATGTGACTAAGGTGGGATTAGAGCGCTTTCTGTACCGCCTGTCACAGGAAAATCCCCTGACCTATGGCATCCTGTCGCTGGTTCTGGCGATCTTCGCAGGTTGGGGTGCATCTGCGATCTTCCGTCAGCTCAAGAGCTAAGCGCCGCCCTCCTCCGGGATGAGGCTCAGAGGCGCAGGAGTGGCATCGAGATCGCCGGTGTCCAGCGCCTCAGCCGGACGCCCCAGCCGGTTGCGGATCACCCAGTGCAGCCGCGTCTCAGCGCGGGTGATCGCGACATAAGCCAACCGCTTCCACAATGGCTGACCGGCTTCCATCCGCCCAACCTTCGACGCGGCCCAGAGATCGGGCGCGAAGACCTGCACCTCCGGCCATTGCGAGCCCTGTGCCTTATGGATCGTGCAGGCAGCTCCGTGCAGGAAGGTCGCCCCCATTCTTGCGGCATAGGGAATGAACGGCTCTTCCTCATCGGGCATCTCGATCTTTACGATGGACGCCACATTCACCCTCGGATCGGGCGCGCCCACCACGTGGAGGCGCGAAAACCCGGGACGCTTCCCCTCGCCCAGATAGATCACCTGCGCGCCTTTGATCAGGCCGCGCGCCTCCAAATCAATACGCTTTTTGCGGTGCTTCAACGGCAATTCGATCCCGTCGCAAATGAGCGGTTCTCCCGGCAGGAGCGCATCCGCAGGCGCCCCATATGCTCCGCGAAAGGCGTTGATCAGCCGGATGCGCGTGGCGTTACGCCAAACCAGAACCGGCGAGCGCGCCATGAGCGAAGACTCCACCCGTTCGGCCATGACGACCCGGTCATCCCCCGCCGCAGCCTCCCGGATCCGGGCCTCGAAATCGGAGAAGGTCAGGTCCGGATCGGCCAGCATATGGGCGAGATCGAGGATCGGATTATCCGCCTCTTGCCGGTGGATCCGGCTGAGATGGACGATCCGCTTCTCCGGCAGCGCATCAAAGACCATCTCGCCCGATTGCTGCACCGGGGCGAGCTGCGCCGGGTCGCCAAACAGGATAAGGGTCGGAAAGATCTCCTGCAGATCCTCGAACTGGCGTTTGTCGAGCATGGAGCTTTCATCGACCATGCCGATATCGAGCGGCTCTTCGCGCCGCTTCCAGCCGGTGATGAAATCGGAGCCCCTGAGACCCGCCGCCGCCAGCGCCCCGGGAATCGAGCTGTTGGTCTGATAGAATGCGTGGGCGCGGTCCAGCGCCTCGTCGCTCATCCCGTCGATCTCGGGCCGCTCGCCCTCGCCCGCCAGCCATTCGGCGATGCGCTCGTAGTCCGGATCATAGACCGGGGTATAGAGGATACGGTGAATGGTCGTCGCGGGCACGCCACGATTGCGCAGCACGCTGGCCGCCTTGTTCGTCGGCGCGAGGATAGCGAAGGTGCGGCGATCTTTACGGCGGCGGCCCTCGTAATCACCCGAGATTATGTCCACGCCGGCCTTTTTCAGCGCGTCCGAAATCATCGCAAGGAGCAGGGTCTTGCCCGAGCCAGCCTTGCCCGTGACGGCGAGCACCTCGGAGCGGCTCTCTTTCAGGGGGGTGATGCCGCCGGTGTCGAGATCGACCCCGGCCCCGCGCAGCACATGCCGGAGCATATCATCTGCGCGAGCCTGATCGGCGGAGAGAACGGGGGGAGGCGCATCGGTCATAAACCCTGTCTAGACCGGCGCCCCAAGGCGGTCGAGCCGCTTTCGGGGATCCCCGGGGCCGGGTCGCACCAGCCCCGGGGGATGTCGTCAGGAATTGCCCGCTTCGATGGCATCCTCGATCGTGCGCAGCCCGGTTTTGGGGGCGGAGACGAGGCAGGCCATGTTGCCCGGCTTATGCTCGTTGCGAAGCATCTTCGTGTGGGCGGAGGGAATCGCCTTCCACTCGAAAACCTCGGACATGCAGGGGTCCAGACGGCGCTCGACCATCAGCTTGTTGGCGGAGGCGGCTTGCTTGAGGTGCGCAAAGTGGCTGCCCTGAATGCGCTTCTGGTGCATCCAGACATAGCGCGCGTCCATGGTCAGGTTATATCCGGTGGTCCCGGCGCAGATCACGACCATGCCGCCTTTCTTGCAGACAAAGGTCGAGACCGGGAAGGTCGATTCGCCCGGGTGCTCGAAGACCATGTCCACATTCACGCCCTTGCCGGTGATGTCCCAGATCGCCTTGCCGAACTTGCGGACCTCGGCGAACCATTCCTTATATTCGTCGGTGTTCACCTTGGGCAACTGGCCCCAGCAGTTGAAATCCTTCCGGTTGATGACGCCCTTAGCGCCAAGCCCGAGGACAAAGTCGCGCTTATCCTCGTCGGAGATCACCGCGATTGCATTCGCACCGGCGGTGTTGATCAGCTGGATCGCGTAGGAGCCGAGGCCGCCAGAAGCGCCCCAAACCAGCACGTTTTGGCCGGGCTTAAGCTCATGGGGATGATGACCGAACAGCATCCGGTAGGCGGTCGCCAGCGTCAGCGTGTAGCAGGCCGATTCTTCCCACGTCAGATGCTTCGGCCGCGGCATGAGCTGCTGGGCCTGCACGCAGGTGAACTGGGCAAAGGAACCATCCGGCGTCTCATAGCCCCAGATCCGCTGGGTCGGCGAGAACATCGGGTCACCGCCGTTGCACTCTTCGTCGTCGCCATCGTCCTGATTGCAGTGAATCACGACCTCGTCGCCCACTTTCCAGGTTTTCACCTTGTCGCCTACGGCCCAGACGATGCCAGAGGCGTCGGACCCAGCGATATGGAACGGCGCCTTATGTACGTCGAATGGGCTGATCGGAATGCCAAGCCCGGCCCACACACCATTGTAGTTGATGCCTGCCGCCATCACGAGCACCAGCACCTCGTGGCTGTCGGGGCGCGGAGTATCGACGACTTCGAGCTGGAACGACTCTTCCGGCTCCCCGTGACGCTCGCGCCGAATCGCCCAGGCGTGCATCTTCTCCGGCACATGGCCCAGGGGCGGAATTTCACCTACCTCGTAGAGAGATTTGCCTTCGGTCCGGGTCATCGTATCGGCATCCATGGCCATGCTGCTTCCCTCCAGTTTCGCCGCAACGCGGCAGCGTTTATGCTGCAACCGAGATATTTGCGCGCTCGAAACTTTGCAACAGTTCTTCCGCTTATATCGGTAATTTTATAACTTACGCCCCGGCATATCGTCACAAATCGTCCACATATTCTGATTTTGGGCCGCAGAGAGCGACGTGACGTCACATAGGAAACGCCGCAGAGGTTGCACCGAATTCGCGTGCGCAGCATCTGGACACGCAATATTCTTTCAAGCTATCCATCCTCAGAGCAAAGTTTCGGAAGGGACCCGCATGACCGACACGCCGCAGAAAGACCGTCCCTGGCTGTTTCGCACTTATGCGGGACACTCCACCGCCGCTGCGTCCAACGCACTTTATCGTAGCAATCTGGCGAAGGGTCAGACGGGTCTCTCCGTCGCGTTCGACCTGCCGACCCAGACCGGCTATGACAGCGACCATGAACTGGCGCGCGGTGAGGTGGGCAAGGTTGGTGTCCCTGTTGCGCATCTGGGCGATATGCGAGCCCTGTTCGACCAGATCCCGCTGGAGCAGATGAACACCTCGATGACGATCAACGCCACCGCTCCGTGGCTGCTCGCGCTTTACATCGCGGTTGCCGAGGAACAAGGTGCGGACGTGTCCAAGCTTCAAGGCACCGTGCAGAACGACATCATCAAGGAATACCTGTCGCGCGGCACCTATATCTGCGCGCCAAAGCCCTCACTGCGGATGATTACCGATGTGGGCGCCTTCACGCGCGAGCACCTGCCCAAATGGAACCCGATGAACGTGTGTTCCTACCATTTGCAAGAGGCCGGCGCGACACCGGATCAGGAACTGGCCTTTGCGCTGGCCACCGCCACGGCAGTGCTCGACGACCTGAAGGGAAAGGTGGCGCCCGAGGATTTCCCCGAGATGGTCGGGCGGATCAGCTTCTTCGTCAACGCGGGCATCCGGTTTGTCACCGAGATGTGCAAGATGCGGGCCTTCGTCGATCTCTGGGACGAGATCTGCCGCGAGCGCTATGACGTCGACGACCCGAAATACCGTCGCTTCCGCTATGGAGTGCAGGTGAACTCGCTTGGCCTGACCGAGCAGCAGCCGGAGAATAACGTCTACCGGATTCTGCTTGAAATGCTCGCGGTGACCCTGTCGAAGAACGCCCGCGCCCGTGCGGTACAGCTGCCTGCGTGGAACGAAGCACTGGGTCTGCCGCGACCCTGGGATCAGCAATGGTCCCTCCGGATGCAGCAAATTTTGGCTTTCGAGACGGACCTGCTGGAATATGACGACCTGTTTGACGGCAACCCGGCGGTGGAGCGGAAGGTCGAGGCGCTGAAAGAGGGCGCCCGAGCCGAACTGCGCCAGATCGATGCCATGGGCGGCGCAGTGAACGCCATCGAGTACATGAAATCCCGTCTGGTCGAGTCCAATGCAGAGCGCATTCAGGGGATTGAGACCGGCGCCACCACTGTCATTGGCGTTAACCGATATGAGACGGGTGAGCTCTCCCCCCTGACCTCCGGCCCCGACGCAATCATGGTCGCAGACCCGGAGGCCGAGGCGGACCAGATCGCCCGGCTTCACGCCTGGCGCGAGGCGCGGGACCCCCAGCGCGTCGATCAGGCGCTGGCGGCCTTGCGGCAAGCAGCCGCGGACGGCTCCAACATTATGCCTGCCTCGATCGAAGCGGCCAAAGCAGGTGTCACCACCGGCGAATGGGGCCAAATGCTGCGCGCTGCCTTTGGTGAATATCGCGGCCCCACCGGCGTTTCCGCATCGCCCTCGAATAACGTGCAGGGCCTCGATGATATCCGCGCCGAGGTGGATGCCGTTTCAACCCGTCTTGGTCGGCGGCTCAGTTTTATGGTCGGTAAACCCGGCCTAGACGGCCATTCCAATGGCGCTGAACAAATCGCCGCCCGCGCCCGCGATTGCGGCATGGCGATCAGTTACGAAGGGATTCGCCTGACCCCTTCTGAGATCGTCGCCCGCGCCCGCGAAGAAAATCCCCATGTGCTGGGTCTTTCAATTCTCTCCGGAAGTCATGTCTCACTCGTTCGTGATCTCATGGCTCAATTGCGTAAAGAAGGTATGGATCTGCCGGTGATTGTCGGTGGAATCATTCCGGACCCTGATGCCGAAATTCTGCGAAATGCCGGAGTCGCAAGGATTTATACCCCGAAGGATTTCGAGCTCAATCGCATCATGGCCGACATTGTCACTCTGGCAGATCCCAAAGCAATTGCCGCTGAGTGAGCCAATAGCAGCCAGATTTTGCCGATCCACAATCAGGGTTTGCAATTTCCCATAAACAGCGCCAGATACACCCACTCTTAAAAAACGGGTGTATCTGAAATGGATCTTAATCTCGATCAAATGTCGCGGGATGACTTGAAAGCCCTTCAGCGCGATGTCGAAAAGGCGCTGGCGACTCTTGACGATCGTCGTCGTGCCGAGGCGCGCATGGCTGCCGAACAGGCTGCCAAAGAATTCGGCTTCTCGCTGGAAGAAATCCTCGCGGCTCAAAAGAAGTCGGGTAAGAAAAACCCGCCGAAATACTGCAATCCTGAAGATCCGCGTCAGACTTGGTCTGGCCGGGGCCGTCAGCCCCAGTGGATCAAGGACGCGCTTGCTGCGGGCAAACCGCTCGACGAATTCGCTATCTGACAATCCATTAGACGACTGCAAAAGGCCACGGAGGTTTCTCCGTGGCCTTCGGCTTTTCAAAAAGGTTGGACGATCAAGCTGTCAATCCATCGAAGATGAGTTTTGTCCCCGTTGCGAGTAGCAACGCGTAGGTCAGCCGGAAATACCACAAGTCTGATATCCGGTCGTGAAGTCGGACGCCGATAAAAATCCCGAGAACAGCAACCGGAACGAGTGTCATATCGATCCAGAGCATAGACAGATCAAAAGCGCCCATGCTGTAATAAGGTAGAATTTTCATTAAATTGATCACCCAGAAGACGAACACCGTCGTGGCCTGATAGCGCCTTTTGGATAACCTGCGCGATAAGAGATAAACGGAGGCTGCCGGCCCGCCGGCATGTGCCATGAAACTGGTAAAACCCGTCGCAATTCCGAGAATTCCGCCCATCAGAGTTGATCCCAGTTGCCGCGACCCCGAAATGAGCCCGGCGCTCCGGGCCATCTCGAAAAAGACAAACAACACCGCGATCGCGCCGATGAACAGGCGCACAGTGTTAGCATCGGTGCGCTGAAAAAGAAGCAATCCAAGGATCGTACCGGGGATTGCGCCGAGGCACAGCACAAGCGCCGCGGTCGGATCCCATTGCCGCCAATAGGCAGAGAGCGCGGTGACATCCATCAGCATCAACAGCGGCAGCATGAGGGCCAGCGCGACTTGCGGTTCGAGGACCAGCGCGAGGAGGATCGCTCCGGCAAAGCTCGCGCCTGATCCAAAGCCCCCCTTGGAAATTCCGGCCATGAGAACGGCAGGAATTGCCACCAGATAGAACGTCCAAAGATCAGTCATACTGCCCCCAACCAGTGGCGGTTTTTGAAATCATGCGGCCTTTCCTACTGCATGCCCGCTTCTGCCGGGGTTAGCGCCGGACAATAGACGCCCCGCTCTTGTCATGGGGGAGGCGGTCCCGTAACCCTCGTAACGAAGTCACCAAACTGCGGAGAAACGCAATGGCCCGACCCAAAATCGCACTGATCGGCGCAGGACAGATCGGCGGCACGCTCGCCCATCTCGCAGCCATGAAGGAACTCGGAGACGTCGTTCTGTTCGACATTTCTGAGGGCACCCCCGAAGGCAAAGCGCTCGACATTGCGGAATCCGGCCCGTCCGAGGGCTTTGACGCCAAGCTAAAAGGCACTCAGGATTACGCTGACATCGCCGGCGCCGATGTGTGCATCGTCACTGCCGGTGTCCCGCGCAAGCCCGGCATGAGCCGCGATGACCTGTTGGGCATCAACCTGAAGGTCATGAAGTCCGTCGGCGAGGGCATCCGAGACAACGCTCCGAACGCGTTCGTGATCTGCATCACCAACCCGCTCGACGCCATGGTCTGGGCGCTGCGCGAATTTTCCGGCCTGCCCCATAACAAGGTCTGCGGTATGGCGGGCGTTCTCGACAGCGCGCGCTTCCGTCACTTCCTGTCCGAAGAGTTCAAGGTATCCATGCGCGACGTGACGGCCTTCGTGCTGGGCGGCCACGGCGATACCATGGTGCCGCTGGCCCGCTACTCCACTGTGGCCGGTATCCCCCTGCCCGATCTGGTGAAGATGGGCTGGACCACGCAGGAGCGTCTTGACGCCATCGTCCAGCGCACCCGCGACGGCGGTGCAGAGATCGTCGGCCTCCTGAAGACCGGTTCCGCGTTCTACGCTCCTGCCACCTCCGCCATTGAGATGGCCGAAGCGTACCTGAAGGACCAGCGGCGGCTTCTGCCCTGCGCGGCCTATGTGGACGGCGCCTTTGGCCTGAAGGGCATGTATGTGGGCGTGCCGACAATCATCGGCGCCGGGGGCATCGAGAAGGTTGTCGACATCAAGCTCGACAAGGACGAGCAGGTTATGTTCGACAAATCCGTCGACGCTGTGAAAGGTCTCGTGGAAGCCTGCAAGGGCATTGATTCCTCCCTCGCATGAGCGACCTGACTCACGATGCGCCGCAGGACGGGTCCGCCCTGTCCTGCGGTTTTGTGTATGGGGCCACCGGCCTGCGCTATCTGGGCCGGGCGATCCAGTCGGCCCGATCACTCCGCGCGGTCTCGCCTCAGGCGGTCATTGATCTCTATTGCGATGATGCCGCACGCTTGCCCGGTGACCACCCGTTTGACCGGGTCATCCGTCTTGACCGCGCCGCGACGCACCGTCCGAAATTCGAAGCGCTGATCCGCTCGCGGTTTGAGCGCACCGTCTATCTCGACAGCGATACCGTGGTGCTCGCCCCGATCGACGACCTGTTCGAGGTGCTCGAACAGTTTGACTTCGCGGCCAGCCATATCGCTCGTCGCAACAGTGATCATGCGGTCGCGCTGCACAAGCGCCCCGTCCCTGCGGCCTTCCCGCAGATCAATGGCGGCGTCGTCGGCATCCGGCGCAGTCCGGCGGTTCGGGAATTCCTGACAGCGGTTCAGAGCGAAATGGACGCGACGGGGACCAAGGTCGATCAAACGATCTTTCGCGAGTTTCTCTTTTACGGCGATCTGCGCCTGACGATCCTGCCCGAAGAATACAATTTCAAGCGTATCGAGATCGCGGGGGTCTGGGATAGCGACCATGCCGCCCCCCGCGTGCTGCACGAGTCCAAACTTCACCGCCGCGCTTATCGGGGGTTTTCGTCCGAGAAAGCTCTGAAACTGGCCTACGGAACACGCCTTTGGAATCATCTTGCTGCGTTGCGCGACAGCGACCGCAGCTTGAACCCACGCTCCAAAACTTCCCGCTCTGCCCTGTATCGCATCCCGCGCCGGAGACAGCTCACGCTCGTCGGCCGGACTCAGGAGCGGATCGCCTATTGGCTCAACAAGAGCCGAGACGCTTCCGGCGACTGGATTGATCCCGATCAAAGCTAAGCGCCTCTCACCGCCGTTTCACACTATCCTCACAGCCCGAATCGGGGGCTTTACTTTAGGGTAACTTCATTGGTTGGAGTTACTTACGATGTTCTTTCCCGACGGCCTATTTCAGGACACACTGGATATCAGCTCAACACTCACGCCGCTCGCAGGCCATCTGGGTGCGGTCATTTACGTTTTTGGCAGTATGCTGGTGCACACGGGACGGATGGATGGCAACGGGCCGGGCTATTCGCTCAGCAAAGCCATCGCCGCCTCGCTGATCCTGATTTCCCTGTCCGACAACGTGGTCTGGAGCGTGGCCTGGATGCAGGTCTGCTACCTCATCCTGGGTACAACGGGGGCTGTTCTGGCACTCCGCAGGGCCAAAATAACGCGCCTCAGATCTCAATCTCCTGAAAGCCGCGGCGCAACGCATTCGACCACGCCACGCTCATGGCCTGGAAGGTCTCGTCCTCAGCGTCGATCCGGACCCGTTCGGAAATCCTTTGCTCCCCGCTTGGGATAACGCAGAGGTCAAGGGGCATCCCGACGCTCAGGTTTGAGCGCAGGGTCGAATCCATGGACAGGAGCACCGCCTTCTTCGCGTCTTCGAGGGTCGTCTCAGGCGTCACCACACGGTCGAGGATTGGCTTGCCATATTTGTGCTCACCGATTTGCAGGAACGGGGTGTCGCTGGTGGCCTCGATAAAATTGCCCTCGGGATAGATCAGGAACAGACGCGGTTCCCCACCACGCCGCTGCCCCGCAAGGATCATCGAAGCCCGTGCCGCGCTGGCTTGCTCGCCCATGCGTCCGGCAATCTTTCCCGAGACATCCGACAACATGGCGCCAACCATCTCGGCCACTTCGAGCATCGTATCGACCGTCATGATCGACGGGCCGTCGGGGATGTCGATGGCATCCTGAAGGCGGGAGAGCGTCGTTTGTGTGACCGAAAGCGATCCGGCGGTCATGATCGCGATGACGCGCTCGCCCGGCTCCTCGAAGGTATACATCTTGCGATAGGTGGCGATGTTGTCGAGCCCTGCATTGGTGCGCGTATCCGACAAGAGCACCAGCCCGACATCCAAGAGCAGTCCGACGCAATAGGTCATATCGTCCACCTTCCCCGATCACCGCGCCGGAAATAGGCCCATTCCGCGGCAAGAGCAACGGGAGTCACGGGGTCAGGGCCTTGCGAAAGCCGGTATGTGACGTGACATAGCCTAGGCTCTCATAGAACCGACGGGCATCGCGACGGACCGCGTTGGAGGTGAATTGCAACCGGGTCGCCCCTAGGGATCGCGCCCAACGTTCAGCCTCGTCCACCAATTGCGCACCGAGGCCTTGCCCCCTGAGATCCGCCGCGACGCGGACACCTTCGAGGATCGCATGGCGGGGGGCGGAGAAAGACAGGCCGTGGATCAGGATGACCTGCGCGCAGGCGATCACCTGCCCTCGCCGCTCCCCGACGATCACCCGCGCGTTCGTCACCGCGCACATCTGGTGGAAACTCTCGGTGAAGACATCCAGAGAAGGCGGCGGGCCGCCATCCATGGAATCTTCGATCAGCAGCTCCCGGATCGCCGCCACATCCCCGGCCCGCGCGTCTCGAAAGACCACGTCACCAGAGCCGCTCATTGCTGGGCGTCGACGGTGACCTCGGCGCGCAGGTCTTCTGTCCCGGCACCAAAGCCCGTCCCGCGGATCGGGGCCGCGGCCACGGCGTCCAGACCGGAGCCAAGCCGGATGTAGCGCTCGTCGGGACAGCAGCCATTGGCGGCATCGAAACCGACCCAGCCCAGCCCATCGACGTGAAGTTCGGCCCAAGCATGGCTGGCTTGTTCCGCACTGCCATCTGCCGTTGCTTGCAGGTAGCCCGTCACATAGCGCGCCGGGAGACCGACGCTGCGGGCGGCAGAGATCAGGACATGGGTCTGATCCTGGCAAACCCCATGTCCTGCCGCCAACGCCTCCGCCGCGCTTGTGCCATGCTCGGTCATTCCGGGGGTGTAGCTGACAGCGTCACGCACTGCATGACTGAGCGCATGCGCCTGATCGAGCGGGGTGCCGATGCCGCTGACGGCCTCCTGCCCGAGTTCCCGGACCGCGAGATCCGGTGTGGTGAGATCGGTGCGCCGGAGATAGGCATGGGGCGAGATCTTTTCACGCAGCCCTTTCAGAACGCCTGCCGTATCAGAAGTCTCGACCTCACCTTCGGCAACGATCACCAGATGGTCCACGTTGCGCAAGGCTACGGTCTCGATCCAGTCCCCGGCCCCGTCGCGAAAGCTCGCGCCCCGTTCAGCCTCGGCGCCTTCGACAGTAACAGACCAGCGGGTTGCGAACTGTCCGGCAAAGCGGCTGGGGGTCAGGCGCAGGGACTGGACCACGGTGCGGCGGGGTTGGGAATAGCTGTATTCGGTGCGATGGCGGACAGTCAGTCTCATCGTGCTTCCCCGTTCAGATAGCTCGTGGTGATTTCGGCGCTGAGATCGGCGAGATCCCCCAGAAAGGCGGTCAGGAACTCGTGCAGCCCGTCATCAAAGATGTCTTCGGCTGTCAGCTCCGAAAGTTCCGCCTGGATCTGCCGCCCCCGCGACGTGGCCGAGGTCGAGCGTCCATAGCGGCGTGCCAGACGCTCCAGATGTTCAACTACCCCGTCCGTGGCGCTGATCAGGGATCGCGGGCTCTGGCGGTTCAGGGCGAGAAAGTCGACAATCTTCCGCGCAGTCAGATCGCCGCCATAGACCCAGGCAAAGGCGCGCTGCGAGTTCATCGCCTGAAGGATGGTCCGCCACTGGTAGTTGTCGAGCCCCGAGCCGACCATGGATACGTGAGGCAGCAGCACGTAATATTTCACGTCAAGGATCCGGGCGGTGGATGCCGCCCGCTCAAGGTAATGCCCAAGATTCAGGAAATCATAGCCATCGTTGCGCAGTTGCCCGCCGATTGTCGCGCCCCGAATTTTTGAGACATGGCCGGTGGTGAAATCGCGCATATCCGAGATCGAGAGCGTCGAGCGCTCCTGACGTGCCAGTTCCTGCATCTCCGCGTGGAAGGAATTGATCGCTTCCCACACCTGCGTGGTCAGCGCCGTGCGGACGATCCGGGCATTCTCGCGGGCGGTATGGACACAGGACGCCACGGAGGAAGGGTTGTCGCGGTCGAAGAACAGATGCGTCTCAACGTTGCGCGGGACAGCATCGGGGCCATATTTCTCGCGGTAGGCGGCATAGCTCCCGCTCGCAGCGAGAACGGAATCCCATTCGTTGCGATTGCCCCCGCCGGTATCCGGCAACAGCGCATTGCGCGCAGCCACTTCGAGCAATCGGGCATGGGTGTCGGCACGTTCGATGTAACGGGCGATCCAGAAGAGGTTTTCTGCGGTACGGCTCAACATGATCTTATACTCCCGCCAGAACCCAGGTGTCCTTGACCCCGCCACCCTGGCTGGAATTCACCACCAAACTGCCTTCGGTCAGCGCCACGCGAGTCAAGCCGCCGGGCACGAGGTGAATGTCCTGTCCCACAAGGCAATAGGGGCGCAGGTCCACATGGCGCGGCGCCAGCCCATCGGCGACAAAGGTCGGCGTGGTGGACAGCGCCAGCGTCGGCTGGGCGATATAGGCGTCGGGGCGCTCTTCGAGCTTCGCCCGGAACAACGCGATGTCGTCCTTGCTGGCCTTCGGCCCCACCAGCATCCCGTAACCGCCGGAGCCGTGGACTTCCTTGACCACCAGCTCTTCGAGGTTTTCGAGCACGTATTTCAGCTCATCGGGCTTGGCACATTGCCAGGTGGGCACGTTATTCAGGATCGGCTCTTCGCCGAGGTAGAAGCGCACCATCTCCGGCACGTAGGTGTAGACGGCCTTGTCATCCGCCACACCGGCACCAGGGGCAGAACAGATCGTCACGCCGCCGGAGCGGTAGACATTCATCAGCCCCGGCACGCCCAGCATAGAGTCGGGCCGGAAGCAGAGCGGGTCGATGAAGGCATCGTCGATCCGGCGATAGATCACATCGACCTTCTTCGGGCCCTCGGTGGTGCGCATCCAGCAGAAATCGCCCTCGACGAACAGATCCGAGCCCTCAACCAGCTCGACCCCCATCATGTCGGCGAGGAAGGAATGTTCGTAATAGGCCGAGTTGAAATGGCCGGGCGTCAGGATCACCGCGCAGGGCTCGCCCTCGCATTTCTGCGGCGCGACGCTGGCCAGCGTGCGCTTCAGCAATGCCGGGTAATTCTCCACCGGCGCGATCCGGTTCTCGCGGAAGAGCTGCGGGAACATGCGCATCATGATCTCGCGATTCTCCAGCATGTAGGAGACACCCGATGGCGTGCGGCAATTGTCCTCAAGCACGTAGAACTCGTCCGGTCCAGTGCGCACGAGGTCGATGCCGACAATATGGCTGAACACTCCGTGAGGAGGCATGAAGCCGCTGGCTGTGATCTCATAGGCTTCGTTCTGGTAGACCAGATGGGCGGGGATGCGTCCGGCGCGGACGATCTCCCCGCGGGAATAGACATCAGCAAGGAAGGCGTTGAGCGCCCGGGCGCGCTGCTTGATGCCCCGTTCGAGCCGCGCCCATTCATCGGCGGCAAAAACCCGGGGGAACATGTCGAAAGGGATCAGCCGGTCGGGCGAGCCGCCTTCGCCATAGACCGCAAAGGTGATGCCGATGCGCCGGAACAGCGCCTCGGCCTCGGACTGCTTCAGCCCACGCAGATCGGCAGGCATGTCCCGCGCCCAGGCCTCGATCCCTTCATAGGGCGCACGCACCGCGCCCTGATCGTACATCTCGTTGAAAAACTCGGGCATGCCCGCTCCCTTTGTATCGTTAGCGATATCTTCGGGCTGGCGGGGAAAGTGTCAACCAAGCAAGGCGCCTGGCACGCGCCAAAGCGCAGAATTCAGGCAGATATTCCTTCCCCCTGCCCTCGATCAGGGCTTTCGCGGAAAGACAAAGCAGCGGTCGCGGCGGATGGCCAGCCACATCACGGTTCCCGGCTTAGGCAGGAAGACATTGGGCACCGTGGCGGTCATCACCAGACCCTCATGGACCAGAAACTCCACGAGGCTCTCCTTGCCCACAAAACGGGATCGGATCACCTCGGCCCGCGCGGGTGTGCCATCCTCACTTGTCGGATGTGGCCCTTGGCCGGCCCGGTCAAAGTCGATCCGCAGATGCTGGGGCCGGATCACGATGTCCACTTTTGTCCCGTCCGGCTGACCCGGCGCGAGGAACTGGCCAAAGGGCGTCTCGGCCAGCGCCCCGTTCACGACGGCTTCAATCACGTTGATATCGCTGAAAAACGCGGCTGCGGCACGATCTGCGGGAGAGTTATAGATATTGTAAGGCGCGCCTTGCTGGACGATCGACCCGTTGCGCATGAGCGCGATCTGGTCGGCCATGCGCATGGCTTCTTCGGGCTCGTGGGTGACGAGGACGACCGCCGTGTCCTCGTCCTTAAGCACTTGCAGCGTGTGGTCGCGAATGCCGTCCCTGAGGCGGTTGTCGAGCCCCGAAAATGGCTCATCCATGAGCATCACCCGCGGACGGGGCGCCAGCGCCCGGGCCAGTGCCACCCTTTGCTGCTCGCCCCCCGAAAGCTCGTGCGCGTAAGACTGACGGTGATGGCTCAGATGCACCCGCTCCAGCAGTTCATCGACCCGATGCGCTTTTTCACTGCGGGAGGCCCGCAGCCCGTAGGAGATGTTTTCGGCCACGGTAAGGTGGGGAAACAGCGCAAAGTCCTGAAAAATCAGGCCGACGCCACGATGCTCCGGCGGCAAGGTATAACCGCCACGCGTGACGACCTGCCCGTCGATCCGGATCTCGCCGCTGGAGATATCCTCCAGCCCTGCAATGGTGCGCAACGTCGTGGATTTGCCACAGCCCGACGGCCCAAGGAGGCAGAGCACATCCCCCCCTTCCACGGTCAGCGAGATCCCCTGCACCACCTCGACGCCGCCGAACGCGCAATGCAGGTTCTCGATTTCAAGACGCGGAGCAGTCGCCATGGGCTTTCCCGACAAGAACAGTCAGGCAGCGGGGTAGCAACGCCCCGCCCCCGCTGCAAGGCCCGGTCACATGGTCAGATTGGTCTGCCCACCATCAAGCAGGATGTTTTGCCCGACGATGAAGCCCGCATGTTGCGAACACAGGAAGGCGCAGGTGGCGCCAAATTCCTCGGGCGTGCCATACCGCCGCGCCGGAACCGTCGCCTCCCGCTGGGCGCGCGCGGCCTCCCGGGTGATCCCCTGCTGCTCCGCCACGCCCTGATCGAGCTGAACCGCGCGGTCGGTGTCATGAATGCCGGGCAGCAGGTTGTTGATGATCACGCCATGGGGCGCAACCTGCCTGGCCGTACCCGCCACGTAGCCGGTCAGCCCAGTGCGCGCAGCATTGGACAGGCCCAGCACAGCCACCGGCGCCCGGACGGATTGCGAGGTAATGTTCACAACCCGCCCCCAGCCGCGCTCAATCATACCGGGCAGGCAGTGCTTCATCAGGGCAATGGGGGTCAGCATGTTCGCGTCGAGGGCCTTGATGAAATCCTCGCGATCCCAGTCTGACCACATCCCCGGCGGCGGCCCGCCTGCATTTGTCACCAAGATGTCGACTTCACCAGCGGCCTCTAGAACCTCCGCGCGTCCCTCATCTGAGGTAATGTCCGCCGCGACTTCGGTGACCGAGACACCAAACTGCGTCCGGATAGCCTCGGCTGCGGTTGCGAGGGTCTCTTGGCCACGGGCATTCATGACGAGATCGACACCAGCCTCGGCCAGAGCGCGGGCGCACCCAAACCCCAAACCCTTGGAAGAGGCCGAAATCAGCGCCTTTTTGCCGGTTATACCCAGATCCACAATGTCCTCCTCGATTTTTTAACGATGTTATGACCATGCTGTAGAGGTTGTTATAGGGTATCCACCGGTAGGAGATAGCTGTAAAGCGTCGGACCACCGGGCTATTAGTTGATACGGATGGACAGTGAATCTACCTTTACGCGCAATATTTTTCGAAAAGATTTCCGGTATTAAGTTGGTGTGAGCTTGTAAGACGGTGGGTGAGATTGAGATGGCATTTGTTGACAAACAGCCTCCGGCAGTGGCGAGCGCGCATTTTGTTTTCTGCGCGAGCGACTTCCGGGTGTCGGAGGGCGTTCGGGATGGCGAACATTTCGAGAGCGCTGCCGCGATGGCGGTTGGTGATCAGATCCGGTTGAGCCGTCGCGCCCAACCTCGCCTTTTGATACTCAGTCACTACAATGGTGTCTGGACCGTTGCGCAGACTTCCCACGCGAGCACGCCGGGGACCGCAGTAAAGGTCGAATCGCACCTGACCTTTATGTCACCGGACGGGCGGCTGCTGGAAGTCCTGCTGCTGACTGAGCAGGTCGCCGGAGGCTCGCTTCATATTTTGCCTTTGGGCGACATCCACGACCGGACAGACTATGTGTTGGTCGACTACCGTCACGATGACCCCGTGGAGCGGTTCGAAGAGGCCAGCTGCGCACCGTTCTTCGAAGGGACGACCGTCCTAATGGCGGATGGCTCAGAGCGTCCGATCGAAGAGATCCAGATCGGTGACATGGTGCAAACCGTCGCACATGGCAATTTACCAGTGCGCTGGTGTGGCAAACGTCTGCTTGCCGCAACTGGTTCTCACGCTCCCATTTCAGTAACGGCTGACGCACTCGGCAATGACATGCCGATTATGCTCAGCCCGCGGGCAACGCTTATGGTACCCGGTCGGTCCGGACGGCCAAGCGCGATGGAATACATCTATACCAACGATCTTGTGAACGGCGACACGATCCGACGGATGGATGGGCAATACATGATGCACTATTTTCTGCGGCTCGCTCAGCCTGCCGTGATCATCGCAAATGGCCTGATGACCACCACACGCTCGGCACCGAATCCAAGCAATCTTCCCCGACGTATGAAACTCGTCGATAACGCACACGACACGGACAGCCTGTTCGGAAACGTGATCGCTGTCTGAAACAGCAGTAGTTTTACATCGATCTCCTTCATTGGTAGATCTGCCCAACGTTGGACTGCTTGCTGAATATTGCAGTTTCACGGCGGATCACTCATATCCCCGCCATGCTGGACCGTTCTGATAATATCCCCGCCCTTCCGCCGCAGATCGCCCGGCGCCGGACCTTTGCAATCATCTCGCACCCGGATGCGGGCAAGACCACGCTGACCGAGAAGTTCCTTCTCTATGGCGGCGCGATCCAGATGGCCGGGCAGGTACGCGCCAAGGGTGAGGCCCGGCGGACGCGCTCGGACTTCATGCAAATGGAGAAGGACCGGGGGATCTCGGTCTCGGCCTCGGCCATGTCCTTCGATTTCGGGGAATACCGCTTTAACCTCGTGGACACGCCCGGCCACTCGGATTTTTCCGAGGACACCTACCGCACCCTGACCGCGGTGGATGCAGCGGTGATGGTGATCGACGGTGCCAAGGGCGTCGAGAGTCAGACGCAGAAACTCTTCGAGGTCTGCCGGTTGCGCGACCTGCCAATCCTGACCTTCTGTAACAAGATGGACCGCGAGAGCCGCGACACGTTTGAAATCATCGACGAGATCCAGGAGAATCTGGCCATTGACGTGACCCCAGCCTCCTGGCCCATCGGTCGGGGACGGGATTTCCTCGGTTGCTACGATATCCTGAACGACCGACTGGAATTGATGGATCGCGCCGACCGGAACAAGGTGGCGGAAACGGTGCGTCTCGAAGGGCTCGACGACCCGAAGATGGCCGAACATATCCCAGCCGACATGCTCGAGACCCTGCGGGAAGAGGTCGAGATGGCACGCGAGCTTCTGCCGAAGTTCGACCAGCAGGCGCTCCTCGATGGCACGCTGACGCCGATCTGGTTTGGCTCGGCGATCAACTCCTTTGGTGTGAAGGAGCTCATGGACGGTATCGGCAATTTCGGTCCCCAGCCACAGCCTCAAAGGGCCGAGCCGCGCCAGATCATGCCCGATGAGAACAAGGTCACCGGCTTTGTCTTCAAGGTGCAGGCCAACATGGACCCCAAACATCGGGACCGGGTGGCCTTTGTCCGCCTCGCCTCGGGCCACTTCAAGCGGGGCATGAAACTAACCCATGTACGCACGAAGAAGCCCATGGCCGTGTCGAATCCGGTGCTCTTCCTGGCGTCCGACCGGGAACTGGCCGAGGAGGCCTGGGCCGGTGACATCATGGGCATCCCGAACCACGGGCAGCTCCGCATCGGCGACACGCTGACCGAGGGCGAAGCCCTTAAGGTCTCAGGCATCCCCTCCTTCGCGCCGGAATTGCTGCAAAATTGCCGCGCGGGCGATCCGATGAAAGCAAAACATCTGGACAAGGCGCTGATGCAATTCGCCGAGGAAGGCGCGGCCAAGGTGTTTCGCCCAATGATCGGCTCTGGCTTTATCGTCGGCGTCGTCGGCGCGCTGCAATTCGAGGTCTTGGCCAGCCGCATCGAGCTGGAATACGGGCTCCCGGTCCGTTTCGAACCGTCACAGTTTACATCGGCCCGTTGGGTCCACGGTTCTCAGGACAAAGTCGACGCCTTCGCCAATGCCAACAAGGGGCATATGGCGTTGGATAACGACGACGACATGGTTTTTCTCACCCGCCTGCAATGGGACATTGACCGTGTCGAGCGGGACTATCCGGACCTGACGCTGTCGGCGACCAAGGAAATGATGACCTGACAGGTGGGGAGGTCCCGCAACAATCTCCGAGGAACTGGATCGGTCTCTTGATTGTGGGAGAGTTTTCTTCACACTGCGACCAAGCAAGCAGCGAGGCGGGTGCGATCACCGCTGTGCATCGTCAAATAGGGAACGCACAATATGTATGACCTGCTTTTCTGGGCTAATGTCGGAATTTTTTCGCTACTCTTGCTGTGGCAGCTCGATGTTTTCGACGGCGATGACGATGACGACGATGATGATGACGATGAAAATAATGAAGTGACCACCGATGACGTTGGCGAGGGCGCAAGCGGAGGCGGCGCAACCGAAGGCGACGCTGGAGACGGCGCAACCGAAGGCGGCGCTGGAGACGGCGCAACCGAAGGTGACGGGACTGGAACTGATGGTGGCGGAGAAGCCGAATCTGCTAACGAACCGACAGGACCGTTTGTACAAGATAACTATGAAGACGTCCGGACCGGCACTGCCGAGCGCGACACCTTAACTGCAGTTCGGTCCGGACCAAGCCTCGCATATTTTGGCCTCGACGGGAACGACTTCGTCGATGCCACAGACTCTGATGACTATCTCGACGGTGGCGCTGGTGCTGATCAGCTGCTAGGCCGGTTTGGCTCCGACATTATCAACGGTGGAGACGGCAACGATACCATCCTTGGCGGGTTGGGATCTGACGCGCTTTATGGTCAGGCTGGCGAAGATCGCATTGATGGCAGCCGCGGCGACGACTCTATCTTCGGCGGCAGCGGCAATGATTCCCTCGAAGGCCGCGGCGATGATGATGTGATTTATGGCGGGGATGGAGACGATCAGATTTTCAGCGACAGCTCCTTTGACGTGTCGAATATTGGCCGCGGCGAGGATATCCTGTTTGGCGAAGCCGGCGACGACCTGCTGGTCCTTGGTGACGGAGACGAGGCGACCGGTGGCGAAGGAGCGGATCGCTTCGACGTCTTCGAGGTTGAAAGCCCGGATAGCGGTGCTGCGAAAATCAATGATTACACGCCGAGTGAAGATACGATCACTATTGCTCATCTGGAGCGCACAGACCCCGCGACGGGCGATACGATCAGTCCCACGTTGAGCACCGCATACAATGCCGCAACAGACCAAACAACGATCCGCCTCGATGGGACCGATTTCATTATTCTGACCGGCAATGTCGATGTGGACCTCGACAGCATCACACTGACCCCGCAAGGCTGAGGTTTGTGCTCCGCGGACGATGTCGTCGCCTGCGGAGCACATCCTTGCAGGAACACGGTTCGCGGTCCCCGTTTCCATTGACCAAAAACGACACTGCGACTATGGGTTGCGAGGGCCGCGATGCGCGCAGGCCTGATGCGGGACGTGATGACGGGCGTCCCATCCTTGCGGAACTCCGCAATTTTTGGACGGATATGACGAAATTCACTGATCTGAAGCTGGGCCCCAAGGTCCAGAAAGCCATCGCCGAAGCTGGCTATGAAATGCCTACCCCGATCCAGTGCGAGGCGATCCCTGCGGCGTTGGACGGGCGCGATGTGCTGGGCATCGCTCAAACGGGGACCGGCAAGACAGCGTCGTTTACCCTCCCGATGATCACCGCTCTGAACCGTGGACGGGCCAAGGCGCGGATGCCGCGAAGCCTCGTACTAGCCCCGACCCGTGAATTGGCCGCACAGGTTGCCGCGAATTTCGACACTTATTCGAAATATGCCAATCTGACCAAGGCTCTGCTGATCGGGGGCGTGTCGTTCAAGGAGCAGGACCAGCTCATCGACAAAGGCGTCGACGTGCTGATTGCCACCCCTGGTCGCCTGCTTGATCATTTCGAGCGCGGCAAACTTCTCCTGACCGACGTTAAGATCATGGTCGTCGATGAGGCCGACCGGATGCTCGATATGGGTTTTATTCCCGATATCGAACGTATCTTCTCGCTGGTTCCTTTCACCCGGCAAACCCTGTTCTTTTCGGCCACCATGGCGCCTGAGATCGAGCGGATCACCAATACCTTCCTGTCGAACCCCCATCGCATCGAGATCGCCAGGCAGGCCACAGCCTCCGAGACGATTGACCAGAGCGTGCTGATGTTCAAAGGCAGCCGTCGCGACCGGCAGGCCAGCGAGAAACGTCGCGCCCTCCGCGCGCTCATCGCCGCCGAGGGAGAGAAGCTCACAAACGCGATTATTTTCTGCAACCGCAAGACGGATGTGGATATCGTCTCCAAAAGCCTGAAGAAATATGGCCACGACGCGGCCCCGATTCATGGGGATCTGGATCAGTCCCAGAGAACGCGCACGCTGGACAGTTTCCGTGGCGGGGATCTCCGCATTTTGGTGGCCTCTGACGTGGCTGCGCGCGGTCTCGACGTGCCCTCAGTGAGCCACGTGTTTAATTTTGACGTGCCCTCCCATGCCGAGGATTACGTCCACCGCATTGGCCGAACGGGTCGCGCGGGACGTGAGGGAAAAGCCGTCACCATCTGTCAGCCTTCGGACGAAACCAACCTGGCCGATGTCGAAAAGCTGATCCAGAGGGAGATCCAGCGCGTCGATCCGGCCACCCTCCCCGACATGGCGCCGCCCTCCCGTACCCGCCGCCCTCGCAAGGAGGACGCCCCTGCAGCGCCCGTAGAGGAGACAACGGCGCCCGACAATGTCGTCGCGAGCGAGCAGACCCGTGCAGAAAAGCCACCCCGCAACCGTGGTCGCGGACGCGGGCGGAGCAGCGATGACCGTCGCCGTGATGAGCCGGTCATCGGCATGGGGGACCATTTGCCCAGTTTCATTGAACTGAGTTTTGCAGAACGCCTCGCGTCCTGAGATCGCGCAGTCCAGACAAAAAAGCCCGCCACACTGTGAGTGGCGGGCTTTGCTGTTTCTTGGCCGGACGCTTTTAGCTGAGACGGCTAACGACCACGGTCACCTCGGGCTTATGCCCGATTTCCCGGTGCGCAACCTGACGGGCGACGCGGCGCATCAGCTCGTCGAGACGCTTTTCATCGCCCAGTACCTTATCATCCGCCCGCTGCACTGCCCGGTCCAGCTCGGCTTCAATGACTTCCGTGAGAGGATCACCAGACTGCCCCGTAGTGGGCAGACCGCGCAGATCGACCCAAGGCTCACCGAGGGGCGCGTCTTCTTCGTCGAGGATCACAGAGACCATACAATGGCCGTTCAGAGCCATGCGAATCCTGTCGCGGACGACGCCATCCATGGCACCGATCTGCACCGTCCCGTCCAGATAGGTCCGTCCGGTTTCAACGAACTCGACAACGGTCGGCTCTTTGCCGGAAAGATCCACACAGGTACCGTTGGGCGCCAGAACGGCCTTTCGACCCTTGGCGCGGGCCAGCTTCGCGTGTTCCCGCAGGTGACGATGTTCACCGTGCATAGGCACCACGATCTCAGGATCCACAATATCCTGCATGGTCAGAAGATCAGGCCGGTTGGCGTGACCTGACACGTGATACCGGCCGTTATCATCGTCCTGCACGTCCACGCCCTGCTCGCTCAGCGCATTCATGATCTGGATCACGCCGCGCTCGTTGCCGGGGATGGTCTTGGACGAGAAGAGGAAGGTGTCCCCCTCCTTCATCGACAATCCGAGATATCTGCCCCGGCTGAGTTGCGCAGACGCCGCGCGACGCTCGCCCTGACTGCCGGTAACGATGAGCATCAGGTTCTCGCGTGGAATGTCCGCGGCTTCTTCGGGACCGATTGTGGTCGGAAAGTCCTCCAGCACGCCAGCCTCAAACGATGCCTCGACCATGCGCCGCATGGCCCGGCCCAGCAGGCAGACCGACCGCCCCGCCTCGACACCCGCGCGCGCAAGTGAACGCACCCGCGCCACATTGGAGGCAAAGGTTGTCGCCACCACCATGCCCGGCTGTTCCGAAACGAAGCGGCGGATCTCCGGACCCACAGAAGATTCGGACCGGCCCTCATGGGGACTGAACACGTTGGTCGAGTCGCAGACCAGCGCTTTGACACCGTCTTTGGAGATGGAGCGCCACAAGTCGCGGTCGAAGGGTTCTCCGACACCGGGGGTGTAGTCGATCTTGAAATCGCCGGTGTGGATCACCCGTCCGGCCTTCGTGTCGATCACCAAGCCCGAGCTTTCAGGCACGGAATGGGACACCGGGACAAAACCGACTTTGAACGGGCCAAGCGTGCGAGTCTCGGGCCAGGGCTGCATGACCTCGACTGCATTCTCCGCGACGCCGTATTCCTCCAGCTTGCGGCGGGCGTGGATCGCGGTGAAGGTGCGGCAATAGATGGGCACCCGCAGACGCTCGTACAGATGGCCTACTGCCCCGACATGATCCTCATGGGCGTGGGTGATGAAAATCCCCTCAATCCGGTCGCGACGTTCCTCCAGCCAGGCAACATCCGCAAAGATCAGATTGACCCCCGGTGTGCTGTCCATGTCCGGGAATGTCACGCCCAGATCGACCACGATCAGGCGCTCTTCCCCCGGCTTTCCGTAGCCATAGACATAGCAGTTCATGCCGATCTCGCCGGCGCCGCCAAGCGGCAGGTAAATCAGTCTTTCGGTCGCCATCAGGCCTCCAATGCCTTGTTGTAACGATGGATCACGATCAAGCCGTGCATCGTCAAATTGTCCTCGAACACGTCGAACAACGTGTCGCCTTGCTGGAAAAGAGGTGCCAGCCCACCGGTTCCGATCACTTTCATCGGTACGCCGCGCTCATCCTTGATGCGGCGGACAATCTCATTGACGAGGCCCACATAGCCCCAGAACACGCCAGACGTCATGCAATCGACCGTGTTCTTTCCGACGACCTGCGGCGGCATGGTCACATCGACCAGCGGCAGGGCCGCAGCGGCCTCATGGAGCGCCTGAAGGCTCAGATTGACCCCCGGCGCGATCACTCCGCCCCCATAGGCGCCGTCACTCTCAACCACGTCGAACGTCGTCGCGGTGCCATAATCGACGACGATCAGGTCACCGCCATATAGGTCAAACCCCGCGACTGCGTTGACCAGCCGGTCGGGGCCCACCTGCGTTCCATGATCGACGCGGGGCTCCACAGGCAACGCGCAATCAGGCTTGCCAACCACGTAAGGACGGCAGTCGAAATAGCGATTACAAAGCACGCGAAGGTTAAAGACCACGCGGGGCACGGTCGAAGAGATGATGACCTCGTTGATCCGCAAGTCGCCCAGCCCCTGCAACTGCATGAGCGTCGAGAGCCAAACGTAATACTGGTCTGCCGTCCGCGTGACCTCGGTCGAGGTCCGCCAGGTCTCGACGAAATTCTCGCCATTCCACAGGGCGAAAACGGTATTGGTATTTCCAACGTCAATGGCCAGTAGCATCGCGAAAATCCCTCAGAAAAAGACCTCGGCCGCGGAGATACGCCGCTCGCCGGTCTTCGTCACGAGGATTAGACTGCCATCCTCGTCTATGGTCTCAAACCGCCCTGTAATCTGTTCCGTTCCAGTCCGTGCGGTAATCACATCACCGAGCCGCGCGGCCTTTTCCAACCAGCTCTCCCTGATCGGAGCAAAGCCCATGCGGGACAAGAGCGCCTCTTCGGTCGCATAAAAATCGGCTAGATCGTGCAGGAACACGTCGACCGGGATCGGGCGATCCGCCGCGACCGGTGGAAAGGCACGATGCCCGAGGCCATCCGGCGCATGGGCGAGGTTCACACCGATACCAACCGCCAACCAGTCGATCTCTTGCCCGGTCGACGCGGATTCCAACAGGATCCCCGCGATCTTTCCACCATCGAGCAACACATCATTAGGCCATTTCAACGCCAGCCGATCCCGATCCAGATGCAGTGCGAGCGCCTCATAGACCGCATTGGCCGCCATAAAGCTCCGCAGGGAGGCCCAGATTGGAGGGCCGCCGGGTTTCATCACCAGCGTGGCCGCGAAATTCCCTGATGGAGATATCCAATCGGCGCCCCCCCTGCCACGGCCAGCGGTCTGACGCCGGGCGAGAATCCACGTCGGCTGGCTCAGGGTTCTGGCCAGCCGACGTGCTTCGGAATTGGTGCTGTCGAGGCTCTCGCGAACGATCAGCCCATAACCCTGAGGCCAGAGACGCTCACTGGACAAGAGCACTCGCCGCCAGAGCCGCCGGGCCCTCGATCCCAAAGAGGTTCACCACCCCCACCAGCATCAGCACGGCAGAGGCCACCAGCACCCCCCAGAGCATCGGCGAGGAGGACTTGTCGAGGCCTTCTTCCTGCTGACCGAAATACATCAGGTAAACGATGCGGAGGTAGTAATAGGCAGCGATGGCCGAGGCCACCACGCCCGCGACGGCAAGCCAGCCCAGACCGCCCGCGACGGCAGCGCCAAGTACGTAGTACTTGCCGAAGAAGCCCAAGAGCGGCGGCACGCCAGCCATGGAGAACATCAGCACCAGCACCGCGATTGCGCGGGTGGGGTCAGTCTTCGACAACATGCTGAGAGAACTGATATCGGTTACGGCTTTGCCATCGCGCTCCATCCCAAGGATGAAGGCAAAGGTGCCAATGTTCATCGCCACGTAGATCGCCATATAGACGAGCATCGCCTGCACGCCCAGCTCCGTCCCGGCGGCCAGACCCATGAGCGCAAAGCCCATATGGTTGATGGAGGAATAGGCCATCAGACGCTTGATATCCGTCTGCCCGATCGCCGCCACAGCACCGAGGAACATGGAGGCCACAGCGAGCGCTGCAACCACCTGCTGCCAGTCGGCGACCACACCGCCGAAGGCGTCATGGACGACACGGGCGAACAGACCCATGGCCGCGACCTTCGGCGCGGTGGCAAAGAAGGCGGTGACCGGGGTCGGCGAGCCTTCGTAGACGTCCGGCGTCCACATGTGGAAGGGAGCTGCGGAGACTTTGAAGGCCAGACCGGCTGCAATGAAGACCAGACCAAACAGCAGACCAAGCGACGCGCGATCCCCGGACACCGACTCGATGATACCGCTGAACAGCGTCGTTCCGGCAAAGCCGTAGGTCAGCGAGGCGCCGTAGAGCAGCATACCCGAGCTGAGCGCACCCAGAACGAAGTATTTCAGTCCTGCCTCGGTCGAGCGCACGCTGTCACGACGCAGGGACGCCACAACGTAAAGAGACAGGGATTGCAGTTCGAGACCCATATAGAGGGTCATCAGGTCAGCCGCAGAGACCATGACCATCATGCCAATGACGGCGAGCGTCACGAGCAAGGGGTATTCGAACCGCAGTATATCCCGGCGATACATGTAGTCCTTGCCCATCACCAGCACGATGGCGGCGGAGAGCAGGATCGTGACCTTGGCAAAACGCGAGAAGGCGTCGTCCACGTAAAGCCCGCCAAAGGCCACTCCACCGGGCGCACTGCCGCCAATCCAAAGCGCCATCAGCAGGAACATCCCCGCCGTGGTCCAGGTCAGGAGCTGGGCCAGACGATCCTTACCGGTGTACACCGCCACCAGCAGCCCCGCCATCGCGTAGATCGCGAGAACAAGCTCAGGCAGGATAATGGAGAAATCTGCAGAACTCATGTCTGTGCCTCAATGTTCATTCGCTGCGGGGGCTGCGGGTGCGTCGAGACCCGCTGCTTCGAGGGAGGCTTCATAGCCGCCAAGCAGGTGCGACACGGCCGGACCGACCCGGTCGGTCACCAGGCTCGGGTAGACGCCGAGCAGGATCGTCATCACCACGAGCGGCGCAAAGATCCAACGCTCGCGGGGGGTGATGTCCTTGATGGTCTTGAGGCTCTCCTTGATCAGGTCGCCCATAACCACGCGGCGATAGAGCCACAGCGCATAGGCCGCCGAGAGGATCACACCCGTGGTGGCCACGGCGGCGACCCAGGTATTGGCCTGGAACATGCCCATCAGCGTCAGGAATTCACCGACGAACCCACTGGTCCCCGGAAGGCCGACATTTGCCATCGTGAACAGCATGAAGATCAGCGCGTAGGCCGGCATCCGATTCACCAGACCGCCGTAGGCGTCGATCTCGCGCGTGTGCATCCGATCATAGATGACGCCCACGCAGAGGAAGAGCGCACCGGAGATGAAGCCGTGGCTGATCATCTGGAAAATCGCACCGTCGATCCCCTGCTGATTGGCGGCAAAGATACCGGCGGTGACGTATCCCATGTGGGCGACCGACGAATAGGCAATGAGCTTCTTCATATCAGTCTGCGCCAGCGCCACGAGCGAGGTGTAGACGATGGCGATGGCCGAAATCCACAGCACGAACGGTGCCAGAAGGTCGGATGCCACCGGGAACATGGGCAGCGAGAAGCGGATGAAGCCGTAGCCGCCGAGCTTCAACAGGATCGCAGCCAGAACCACGGAACCGGCGGTCGGTGCCTGCACGTGGGCATCGGGCAACCAAGTGTGCACCGGCCACATGGGCATCTTCACCGCGAAGGACGCAAAGAAAGCGACCCAGAGGAGAGTCTGCAGTCCGCCGACGATCTGGAAGCCGAGGACCGAAATCGTCGAGTGGCTGAACTCATGGGTGAGCAGCGTCGGAATGTCGGTTGTGCCTGCGTCAGCGTACATCGCCAGCATCGCCACCAGCATCAGCACGGAGCCGAGGAAGGTGTAGAGGAAGAACTTGAACGCCGCGTAGATCCGGTTCTGGCCGCCCCAGATGCCGATGATCAGGAACATTGGGATCAGGCCGCCTTCGAAGAAGAGGTAGAACAGGATCAGGTCCAGCGAGATGAACACACCAATCATCAACGTCTCAAGGACGAGGAAGGCGATCATGTATTCCTTGACCCGCGTCGTGACCTCCCACGCCGACAGGATCACCAGTGGCATCAGGAAGGTCGTCAGCAGGACGAAGAGAACGGAGATGCCATCGACGCCGACCTTGTAGGTCAAACCGCCGATCCACTCATGGGTCTCGACCATCTGGAACCCTTTGCCGGGCTCGAACCCGGCGAGGATCAGGAGCGACAACAGGAAACTGGCCGTCGTGGCGATCAACGCCAGGTATTTTGCGTTGCGCTGAGCGGCCTCGTCGTCTCCGCGAAGGAACACAGCGAGAATGATCGCCGCGACCGTCGGCAGGAAGGTGACGATGGAAAGCAGGCTGTCCATATCAGTTCGCTCCTCCGAGCGTCATCCAGGTGATTAGCAAGGCGATGCCGATAAACATCGCAAAGGCGTAGTGAAACAGGTAGCCGGACTGGGCCCGGCCAGCGAGACGGGTAAAGAACGGCACCAGCCCCATGGCGACCCAGTTGATGAACCCGTCGATGACGGCACCATCGCCCTTCTTCCACAGGAAGTTGCCGAGCCATTTGGCGGGGCGGACGAAGAGGAAGTCGTAGATCTCGTCGAAATACCACTTGTTCAACAGGAACTGATACAGGGGCTGCATGTTCTCGGCGAGCTTCGCCGGGAGGCCCGGCTGGCGGACATACATCAGGAACGCGGTGCCGAGGCCAAGCAGCATAGCGATGAAGGGGCTGACCTTTACCCAGACCGGCGAATGATGCGCCTCGTCCATGACATGGTTGTCGGGAGCCATATAAATGGCACCGGCGGTCCAGCCCGCGGAGTGGGTCATGTCGCCTTGATCCACAGCCGCCTCGTCCCCGTGATGGGCGTCGGCGTTGGCGGCGTGCTCGCCGGACGCAACGTGCTCGTTATGGGCTTCGGTCGAATGATCGCCGTCAGCTTTGGCCATCTCGGCCTCGTGACCCGTATCGGCAGTCGCCTCATGGGCGGGGATCCCGAAGAAGCGGTTCACCTGATTGTGGTCGCCAAAGAAGGAGCCATACCACAGCATCCCGGAGAACACTGCTCCAACCGCCAGAACCCCGAGCGGGATCAACATGATGCGGGGGCTTTCATGGGCGTGGTCGTGGGTGTGCTTGTCACCGCGCGGCTCGCCATAGAAAGTCATGAACATCAGGCGCCAGGAATAGAAGCTGGTGAACGCCGCCGCGACGACCAGAAGCCAGAAGGCATAGGTCCCAGCCCCGGAGTGGGCGCCCCAGGCGCTCTCGATCACGGCGTCCTTCGACAGGAAACCGGCGAAGCCCAGATGGGTCAGCGGGATGCCAACGCCGGTGATGGCCAGCGTGCCGATCATCATCGCCCAGAACGTATATGGCAGCTTGTCCTTCAGACCGCCATAGTTCCGCATGTCCTGCTCGTGGTGCATCCCGTGGATGACCGAACCGGCGCCGAGGAACAGCATGGCTTTGAAGAACGCATGGGTGAAGAGGTGGAACATCGCCACCGAATAGACCCCGACACCCGCGGCCACGAACATATAGCCGAGCTGCGAACAGGTCGAATAGGCGATGACGCGCTTGATGTCGTTCTGAACGAGGCCGACCGTGGCGGCGAAGAACGCGGTGGACGCGCCGATCACTGTCACGAAGATCATCGCATTCGGGGCGAATTCCATCAGCGGCGACATCCTGCAGACGAGGAACACGCCCGCCGTGACCATGGTTGCCGCGTGGATCAGGGCCGAAACCGGGGTCGGGCCTTCCATGGCGTCGGGCAACCAGGTGTGCAGGAAGAGCTGCGCCGATTTCCCCATCGCGCCAATGAACAGCAACACCGCGATCACTTCGCTGGCCGTCCAGTCGCGCCACAGGAAGTGCAGCTGCGTCTGAGCCAGTTCAGGGGCCGCCGCGAAGACGTCGTTAAACTGGATCGAGTCGACCAGGAAGAACAGCGCGAAGATGCCGAGAGCAAAGCCGAAGTCACCAACCCGGTTCACCACGAACGCCTTGATCGCCGCCGCATTGGCAGACGGCTTGCGGAAGTAAAAACCGATCAGCAGGTAGGACGCGACGCCCACACCTTCCCAGCCAAAGAACATCTGGACGAGGTTGTCCGACGTCACAAGCATCAGCATGGCAAAGGTAAAGAACGACAGATAGGCGAAGAACCGCGGACGGTAACTCTCGTTCTCACCGAAGTTGTCATCGTGAGCCATGTAGCCGAACGAATAAAGGTGCACGAGGCTCGACACGGTGGTGACGACAATCAACATGATCGCGGTCAGGCGGTCGAGGCGGATGCCCCAGGAGGTCGACAGGCTGCCAGACTCGATCCAGGTCAGGATTGGGATCTGGCGGGTCTCGCCGTCAAAGCCGAGGAAGACGATCCAGCTGAGGAACGCCGCCAAGAACAACAGGCCGGTGGCGATCCACTGGGCGGGCTTCTCCCCGATGAAGCGGTGGCCGAAGCCGCAAATGAGCGCGCCGATCAGCGGTGCGAAGAGGATGATCGTGGTCATAGGTCTCAGCCCTTCATCACGTTGACGTCTTCCACGGCGATCGTGCCGCGGTTGCGGAAGAAGCAGACGAGGATCGCCAGACCGATGGCCGCCTCAGCCGCCGCGACGGTCAGGATGAACAGGGTGAATACCTGCCCCACGAGATCGCCCAGATGGGTCGAGAAAGCTACCATGTTGATATTGACCGCCAGCAGCATCAGCTCGATCGACATCAAAATGATGATGACGTTCTTACGGTTCAGGAAGATACCGAAGATGCCGATCACAAAAAGGATGGCGGCAACGGTCAGGTAATGCTCCAGTTCGATCATCTCTGTCCCTCGACTTCGTCCCGGCCCGGCTCACCCGGTCCTGACGACATTTTGTCAGCGGCCCGCTTCCGGGCGGGCGCGCCCTCGTTATTTCTCAGCCGCGCAGGCCCTGCCCCGGCTTTACGTCCTTGAGCTCCATGGCTTTAGCGGGATCGCGGAGGATCTGCTCGACAATGTCTTGACGCTTGACGTCGGCCCGGTGGCGCAGTGTCAGCACGATAGCGCCAACCATAGCGACCAGAAGGATCAGGCCGGCAAGCTGGAACAGGAGCAGATAGCGATCATAGATCAGCTGCCCGATAGCCTGCGTGTTCGAGCCTTCGAAATCGGCAGCTGCTGCGGCAACGTTGCCCTCGGCCACATCAGAGATCTGCCAGACGCCCAAAGCGATACCAAGCTGCATCAGGATCACCACGCCGATCAGAAAGGCGATGGGCAGATAGCGCGACATCTCCGCCCGCAACTCCGCGAAATCCACGTCGAGCATCATGACCACAAACAGGAACAGCACCGCGACCGCGCCCACATAGACGATGATCAGCAGCATGGCGACGAATTCGGCGCCCATGGTCACGAAGAGCCCCGCCGCCGACAGGAAGGCAAGGATCAGCCACAGCACCGAATGCACCGGGTTGCGCGCGATCACCGTGAACAGGCCACCAGCGAGGGTGAGCACGGCGAAAAGGTAAAAGGCTAGATAGATGGGCGTCATGGCTATCCTCGGTCTCCCCGGGCCGCTCCTCAGCGATAAGGTGCGTCGATCTCGATGTTGCGGGCGATTTCGGCTTCCCACCGCTCGCCGTTCTCAAGGAGCTTTTGCTTGTCGTAAAAGAGCTCTTCACGCGTTTCCGTGGCGAACTCAAAATTCGGGCCTTCGACGATCGCATCGACCGGGCAGGCTTCCTGACAGAAGCCGCAATAGATACATTTCGTCATGTCGATGTCGTAGCGCGTGGTCCGCCGCGACCCGTCCGCACGCGGCTCGGCGTCAATGGTGATCGCCTGCGCCGGACAAATGGCCTCGCAGAGCTTGCAGGCAATACAGCGCTCTTCGCCGTTGGGATAGCGACGCAAGGCGTGCTCGCCGCGAAACCGCGGGCTGATCGGACCTTTTTCGTGCGGATAGTTCACTGTCGCCTTCGGTGCGAAGAAGTACTTCATCCCCAGTCGGAAGCCCTTCCAGATGTCGAAGAGCAGCCAGTAGCGGCCAGCGCGGACGTAATCGAAGTTGCTCATCAATCAGCCTCCCACAGCCCAGCGCGCATAGGCGCCGCCGAACAGTTCGAAATGGGCAAGGAACGACACCAGCACGACCCAGATCAGGCTGAAGGGCAGGAAGACTTTCCAACCCAGCCGCATCAGCTGGTCGTAGCGGTAACGGGGGACGATGGCCTTCACCATGGAGAACAGGAAGAAGAAAAACGCCATCTTACCGACCATCCACAGAGCACCGTCGGGGATGCCAGGGATTGGCGACAGCCAGCCACCGAAGAACAGGAGCGAGTTCATCGCGCACAGAAGGAAGATCGCTACGTATTCGCTGGCCATGTACAAAAGGAACGGCGTCGAGCTGTATTCCACCTGATAACCCGCGACGAGCTCGGATTCCGCTTCGGGCAGGTCAAAGGGCGGGCGGTTCGTCTCAGCAAGGCACGAAATGAAGAACAGGAACACCATCGGGAAGTGCGGCAGCCAGTACCAGTTGAACAAGCCCAGGTTACCGTCTTGCGCCATCACGATATCGGTCAGGTTCAGTGACCCCGTCGAAATGATGATGCCGATGATGATCAGACCCAGCGACACTTCGTAGGAGATCATCTGCGCGGCGGAGCGGAGCGATCCGAGGAACGGATATTTCGAGTTCGACGCCCAGCCGCCCATGATGACGCCGTAGACTTCGAGCGAGGAGACCGCGAAAACAAAGAGGATCGCCACGTTAATATCGGCGAGGACCCAGCTTTCGTTGAACGGGATCACCGCCCAGGCGACCAGCGCTAGGCAGAAGGAAATCAGCGGCGCCATGAGGAAGACCGGACGATCGACCCCGGCGGGCACGATGATTTCTTTCACCATGTATTTCAGCGCGTCGGCGATGAGCTGCAGCAGACCAAAGACCCCGACCACGTTCGGGCCGCGGCGCATCTGGACGGCGGCCCAAATCTTGCGGTCGCCGTAGACGAGGAACACCACGCTGATCATCACGAAGCCGACAACGAGCAAGGCTTGCGCGGCGACGATCAGGCTGATTCCGAGAGGGGTAGAGAAGAATCCGTCCATGAAGTGGTCCCTGGCTCAATCGCGTGACTGTGGCGGAGCGCATCTCGGCAAGACACGCGGTCGCCGCTTGTTAAACTCATCTGCGTCCGGAGCGCCACCCTCTTGACCCCAGTTTGGGCAAAGAAGATGGTCCCCGGTCCCATTACTCGGCTGCGATGGGCGCGGCCTTGCGCTCTTTCGCGTTCCGGCTGAGCTCTGCCATGAGCGGACTCGCTCGGCAAATCGGGTTGACCAGATAGTGATCGCCCGTGCTGCCCTCGAACGCCGTGTCGCTCAGATCGCCTTTTTCAAGCGTCTCCAGAGTGTTCTCAGCCACGACGTCGATCTGCTTGAGCTGCGGAGCGCCCTCCCAGAGCCGCTGGCGCAGGGCGCTCAGCGAATCGTAAGGCAGCGTCGCCCCCAACTCGGCGGACAGCGCCCGCAGGATCGCCCAGTTCTCCTTGGCTTCACCCGGTGCGAAATTGGCTCGCAGGGCAAGCTGCGGGCGACCTTCGAGATTCACGAACAGCCCCTGCTCTTCGGTGTAGCAGGCCGCTGGCAGGATGATGTCGGCACGATGCGCACCACGATCACCGTGGGACCCCTGATAAACGACGAACGCACCATCGGGCAGGTCAATCTCGTCCACGCCCAGCGCGTAGATCACCTCGGCCCCCTCAAGCGCGGCCTCAAGCCCACCTTCGGTGACGGCACCCAGATCCATGGCCCCGACGCGAGAGGCGGCGGTGTGCAGAATCAGATGGCCACCCGGATGCGCGGCAGAGATCTCGGCCACTCGGACCAGCACGCCAGCACCGTCTGCGTGGCTCAGCGCGGCCTGACCGACGATGATCACGGTCGCCCCGTCGATCTCCGGCAGGTCCAGCACGCCAAGATCGGCGGGGCTGGTGCCCAGATGGGCGTATTCATAGGTCAGGTCGGCGGCCTCACCGATCACAGCCACATCGGCACCACGGCTCCAGGCCTTGCGGATGCGGGAGTTCAGCACGGGCGCCTCGCTGCGGGGGTTGGCCCCGACGATCAGGATCCGCTCGGCGGTTTCAATATCCTCGATGCACGCCGTGCCAGCATAAGCGCCACGATTGCCGGCGGGCAGTGCTTCACCACCCAGACGACATTCCACGCGACCGCCCTGCCCTTCGATCAATTCTTTAAGAGCAAAGATCGCCTCAGCGGGAGCTAGATCGCCCACCAGACCGGCGACGGTTTTGCCTTTCAAGGCAGAGGCAGCAGCGCCAAGCGCCTCGGACCAACCGGCGGGACGCAGCTTGCCATTCTCACGGATATAGGGGCGGTCGAGGCGCTGGCGCTTCAGCCCATCCCAGATGAAGCGGGAGCGGTCCGCGAGCCATTCCTCGTTCACGCCGTCATGGTTGCGCGGCATGATCCGCTTGACCTCACGGCCCTTGGTATCGACCCGGATATTCGAGCCGAGCGCGTCGATCACGTCGATGGTCTCAGTCTTGGTCAGCTCCCACGGCCGAGCGGTGAATGCGTAAGGCTTTGAGGTCAACGCACCAACCGGGCAGAGGTCGATGATGTTGCCCTGCATTTCCGAATCAAGAGTCTGGCCCAGGTAGGACGTGATCTCCGAATCTTCGCCGCGTCCGGTCTGGCCCAGTTCGGGCATGCCTGCGACCTCGGTGATGAACCGCACGCAGCGGGTGCAGGAAATGCATCGGGTCATGGTGGTGCTGACCAACGGGCCGAGATCCATGTTGGTCGAGGCGCGCTTCGGCTCGCGGAAGCGGGAGAAATCCACGCCATAAGCCATGGCCTGATCCTGCAAATCACACTCGCCGCCCTGATCGCAGATCGGGCAATCGAGCGGGTGGTTGATCAGCAGAAACTCCATCACGCCCTCGCGGGCTTTCTTCACCATGGGAGACTTTGTTTTGATCTCCGGCGGTTCGCCGTTGCGGCCCGGACGCAGATCCTTGACCTGCATGGCACAGGACGCTGCGGGCTTCGGCGGACCACCGACGACCTCCACGAGACACATCCGGCAGTTGCCGGCGATGGACAAGCGCTCGTGATAGCAGAAGCGCGGGATCTCGATATCGGCGACCTGCTCGCAGGCTTGCAGAAGGGTCATGGCCGGATCGACTTCGATCTCCTGGCCGTCAACGATGATCTTGCGCAGATCGCTCATGGGCACGTCTCCAAGATAGTCCGGAAGGCGTGCCCGTGGCTGGGGACGCCCTTGGACAGCGTCCTAACCCGGATCAGCGGCGGCGAAAACCGCTTCTTAGACGTTTACTGCGATTTGTCGCGCAGATTATTTGCACGCTCCGGCAAATTCCCACGCTTCGATATCCGATTCGGCATAACGTGCGGTCGAGCTGAGGTGAGCCACGACCTGCTCACCCTGCTGGCGCCCACAGTGCACGGCAGCGGCGTAGCCCGCTTGCTCCAATGCCTGCTCGTAGGGCGCCGCATTGGGGCGGACATAGACGAAGAAACCGCCCTTGCTGCCGGTGACGACCTTGGTCGAGCTGGGGATATAGGGCGGGATGTAACCCGGACGGTGGACGGGAACCGGCGGGACCGGGCAGAGGTTGAGCCGATCTTCGGGATAGCAGGGCTTGGCCGCGCCCTTTGTTACACCGGGTGCACCACCTGCAAACGCAGGGGCCGCCGCAAGGGCCACGCAGGCCGCCAGAACGAATTTCATATTCAATTCCCTTTCAAGAAGCTACCGGCCCGAGTTCCTCGGGCGATTTCCTCGCGACCCACCTTGCAATACCCGGCCGCATTGCCCGGCGTCGCCCCACGCGCGGCCAGGTCGCGCGCGATTTCAGCCTCCAGCGCAGACCGCGCAGCTTTGTTATCGGTCAAAGCATCCACGTCCGCTTCGGTATACCCGGAATTGAGGGCCCACCGCTCAAGAGATTTGATGAAGGTGTAGGCGCGGACCAGCCGCGGCTGGATCTGCGGGCAATTCCGCCGGATCTGATCCGCCAGACCAATCGCGTAAAAGCTGTCCCGGACCCTTGGGTGCTGGTCCAGAGGCGTCTGCGCCGCACTGGCGCCCGCGACACCACTGGTCAGAGTGATACACGCAATCAACAGAACCTTCACATTCATCTTATTTCCTCACGGGCTAGGCCGTGTCTCCAAAACACAGGTCGGCGCGGATATGCGACCCGCACCTGGGCCGAGACAGCATGGTCTCATGTGGTTAAGCAATAACACGGGCAGAAGTTTCATCTGCCGTGCCACATTTCACCGGTCGTGATCGAAAGCCCCGGATCGGGCCGCCGCATCAGCGTCCGACGCAGGTGCCAGAGTAGACATCGCGCCCGCGACCGTCCGGCTGCGCAATCCAGCGTGCGGGATCCCCCGGAACGGCATTCCAGCGGATTGCCGAATTTCCAAAGCCAATGAGGCAGTGGCGGGTTGCGTGGAACCGCACAGTATCACGAACAGCCTCCAGAGGTGCGCCCCGCGACGCCACCACAACGTCAAAACTGCGCGCGCCACGGGGGGCGGTGATCCGGGCGGAATAGGGAAGCCGGGTCTCCGGCACCATTCGGTCAAACAGACCGATTCGTGGGATTGGGACCCGGCCACAAGCCGCCACAGTCACCGCGAGAAGAACGAACAGAATCACATGTCGCACTGGGTCACCTCGCCTCAATGTCGTCGTGAGCACACCGCGCACCGGAGCGCGGCGCGCGGTGGCAAGTCTCCAGAGCAGGCCGCCTCACTCAGCGGCGATGGCGCGCTTCTGACGGACGCGGTCCTCAATCTCGTCGCGGAAGTGGCGAATCAGACCTTGAATCGGCCAGGCCGCCGCGTCGCCCAAAGCGCAGATCGTGTGGCCTTCGACCTGCTTGGTCACGTCGAGCAGCATGTCGATCTCTTCGATCTCCGCCTCTCCTTTGACCAGACGGTCCATGACTCGCATCATCCAGCCGGTACCTTCGCGGCAGGGGGTGCACTGGCCGCAACTCTCGTGCTTGTAAAACTTCGACAGACGCCAGATGGCTTTGATCATGTCGGTGGAGTTGTCCATCACGATCACCGCGGCAGTGCCGAGGCCCGACTGGTGCTCGCGCAGCCAGTCAAAGTCCATGATCCCTTCGCGAATCGTTTTGCCGGGCAGGCAGGGCACGGAGGACCCGCCCGGAATCACCGCCTTGAGATTGTCCCAGCCGCCACGGATGCCACCACAATGTTTCTCGATCAGCTCTTCGAACGGGATCGACATGGCCTCTTCGACCACACAGGGTTTATTCACATGCCCGGAAATCGCAAACAGCTTCGTGCCCGCATTGTTCTCGCGCCCGAAAGAGCTGAACCAAGAGGCACCGCGCCGAAGGATGGTGGGCACAACCGCGATTGATTCGACGTTGTTCACCGTCGTTGGGCACCCATAGAGACCCGCGCCCGCTGGGAAGGGCGGCTTCATGCGAGGCATCCCCTTCTTGCCCTCGAGGCTCTCGATCAGCGCGGTTTCCTCACCGCAGATATAGGCGCCAGCGCCATGGGCCAGATAAAGGTCAAAGTCCCAGCCGGAGCCGGCTGCGTTTTTGCCAAGCAAACCATCATCGTAGGCTGCATCGATCGCGGCCTGCAGGGCTTCGCGCTCGCGGATGTATTCGCCGCGAATATAGATGTAGCAGGCATGGGCGTTCATGGCGAAGGAGGCGATCAGGCAGCCTTCGATCAGCGTATGCGGATCGTGGCGCATGATTTCCCGGTCCTTGCAGGTGCCCGGCTCCGACTCATCAGCGTTGACCACGAGATAAGACGGGCGGCCATCGGACTCCTTCGGCATGAAGGACCATTTCAGCCCGGTGGGAAAGCCTGCCCCTCCACGACCGCGCAGACCCGAATCCTTCATCTCCTGAACGATCCAGTCGCGCCCCTTCTTGATGATATCTGCGGTGCCGTCCCAATGGCCCCGGGCCTTTGCCCCGGCCAGAGAACGGTCACGCATACCGTAGAGGTTCGTAAAGATGCGGTCCTTGTCGTCGAGCATGGTGCCTCGCCTCGGTCTGTAAGATGCGCCTTCTTAGCGCTGATTACGCCGCTTTTGCCAGATACGAAAGGTCGCGACCAGTGCCCAGACAAAAGCGATGAGCGCCGCGGCATCGGCGACGTAGACCAGCTGCCCCGGCAACCCCAGCGACGCCCCAATAAGCTGGATCGCCATCCAGATGATCATCGTCATCGCCATAACCACACCAATATTGCGGGCCTGGCGGGCAATTTTCAGATCATCATCGCTCATCTGGTCGTATTCTGCTGGGGTTGGGACGGTGAAACTCACCGCCCCTCTAACGCATCATTGGCGACGGGAGAACTCCGTTTCGCCACCTGCGGCGAGGATCTTCGCCTGCGCGACCCAATCGTCGCGGCTGACGCGTCCTTTGAAACCCTCAAGATTGTGGTCAACCCAAGCCACTTCGCTGTCGCTCCAGGAGGCGACCTGATCGAAATGGTAGAATCCGAGGCGGTGCAAGAGCTGCTCCAGCTTCGGTCCCACCCCCTTGATCAACTTCAGGTCGTCCGGTCCACCTTCGCGGGCGGCTGTCAGACGCTCGGGTTCGACGCCGCGCTCCTCTTCGGCAACCTCAGCACTGTCGTCGGCGTTCTCCTGCGCGACATGCGTCTCAGCGGGGGCGTCAGACAGGAAGGGCTGCGGGGCCATAACGGTTTCTGCGACTGGCTCAGCGGCAACGGCCGATTTGATTTCCCCAGAGTCGGCTGTACCAACATCGGCATCGGCATCACTCTGCACGGTAGCGGCATCACGGGCCGCGATCTCAGCCTCGTCCGCCGTGGTCTCGGATGCCACCGCTCCGTCGGACGAAGCCTCGGCCGCCGGCTCAGGATCCGCTGCGCCATGTCCAGCATCGTCCGAACCAGCATCCGCGTGGGTCGCCGCGACGACGGCTGCACCACCCGCACTGCCCGGCGTAACACCTGCGGTGCCGGGTTCCCGCGTCACATCTCGAATCGGACCGTCGGTTCTGGGCGAAAGGTCCGGCGCCACCCGTTCTGGACTCTTATGAAATCCAAGAAACAGGAAAATCGCGACTGCAGCGCCGATCACGATAGCCAGAAATGCGGCCGGCGAGACGTTAAATCCGCCCAAGCTCAGCAAGGCCACGAAGGCCACGAAAGCGATGCCGCCGGCAATCGCGCCGATCAGCAGAAACGAATTTGGTGTTTGTTTCGTCATAGTTGGTATCCCTGTTGTCGACACGCTTACAGGCGCACGCTCAACAGGAAATCTAGAACGCAATATCGCGTTTGTCTCCCCTCGATGCGGATTATTGCGCAAACTGAGGAAAGAAGGCCGCAATCCTGTCGGATGCGGCCCGGATCTGTCCCGAAAAGATCAGGCCTTGTTGGCGGGAACAAGGCGCGAGCGGTCGACTGCCTCCGGCGGGCGCGCCCCGTCGTGGTCGGGTTTGTTCCACGGTGCCAGCAGCGGCACTTCAGTGCCGTCGATGCGCTTGACCGTGTCACCAATGCGCACCGCGAGATCGACCGACGCGTTGTGATCGCTCACATGATCGCCATCAAGGCTGGTTAGACCACCGGCAGGCTCGGACGAAAATCGGCCCTGCGCGGAGCCCGGCTGAGGGACCTTGCCAGCAGCCAGATCTTCGAGGATCTGCGCGAAACTCTCGGCGGTCAGGTCTTCGTAATAATCCTTACCGATCTGCGCCATGGGAGCGTTGGCACAGGCCCCCAGGCACTCGACCTCTTCCCATGTGAACTTGCCATCTTCCGACAGCTGGAACGGGTTGGGAGCGATCTTGTCCTGACACACGCCGATCAGGTCCTCAGCACCACAGATCATGCACGAGGTGGTACCGCAAATCTGCACATGAGCCACGGAGCCGGTGGGCTGCAATTGGAACATGAAGTAGAAGGTCGCCACTTCGAGCGCGCGGATATAGGCCATGCCCAGCATATCCGCGACATATTCGATCGCCGGACGGGTCAGCCAGCCCTCTTGCTCCTGCGCTCTCCACAGCAGCGCGATGATCGCAGAGGCCTGACGCCCCTCGGGATATTTGGTGATCTGAGCCTCGGCCCACTTCCGGTTCTCGGGCGTGAACTCGAAACTGTCAGGCTGTTCGGGGTGCAAACGGCGAAGCATGGCGGGCCTCTCTCGGACAAAGTCTGCCGTCACCTAGCGAAAGCGGCGGCGAAAGGGAAGTGCGGTCTCCGGCAATTGAGAGCGTCTTTAGGCTCAGGATGCCGCACAGCGACCAGCATTCGAGAAAATGAGTGGCCGTCCATCTGTTCCCGCCCCGCGACGTAGCACGCCCTGCTCTATAAGATCATCTGTATAGGCTCTCGCCAAAACCGAATTTGGTATATCGTCCGCCTGACCTTCATTGAGCGTTCTCACATTTGTCGCGGCGAACGCTGGCGGGTTCTCCGGATCGAAGCTGCAACCTTGAGCTTCGATAGCTGCAAGGAACCTGCCTTGATCACTAAACTGGTTCGGCTCGGTACGGATGTTACACGCCACAAGAGCCAAGAGGCCCAGGAAAATAACATATTTCATCGGTCGATCTCTCCGAACACCACGTCGAGCGTGCCGATGATGGCGGAGACGTCGGCGAGCTGGTGGCCCTTGGCGATGTGGTCGATGGCTTGAAGGTGCAGATAGCCCGGTGCGCGGAGTTTCGCGCGATAGGGTTTATTCGAGCCGTCGGAAACCATGTAGACGCCGAACTCGCCCTTGGGCGCCTCGACGGCGGCGTAGACCTCGCCGGCGGGGACGTGGAAGCCTTCGGTGTAGAGCTTGAAGTGGTGAATCAGCGCTTCCATCGAGGTCTTCATATCACCGCGGGTCGGCGGGCTGAGTTTGCCCCGATGCATCACCGGGCCGGGCTCGGCGCGGAGCTTTTCGATGGCCTGCTTCATGATATGAATCGATTCGCGCATCTCTTGCATCCGGCAGAGATAACGGTCGTAGCAGTCGCCATTCTTGCCAATGGGGATCTGGAACTCGAACTCGTCGTAGCATTCGTAGGGCTGAGCGCGGCGCAGATCCCAGGCGAAGCCAGAGCCACGCACCATCACGCCGGAGAAGCCCCAATCCTCGATGATCTTCTGATCGACGATGCCGATATCTACATTGCGCTGCTTGAAGATCCGGTTGTCGGTCAACAGCCCGTCAATGTCATCCAGCACCTGCGGGAAACTATCGCACCACTCGTCGATCTGATCGATCAGCTTGGGAGTCAGGTCCTGATGAACCCCACCGGGGCGGAAGTAGTTTGCGTGGAGACGCGCGCCACAGGCGGCTTCGTAGAACACCATGAGCTTCTCGCGCTCTTCGAAGCCCCAAAGCGGCGGTGTCAAAGCGCCCACGTCCATGGCCTGAGTTGTGACGTTCAGCAGGTGGTTCAAAATCCGGCCCATCTCGCAGAACAGCACGCGAATAAGCTGGCCGCGGCGAGGCACCTCGATATCGCAGAGCTTTTCGATGGCCATACACCAGGCGTGCTCCTGATTCATCGGCGCCACGTAGTCGAGGCGGTCGAGATAGGGCAGGTTCTGGAGATAAGTGCGGCTCTCCATCAGCTTTTCTGTGCCGCGATGGAGCAGACCGATATGGGGGTCGCAGCGCTCGACGATTTCCCCGTCCAGCTCCAGCACCATCCGCAAAACACCATGAGCCGCGGGGTGCTGCGGGCCAAAGTTGATGTTAAAGTTGCGGATCTGCTGCTCGTCGGTACGAGCGTCGTCGAATTGTGTGTCCTTCATCTCGCGATCCCTATTCCAGTCAGACCGTTGTCTGAGGATCCAAACTCATATGCGCAGCGCACCGGCCGCACGCCTGTCAGCCCGCGTCCTTCGCCGACTTCTCGTCGCCCGGCAGGATGTACTCCGCGCCTTCCCACGGGCTCATGAAGTCAAACTGACGGTATTCCTGAACGAGGCTCACGGGCTCGTAGACCACGCGCTTGACGGCTTCGTCGTAGCGGACCTCGACATAGCCGGTGGTGGGGAAATCCTTGCGCAGCGGATGGCCGCGGAACCCGTAATCCGTGAGGATCCGCCGCAGATCATCGTGGCCGGAGAACAGGATGCCGAACATGTCGAACACCTCACGCTCGAACCAGCCCGCCGAGGGATGAATCTTGCTGATCGAGGCGACCATCTCCTCCTCGCGCACCTGTGCTTTGAGACGGATCCGCTGGTTCTGCCACATGGACAGGAAGTGATAGACCACGTCGAACCGGGCGTCCCGGGCCGGGTGATCGATCGCGGTAATGTCCACGAGGGACGTGAATTGCATGGATGGATCGGTGCGCAGGTACTCGACAAAGGCCGGTATCGAGGCCAGCGCCACGTGCACCGTCAGCTCGCCAAAGGCAGTCTCGGTCGAGAGCACGCAGTCGGGGCGCGTGGTCTTGATCTGCTCAGCCAGCTCCATGAGGGCGGTATCGGACATGAGCTTCCTTCCTCAGCGAACAATAGTGCCGGTGCGGCGGATCTTACGCTGCAACTGGAGAATACCATAGAGCAGCGCTTCTGCGGTCGGGGGGCAGCCAGGCACATAAATGTCCACCGGCACGATCCGGTCGCAGCCGCGCACGACGGAATAGCTGTAGTGGTAGTAGCCGCCGCCATTGGCGCAGGAGCCCATGGAGATAACGTAGCGCGGCTCGGGCATCTGGTCGTATACCTTGCGAAGGGCCGGGGCCATCTTGTTGGTCAGCGTGCCAGCAACGATCATCACATCCGACTGGCGCGGCGTGGCGCGCGGTGCGATGCCGAACCGTTCCGCATCATAGCGCGGCATTGAGGTATGCATCATTTCGACGGCGCAGCAGGCCAGACCAAAAGTCATCCAGTGCAGCGAGCCGGTCCGCGCCCAGTTCACCAGATCCTCTGCCTTGGTCAGCAGGAACCCACGGTCGTTCAGCTCCTTGTTCAGAAGCTGCGTGGCGTGTTCACGGTCGGGTCCGGCAGAGATGGCGCCTGCGGGGCTCGCTCCGGGGGTGACTGACATGGGATGTCCTCTCAAAAAGACCTTGGCGCGGGTGGGATCGGGTGATTGTCAACGGGACGTGACCGTCACTCCCACTCAAGCGCGCCCTTTTTCCATTCATAGGCAAAACCGACGGTCAGCACCGTCAGGAAAACCATCATCGACCAGAACGCCGCATCCGTCATCCCCGAGAAGGTCGTCGCCCACGGGAAGAGAAAAGCGATTTCGAGGTCAAAGATGATAAACAAGATCGACACGAGGTAGAACCGCACGTCGAACTTCATCCGCGCGTCATCAAAGGCATTGAATCCGCACTCATAGGTCGAGACCTTTTCGGCGTCGGGATTGTGCACTGCGAGGATCGCGGCGGCGAGGATCAGCACCAGACCCAGCGCCAGAGCGATTCCCAGAAGGATGAGAATCGGCAGGTACTCTCTCAACATTCCGTCCACAGCGCATCTCCTCGTCGCACGGGCATTTGGCCCTGACCTAAATCCCCACGCGCGGAGGGTCAACGGCTGATGGGCGCTGCGGGGCGATTCGACGCCCCCGGCGCATTGCAGCACCCCTCTCCTGCCCCCACATCTGAGAGAGGCGAGGTGCAGACCTGCCCTCGGCTCCTGAACCAGTAAAAGGGGTGCCCCCATGTTTACCATTACGAGGCCCGCCTCGAACCGCGTTGATATCAGCGTCACAGGCCCGATTGATTCCGCCACCATGCGTCGCGCGCTGGACGAGCTGATCGCGGCCTCTGATGGCGTCACGCATGGGCAGATGCTCTACACGATCCCCGAGATGGTCTGGCCGTCGATCGGCGCCATCGGCGTAGAGTTCGCCCATATGCCGAAACTCTTCGGTCTGTTGCGCAGCTTCGACCGTTGCGCGGTGCTGAGCGACACCGGCTGGATCAAGACCATCGCCGAGGTCGAGGGCGCCATCCTGCCCGGTCTCGCCATCAAGGGCTTCACCCTGTCCGAGAGAGCTGAAGCCGAGGTGTGGCTCTCTGGCGGATCCGCCTGACCGCCGGTCAGTCCGACAGAGCCAGCCGAAGTCCCAGAAAGCCAAACGCACCGGCGAAAGCGCCCTTGACCCAAGCCATCACACCCGGACGCGAGATCACGTAGTCGCGCGCCAGAGCCGCAAAGGCTCCGTAGACCACGAAAACCGCAAAGGTCATGACCATGAAGACACCGGCCAGCACGATCAGTTGAGCCGTGGCCGCCTCTGACTCTGCCGGGATGAATTGCGGCAGGAAGGCTAGGAAAAACAGCGAGAGTTTCGGGTTCAGAACGTTGATCAATGTGCCGGTTATGGCGATCTTCGTCAGACTCCGCGGTGCGCTGTCCTCGGACACGCTCAGGGCGCCGCCCTCTCTCAGAAGACCCCAAGCCATGTAAAACAGATACGCGACGCCCAAATATTTCAGCACCTGGAAAGCCAGCGCGCTCGTATGCAGCAACGCCGCGAGGCCGATGATGCTCGCCAAAGCCGCCGGAACGATTCCCAGAGTGCAACCAAACGCCGCCGCGACGCTCGCCCGAAATCCACGACCTAGCCCTACGGCAAGCGTGTAGAGCACCCCCGTCCCCGGCAGCAAAACAACCACCAGAGAGGTCAGGAGGAATTCTGGGGACATGGGGGGAATCCTTTATTTTGAGACGGCATTCTGCGCACCTCAGGTTTCGTCAGCGCGCTCTATAACCGCCCCGTTTGCGTCAAGAGAGTAGCGGACGGGCTCGGCTCCACTCGTCTGTGTGCAGGTCACCAGAAGCCAAACCTCTCCTTGTCCCGGCACGGCGACACAGTCTTCGGGCCGCGCTCCGGGATGGGTTTGCGCGTATGACGCGGCCACGCGAGCAATGGCCACGCTCGCATCGGGCTCTTGCGACAGACCGGCGCGCAAGCCCATCACCCCGGCAACGAGGCACAACAGCGCGACCGGCAGCCAGCGGATCACGACATCCCGGCCATGAGTTCCCGCCCGATCAGCATCCGGCGAATCTCTGACGTCCCCGCGCCGATCTCCATCAGCTTGGCGTCGCGGAAAAGACGCGAGACCACGCTGTCATTCATAAAGCCCGCGCCGCCCATCGCCTGCACGGCCTGATGAGCAACGGTCATCGCTTCCTCCGAGGCGTAAAGCACACAAGCCGCCGCGTCCTGCCGCGTCACCTCGCCCCGGTCGCAGGCCTTGGCGACCTCGTAGGCATAGGCGCGGGCACTGTTCATTTTGGTATAGATGTCAGCGATCTTGCCCTGCATGAGCTGGAACGACCCGATGGGCTTACCAAACTGCTTGCGCTGGGAAAGGTACGGCATGATCTCGTCCAGACAGGCGGCCATGATCCCCAGCCCGATCCCCGACAACACCACGCGTTCGTAATCGAGCCCGGACATCAGCACGGCGACCCCCTGCCCCTCCGCCCCAAGAACGTTCTCGAACGGCACCTCCACATCCTCGAAGATCAGCTCTGCCGTATTCGAGCCGCGCATTCCGAGCTTGTCGAAATGGGACGACGTCGTGAAACCAGTCATGGTCTTCTCGATCAAAAACGCCGTGATTCCCTTTGCACCCGCCACTGGGTCGGTTTTGCCATACACCACCAGTGTGTCGGCGTCCGGGCCGTTGGTGATCCAGTATTTCGTTCCGTTCAGCCGGTACTGATCGTTACGCTTTTCGGCGCGCAGGGACATGGCGACCACGTCGGATCCCGCTCCGGCCTCGGACATGGCCAGCGCGCCCACATGGCTCCCGCTGATCAATCCCGGCAGGTAGCGCTGTTGCTGCTCCGGCGTGCCATTCAGGGCGATCTGGTTCACGCAGAGATTGGAATGGGCGCCATAGCTCAGCGAAACGCTGGCGGAGGCACGGGCGATCTCCTCGACCGCGACCACATGGGCCAGATAGCCCATCCCCGCACCACCAAGCTCTTCGGGAACGGTAATACCGAGGAGGCCGAGCGCCCCCATTTCCGGCCAGAGGTCTGCGGGGAAGTGATTCTCCAGATCAATCTGCGCCGCGCGCGGCTTCAGGCTGTCCTGCGCCCAGCGATGAACCGTCTCGCGCAGAGCGTTCACGTCCTCGCCCAGATCGAACTTCATGGATTGCAAGAACATGGACTGCCCCCCTTCGCCATTGTGGCTATGGTGGCGGTTTGCGCGGTGAAATCAATCCGTCATTCGCCGCAGGCGCCGAAAACGTCAGGGCATTAAGCGCGCGACCAGCTCGGGCAAGGCGGCGTAGTGATCCAGCACAGCATCCGGCGCCAGATCCCGCACCGCATCCCCCGTCGGGCCAAAGCCCACCATGACCACCGGCACACCGGCTGCCCGCGCCGTGTCCACGTCCGTCACCGTATCACCGATCAGGATCGCCTGCGCCGGATCCCCGCCAGCGCGGCGCACCGATTCCCGAAGCGGCTCCGGGTCCGGTTTGCGCACCGGCATTGTGTCTGCCCCGACCAGCGCCGGAAACAAATCGGCCCGGCCCAGTTCAGCCATCAGTTTCAGAGCCAGCCCCTCGGGTTTATTGGTGCAGATAGCGGTGCGGTAGCCCTGTCGCATCAACTCTTCGACCGCTTCCCATGCGCCGGGATAAGGACGTGAGTGGACCGCAATCGCCGCGTCGTAATAGGCGAGCAGACGCGGATAGTCTTCCTCCACCTCCGCCGCACCCGGCCCCTCGACGCGCGCAAATCCGGCGGTCAACATGGCCCGCCCACCACGAAAGGCGATGGGACTGTCTGCCACCGGATCCAGCAGATCGCCGAACCCGCGCGACTGAAAGCACGCATTCGCCGCAGCAATCAGATCTGCCGCCGTGTCCACGAGCGTTCCGTCCAGATCGAAAACAACCGTCGCCATGCCCACTCCCTCTTGTAACGCGATGCAACACCCGGTGAGCGCCCTCGCTTGCCTCTTTCAGCGCTTTGGGTAGAACGGCGGCAACCGGAAGGAAAGCTCTATGCCCACTCATCTTATTGTTCTGGCTGCAGGCCAGGGCACCCGTATGCAGTCGGACCTGCCCAAGGTACTGCACGAGGTCGGACAGGCCCCGCTGTTTGTTCACGCGTTGGCATCTGGCGACGAGCTTGAAGAGGGTCGCCGCGTGCTGGTTGTCGGCCATGGGGCGGAAGCCGTGCGCAAATCCGCGCTGGACCATGACCCTGAAATAACCGTGGCTGTTCAGGAAACCCAAGAGGGCACCGCCCATGCCGTCGCGCAGGCCCGCGCGGCGCTGGAGGGGGCCAGTGGGACTGCCTTCGTGCTCTATGGTGACACGCCGTTTATCCGGCCCGAGACCCTCGCCCGCATGGCGGAGGCGCGAAAGGCCGGGGCGGCGGTGGTCGTACTGGGTTTTGAGGCCCGCGATCCGGGGCGCTACGGGCGGCTGGTGATGGAGGGCGAGAGCCTCCTGAGGATCGTCGAATACAAGGATGCGTCGGATGGAGAGCGCGCCATTACCCTCTGCAATTCAGGCGTGATCTGCGCCGATGTGGAATTGCTTTTTGAGTTGATCGACGCGGTCGGCAATGACAATGCCAGCGGCGAATATTACCTCACAGATATCATCGGCATCGCCCGGGATCGGGGATTGGACTGCACCGCCGTGACCTGTGACGAGGCCGAGACCATGGGTGTGAACTCCCGCCTCGATCTGGCTGAGGCTGAGCGGGTCTTCCAATCGCGCCGCCGACAGGATGCGCTGGAGACCGGGGTCACGCTGGTCGCGCCCGAGACGGTATTCTTCGCACAGGATACGGTTCTCGGCCGCGATGCGGTGATTGAGCCAAACGTGGTCTTCGGGCCCGGTGTCACGGTGGAGAGCCATGCCCGCATTCGCGCTTTTTCCCATGTCGAAGGTGCCCATGTGGGCGCCCGCGCGGTGGTCGGTCCCTATGCGCGTCTTCGCCCCGGCGCCGAGCTCGGCAACGACTCGCGGGTGGGCAATTTCTGTGAGGTGAAGGCTGCCGAGATCGGCGAAGGAGCCAAGGTCAACCACCTGACCTATATCGGCGACGCCTCGGTGGGCGCGGGCTCGAACATTGGAGCAGGCACGATCACCTGCAACTATGACGGGTATTTCAAGCACCGCACCGAGATCGGCGAAAATGCCTTTATCGGCTCTTCCACGATGTTGGTTGCGCCGGTGCGGATCGGAAATGGCGCCCTGACGGGCTCAGGCTCAGTGATCACCTCCGATGTGCCAGACGGCGCTCTGGCGCTCGGACGCGCCCGGCAGGAGGTGAAACCCGGCCTCGCCACGAAACTCATGGCCCGCCTTCGCGCGGCCAAGGAAAAGGTTAAATCGTAATGTGCGGCATTGTTGGCATTCTGGGCACCCATCAGGTGTCCCCAATCATCCTCGAAGCGCTCCGGCGGCTGGAATATCGTGGCTATGACAGCGCGGGCATCGCTACGATCCATGACGGCCATCTGGACCGTCGTCGCGCCACGGGCAAGCTGATCAACCTGTCAGATCACCTCGTGCATGACCCTCTGCCCGGCACCTCCGGCATCGGCCACACCCGCTGGGCAACCCATGGCAAGCCCACCGTCACAAACGCCCACCCCCACCGCGCGGGTCCGGTGGCCGTTGTCCATAACGGGATCATCGAGAATTTCGCCGAGCTGAGGGAAGAATTGCGCGGGCAGAATTATGGCGCCGAAAGTGATACCGACACCGAAACGGTCGCGCTGCTTTGCCAGATGAATCTGGATCGTGGCATGTCGCCCGAGGACGCGGTACAGGCGACGCTGAACCGGCTCGACGGCGCCTTTGCGCTGGCCTTCCTGTTCGAGGGAGAGAACGACCTGATGATCGCGGCGCGGCGCGGCTCCCCGCTGGCCATCGCCCATGACGGGACGCAGGCTTTCGTGGGCTCCGACGCGATCGCGCTGGCGCCCCTGTGCGACCGTCTGATGTATCTCGACGAGGGCGATTGGGCGGTCCTGACCCGCGACAGCTACCGTATCCGCAACGCCGATGGCGCTGAGGTCACCCGGCCGATGGTCCGCATTGCCGAAACCGCCGGCCGGGTCGAAAAAGGCGGCCACAAGCACTGGATGTCCAAAGAGATCCACGAGCAGCCCGCCGTTCTCGACGCTTCCCTGAGCCATTATCTGGCCGATGGCCTGACCGAAGGCCCCCTCTCGGAGATCGATCTGTCCGGCGTTCGACGGGTGGTGATGGTCGCCTGCGGGACGGCCTATTACGCGTGCCACGTGGCGAAATACTGGATCGAGCAGCTCGCCCGGATTCCTGTCGAGATCGACGTGGCATCGGAATATCGCTATCGCGAACCTCCGATCGAAGATGGAACACTGGCGATCTTTGTCAGCCAGTCCGGCGAAACGGCAGACACGCTCGCTGCGCTCCGCTATTGCAAAAATCAGGCTCGGACGCTCGCGGTGGTCAACGTGCCAACGTCGTCAATCGCGCGCGAAGCCGACGCGGCGCTCCCGATCCTCGCCGGCGCTGAAATTGGTGTTGCCTCGACAAAGGCTTTCACCTGCCAACTCGCAGTTCTTGCCTGTGTAGCTCTGAAAGCCGCTGCGGATAAGAATCGTCTGGGCCCGGAGCAAATCACCGCCGAGGGTGAGGCTCTGCGACGCTTGCCCGCGCTGATTTCCACGGCGCTCCGTGGAGAGCACGATCTGGAAGCCCTCTCCCGCAACCTGTCCGAAGCTACGGATATCCTCTTCCTAGGTCGGGGCGCGATGTATCCCCTCGCTCTCGAAGGGGCCCTGAAGCTCAAGGAAATCAGCTATATCCATGCTGAGGGTTATGCCTCGGGCGAGCTCAAGCACGGTCCCATCGCCCTGATCGACGAGAGCGTACCAGTCATCGTATTTGCACCTTCAGACGCCTTGTTCGGCAAGACCGTGTCGAACATGCAGGAAGTCATGGCGCGCGGTGGTCGGGTTGTTCTGGTCTCCGACCGCGAGGGTCTGGCGGGGCAGTCCGAGGTCTGGGCGAAGGTCGAAATGCCCCACGCTCCCGATCTCTGGGCGCCGCTTCTCTACGCAGTCCCGGCCCAGTTGCTGGCCTATCATACGGCCATTGCCAAGGGCACCGACGTGGACCAGCCGCGCAACCTGGCAAAATCCGTAACCGTGGAGTGACTCATCACCAAAGGGCTTAGCTTGTGTGAAGTAGGAATGAAGTTTGCGCACGAGCAATAAAGTTTGCACCTAGGTAATAAAGTTCGCACCTGAACGCCCTTCATGGTAAACTTCTTGGGAGTAATTTTGCCAAGTTATTTGCCATGTCTTCTCGCTACAGATTTGACGAAGCGAAGATCGCGCGCTTCCGCAAGGAGGGCCGCGGTGAGGGATTTGGTGCCTATTACACGCCTTGGCTGATGGTTCGGGATGTGCCGTCGCGGGGTCGGTCTCATCGTATCTCGGGTGTAGTGACCGGGCGCGTGCATCAGAGGTGGTCGCGGGATTTCGGACCGGGTGCTAATCTGTAGTGTCTGAGGAAGAACGCACAGAAATGACGAAACGGAAACGCTATTCGGCAGAGTTCAAGGCGAAGGTGGCTTTGGAAGCCATCCGCGAGGAGCTGACGACGGCCGAGCTGGCCAAGAAGTATGACATCCACCCTACCATGATCAGCGGCTGGAAACGGACCGCGATTGAGAACATGGCACAGGCCTTCACCGGCCAGGCGACCGCGGAGCCGACGATATCGGCGGCAGAGGTCGGAAAGCTGCACGCCAAAATCGGGC
>NZ_VFSV01000109.1 GCF_007004065.1 Palleronia caenipelagi | reverse complement strand
TGGTCACCGGCTTGCGCGGCTTTCTCAGGCGGGCTGAGATCCTGTTTTCGCGCATTATTCTGGCCACGCGCCGCTCCGAGACGCGCTCCCCGTCAGCGCGCAGATCCCGGTGGATACGCTTGGACCCGTAGCGGTGTTTGCTGGCTTTGAAAAAATGACTGATCCGTTCCAGCAACGCCTTGTCCCGTGCGGATCGCCGCTCCCGACGGTCATCACGGGCCGCCTGGCTGGCGTGATGCCCATAGAACCAGCTGCATGACAGGCGGACCAGCCGGCAGAGTGTCGAAACCCCGTATTGAGCTTTGTGGGCAGTGATGAAGGCGCGCTTGTTCATCGTGGTTTCACCGCCCGAGACGCGAAAAAAGCGGACGCTTTCTGCAGGATCTCGTTTTCCTCCGCGAGACGCTTATTCTCTTTGCGAAGCCGCTCCAGCTCAGCCGCATCAGCCTTTTGGCGGCGTTTCGCTTCCATCGAGCCGAACGCCTCGATCTCCAGCCGCCAAGTCTTCAGCTGCGTGCCGGTGATCCCCAGCTCTTTCGCCACGCTGCCCTGCGTCGCGCCCGGTTCATAAAGCCGTTCAACCGCTGCAGCTTTGAATTCGTCCGTGTATTTCCGTCGATGTCGTCCCATGTCGTGCTCCTCTCGTGGACAGGGGTAAAGTACCCCGCTGTCCGGAGACACGGACGAAGTTCAAAAGAGGTGGTCGCGGGATTTCGGACCAGGTGCTAAGCTGTAGTGTCTGAGGAAGAACGCACAGAAATGACGAAACGGAAACGCTATTCGGCAGAGTTCAAGGCGAAGGTGGCTTTGGAAGCCATCCGCGAGGAGCTGACGACGGCCGAGCTGGCCAAGAAGTATGAGATCCACCCTACCATGATCAGCGGCTGGAAACGGCCCGCGATTGAGAACATGGCACAGGCCTTCACCGGCCAGGCGACCGCGGAGCCGACGATATCGGCGGCAGAGGTTGGAAAGCTGCACGCCAAAATCGGGCAGCTGGTCGTGGAACGGGATTTTTTGTYGGAAGCCTCCAGTCTCATCCCCGGCACTGGAGGCAAAAAGCGGTGAAGAAAGACCATCCCGATCTCAGCGTCCGGCGGCAATGCAGCCTGCTGTCACTGGCACGCTCAACCCTCTACTACCAGCCGCGTGGGGAAAGCCCCGAGAACCTGAAGTTCATGGAAATCATCGATCGTCAGTTCCTCGAGACGCCATGGTATGGCTCACGCCAGATGGTCCGGCACTTGGCTCGCGAGGGACATAAATGCGGCCGACATCGTGTGCGGCGGCTGATGCAGCTCATGCGGTTGGTGCCTATCTACCAGGAACCGAAGACCAGCAAGTGGTCTTCCCCCACTGAAGTGGTCCTCCGCTATGTTCAGGAAAAACGGAGGAAACAGATGGCCAACAAGCGACCAAAGCCGGAAGAGATTGTTACGAAGTTACGGCAGGTTGAGGTTCTGACGGGGCAAGGGATGCCGCGTCTGAATGCGATCCGCCAGATCGGCGTGACTGAACAGACGTTCTGCCGCTGGAAGAAAAAGTACGGTGGAATGGGCGCGGACCAATTGAAGGACCTGAAGCGTCTTCAGAAAGAGAATGAACGCCTGAGAAAAGCCGTTTCCGACTTAACGCTGGACAAGCTGATCTTGGCGGAGGCCGCAAAGGGAAACTTCTGAGCCCCGCTCGTCGCCGTGCTTGCATTGATCGTGTTCGAGCGGAGCTGACTGTCTCGGAGCGCCGTGCCTGTCGTGTTCTCAGACAACACCGATCGACACAGCGCAAGGTACCCATTGGTCGTCCAGACGAAGAGCGCCTGGTGGCGGATATGATCGGGCTGACCCGGCAATATGGACGGTATGGCTATCGTCGGATCGCAGCACTGCTCAGAGATGCTGGTTGGCATGTGAACGACAAGCGCGTCGAAAGACTGTGGCGGCGAGAGGGGCTGAAGGTGCCAATGAAGCAACCAAAGAAGGGACGGCTTTGGCTGAACGACAGCCCGTGCGTCAGACTGCGACCTGAGCGTCGCGATCACGTTTGGTCGTACGACTTTGTGCATTGCCGGACGGACGACGGAAAGGCGTTCCGGACATTGAATATCATCGACGCGTACAGCCGGGAGTGCCTGACCATCCGCGTGGATCGCAACCTGAACTCAGGCAACGTCATCGATGCGCTGAGCGACCTGTTCATCCTGCGCGGTGTGCCTTCGTTCATTCGGTCTGATAATGGCCCGGAGTTCGTTGCTCAGGCCGTACAGGACTGGATCAAAGCTGTTGGAGCCAAGACCGCCTATATCGAACCTGGATCGCCCTGGGAGAACGGATATGTGGAGAGCTTCAATGCCCGTTTCCGCGACGAGTTCCTGAATGGCGAAACCTTCTACAGCCTGCGCGAGGCGAAGATCCTGATCGAAAAATGGAGGAAACACTACAACACGAAACGACCACACAGTGCATTGGGCTACCGCCCACCGGCCCCGGAAACCGTCGTCACGATGGACCGGAGGCCCGTCATGCACTAACAATCAAATTGGACCACTCAAGTGGGGCTGATCACAAGAAGCACCCGGAGCACAAGATATATCCATATCTTCTGAAGGACTTACCCATCCCCCGACCTAACCAGGTCTGGTGTGCTGACATCAGCTACATCCCGATGCGCCGGGGGTTTCTCTATCTCRTGGCCATCATGGATTGGCACAGCCGGAAGGTGCTGAGCTGGCGGCTCTCGAACAGTTCGGCATGAGGCCGCCATAGGTCTGAGGACTATGCCGGACGGACGCGGGGTTCTGCGTCGAGGCTTTGAAAGAAGCGCTGGCTCGATACAGCACCCCCGAGATTTTCAACACCGATCAAGGATCCCAATTCACCAGCACCGACTTCACCGACGTGCTGCGCGACGCAAAGATCAAAATCTCGATGGATGGCCGGGGCCGCTGGATCGACAACCGGATGATCGAGCGGCTCTGGCGATCCCTCA
>NZ_VFSV01000108.1 GCF_007004065.1 Palleronia caenipelagi | reverse complement strand
CCGCGGGTAAAACAGACCACGCCGGTCACATTCGTCGTGTCGAAGGTGAGTTCTGTGTCCGCGACGGCGGCTCCGCCATTCTGGATGGCGAGGCTGATGTCCCCGATCTGTGCCGTGTAGTCGATGCCACCGATGATCCCGTTCAGCGTGCCATCCGCATGGTCTGCACGCATCATTTCGACCGCACTGGTGAACTTGGTCCCCGGAGCGCGCAGCGCGTTCACGGCGGCCAGCGTTGTCAGGTTGTAGAAGGCCGACAGATCGACGAAGTCATTGTCGTCCTGAAGACCGTTATCCACAGTGCCCGAGTTGCCTGTGCCGAAGTCGGTGATGATGTCGGCCCCATCGCCGCCAGCCTCGACAAAGATATCATCGCCAAGGCCGCCTCCGACGCTGTCATCGCCAGACCCGCCGAGGACCACGTCGTTGCCAGACCCACCGTCGAGGATATCGGTGCCAGCGCCGCCGCTCAGGGTGTCATCGCCGCTCTCACCGAGAAGGCTGTCGTCGCCGACATCCCCCTGAACGGTGTCATCGCCTGCACCGGCAGCGACGCTGTCATTTCCGAGACCGCCATAGATCGTATCGAACGATAGAGAATCGCCGGTATCGGCGATGGAGTCATCGCCCGACCCCGCATTGATCAGATCGGCTGAGACACCTCCATCGATTGTATCGTTACCCGCACCTCCGTCGATCGTGTCTTTGCCCCATTGCCCGAAGATGCTGTCGTCGCCGAGACCTCCGTCGATGGAGTCCTCGCCAAAACTGCCGTCAAGGGTATCATTGCCGGTCCCGCCGCGGAGGAAGTCATCCCCGCTGCCCCCGTCCACCGTGTCATCGCCACTGGCGCCAAACAGGCTGTCATCGCCGCTCCGACCGTCGAGAACATCAGCCCCGGTCCCGCCGTCGAGCGTGTCGTTGCCAAGCCCCCCCACCAGCGTGTCGTCGCCGCTGTCGCCTGCCAGAGCGTCGTCGCCGCTGCCGCCCAGCAGCGTATCGGCGCCAATCCCACCGCTCAGAGTATCGGTGCCGGTCCCGCCGAGCAGGCTGTCATCGCCGGAGCCGCCATCGAGCGTGTCGTTGCCCGTGGCACCGCCCTGAAGCGTATCATTCCCCAGGCCGCCAAGGACGCTATCGTCTGCGAGGCCTGCATCGACGATGTCATTGCCCGCCCCACCATAGATCGTGTCGAGAGATCCCCCCCCACCCTCATCCGTGATCGTGTCGTCCCCGGCCCCGCCATAGACCAGATCAGGCTGTCCGCCGGCATCAATTGAGTCGTCACCAGAGCCCCCATCAATCGTGTCATTGCCAAACCAGCCGATGATGGTGTCGCTGCCAGCCCCGCCCAGGAGGCTGTCGACGTCATCGGAGCCGTAAAGGCTGTCATCGCCGGAGCCGCCATCGAGCGTGTCGTTGCCCCTGCCACCATGGAGCGTGTCGTTCCCGGCACCGCCAGAGATGGTGTCATCGCCCGAACCAGCACTGATCGCGTCTTCACCAGAGCCGCCCTCCAGCATGTCGTTGCCTTGGCCGCCGAACAACTGGTCCGCCCCCGCATCGCCAAACACGCTGTCATCGCCGATACTTCCGTAGACGCTGTCATTGCCCAATCCGCCAAAGACCGCGTCATCGCCAGAAAACCCAGCGACCGTGTCGTCACCGGACTCGCCCCTGAGCGTGTCGTCGCCAACACTCCCGTCCAGCGTGTCGTTGCCGGCCCCGCCGTCAAGCGTGTCATCGCCACTCGCGCCAAGCAGGGTGTCGTTCCCGGCGCCGCCATAGGCGATGTCGTTGCCCGTGCCTGCCGTCAGGGTATCGTTCCCGATGCCGCCCTCCAGCGTATCATCGCCGACGGACCCAAAGAGGCGGTCATTGCCAGCATCGCCCTGAACGAAGTCGTTGCCTGACGAACCAAACAACAAGTCATCGCCAGAACCACCAGCAACCGTGTCGTCACCCGAGCCACCACCGATGGAATCAATTCCGGTGCCACCAAGGAGCGAGTCGTTCCCGGCATTGCCAAAAATGGAGTCGTTGCCAACTCCACCATCGATGGTGTCATTCCCGTCTGGCAGGCCTTCTCCGCCAGCAATATTGCCGTAGATCTCATCATCACCGAAGCCGCCGAGGATGCTGTCGTCACCGCTTCCGCCGCTGATCAGGTCATTGTCTGCGGCTCCGTCGATGACGTCGTTGCCCGCACCGCCGAACGCCGTATCAGTTCCCGCCCCGCCATCCAGCGTGTCGTCGCCAACACCCCCATTCAGCGTGTCGTTGCCGGCCCCGCCCAGCAGAACGTCGTTGCCGATCTCACCCAGCAGCGTTTCATCCCCGCTGCCCGCGTCCACCGTGTCATCGCCGCTGGCTGCGACAAACGTATCAACGCCCGCGCCACCGATCAGCAGGTCGTTGCCCAGTGTCCCCACCAGCGAGTCAGTGCCGGCCCCCCCGTCGAGCGTGTCATCGCCACTCGCGCCAAGCAGGGTGTCGTTCCCGGCGCCGCCATAGGCGATGTCGTTGCCCGTGCCGCCGTCGATGGTGTCATCGCCGGAGTTCCCAAAGAACCGGTCGTTGCCCGTGCCGCCGTCGATGATGTCATCGCCGGAGTTCCCAAAGAACAGGTCGTTGCCGGCTCCCCCGACCAGCGTATCCTGGCCGGCCCCGCCCGTGACACTGTCGTCCCCGAGTTCGCCAAACACCGAGTCATTGCCAACCCCGCCCGAGACGTCGTCGTCGCCAGAACCGCCAGAGACGGTGTCATCGCCGTCATCGCCCTTGAGCGTATCGCTCCCGGCCCCCCCATACAGGGTGTCGCTCCCGTCCCCGCCTCGCAGAGAGTCATCGCCGAGTTCGCCAAACACCGAGTCATTGCCCGGGTCTCCCGTGACAGTGTCGTCACCGGAGCCCCCATAGAGAGTGTCATCGCCGAAATCGCCGAAAACCTCGTCGTTGCCCGAGCCTCCGTAAACGGTATCGTTGC
>NZ_VFSV01000107.1 GCF_007004065.1 Palleronia caenipelagi | reverse complement strand
GAAGCTCGGTGTGCCTGACGGTGCCCGGTTCAGTCCGCAGCTTCAGGATCAGTTCGCGTCTGTTCTCTACGTCGAGGCGGGGTACAATTCCTTCATTCAGGGGCGTCTCCCTCTGGCGAGTTTCATGGACAATCTTGCGAAGATCTGGGCCGGTCTTCCGACCCGAACGGGGCGCTCTCATTACCATGGCCATGCCGGCAATCGGGCGACGATTTCGCGGGCCTTTTTTGATCAGCAGATGCGCCAGATCTTCGGGGCCTGACGTCTCCCTCGAGGGTCTTCGGATCCTCCCGATCCCGGCCCTTGCCTCGTCGTCCTGTCGTCCCGGATCTCCGTCCGCGTCTTTGTCCTGGGCGGCTTGATCTCTGTTGGAATGCGTCGCCGCCGATGCCTTGAGGCATCGGACCCTCGCGGTCAGCGCCAGTTCTGGCGGGAAGGGATCGCCTTCGATCTCTCCCGGCCAGGACACCAAGACCCCGCTGTCCACCCCTCTCCACCGTTCGCCTCTGAGTTGTTCGCGGTCCACATATGCCAAAGGGCGACCCATTGGGCCGCCCCTCGTTTTCGTCTGGTTTCCGCTCAGGCGTCGCGGGTCTTTTCCGGTCCTTTGATCCGTGAGACGTGCTTGGCTTTTTCCTCCAGCTTGTCGGCCAGATTGAGTGCAATCCCGCTCTTGGTTCCGAACACGATGGCTCCTTTGACCTTCGCGCGGATCATTTCGTCATTGGCGCGGAACGGCGCTGCTTTCTTGAACGCGGGCCAGTTCGGGCGGAAGATGATTTGCGGGACCTTGCGCGAGCGCGCCCATTCGGCGGCGATCTTCTCGACGCCTTTCGCTCCCTTGTGGCAAAGGATCATGTCCGGGACCTTGGCAAGGGCCACGTCAAGACGCTTCCAGAGGCACCGTAAAGTTAATGCGTTCTGCGCCCGCGTATTGGATATGACCGTATGACGAACGTTGACCTCTATCGCCGCCACCGTTTCCCGCCGGACGTGATTGCCTATGCGGTTTGGCTGTACTTCAAGTTTCCGCTCAGCCTGCGAATGGTTGAGGATCTGCTGGCGGCGCGTGGGATCATCGTGTCGCACCAGACTGTGCGGGCCTGGGCGGAGAAGTTCGGTCGGCAGTTTGCGGGCAGGATCCGCCGGAAATCGGCTGGGAAGATGGGGATAAATGGCACCTCGATGAAGTCGTCGTTAAAATCTGGGGCAAGAAACATTGGCTCTGGCGCGCTGTGGATCAGGAGGGTTTCGTCCTGGATGTCCTCGTGCAGAGCCGCCGGGACAAGAAAGCCGCCAGGCGGCTTCTGCGCAAACTCCTGAAAAAGCGTAAGCGTCCGTTGAACCCGACCTAACGCGAGCCGCTGGCGGCAGCTAAGTGTCCACCATCGATAGTGGACACTTAGGGGCACTCTATGAGCAGGCGGAAGAAGCGGTTTTGGGCGGACGAGGAGAAGCGGGAGATTTGCGCGCAGGCGAGTGCGCGATGCTCGGCATTCGGAGCCAGCTGGCGGATCGGTTTGATGTAACTGCGCAATTTGTCCGTGATGATGACGCGCGGCTGGCCAAACCGGGTGATTAACTGTTTCAGAAACCGTCTGGCCGCTTTGGCGTTGCGCCTTGGCTGCACAAGGATGTCGAGCACATCGCCGTTCCCATCCACGGCCCGCCACAGCCACATCTTGACGCCGTTAATCGGGATCACGACTTCATCGAGGTGCCATTTGTCTGCTGCGGCGGGCCGGTCCCGCTTGATGCAATGTGCAAAATGTGAGCCGAAACGGTTCACCCATTTGCGCACGGTCTCTCGACTGACGATGACGCCCCGTTCCGCCAGCAGATCCTCCACGTCAGCCGTACTCAGCGCGAACCGGTGGTAGGCCCAGACGGCGTAAAAGATGACCTCACGCGGAAAACGGTAGCCCTTCAGGCGCGGCATCTCAGCTGGTGTGTTCATGGCGACCGGCTAAACAGCCTCGGCTGCGTCTGCAAGTTGGCAATCCCCGGACGGGCCAAGCTCCGCGACACCGAGGCCCGCGATCTCGCCCCCGTCATCGACGAGCTACAGGACGTCCTTTTCGTTTAAAGCGAACCCACAAAAACTAAGTCACTTGCTAGCGTCAACACCCATGGTTCTACTGTATCGGTAGAAAAAATCTCGAGTGAAACCCCATCAGAAAATTGGAAAACGGGATCAATAGAAACACTCGTGGATTGATAATCAACAGAGAGAACTTTCTGATACTTGAGGATGCTCTCGACTTCTCTAGAGGCTGTATCCCAACACGCAACCAAAATCTTTCCATTCTTGATTACCCGCCACGCTGATTGGGAGCTTAAGCTCCAATCAGCACCCAAAATGCTAAGAGCATCGCCATTCCACAAAACCTGCTCGATTGGCAACGGTAGGTATTTTGAGATTTCACTTTTTAGACACGTCATAATTATGGATCCTGCACAAGATGCGTTATTTCGTGCCCGTCCGTTGAACCCGCTCTGTCTGGTCAGTACATGACCTGTTACGCTGCTTATGCAGCGTAACGCCAGGGGAGGAGCTCGTCGAGGCGTGTGATCTTGTGGTCGGCGATTTGTGCGAGGACCCATGTCAGCCAGGCTTGCGGATCGACGTTGTTGAGCTTGGCCGTCTCGATCAGGGTGAAGGCGATAGCCATGGCCTTGCCGCCACCTTCTGAACCTGCGAACATCCAGTTTTTCCGGCCGATGGCCACGGGTTTGACGGCCCGTTCGGCTGTGTTGTTGTCGAGTTCCAGGTGGCCGTTCTCAAGGTATGTCCGTGCCTTTGGCATCCGGCCAAGGGCATAGCGGATAACCTGGGCCAGCGGCGACTTGCCCGAGATTTTGGGCAGTTGCGCGTGTAGCCAGGCTTCCAGGTCATCGAAGATCGGTTTTGATCGGGATTGCCGCAGCGCGATACGTTCTTCGGGCGATTTGCCACGCGCGTCTTTCTCCACGGTGTAGAGTTCAGCGATCCGCCGGATCGCTTCCTCGGCAATGGCGTTGCCCTGGGATGCGAAGACATCCACAAACTTACGCCTGACATGGGCCACGCAGGCCATCTCACCCGCCTTGT
>NZ_VFSV01000106.1 GCF_007004065.1 Palleronia caenipelagi | reverse complement strand
CGACGAGAGGGGCTGAAGGTGCCAATGAAACAACCAAGAAAAGGACGGCTTTGGCTGAATGATGGATCGTGTGTCCGGTTGCGGCCTGAGCATCCAAACCATGTTTGGTCATATGACTTCGTGCATTGCCGCACGGACGATGGGAAGGCGTTCCGGACATTGAATATCATCGAAGAGTACAGCCGGGAATGTCTGGCGATCCGTGTCGACAGGAAGTTGAACTCAGGCAACGTGATCGATGTGCTGAGCGACCTGTTCATCCTGCGCGGYGTGCCTTCGTTCATTCGGTCTGACAATGGCCCGGAGTTCGTTGCTCAAGCCGTACAGGACTGGATCAAAGCTGTCGGCGCGAAAACGGCTTAYATCGAACCTGGATCGCCTTGGGAGAACGGATACTGCGAAAGCTTCAACGCCCGTTTCCGCGAYGAGTTCCTGAATGGCGAAAYCTTCTACAGCCTGCGCGAGGCGCAGATCCTGATCGAACAATGGAGGAAACACTACAACACGAAACGACCACACAGCGCATTAGGCTACCGCCCACCGGCCCCGGAAACCGTCGTCACGATGGACCGGAGGCCCGTCATGCACTAACAATCAAATTGGACCACTCAAGTGGGGCTGATCAATGACACGCGCCGCTGCCACAAGGCCATTATCGAACGGCAGGCCATTGCGATCATTCCAATCCGCAAGAACGGGCGGCTATGGAAAGAGGACTCCCCGGCGGCACGCGCCCGAAACAAAACCCTGCGCGCGACGCGATATTACGGCAGGGCCTTCTGGAAACGCTGGACGGGATATCACGCCCGCAGCCGCATCGAGGCGAGGATGCGCTGCCTGAAAGCCTTCGGTGATCGCATCATGGCAAGAAACCCCGACCGCCAGACCGCCGAAATCCATATCCGCATCGCCCTTATGAACCGCTTCAACGCCCTCGGTACCGCCGAGATCGTCCGCGTCGCATGACATCAGCGGGCAAAGGAGAAATCACGCCTCAAGAAGGAGTTCTGCAAAAATGCCGTCCCTGACCCTCAATCGCCCGGGATCAAAGCACTAGCGACAGAGCCTCAGGTAAATATGAAATCATCCGCTGTCAGCGTGGCGGTGTCGAGACCGTTCAGGGTGATCTGGGACCCGGTTTCGAGACTGATCACCTCGCCAGCCATTTCCAGCTCTTCAAGCCCTGTAAAACCATAGTCAGATAGATCAATCCGATCTCCGTCTTCAGACCGGAAGTCATGGATCACATCCGAACCGCTCCCCGGCGCAAAGACAAAGCGGTCAGCCCCAAAGGTTATATCGATAGTCGGTGTCCGGATGACTTCAACGTCGCCCCACATCTCATCGGCGCCCCGGCCGCTAACCAGAACATCATTACCGAGCACCACGGATACAGATTGTACGCCGCGACTAAAATCGATTGTGCGAGCATCGCCAACCATCGTGCTGGTGGTGTTGCCATCGCCTGCAACGATCAGATCATCCCCAAGGACTGCGTTGGACTCGAGGAATAAAAATTCACCTTCCCCGTAGAGCTGCGACTTTCCCCCATGGCTGCCTCCGAAAATCCTGTCATCGGCACCTGAATTGCCATTTTCTGCATCCCCGAAAACCCTGACAATGGCCGCACCGTCACCGACGTGGATAGTATCCTCACCATAGGTGACGCCCTCACCGGCATATTTCGAGTCACCGTAAACCCAGATATCGCCATTCGCGAAATCCCCGATCCTGATGCGATCATCGCCCGCGTAACTCTCTCCGAACAAATACACCCTGGCATCGCCAGACACCCTGATCGCTGGGGAAGTGGTCGACAGCCCCGATTTATCATCATACCCGTCGATGGTGATGTAATCATCGCCGCAATCGATCTCGCCCTCCAGGGTGTAGCCCTCACCCGCAACGTGGACGAGCCGCACGTCGGCGATCTTCAGCGATATGCGGTCGTCGCCCCCGGAGCTCTGATCCACCATGTATATAGAGTCGCCGTTTATCCCGACATACCCCGCGCTCCCGGAGCCTGTAAACTTGATAAGATCCGACCCACCGACAGATTGATCATACATCCATTCCGCGTCGCCCAAGACCACCATGGCAGCCATATCATCGTTGTTTCTGATGCGAATATCGTCGTTTCCACCAATGCCGTTGCCAGAGAATTCTTGCGCATCACCAAAGAAATACATTTGGGAACGATGCGCTTCCCAACCGTCAATGTCGGCGACCAACCTGTCGTTTTCACCAGCTTCACCGAAACCAATGAATTCCGTATCAAGATAAAAAGTGAACGTCGTGGCGAACGGATTTACATAAACGAGCTCATAGACCGCCTCTACGTCAAAACGCCAGATCGAGTCGATCCCGGGCTGGCCGTCGCCATTCGCGGTTTCATCCAGCGACCACGTGTTTCTGCTGATTTCAGTGAGATTTCCATCGTGAACCAATTTCTTCATATAACCTCTCCATGACTTAAACCGCGGCTACGTTGATTAATAATAAATATCTAAACTGACATTCCCCAAGTGGGATGCCCTCTCCTCAATTTTGTCGCTGCGTTGCGGATTGATCAAGCCTCTTGTGCACGGTTTACCATGGTTCGGGCATCTAATACGCGATCTGAGCGCGATTTCTCGTCTTAAAGGCCGGTTTGGCCGGGCGTTCGATTTGATCGACACCCATTCGAACAGACCGGTAAAGCCGCGTTCGTTCGGTTTTAGCTGATAAAATCGTCATGTTGCAGCCGGTGGCGCGCCGAGCCCGTGGATCGCCGTCAGTATGCGGCGGAAAAGATCACCGCTGACGGCAACCTCAGCGAGTTGGAATGTAATGGCGCGGGCATGTCTGACAACTCGGGCACCAATCTTGATCAGACGGGTTTGCAGGCTCGTCAGCGACCAGTCAGTCATTTGTTCGGGCAGGTCGGTTCCTTGCAGGAAGACACCGAGATTATAGAAAAGCGCATGAAGTTGCAGCCGCATGTTGGAGAGAGGTGGTCCTTGAAATTCGACCAGTTTGCCGCCGTGCTAAGCTATAGCATTGGTTTCATTTCAGGCGGCAACCTTCAGGTCCGGAGATTGCCTGTCATAGGCCTGGTCCGGCGTCATGATCCCATGTGATGAGTGCGGGCGTCTTTCGTTGTAGTAGCTGATCCAGTCACCGATCCCGTCCCGGGCTTCGGAACCTGTTTCGAAGGCGTTCAAGTAGACGCATTCGTATTTGAGGGATCGCCAGAGCCGCTCGATCATCCGGTTGTCGATCCAGCGGCCCCGGCCATCCATCGAGA
>NZ_VFSV01000105.1 GCF_007004065.1 Palleronia caenipelagi | reverse complement strand
GCGACGAGACAAACGACCGGGTTCGTTCAGAGCCTCCTGCGGCTGGTTGGGTTGGATTGGCGAGTGCCGGACTTCAGCACCCTGTGCCGCCGCCAAAAGACGCTGAATGTGGCGATCCCGTATCGCGGCGGCACGGGCCCGCTAAACCTGCTGATCGACAGCACCGGCATCAAGGCCGAAGGCGAAGGTGAGTGGAACGCCCGCAAGCACGGCGGAGCCAAACGGCGCATCTGGCGCAAGGTGCACATCGGTATCGACGAGGAAACATTGGAAGTCCGGGCCGTCGAAGTCACCGGCAGTGATCTTCGTCCCTGTCTCCGGACAGCGGGGTACTTTACCCCTGTCCACGAGAGGAGCACGAGATGGGACGACATCGACGGAAGTACACGGACGAATTCAAAGCTGCAGCGGTTGAACGGCTTTATGAGCCGGGCGCGACGCAGGGCAGCGTGGCGAAAGAGCTGGGGATCACCGGCACGCAGTTGAAAACCTGGCGGCTGGAGATCGAGGCGTTCGGCTCGATGGAGGCCAAACGTCGCCAGAAGGCGGACGCCGCCGAGTTGGAACGGTTGCGAAAAGAGAACAAGCGTCTCGCGGAGGAGAACGAGATCTTGCAAAAGGCCTCCGCTTTTTTCGCAGCAAGGGCGGTGAAACCACGATGAACAAGCACGCTTTCATCACTGCCCACAAAGCTCAATACGCGGTTTCGACACTCTGCCGGCTGGTCCGCCTGTCACGCAGTTGGTTTTATGGTCACGACGCGAGCTGGGCGGCCTGTCAAGGCCGGGAGGCACGGCGTGCGGCACAAGACGTGGCGTTGCTAGAGCGGATCAGGCACTTCTTCAAAGCCAGCAAATACCGTTACGGCTCCAAACGCATTCACCAGGATCTGCGCGCTGATGGCGAGCGCGTCTCGGAGCGGCGCGTGGCCAGAATAATGCGGGAAAACAGGATCTCAGCCGGCCAACGCAAGCCGCGCAAGCCGGTGACCACGAACAGCAATCATAAGCTGACACCGTCGCCGAACCTGCTCGGGCGGTCCTTTCATTGCACCATCCCGAACACCGTCTGGCTGGCGGATATCAGCTATGTCGATACCGGCGAGGGCTGGCTCTACCTCGCTGCGGTCAAGGATGTGGCGTCCCGCGAAATCGTGGGGTGGTCCATGGCCAAACATTTGAAAGCGGAGCTCTGCTGTGATGCGCTCAGAATGGCTCTGAACCGGCGCGGTCCGGTTCCGGGGCTGATCCTGCATTCGGACCGCGGCGTGCAATATGCCAGTGGGGACTATCGCAAGATCATCCACCGCGCGAAGCTGATCCAATCCATGAGCCGAAAGGGGGAGTGCCTTGATAACGCGCCAATGGAGAGCTTCTTTTCTTCGCTCAAAAAGGAACTGGTCCACCGCCAGCGCTTCGCAACAAGGGCACACGCCAGGGCCGCGATCTTCGAGTAAATCGAGGTCTTCTACAACCGCCAGCGCCGACACTCAGCCATCGGATACCAGACCCCGGCAGAGGCGTTCACAGAATTGAGCTGGAAGGCGTTCAAATCAGCCAGCGGACCAATAGCGGTACGATCAGGCTTGTCAGCAACGCGTTCAGCGCCATGGCGATACCTGCGTAGGCCCCGGCCACCGGGTTGACCTGAAAAGCGCGGGCCGTGCCGATTCCATGGGCCGCGACACCGACGGCAAAACCGCGCGCACGCCAGTCCGTAATCCGCAGCATATTCATCAAGGGTGTCACCGTGACAGCCCCGATGACGCCCGTCAGAATGACCAACACTGCGGTCAGAGCGGGAAGCCCCCCGATCCCTTCAGAGATGCCGAGGGCCACCGGCGCTGTGGTCGACTTTGGCGCAAGAGACAAAAGGACCTCCATCGGCAGGCCGAAGGCTCGCGCCAGCAGAATGGCCGAACCTGCCGCGACGATCGAGCCTACAACCAACGCCATAAGGATCGGTGCGACCGAGCTTCGGATTGTCTCGCGATTGTCCCAAAGCGGCAAAGCCAATGCCACCGTCGCCGGCCCGAGCAGGAAATGGATGAACTGAGCGCCCTCGAAATAGGTCGTGTAATCCGTCCTGGTGAACCAGAGCACGGGGGCGATCAGGAGCACAGACATCAAAACGGGATTGGCCCAGGGCGGCTTCCCCAGCCTCTTTGCTGCGCTGTCTGCTACCAGATAGGCGAGGATCGTCGTCGTCAGCCAGATGAGCGGGCTGGTCGCCAGATAGCTCCAGAGGCTCGCGATGTCGGTCATGCTGTCCGGCGCTCGGTTATGTAGCGAACGCCGATGAAGGTTGCCACGGAGGCAAGCATCGAGAGCACCGTCGACAGGACTAAGACCACCAGCAGTGCGATCCCGTCCTGAGATAAAACGGCCAAGTTACCAATCACACCCACACCGGCCGGGACAAACAAGAATGACAAGTTCGTCAGAATGACCTCAGTGGTCGGCCTGAGCCGTCCGGCGAGTGTGGGGACCGCGCCGAGTAACAGTACAAGCAGGCTCAGACCTAAAACCGGACCGGGTATTGAGAAGCCAAATCCCCGTGCAGTTATTTCCCCCAGCAACTGGCAGCCCAAGAGAAGTCCAAACGTGTGAAGCATAGAAGTTTTCCTGAAACGGCAAGCACAGAAATTCTGACGCTAATCTATTTTCAAAGCCCACGGAGAACTTCTTATCATAGGCTGCAAGAGAGCGGCGCACCCGCGCAAGTGTAGACCACAACGGTCAGTATAACGTTAGCCGCAGGCCCCTCATTTCCAAGGCATAACGAGGTATTTCTCACCTGTCTTCATTTCTCGATAATCGGTCACGGATTCCTTGGCCAGCATCTCCTCGAGGTCGACCCGCTTCTTGTAGAGACTGGCGAAGGTCGTCGTCAGGTTCTCAAGCACACGCTTGCGCATCCGTCCCACGGTTTCCATTCCAGCAGATTGAATGAAGGGAAACAGGAGCCATCCCGACAGGCTCCAGCCGAAACCGTAATTCCGGGACAAGATCGTCGGGCCAGGGTCCAGGCGTCCGTAGATGAACATGCGCTTGTGCTGGTTGGAGCCATAGCGCGAATATTCGGTCATTTTGCCCGCTGCGACCCGCTCCATGGCCTTGAAGACAGTGTCGACCGTTTTTCCTCCGCCGATGGGATCGAACCCGTAGAATGCACCGGTGTCGTCGATGGCCGAACGGAGTTGGTCCATGAAGTCATCATCCGATGAATTCACAACATAGGCGGAGCCCATTTGCCTGAGCAGTTCTGCCTGGTCCTGTTTGCGCACGATATTGACCAGATCTATGCCGTCTTCGTTGCAGATCCGGGTCAGCATCTGGCCGAGATTTGAGGCCCCGACCGT
>NZ_VFSV01000104.1 GCF_007004065.1 Palleronia caenipelagi | reverse complement strand
TGCGCCCATCCTGCCAGATCTCCTCGACCAAATCCCGTCTGACGAAGAGATCGGTTCCGTGACGGCAGATGGCGCCTACGACACACGCAAGTGCCACGAGGCAATCGCTGCCCGTTGTGCCGCTGCGATCATCCCGCCCCGCAAGAACGCCAATCCCTGGAAACCAACGAGCCCCGGAGCCATTGCCCGCAATGAGGCACTGCGCGCGTCCAAATATTTGGGTCGTGCCATCTGGCGACGATGGTCTGGCTACCACCGCCGGAGCCGGGTCGAGAGCAAGATGAACTGCATCAAGCTGCTCGGCCAATCCCTCATGGCCCGAGACTTCGACCGCCAGGTCGCCGAGCTGCAAGTTCGTATCGCCGTGCTGAACGGCTACACCGCGCTCGGCGTACCCATGACTGTGGCCGTAGGATAGGTCCGTCCGGGGAAAGGGGAACCGCGCTCAGACCCCGATTTGTGCAACAGCGCCCGCGGCTCCGATCAGGGTTCGCTTCCAAAGATATTCCTATCCTTTTGAGACCAAATCAGTCGGGCGAAGCAGATTGCGATGGATTGGTTCCCACTCTACAACCACCCCGTCAGCTCCATGAGCCGCTGTAAAGATGACAAAACGCAGAACATCAGAGGGTTACGTGCTGTGTGCGATTATACCCTCTTAAATTTGGGAACACCCACCTAAGTCATCCGGGCCCGCGACAGTAAGAATTTGAGGTGTGATATGGTCACCAGAACACGTGACGGGCAGTTCGGAACACAATCTGGAGATTCTCCGAATACGGCTTTCGGTGGAACGTCAGATAACTTTACCGTTTTCGGCGGGTACAATATTACGTCAAACATCGCGATGGGCGATCTGGCCGATACTCTGACGATAAACTGGGCAGACGTTCAGGGCGAACTCAGAATGGGTGCCGGAGCCGACACAGTCATCGTCGACACCACAGCGGATCCTCAGGACACAACCCAGCTCACTACGATCGGATACTCCAATCCGGACACTGCCTTTACCATGGCTGGTGGGAATGACTCCGTAACAATTCTCGGAAATGTGCGGATAAATGGTGACATAGATCTGAGCTCTGGCACGGATACGTTATCATTCAACACGACTGATATCCTGACGGGGGACGTCTTTGCTGGTGACGGCAGCGACGTTCTCACGTTTGATGCCGGGACCATTACCGGACAGATTGACGCCGACGCTTATGCAAGTGGGACGCTGCCGTCAGCCGGAGACGATAATGACATCCTGACCTTCAATGGTGGGGTCTTAAATGGTCCGATTAATGGAAATATCGGTTTAGACACAATAAATATTAACGGTGGGCAATTCGACTCCACACTATCCGGCGGGGACGGATCGGATAGTTTTACTGTCACGGGATGGGCTGCAGGAACGAACCTTGTCATTGACGGGAACGAAGATGGCGATAGTTCGGATGTTGATACTCTTGATCTGAGCGGTCTGACAGGCGTGTTGGCAATTGATCCGGGTAACCCTGAAAATGGCGTCTTCACCCGATCAAACGGTGATACGCTAACATTCACCAATATTGAGAACATCACGCCCCCAGTTTGTTTTACGCGCGGCACTCTGATTGCGACCATAAATGGGGATTGCCCGATTGAAGATTTGCGCGTGGGCGATCTTGTTGCAACAATAGATAACGGCTATGAGCCGATAAAATGGATCGGCAGCCGACTGTTGGAAGAACAACGCCTCCGGGATAATCCAGATTTCATTCCGGTTATTATCCCCAAGGGTGCGTTGGGTGCAGGTTTGCCGACAAACGACCTCATATTGTCACCGCAGCATCGAATTCTTGTATCGTCTACGATTGTTCAGCGGATGTTTGATACTCGGGAGGTTCTGGTCGCCGTCAAGCATCTTGTCGGTTCTTTTGGAATTCGGCGCTTAGATCTGGACGGTGATGTAGAATATTACCATATATTAATGGATAACCATGAAATCGTTTTGTCAAACGGAGCTTACTCTGAGACATTTTTTCCAGGAAAAGAAGCCTTGAAATCGGTGTCTAGCGCAGCGCGTCGGGAAATTCTCTCTATATTTCCAGAATTGGCATCTGAGCGACCCGCTCAAAAAATCGCTCTAGCACGCAAAATTAGTAAGCGTCGGAAAGCAGAACGTCTAGTCGAAAGGCATGCTAAAAATTCAAATTCACTTTATCAAAGTTTTTCCTAGGTGTTCCATCCTGGATGATCACAGAGACCCTAGCCGCTTTGCTTTGTTCATGACAAGGTCGATCCTACGCGAACATGTTGCATAGATCAAACTCAAGGCGCATTTGGCCCTTTCCCCGCCCTTTCAGATGACACGCTCGTAGGCCGCGCGACCGAGGCCCGGCATGCGGTTAAAGGCTTTGACGGCGATCGCGGTCTCGAGTTTCTGGCTCTCCATATTTCGGCCCCTTAACTCTGGCCCAATTGGTTCGCCCTCAACAACACCCATCCCATGGTTTTTATATATAACACAGTATTTTCGGTAGGTTTCAGGCGCAGCATTTGGTATTTTTGCAGCCGGACCCCTGCAATTTCGAGCTGCGATATGAAGCCCGGAAAGCCTTCCCCGGAGCAGGATGATCTGCTGCGCGGGCGACGGGTCGGGATGATCGACATGCGCCAGCAACTGGTGAAGCTCGCCGCTCTGATCGACTGGGAGGTGTTCGAGCGGGAACGGGCCGGGTTGTTCCCGTTGCAGACCGGTCGCCCTGCCACGCCGACGCGCCTGGTCGCGGGGCTCTTTTATCGTGTCCGTCCGTTGAAGCCGCCCTGTTGCGCTTGTGCGTAGCCTGTTACGCTACTGGTGCAGCGTAACGCCAGGGGAGGATTTCGTCGAGGCGTGTGATCTTGTGGTCGGCGATCTGGGCGAGGACCCAAGTGAGCCAGGCTTGGGGATCGACGTTGTTGAGCTTGGCCGTCTCGATCAGGGTGAAGGCGATAGCCATGGCTTTGCCGCCACCTTCTGAACCTGCGAACATCCAGTTTTTCCGGCCGATGGCCACGGGTTTGACGGCCCGTTCGGCTGTGTTGTTGTCGAGTTCCAGGTGGCCGTTCTCAAGGTATGGCCGTGCCTTTGGCATCCGGCCAAGGGCATAGCGGATAACCTGGGCCAGCGGCGACTTGCCCGAGATTTTGGGCAGTTGCGCGTGTAGCCAGGCTTCCAGGTCATCGAAGATCGGTTTTGATCGGGATTGCCGCAGCGCGATACGTTCTTCGGGCGATTTGCCACGCGCGTCTTTCTCCACGGTGTAGAGTTCAGCGATCCGCCGGATCGCTTCCTCGGCAATGGCGTTGCCCTGGGATGCGAAGACATCCACAAACTTACGCCTGACATGGGCCACGCAGGCCATCTCACCCGCCTTGT
>NZ_VFSV01000103.1 GCF_007004065.1 Palleronia caenipelagi | reverse complement strand
TCCCTTGGTTCGTGTTTCGATGAAATTGACGAGGCGGCAGGGAAAGAGGGGGGTCAGCAGCTAATTTGTTTCGCGAGGAATGCCCGGAACGGGCAGGGGAAATTAGCTGTTGAAGGTCAGGGAGGCGAAAGAGACGTGTCAGGCGCCGCAGGCGTCTGGCCGCTCGCCTCCCGCACCGCCCCCCTCGACTGCCGCCATATTTCATCTTGAAGAAACACGTGCCGAGGGATCTGACAGCATTGGTCGAGATCTTCTGAGTGTCATACCGGCGAAAAGGACGGCTGCAACCGGGACTGACGTGGCTCCTGTGTCCGCGTCAACACCGATGACGCCGGATCACGGGCATGACCCCGGTTCGGCGCGCGGGCATGTTTCCGAATGTGGAGATGGCCTCTCCTCGGATCGCGACACCGGATTTGCCTGTCGGGGGGTCTGCGGGCCTCCCACCTGCGGGCGATGCCGGTTCAGCGCCGCGTCAGTGACCGTTACCCGAATGGGCCGAGACGGATCGGGCAGGGGGGCCAGGACCGGCAGGCTCAAAATTGGCGCGTAGAGACGGTTTTGCGCCAGCCGCAGCCGGCCCCATCGTCCGGTCAGGCTCGGGTCGCGCTCGCGCGACTAGGGCACGGTCGCCGCTTGTCGGCGAGACGCCCTTATTTCTGTCCCTGACTGCCTGATCAATCGAGAGATGCATGATGAGCCGCGAACAGATCAAGGCCCAGGAGGAAGCGCTAACTTCCTACCAGGGCCCTTCTGCAAAACGGACCGCCGTTTGCAGCGCCACAGAATATCTTGGTCTTCCCCCACTGAAGTGGTCCTCCGCTATGTTTAGGAAAACGGAGGAAACAGATGGCAAACAAGCGCCCCAAGCCCGAGGAAATAGTGACGAAGTTACGGCAGGTTGAGGTTCTGACGGGGCAAGGGATGCCGCGTCTGGATGCGATCCGTCAGATCGGTGTGACTGAACAAACGTATTATCGCTGGAAGAAGAAGTACGGTGGAATGGGCGCGGACCAATTGAAGGAACTGAAGCGTCTTCAGAAAGAAAATGAGCGCCTGCGCAAGGCCGTTTCCGACTTAACGCTGGACAAGCTGATCCTGGCGGAGGCCGCAAAGGGAAACTTCTGAGCCCCGCTCGTCGCCGTGCTTGCATTGATCGTGTTCGAGCGGAGCTGATTGTCTCGGAGAGCCGTGCCTGTCGTGTTCTCAGACAGCACCGATCCACGCAGCGTAAGGTGCCTGCTGGCCGCCCGGACGAAGAGCGCCTGGTGGCCGACATGATCGGGCTGACCCGGCAATATGGACGGTATGGCTATCGTCGGATTGCAGCACTGCTCAGAGATGCTGGCTGGCATGTGAACGACAAGCGCGTCGAAAGGCTGTGGCGACGAGAGGGGCTGAAAGTCCCAATGAAGCAAGCAAAGAAGGGACGGCTCTGGCTGAATGATGGATCGTGTGTCCGATTGCGACCTGAGCATCCAAACCATGTTTGGTCATATGACTTCGTGCATTGCCGCACGGACGATGGGAAGGCGTTCCGAACGCTCAACATCATTGACGAATACAGCCGGGAGTGCTTGACCATCCGCGTGGATCGCAAGCTGAACTCAGGCAACGTCATCGATGCGCTGAGCGACCTGTTCATCCTGCGCGGCGTGCCATCATTCATTCGGTCCGACAACGGCCCGGAGTTCGTTGCTCAGGCCGTACAGGACTGGATCAAAGCTGTTGGAGCCAAGACCGCCTATATCGAACCCGGGTCACCTTGGGAGAACGGATATGTGGAAAGCTTCAATGCCCGTTTCCGCGACGAGTTCCTGAATGGCGAAACCTTCTACAGCCTGCGCGAGGCGCAGATCCTGATCGAAGAATGGAGGAAACACTACAACACGAAACGACCACACAGCGCATTAGGCTACCGCCCACCGGCTCCGGAAACCGTCGTCACGATGGACCGAAGGCCGATCATGCACTAACAATCAAATTGGACCACTCAAGTGGGGCTGATCAATCTCAAATGCGCAAATGCGTGGTAATGGAAATTTTCTACAGCTACCGGGAACTGAAAGCTTTGTAGATTTTCACTCCCCGATCCAGACAAGCCGCGAGCAAAAACTCCACAAACACGATTGCGAGAATGATACTATCACGTATCCGTATATACCTCGCTTTTGCCGTGTTACCTTTAGCGAGTGCCTCATAGTAGGCTAAGCGGGTGTCTGCGATTACCTGAGCAAAGATCTCATCATATGCTTTTCTGGGTAAAAGAAACTGCAACAACTTCACAGCCATTGCTCCGGGCGCTGAATGGATTTTAATTCTATTTTTATCGCCTGATACATAGATCCCACGTTTAATACTAAAATAAATAATAGCAACACTAGCAGCAAAACCAGCAGCAGCAAAAATAATAGCAACACTAGCAGCAACATCACCGGCACTAACAGCATCATTAAAAACACTACCAGTAGCGGCAACAACACCGGCACTAATAGCATCATTAAAAAAACTACCAGCAGCGGCAGCAACACCTACAATAGCAGCAAAAGCTATTTCTTTGTCAGACGTCTTACGCATGTTGCCCCCCATAAAACGCAGCCCGTGCTGCATCGGCTGCTGACAGCGCCTGTTGGCCTAAGCCGGTTACCCTATACAGCCTGCGGGGCATACCAGGTACACTCGGGACAATTTCCTGACGGGACTCGATGTATCCTTTACGCTCCATCCTGGACAGCGTGACATAGATGGAGCCTCGCTTTAACGCCCCGCCGCTTTCACTGACCATTTCAAGGCCGTAGCGCTCTTGGCCTGCCCGAAGCAGGTCGAGGATTGTGTATTCAAGGTTTGAGATGTTTTCCATATTTTTGAGTCTTACATCATGTAAGACTGACGATCAAGAGTTTCACCTCCGTCCCGCTTCACGCCCATTCCCCAGCCCTGACCCGGGCGGGTCCGTCAGGCGCCGTTCCGGTATCCCGCTTGCCTTCAGGTCACCGGCGTCGCGCTTTGCCTGAGGGGATTGTCTGCGCAGCGGGCGAAGACCGCCGCAGCCCAGCGACGAGGGACAGGCGGGGGCGCAGCCCGCGCTGCCTCCCTCGGAGGTGTGCCTGTCCCGACGTTTGCCACAGGCATCGAAGGCAGGGGCACGGGCTTTAGCCCCGGCCCTGCCTGGTCCGCAAAAAGGGTGGGAGGCCCGCAGGCCCCCCGATAGGCTCAGCCCCGATCGTCGCGCTCCCGTGGGGGGAAGGCCACCATCTCCACATTCGGAAACATGCTGTGCTTCACCTGGATCGAGGTGATGTTCCCGGCGGCATCGGTGTTGACAAAGACCACGCCGCACTGATCCCAGAAGGTCTTGCCGTCTGTTTCGCCGGATTTCACACTCAGTTTGAAGTTTTGAGAAGCCATCTGTCTGATCCCTTGGTTCGTGTTTCGATGAAATTGACGAGGCGGCAGGGAAAGAGGGGGGTCAGCAGCTAATTTGTTTCGCGAGGAATGCCCGGAACGGGCAGGGGAAATTAGCTGTTGAAGGTCAGGGAGGCGAAAGAGACGTGTCAGGCGCCGCAGGCGTCTGGCCGCTCGCCTCCCGCACCGCCCCCCTCGACTG
>NZ_VFSV01000102.1 GCF_007004065.1 Palleronia caenipelagi | reverse complement strand
GGACTGGATCAAAGCTGTCGGCGCGAAAACGGCTTACATCGAACCTGGATCGCCTTGGGAGAACGGATACTGCGAAAGCTTCAACGCCCGTTTCCGCGACGAGTTCCTGAATGGCGAAACCTTCTACAGCCTGCGCGAGGCGCAGATCCTGATCGAACAATGGAGGAAACACTACAACACGAAACGACCACACAGCGCATTAGGCTATCGCCCACCGGCCCCGGAAACCGTCGTCACGATGGACCGGAGGCCCGTCATGCACTAACAATCAAATTGGACCACTCAAGTGGGGCTGATCATGCTGACGAATCCCGTGGAGCGCTGTGATCGCGCCGCAGCGCCGAACGGCAGCAGTGAGCCCATACCTACGTCGTCCATCGGTAACATTCATGTTTGCTTGTACAGATTGTGCCAGCTTGAATTGGCCGGTTCAGTTTCCGTATCTGCGTCAATCAAGCCAATGTCCAACCCAGTGTCTTTGCAGACGGACAATGCGCCCCTCAAAGCGTCGCAAACTACGGCCGTAGCATTGAGCACTTCTTTCTTTGGGTAAGAGAAGCCTGCAAAATCATCTTTTTCACAAAGGTTTACCCAGCCAAGAGCATGCAGCTGCGTTTTCGCCAACGAGTAGGCAGTTGGGCTACCCTCAAGATAAAGGGTGAGCCAAAACCTGCTTCCTGGCGCGAACTTGTCTTGGGGCAATGGAAGGTTTCTGAGGACCTTCGCCACGATTTCTTCTGAATTTTCCATGAGAACACTAAGCGGCGTGTCGTTAGCTTACGCAATGGCAGCAAAGTCCCGCACACCCGACCTTCGGACAAATCTGCAGCGAAGGTCGGGAACGAGCCCAAACTACCAAATTTTCGCAGTGTAATAGACGAAGTTGGCGTGGCATACTCAGCTAATAATTGCTTAATCCGGCTGGAATCGTATGAACCGTATACCTCAGCTACCTGCTCCGCGCCCGCAGATACATATTGAAGCGCTGGCCAGATACTGCGCGACAATCTGTGAGATCGAATGTTGTGGGTTGGATGCTTGCGACTTTTCTCCATTACACATCGCTTCGTATTGTCTGAGCAGAAACCCCCGCTATCCATCACGTGTTGCGTGGGAGATCATCGAACAAGCAAAGACATTGAAATCAAATTATGGATCAAATGGTGCAAGTGCACGCGGCACTACGATCAACGAAATAAACGAGCGCATGTCGGGTCGGAGAGTGGATGTCTTCGCCGAAGCGCTGGAGCGACAGGCCGAATTGGCGCAAGCTATTCTCGTCGCCGAGCAATCGGACAACCGCGATCCCGTTTTCGTTTGGAAAAATGGCCGGGGTTCCGACGTTATGAACGAAGATTGAATGATTTGGAGTGTGGCGTGAAAGTCCGCTCCTTCCCGCACACCCGACCTTCGGACAAATCTGCAGCGAAGGTCGGGAACGAGCCCAAACCTACTGGTCGTAATTGTGTATCATTGCGAAGGTTGAATTGGATTCAAAGTCAGATAATCATTTATGGATATGGAAAAGCTCAACATAACACCGCTATTAGATCGCTTTCGACTTGCAAGTCGCGAACTCTACAACAACCACTTCATGTTTCCTTCACCACAAGAACTGGGTGCTTGGGATTGGCGAGAAAATTTTGATTTCGCTGAAAATGCGCTTTTTAAAGCAATGGTTATATATCCATCTCCACTTTCACCAGCAGAGTATGGCCCCAAGAATTCGCAGATTCTTGTCTCGCCAAATACAGACACAACCCCCGCATTTATTAACCGAGAGTACGGTAAATCCCATGGATATTGGGACTGCCCAATCACCGAGATTGATCGTACTGCGACACTCTATTTCGCGTGTTTTTTTGATTTCGATATCGAACGGCAGATGGATAATCAGTACGCGTTGACATGGATCGAACAGTGGCCAAAAAATGAAGGATTAATTGGCAGATATGCTCTCATAGAACACCAATATCTATCTTACTATTTTGACATTGATGGACTGACTTAGCGAACGGAAGCAAAGTCCGCACACCCGACCTTCGGACAAATCTGCAGCGAAGGTCGGGAACTAGCCCACTTTGACTAACGCTGCGCTGTGCATGAAGGGCAGCTTTCAACGATTGATTCCAATCAGATCATGCCTTTACTTCAAGTCTTCATTAAGTTGGACACAGGCTTTTACTGCACGCTCTAAATGCTCAGTCTTGATATATGGAACAAAACCTTGCCTGTTGCCTGATTTCATTTTGTCTCGCATTTCACATAAGTCAAAATACTCACCTCTGCATGCTTTGGCTGCGAGAAGTCGGAGAGGGGCATTGCCGGGTGATGACAATGGTAAGTTTGCTGTTTCGTGGAGGGCTACGCTCAAGTCTTCCTCGCGAAGTTTGGCAACAATAACGTCTAATTCCAATCTTGCCACTTCACGAGTTAGATTTTTTCTCTCTAGGCGCGTGCCGTTTTGGAATTTTAGCGGGTAAAAATTATAGGTTTTGTCATTAATAACCGAAATGGCATCCAGATATTTCAAGGGAACCACACTCTCTCCCCAGTCGATAGTCGTGCCATCGCTAGTATGGCTGATACGGGGAAATAACTGGAAGACTTTGTCTTCTTCGACACGTGTTGCCGAGCGGGAACCGTCATCTGCATCACGTGTGACCAACCAGCCGTCTTCTTTCAGAAGCTTGAACAAGTCGGCCTTCGCAAACTTCCGAGTTGACGCAGATAAGATCTGGTTTTTAAGGGCGATCAAATCTTGTCTTCTACGGATCGGGCGAGCATTGTTGGCGTTGACATAATAAAACCCAACACGTGCTCTAAGCGCCGCTTCAATGGTTGCGTGGAGTGCTTGTTCTGAGACCGACCATGCAAAACAAATGTATATAGCATCTTTGCTGAAGCTATAGTCTGCAAAACAAGCCTCGTCGAAGTCCTCAGGCAGTTCTCCTGCACTTTCAGGCTGCCGTTTCCACCTAAACAAGCGGCGAGTTAATCTGGCGAGGCTTCCCTCTTTGCGAATGGGTTTGTGAGCCCCTGTATTTGACCAACCCATCGACGGAAACGTCTTGCCTAAATGGTCAAAGAAATTTTGCAATGGCGGTGAGCTAGTTTTCGGATCAAAATTGTCTTCAGGCTGATCCCAACGAACCAAAGATCTATACCAATCTTCAAATTCTTCATCTTTTGTGGGTGCCAGTCGAGAATCAAAAACTAACAAATCGAAACTCAACTTTGGGCCTCTATAAGCTGTTCTAAACAGTCAAGTGGGCTGCCCATGCGCTCAGTCTCTCAATAGAATGACATCGGCTACCACTCCCTGATCTTGCAGAGTTCGGCAGGAGAATACAACCTGACTGCAGCAGCCTTTCGACCAGATGCAGCAAATGGCAGCTTCGTCCCCGCACAACCGACCTTCAGGTGCTGAGCAACGTGCCGAGAGAATCGAGCAGGAGGTTCGACGGACTACGGCCACTCAGCCGACACATAGGCCAGAACGTCAGCAGGTGTGTCAGACAGGATCGGTAGTGATCAGCCCCACTTGAGTGGTCCAATTTGATTGTTAGTGCATGACGGGCCTCCGGTCCATCGTGACGACGGTTTCCGGGGCCGGTGGGCGATAGCCTAATGCGCTGTGTGGTCGTTTCGTGTTGTAGTGTTTCCTCCATTGTTCGATCAGGATCTGCGCCTCGCGCAGGCTGTAGAAGGTTTCGCCATTCAGGAACTCGTCGCGGAAACGGGCGTTGAAGCTTTCGCAGTATCCGTTCTCCCAAGGCGATCCAGGTTCGATGTAAGCCGTTTTCGCGCCGACAGCTTTGATCCAGTC
>NZ_VFSV01000101.1 GCF_007004065.1 Palleronia caenipelagi | reverse complement strand
TCGCCGCTCTCACCGAGAACGCTGTCATTGCCATCATCGCCCAGAACGGTGTCATCGGCCCGACCGCCAGCGACGGTGTCATTCCCGAAACCGCCATAAATCGTATCCGCGGAGAGGCTGCCGCCCGTATCCGCGATACTGTCATCACCGCTCTCGCCGAAAAGCAGATCACTACCGGTCCACCCATCAAGCGCGTCGTTGCCAACGCCACCGTAGAGGGTATCCCATCCGCCATCGCCAAAGAGCGAGTCGTTCCCGAGACCGCCATAGAGCGTATCATCGAAGAGTCCGGTCCCGCCTTGAACGCTATCATCGCCGGAATCGCCGAAGACCACGTCATTGCCCTGGCCACCGTTAACGGTATCGTCCCCGGCCCCGCCGCTAACGGTATCATCGCCGCTCTCACCGGTAAGGAAATCGTTGCCGCCGTCCCCCAGCAGCGTATCATTCCCCAGACTCCCGCGGAGGCTGTCATCGCCCGAACCACCACTTAGAGAATCGTCGCCGCTGTCGCCAAAGATCGTATCGTCGCCCAGACCGCCGTCCAGCGTGTCAGTGCCCGTCCCGCCCCGCAGAACGTCGTCACCGCTCTCGCCGAGCAAGCTGTCATCGCCGGAGCCGCCATCAAGCGTGTCGTTGCCTGTGCCGCCATCGAGCGTGTCGTTCCCGGCGCCGCCAGAGATGGTGTCATTGCCCGACCCGCCGACAACCACGTCGTCACCGGTCCCGCCGCCGAGCGTGTCGTTGCCAAGCCCCCCCACCAGCGAGTCATCGCCAGATTTGCCGCTCAACGCGTCGTCGCCCGTGCCTGCCGTCAGGGTATCATCTCCGGCGCCGCCAGCTAACGAGTCATTTCCGAGTCCGCCGAAGAGTAAGTCGTTGCCGGCAAACCCGAAGAGTTTGTCATCGCCGCTCTCTCCGTAGAGTGTGTCGTCGCCCTGATCACCAATGACACTGTCGTCGCCGGCGCCACCCAGGACGGAATCGTTGTCCCCACCGCCCTGCAGAGTGTCATCGCCGAGACCGCCAAGGAGGGTGTCTGCGCCGAAACCGCCAAATAGTCTATCGTCGCCGCTGTTGCCGGCGACGGTATCGTTCCCGATGTTGCCCTCCAGAAAATCATTTCCGGCATCGCCCTGGACACTGTCATCGTCGTTACCGCCCGAAATCACGTCATCCCCGAGACCGCCAAGGAGGGTGTCGTTGTTGTCCCCGCCTTCGATCAGATCATTCCCCGTATCGCCCTGCAGGGAATCGGTATCGCCAGAGCCAAAGATCGAGTCGTCTCCAGACCCGCCAACACCCACCTGGATGCCGCCATAAAACGCCCCGCCGGGTTCATTCGCGTTCAATCTGATGCGGTCATTACCGGCACCGCCGAACAGGGTGTCCAAGCCGTCATTGCCGTCCAGCGTATCGTCGCCAGCCCCGCCAAACACGGAATCATCCCCCGAACCCGCCGACAGCGAGTCGTCGCCGTCCCCACCATACAGCGTGTCATTGCCGACACCGCCGTCCAGCGTATCGTCGCCGCTGCCGCCGCTCAGGGTGTCATCGCCGCTCTGACCGAAAATGCTGTCGTTGCCGACATCCCCCTGAACGGTGTCATCCCCGAGGCCGCCAAATAACGAGTCATTTCCGAGTCCGCCGAAGAGTGAATCGCTGCCGACAAACCCCTGAACGATGTCATCCCCGCTCTCCCCGTAGAGTATGTCGTCGCCCTGATCACCAGTGACACTGTCGTCGCCGGCGCCACCCAATACGGAATCGTTCTCCTCACCGCCCCGCAGAGTGTCATCCCCGAGACCGCCAAGGAGGGTGTCGTTGTTGTCCCCGCCGTCGATCAGATCATTCCCCGCATCGCCCTGCAGGGAATCGGTATCGCCAGAACCAAAGATCGAGTCGTCTCCAGACCCGCCGACACCCACCTGGATGCCGCCATAAAACGCCCCGCCGGGTTCATTCGCGTTCAATCTGATGCGGTCATTACCGGCGCCGCCGAACAGGCTGTCCAAGCCGTCATTGCCGTCCAGCGTATCGTCGCCAGCCCCGCCAAACACGGAATCATCCCCCGGACCCGCCGACAGCGAGTCGTCGCCGTCCCCACCATACAGCGTGTCATTGCCGACACCGCCGTCCAGCGTATCGTCGCCTGAGCCGCCACTCAGTGTATCAACGCCGTCCCCACCCAAGATGGAGTCATCGCCAATACCGCCGGAGAGGCTGTCGTTTTCTCCTCCGCCGAGAAGCGTGTCATTGCCGACACCGCCGTCCAGCGTGTCATCGCCCCCGTTCCCTCCAAGCCGATCGTTGCCGTCGGCACCCACCACATTATCTGCACCAAAACCGCCCGTGATCGTATCATCGCCTGAGCCGCCGTTGACGATATCATCTCCAGAATCAGCGCCGATAACATCATCGCCCGAGTTCCCCACAATTGTGTCGCTGCCAGAGCCGCCCGAGATTTGGTCGTTCCCCGCATCCCCACGCATGTTATCGTCGCCTGAGCCTCCGCCGATCGCGTCGGCCCCCGCGCCGCCCTGGATCTGGTCGTTTCCGGCATTCCCAGCCAGATTGTCGTTGCCGCCTTCCCCCAGAAGGATATCGTTCCCAGTGCCGCCAGAAACAACATCAGCGCCCGTGCCGCCAAAGAGGGTGTCGTTGCCACCGCCTCCTTCGAGTTGGTCGTTCCCACCCTGACCGCTGATGACGTCATTGGCGCCATCGCCGACGGCAGTGTCGTTTCCAGCAGTGGGTCCGGGTCCGGGGTTCCACGTAACAGCCATGAGTCAGCCTTTCTGAAGTCTTGATGTGCGTGGGGACACGGCCACTGGGGCAGTCCCAACCGACGGATCATTTGAGGGACGAGCGCTAGCCGTCGGTATCGGCGGGACGATGCGCGCCCGGTGGCGTTGAGAAGCGGGAAATGGCCCGCTCTTGATCAGGGGATGACGCTGAGCCGCGCGTATTCCGCGCGCGGTGCGAGACGGTTCAGACCAGGTTCCGGCTTGATCGGCCTCATCGACCGACCCCCGGATTGAGGCAAAGACCTGGACAAAGCGACCGGGTCTGACCCGATCCGGATTGAGAGTATCGACCACAACAACTCCTCGCAGGCATCAACCTCAGTTGCCGGACCATACGAATGGTTGGGGCGATCTCTCAAATGAATAGTATAGATTATTCGTTTCAAATTAGCATGTTAGCATATTATTAACCATGCGCGCCCGGTTCAGGACCCGCGTGTATTCAGCGGGGATCAGGCATAATTCCCTGATCGTTTTTCGCCTCCCGCGACAAATATCGTCCGGGACAGCCCCCGGAATGTGGACCATCATCCGGGATGGAACACCTCTTGCTTCCAGTAGATGGATTTCTGACGCCACTGGACATTCGGCAGTTCCCCGGCCGTCTGCCTGACGGCCTCAAGGGCCTCGCGCAGGGTCGCGGCTTTGCCGCTATGCGGCATCGGTGCCGGGTAGACGTGGACGGCCCAGGAATAGGGCAGAACGCCGGTGATGGCTGGTGACGGGTGAACCCGGCCCACGGGCTCGCCTTCCCGCAGGACAACCCTGTCATGGGGCCAGAGGAGGGATCATCCGCCCATGTGGGCCTGTGGGACCAACGGATCTTTTTTCATCTTTTCAGGGTCCGGGGATCGACAGAACACCCGCATCCGGTGTGAAGCAAATCATGAACAGAATAGCAGGAAACCCGCCATGTTCGAGATCAAAGATACCGCCGCTGGCCTGACCGTGACGATGATCCGGGAGCACGAACCCCGGAACCCATGCATGGCATACGAAAACCTCTTCCAGATCGTGACGTGGATCCCAGACCTGCGCGAGGCGCAGATCCTGATCGAACAAT
>NZ_VFSV01000100.1 GCF_007004065.1 Palleronia caenipelagi | reverse complement strand
TCGCCGCTCTCACCGAGAACGCTGTCATTGCCATCATCGCCCAGAACGGTGTCATCGGCCCGACCGCCAGCGACGGTGTCATTCCCGAAACCGCCATAAATCGTATCCGCGGAGAGGCTGCCGCCCGTATCCGCGATACTGTCATCACCGCTCTCGCCGAAAAGCAGATCACTACCGGTCCACCCATCAAGCGCGTCGTTGCCAACGCCACCGTAGAGGGTATCCCATCCGCCATCGCCAAAGAGCGAGTCGTTCCCGAGACCGCCATAGAGCGTATCATCGAAGAGTCCGGTCCCGCCCTGAACGCTATCATCGCCGGAATCGCCAAAGACCACGTCATTGCCCTGGCCACCATTAACGGTATCGTCCCCGGCCCCGCCGCTAACGGTATCATCGCCGCTCTCACCGGTAAGGAAATCGTTGCCGCCGTCCCCCAGCAGCGTATCATTCCCCAGACTCCCGCGGAGGCTGTCATCGCCCGAACCACCACTTAGAGAATCGTCGCCGCTGTCGCCAAAGATCGTGTCGTCGCCCAGACCACCGTCCAGCGTGTCAGTGCCCGTCCCGCCCCGCAGAACGTCGTCACCGCTCTCGCCGAGCAGGCTGTCATCGCCGGAGCCACCATCAAGCGTGTCGTTGCCGACACCGCCGTCCAGCGTGTCGTTCCCGGCGCCGCCAGAGATGGTGTCATCGCCCGACCCGCCGACAACCAGGTCGTCACCGGTCCCGCCGCCGAGCGTGTCGTTGCCAAGCCCCCCCACCAGCGAGTCATCGCCAGAATTGCCGCTCAACGCGTCGTCGCCTGAGCCGCCAATCAGTGTATCAACGCCGGCATCACCCGAGATGACGTCATCGCCAATACCGCCGGAGAGGCTGTCGTTCCCGATGTCTCCTATAATATTATCGTTGCCCACACCGCCGAAGAGGAGATCTTCCCCGGACCTGCCTATCAGGAGGTCGTTGCCTTCATCGCCATACACGGTGTCATCCCCGAGGCCGCCACCTAAAGTGTCATTTCCGAGTCCGCCGAAGAGTGAATCGTTGCCGACAAACCCGAAGAGTTTGTCATCGCCGCTTTCCCCGTAGAGTGTGTCGTCGCCCTGATCGCCAATGATACTGTCGTCGCCGGCGCCACCCAGGACGGAATCGTTCTCCTCACCGCCCCGCAGACTGTCATCGCCGAGACCGCCAAAGAGGGTGTCGTTGTTTTTCCCGCCGTCGATCAGATCGTTCCCCGCATCGCCCTGCAGGGAATCGGTGTCGCCAGAGCCAAAGATCAAGTCGTCTCCAGACCCGCCGACACCCACCTGGATGCCGCCATAAAACGCCCCGCCGGGTTCATTCGCGTTCAATCTGATGCGGTCATTACCGGCGCCGCCGAACAGGCTGTCCAAGCCGTCATTGCCGTCCAGCGTATCGTCGCCAGCCCCGCCAAACACGGAATCATCCCCCCGACCCGCCGACAGCGAGTCGTCGCCGTCCCCACCATACAGCGTGTCATTGCCGACATCGCCACTCAGTATATCATCGCCTGAGCCGCCAATCAGTGTATCAACGCCGTCCCCACCCAAGATGACGTCATCGCCAATACCACCGGAGAGGCTGTCGTTTTCTCCTCCGCCGAGAAGCGTGTCATTGCCGACACCGCCGTCCAGCGTGTCATCGCCCCCGTTCCCTAAAAGCGAATCGTTGCCGTCGGCACCCACCAGATCATCTGCACCAAAGCCGCCCGTGATCGTATCATCGCCTGCGCCGCCGTTGACGATATCATCGCCAGAATCAGCGCCGATAAAATCATCGCCCGAATTCCCGACAATTGTGTCGCGGCCTGAGCCGCCCGAGATTGAGTCGTTCCCCGCATCCCCACGAATGCTATCGTCGCCTGAGCCTCCGCCGATCGCGTCGGCCCCGGCGCCGCCCTGGATCTGGTCGTTTCCGGCATTCCCACCCAGCTGGTCGTCGCCGTCGTCCCCCAGAATGAGATCGTTCCCGTTGTCGCCAGAAACAACATCAGCGCCCGTGCCGCCAAAGATCGTGTCGTTGCCTTCGCCTCCTTCGAGTTGGTCGTTCCCACCCTGACCGCTGATGACGTCATCCCCATCACCGGCAGTGACGGTGTCATTGCCGAGACCGCCATAGATCGTATCGGCGGAAAAAGTGCTCCCGCTTTCAACGATACTGTCGTCCCCGCTGCCACCGTAGATCAGGTCAGACGCGGCCCCCCCATCGAGCGTATCGTTCCCGGCGCCCCCTTCGACCGTATCCACGCCGTTATCGGCATTGACCACGTCCGCCCCGGCTCCGCCAGACACGGTGTCATCGCCGGCCCCGCCGCGGAGCAGGTCATCGCCGGAATCGCCGATGAGCGTGTCATTGCCTGGGTCTCCGAAAAAGGTATCGTTGCCGGTCCCGCCGCGGAGGAAGTCATCCCCGCTGTCCCCGTCCACCGTGTCATCGCCACTGGCGCCAAACAGGCTGTCATCGCCGCTCCGACCGTCGAGAACGTCAGCCCCGGCCCCCCCGTCGAGCGTGTCGTTGCCAAGCCCCCCCACCAGCGTGTCGTCGCCCGAGGCGCCTAAGATGCTGTCGTCACCTGAGCCGCCAAATAGAGTATCTGCCGCTAATCCGCCATCGATCGTATCGTTCCCAGCGTCACCGAAAATGGTGTCGGGGGACGCTCCCCCGCCACTGTCCGTCACAATATCGTTGCCGTCACCACCGAAGATCGAGTCGCCCAAAGAGCCACCGTCAATCGAATCGTCCCCCGCACCGCCCGAGATCGTATCGCTGCCGTCACCGCCATAAATCGTGTCGAATGACGCCCCGCCACCGCTATCCGAAATACTATCATTGCCACCGCCGCCGCTGATCACATCGGACTGACTGCCCCCATCGATTATGTCGTCTCCAAAACCGCCGTCGATGGTGTCATTGCCCAGACCCCCGAAGATTGTATCCTTAGACTCACCAAGACCGCTGTCATTGATACTGTCCGCACCGTCACCACCGTCAATCAGATCAGGCTGAAACCCCCCGTCGATCGTATCGTTGCCAGAACCGCCAAAGATGGTGTCATCGCCGCCCGCCCCAAAAAGGCTGTCATCGCCACCCTGACCGCTGATGACGTCATTGGCGCCATCGGCAGTGGCGGTGTCGTTGCCAGCAGTGGGTCCGGGTCCGGGGGTCCAAATCGTAACCATGGGTCAGCCTTTCTGAAGTCTTGATGTGCGTGGGGACACGGCCACTGGGGCAGTCCCAACCGACGGATCATTTGAGGGACGAGCGCTAGCCGTCGGTATCGGCGGGACGATGCGCGCCCGGTGGCGTTGAGAAGCGGGAAATGGCCCGCTCTTGATCAGGGGATGACGCTGAGCCGAGCGTATTCCGCGCGCGGTGCGAGACGGTTCAGACCAGGTTCCGGCTTGATCGGCCCCATCGACCGACCCCCGGATTGAGGCAAAGACCTGGACAAAGCGACCGGGTCTGACCCGATCCGGATTGAGAGTATCGACCACAACAACTCCTCGCAGGCATCAACCTCAGTTGCCGGACCATACGAACGGTTAGGGCGATCTCTCAAATGAATAGTATAGATTATTCGTTTCAAATTAGCAGGTTAACATATTTTTAACCATGCGCACCCGGTTCAGGACCCGCGTGTATTCAGTGGGGATCAGGCATAATTCCCTGATCGTTTTTCGCCTCCCGCGACAAATATCGTCCGGGACAGCCCCCGGGAATGTGGACCATCATCCGGGATGGAACACCTCTTGCTTCCAGTAGATGGATCTCTGACGCCACTGGATATTCGGCAGTTCCCCGGCCGTCTGCCTGACGGCCTCGAGGGCCTCGCGCAGGGTCGCGGCTTTGCCGCTATGCGGCATCGGTGCCGGGTAGACGTGGACGGCCCAGGAATAGG
>NZ_VFSV01000010.1 GCF_007004065.1 Palleronia caenipelagi | reverse complement strand
GGCTAGAAGGCCGATATGCAAACGTCCGTCAGTCGAATGACCAGAACCGCCCGCATATCTCTTCAGATACTCGCAATTTCAAAGAGCTACCGACACAAAACTCAACAGATGCGCCCTAAACTAACGGCGCGCCCGCCTCATAATGTCCCGATGTCAGACCGCCTCATAAACACCAACTCAAGACCATCGTCAACCCGAAAGTTAACCGCCCCGTGTCAGCGTCGCCTCAGCGACCCCCCCAACCGCGCCTCAGCGCCGCCGGTGAAAGGGCTTCTAAGTGTACCATGAAGACGCCGCAACATGAAAATGAACCAAAAATGCAGAAAAGCGGATTTCATAATTATTTTGAAGATGATCACTCCAAATGCGCACAATCCAGCAAGTTTTAACCCGCCGATCGTGACAAACTTTGCTACCCTGCAACGGTCGTCACGATACCAACCGGTTCCACGTCTCGCTCAATAGGAGCGGGCAAGAGCGCTTTGTCCATCAAAACGGGAAAACACACCGCAATCCGGGTCGAAATCGTTGAATGCGACCTTTGACCCGAGTCGGTCCAGCAGAGTGAAACGGCCAATCGACACACCGAAACAGAAAGACCCCGCCCGGTTTCCTGGACGGGGTCTGTCATCAGACTGATGGTCTCGCTTAGTTGCGGGACTTGTCCACCATCTTGCCCTTGGAGATCCACGGCATCATCGCCCGGAGCTTTTCGCCTACCTGCTCGATCTGGTGCTCGTCGTTCAGGCGACGGGTCGCCTTGAACATGGGCTGACCCACGGCGTTTTCCTGCATAAAGTCGCGGACGAACTTGCCGTTCTGAATGTCGGTCAGCACCGCCTTCATGCGGGCCTTGGTCTCGTCATAGGGCAGCACGCGCGGACCGGAGACGTATTCACCATACTCCGCAGTGTTGGAGATCGAGTAGTTCATGTTGGCGATGCCGCCTTCGTAGATCAGATCCACGATGAGTTTCACCTCGTGAAGGCATTCGAAATAGGCCATCTCGGGCTCATAACCCGCCTCGACCAGGGTCTCGAAGCCCATCCGGATCAGCTCGACCAGACCACCGCAGAGCACAGCCTGCTCGCCGAACAGGTCGGTTTCACATTCCTGACGGAAGTTCGTCTCGATGATGCCGGAACGGCCGCCCCCGATGGCGGAGCAGTAAGACAGGCCGATATCCATGGCTTTGCCGGTGGCGTCCTGATGGACAGCTACGAGGCAGGGCACACCGCCGCCCTTCTGGTATTCGCCGCGCACGGTGTGGCCAGGGCCCTTGGGCGCCATCATGATAACATCAACGCCAGGCTTCGGCTCGATCAGGCCGAAATGCACATTGAGACCGTGGGCGAAGGCAATCGCAGCGCCTTCCTTCAGGTGGTCATGCACGTGCTTGCGGTAGACCTCGGCCTGAAGCTCGTCGGGCATGGTGAACATGATCACATCACACCAGGCGGCGGCTTCCTCGATGCCCATGACCTGCAGGCCTTCACCTTCGGCCTTGGCACGGCTCGGAGAACCGTCACGCAGGGCGACGGCAATGTTCTTGGCGCCGCTGTCCCGCAGGTTCAGGGCGTGAGCGTGGCCTTGTGAACCGTAGCCGAGGATGGCCACTTTCTTGTCCTTGATCAGATTGATGTCACAATCCTGGTCGTAATAGACGCGCATCGGTCTCTCCTGTGAATATCACTGCCGCGCACAATATCCTCGGATCTCAGGATATGCAGCTATGAAAAATCTATTTTTTCAAAGCTATTGGTGATAACTATTCATAATATGACGCTTACTGATGTATTTCATGCTCGATGATGTAGATCGCCGCCTGGTACGGCAACTCCAGAACGACCCCGAAGCCACCACTTCGGCACTCGCCGGGCGCGCCGGCGTGAGTCCGCAACTGGCCGCGAGGCGCATGGACCGGCTGCGGCGCGAAGGTATCCTGCGCGGCCAACACGCCCGAATCGACTGGACGAAGCTGGGCTACGAGGTCGCGGTGTCCCTTCGTTTCACCCTCGACAAGACTGATCCCCGCGCTCTCGACAGCTTTATCGAGGCGGCGCGTGAGGTGCCTGAGGTGATCGAGATCCAGACATTCCTCGGGCGTGTGGATGTACGGCTCAGCGTCATCGCCCGGGATCTGGCAGATTACCACCGACTCTATCGCAGCCGCATCCTCCCCCTGCCCCATATCGCGGATATTGAGGCTTTGATGCAGGTCGCGACGCTGAAAGCGGATGAAAAGGTGCCGCTGTGACCGCCCTTGACGATATCGACCGGAAAATTCTGCGCGCCCTGTTCGCGGACGCCACCCAAAGCAGCGCGACTCTCGGGACGCAGCTCGGAATCTCCCAGCCCATGGCGTGGCGGCGGATACGGCGCTTGCAGGACGCGGGCATCCTCGCCGGTAAGAGGTTGGAACTCGATCTGCCCGCGCTCGGCTTTGGCGTAAGGGTGTTTCTTGGCGTGAAGCTCGCAGCGAGAGGACGCGTTGATCTCGAGAGTTTCGAGAGGGCGATCACCGCCATTCCCGAAGTCCAGACGGTCGAACATGTGCTCGGCCTTTATGACTACCGGCTACGCGTGGTTGCCCGGGATATCGCCGATTTTGAGCGGGTCTTGCGGCGACGAATACTCACCCTGCCGGGGGTGGGTAATGTGGAAGCCAATGTACTCTTGAGCGAAGAACGGCGACCGGGACCGATCTGACGCTCAGAGACTGCCGCCCATCCCGGCCTGCATGATCTTTCGCCGCAAGGGTGCGAGATCATGCATCGCCTTCAGTCCGACCTGCCGCGCCTTGCGCAACGGCGCCGCGTCGGAACGGCAAAGCCGGTTATAAAGGTCGATCGTCCGGCTGCGCAGATGAATGTCTCGAGCCCGGCTGGTGGCGTACCGCTCCAGTGACGCCGGATCGCCGGGGTCGCCATCGCCAATTGCGTCAGCCAGCGCCCGGATATCAGCCAGAGAGGTGTTCAGCCCCTGCGCGCCGATGGGCGGCATGACATGGGCCGCTTCGGCAACCAGAGCCACGCGGCGGTCGATCAGCCGGTCAGCCGTCTGGGTTACAATAGGCCACGGCGCGAGCGGCGTGATTCGGCGCATCTGACCAAGCCCGTGCAGCGCCCGATTGGTCAGCGCAGCGTTGAAGGCGTCCTCTTCCATGGCCACCAGTTCCCGGATCCGCGACCCCCGGTCCATCCACACGATAGACGAAGCCGGCTGGCCATCCTGATCCGGGAGCGGCACGGTCACGAAGGCACCGCCGGAGTTATAAGTCTCGGTCGAGATGCGATCATGGGGCAGTTCGTGGGTGCAGGCAAAGGCCAGCGCGCGCTGGCGATAGGTCAGCCGCTTCACTCCGATTCCCAGCGCTTCGCGAACCGCCGAATCGCGCCCGTCCGCTCCAACCACAAGCCCTGCGGTAAAGCGACTGCCATCGCTGAGCGTCACTGTCACATCGGTGTCACGCGCCACCATGTTCCGGAAACCGGTGCCCAGCCGCAAATCCATATTCGGCATCCCGGCCAGCGCCTCGCAGATATGCAGGCGTGCCTCCCAGTTCACAACGTTTTGCCCAAAGGCCGACAAGCCGAGATCACCGGGCAGGAAGGTCCGTTGCGCCGTCTCCACCGGCGGCCAGCCCTCGGAGTCACGGACCCGGAGCGCTTCGAGCGGGGTCGCGTGGGGCTCAAGCGGCGCCCAGAGGCCCGCCCCGTCCATCAATTCGACGGACGGGGCGAGATAAGCGGTGCAGCGCAGGTCGGACCCGTCAGCGTCCATCGTCTTGGGTGGAGGGCTCGGATCACAGATCACAACCGATCGCCCCCGGCTCGCCATCACCGCCGCCAGTACCATGCCGGCAATGCCGGCGCCCGAGATGAAGATATCTGTGTCTGCCATGGCGCTCACGGTAGCTGTTCCGTCGAGGGACGAAAGGTCGGATCGACGATCTGCGACAGAAAGCCTGCCAGATCGTCCGTATGGTGGTGCACATGGGGCGCAACCGCAGGCTCGGGCGCGACCAGAACCGTGCGCATCCCGCGGGCATGGGGCACACGAAGATTGTCGGCAGTGTCCTCGAACATCACCGCTGTCTCTGCCGCATGACCGTCCAGACCAGTCACCGCGTCATGAGCAATAGGATGAGGTTTCGAGTAAAAGCCCGTCTGATCGATCCCGTAGACCGCATCGAACACCCGGTCGAGACCGAGTACATCGAGCACTCGATACGCATAGCTGCTCGTGGAGTTGGTGTGCACGATCCGCCGTCCCGGTAACGCCCGGATCCGTGCAGCGAGCGCGGGATCCGGCCCGATCCCGTCGAGGGGCACGTCATGAACCTCAGCGAGAAAGGCTTCGGGAGCGACATCATGTTCGACCATGAGACCGCTCAGGGTAGTGCCATGGGTCTGCCAGTACTGATATCGCAGCCGATCCGCCTCGGGCCGATCGAGACGCAGCTCGCGGCACATCCAGTCCGTCATCCGCGCCCCGATCCGGACCAGCAGCTCGGCATCGTGGGGATAAAGCGTGTGATCTAAGTCGAAGATCCAAGTGCGGATCCCGTTGAAATCGTCCATAGCAGCGGCCTAGCGCTCCATCTCCCGCCTGTCTATGCTGCTTCCGGAGGGGGACGCGTATGGCCGATCTGAAACCACCCACGGACGCGTATAGTCTGGTGCTCGAAGCCATCGATGCAGGGATCTATCGACCCGGCGACCGGCTCGTGGAGAACGAACTCGCCGAGCGATTTGGTGTTTCCCGCACACCGATTCGCGAGGCTTTGCAACGGCTGGAAACTCAGTCTCTCCTGCATCGGGATGGCCGCAGCCTGATTGTCGCGTCGCTCGATCACAATCAGATGGCCGAGCTTTACGTCGTCCGGAGCGAGCTTGAAGGACTGGCCGCCGAGCTGGCGGCTCGTCACGCCACCAGCGAAGAGCTGCGCGTGCTCCGGCGGATGGTCGCGACGGATCAGGGGCGGCTTGGGGATCCGCAGGCACTCAGTCGATCCAACCGCCGATTTCATAAACAGATCCATCTGGCGTCCCACAATAAATTCCTCGTCCAACAGCTCGATCTGGTCCACCGCTCCATGGCGCTCCTCGCGACGACCTCGCTCGCGGTTGAGGGGCGCGAAGTGGACGCTCTGGCGGAGCATGACCGAATCGTGTCAGCTCTTGAACAACGTGACGAGAAAGCCGCCCGCGCTGCCCTGTCCCTGCATATCTCTCGCGCCTACGAAACCCGACTCGCCGCTGACGCTGAGAACGACATCATGTCGGAGGGCAAAGAGCGTCAGCTTCGCTGACGCCATGGTCCGTTTTATCCCAGTGGAAAGGCCGCCGGAAAATCTCATAGATCGCCTTGACCAGTGACCCTGTCATCAGTGGAAAATACAGCATCGTCGTCGGCACCCAGCTCAGGAGATCAGGCCGATCCATGCGTGTGACGGCGACGCCCATGGCGGTCCAGCTCAGGATGAGGTTTACCCCAAAAAGGACTGCCAGCCAGTGCCCCCCCGGACTTGCGAGAAACGGTGTCAACGGGTGCGGTATCGCTATGAAAATCAGCCACAGGGACCAGAGCAAAGGCCCGAAGAACGCCCCCAGCAAGCTCCCTGCCAACAGCACCAGCATCCCTAACGCGCCCCAGATACCCAGATCGTTCAGGAGATCTCGGGGGTAGCGCAGATGCGTGATAAGGGTTTGCGTATAGCCTTTCTGCCAACGCGACCGCTGTCGCATCCAAGCGCCAAGCGACACAGTCGCTTCTTCGAGAGTAGTCGTGTCGATCAGTTCGGTGACATAGCCTTTACGCGCCAGCCGAATGCCCAGATCTGCATCCTCTGTGACGTTATGCGCATCCCAAGCACCAACCGCCTCAAGTGCTGCGCGGCGGAAAAATACCGTCGTTCCTCCTAGAGGGACAGGCCAGCCGATGCGCCTCAAGGTCGGCATAATCATCGTGAACCACAGCGCGTAGTCGATGGCAAAGCACCGGGTCAGCCAGTTTGAGCGGCTATTATAAAAGTTCAGCTTCCCCTGCAGGCAGGCCACGTGCGCGCCGCACTGATCGAAGGCTGCGGCCACCTTCTGTAATTGGTCGGGTGCCGGCGCATCCTCGGCATCGTAGATCCCAACAATGGTTCCGGAACTGAAATCCAAAGCCAAATTCAGCGCACGAGGCTTCGTCTGGATCGTCCCGGGGGGAACAAACACGGTTCGGACCCAATCTGGCAAATGAGCGCCGGAGAGCATGTCCTGAGTCTGCCAGTCACTCGCCTCGACGATCAGCCTGATTTCGAGCCGGTCGCGCGGGTAGTCGATTCGTTCCAGCCTGAGAAGCAATTCAGAGGCAATTCGCTCCTCCCGATACAGCGGAACCAGCAGGGTGATGACCGGCAGAGCCTCCGCAGGTAATTTGGGAATTTGTGCCAACGTCGCCGACCTGTGTATACCCAGAGACAGTGCAAGGACTGACAAGCCATTATTCAAGAAGGACAAAAGCGCTGCCAAGACGAACAGCCCTATCAGCGTTTTCGAAGAGTCAAAGATCGCTGCGACAGCAACGAATACCAACATCCCCACCAAAAGAACCCAGACCGAAGAGCGCCCTGAGGTACTCCGGCAGCTCAGAGGATCGGCAACTCTCGATTCCGCTCTTCGGATGAGAGGCGGACCCGCGTGATCGACCAAAAGACGCTCGATCTCCCTTCGTCTCAACTTAACCGGATGAACAGGTCCGAGAACCTCGATTAAACGTTCGCGCTCCATAGGAGAGAGTGCGCCCGACGCCGTGCCGACAGGTGTGAATGCTCCTGCAGATCGCAGAGGGACCAGCCCATGTCGCACGCAATAGGCCGGCCCAACCCGCCGGATCGCGAGGGCATCTGGTGGCGGCAAACACGACAACGAGCCGGTTGCGCATGCGAGATCAGCGTCACACAAAAACATCCCCCCACAACGTGGAGGGATGTTTGTCTAAGGTCAGATAACTCTAGGTTAAGATCACAGCCAAGGCCGGGTCAGGCAGCCCGATCCATCGCTTCGACGAAGCGCTCGAAGAGATAAAAGCTGTCCTGAGGTCCCGGGCTGGCCTCAGGATGGTGCTGGACGCCCCAAACCGGCCTGTCGGTCATGCGGATCCCGCAATTGGAGCCGTCAAAGAGCGACACATGGCTCTCCTCGACCCCCGCCGGCAGCGTTTGCGTGTTCACCGTAAAGCCATGGTTCATAGAGGTGATTTCGACCTTTCCGGTGGCGTGTTCCTTGACCGGATGGTTGGCGCCGTGGTGACCATGACCCATCTTCTGGGTCTGCGCACCGAGGGACAGGGCGAGGAGCTGATGCCCGAGACAAATCCCGAATATCGGCATCCTGGGACGCCGTTCCATGACTTCGCGAATCATCGGCACGGCGTATTCGCCCGTAGCCGCCGGATCTCCGGGGCCATTGGAGAGGAACAGACCTGCGGGCTCATGGGCGAGGATCTCTTCGGCAGTCGCCGTCGCGGGCAGTACGGTCACGTCGCAACCGGCGCTGGCAAGGCAACGCAGAATGTTGCGCTTCGCTCCGAAATCCACGGCGACGACCTTGTGACCCGGCGTGGTCCGGCGGGTGTAGCCCTCGGGCCAGGCCCAGCGCATCTCGTCCCAGCGATAGGACTGGGCGCAGGTGACCTCTTTGGCGAGGTCCATACCCACCAGTCCCGGGAAAGCGCGGGCCTGAGCGACCAGCGCCTCGATATCGAATTTCCCCTCCGGATCGTGGGCCATCGCCACATGGGGAGCGCCCTGTTCGCGAATCGCGCGGGTCAGACGACGGGTATCAAGACCGCCGATGCCGATCCGGCCATGGCGGGCGAGCCAGTCTCCGAGTTCCCCGGCAGATCGCCAATTGGAGGGCTCGGTGGGATCCCACTTCACCACCATCCCGCTGGCGACGGGCTCCGAGGCCTCATCATCCTCGGGGGTGATCCCGGTATTCCCGATATGGGGGAAGGTGAAAGTTACGACCTGACCGGCATAGGAGGGATCGGTCATGATCTCCTGATATCCCGTCATGGCAGTGTTAAAGCAAAGCTCTGCAGTTGTGGTTCCGGTCGCGCCGAACCCGTACCCTTTGAAGATCCGTCCATCGGCGAGGGCAAGGCAGGCGGTCGGGGTGGCATTCGACATCATCACGACTCCGGCTGGGCAAATCTGCCGTTCCCTAAGTGGCTGGGAGCGGGGGGTCAAGGCTCGCTTGTCATATGATCCGCCCCACCCTACCTATCAGCGGCCCAGCACAGGAGATCACGATGGAATTGCGTGAGCAGATCAACAAGGCCCTGAAGACCGCCATGCGCGAACGCCAGCAAGTTCGGTTGCGGACCATCCGGCTGATCAATGCCGCGATAAAGGACCGTGACATTGCGGCTCGCGGCGAGGAAGGCGTCGACATTGTTAGCGATGCAGAAGTGCGAAAAATCCTCGGACGCATGGTGAAACAACGGGTGGAGAGCGCGCGGGCCTATGAAGAAGCGGCGCGGCTGGAGCTAGCCGAGGCTGAGCGCGAGGAAATTGAGGTGATCGAGGAGTTTCTACCTCGCCAGCTCTCTGAGGAGGAAATCGAAAAGGCGATTGCTGAAGTCGTTGCCGAAACGGGCGCGAGTTCGATTCGCGACATGGGTCGCGTCATGGGCGTGCTACGCGAACGCTACATGGGACAGATGGATTTCGCCACGGTTGGTCCGAAAGTCAAAATCCGAATCGGCTAGTGTGCTTGCCTATAGCGGCAAGCGTTTGAGTAAGTGGTCGAGCTCGTCGTAGAGCTCTTCCCGCTCCTCGGGGCTCAGAAACGCCCCCAGCTCTACCTCGCGGCCTGAGCCTTTGAGAGTCAGGTATTTCTCCACCGGCCCTTTGTCCTGATGCAGGGACAGGCGGATCCAGTGGGGATTGCACTCCCACGACCGCTGCGGGCGCCTTGGATCAGTGCGCACGAGCAGTACGCGATCCGACCAGATAGTCAGTTCCTCATGCAGGTGTCCGTCCCGATAGTTGCGGCGGATCATCACGTAGAGCAAAGCCACCGCACCCATGACGAAGGGTAGTAGCCCCCAAAACACCGGGGTCCCCAGCAGTGGCAGGGTCGGGATCACGATCAGCACGAAGGTAATGCCCATCACGGCCGCGAATCCGGGCAAGGGCAGCGACCGATGCGGCCACAACAGCGCACTCGCATAGGGCTGCCCCCCCACATGCGAAAAGGCCCCGGTATTACCCGGGGCCTCGTCAGATTTTCGCCATTCTACAGGCATCCCGGGATCAGTGCGCGTGGCCCTTGTCCCAGTCTTCCTGCTTGGGGAGCGTCTCAAAGGTGTGCTCCGGCGGCGGGGAAGGCAGGGTCCACTCCAGGGTGTCAGCCCACTCGTTCCAGGGGTTGGCCGGCGCGGTCTTGGGCTGCGTGCGCAGAACCCAGACGATAGCACCGATGAAGAACAGGAACGAGGCGAAGGACAGGTATGCGCCAATCGATGAGACGTAGTGCCAGGTGGCAAACGCGTCCGGGTAGTCGATGTAACGGCGCGGCATGCCCTGACGGCCCAGGAAGTGCTGCGGGAAGAAGGTGAGGTTCGAGCCGATGAACATCAGCCAGAAATGCACCTTGCCGATCCATTCAGGGATCATCTGTCCGGTGAACTTCGGGAAGTAGAAGTAGATCCCGGCGAAGATCGCGAACACAGCACCCAGCGACATCACATAGTGGAAGTGAGCCACTACGTAGTAGGTGTCATGATAGGCTCGGTCGATCGAAGCCTGGCTGAGCACGATGCCGGTCACGCCGCCCATGGTGAATAGGGCGAGAAAGCCAAATGCCCAGAGCATCGGAGCCTTCAGATCGATAGAGCCTCCCCACATGGTTGCAATCCAAGAGAAGATCTTGATCCCCGTAGGTACCGCGATCACCATGGTCGCCAGCATGAAGTAGCTCTGCTGGGTCAGGGACATGCCGACCGTATACATGTGGTGCGCCCAGACCACAAAGCCCAGCACACCGATGGCGACCAGCGCCCAGACCATGGGAAGGTAGCCAAAGATCGGCTTGCGCGAGAAGGTTGCGATCACGTGGCTGATGATACCGAAGCCGGGCAGGATCACGATGTACACTTCGGGGTGACCGAAGAACCAAAGGATATGCTGGTAAAGTACCGGATCGCCGCCGCCCGACGGATCGAAGAACGTCGTCCCGAAGTTCCGGTCAGTCAGCAACATGGTGATGGCACCGGCGAGAACCGGCAGAGCAAGGAGAATCAGCCACGCGGTGACAAAGATCGACCAAGAGAAAAGCGGCACCTTGAACAGGGTCATGCCGGGGGCACGCATGTTCAGGAAGGTGGTGATCATATTGATCGCGCCAAGGATCGATGAGGCACCCGAAACGTGCACGGCGAAGATCGCTAGATCGGTGGAGAAGCCGCCTTCGGTGGTGGAAAGCGGCGGATAAAGCACCCAGCCGATACCCGAGCCCATCTGGCCGTTGCCACCCGGGGAGAACACCGAGGCCACAGCAAGCGAGGTCCCGGCGAAGAACAGCCAGAAGCTGAGGTTGTTCAGACGAGGGAACGCCATATCCGGCGCGCCGATCTGCAACGGCATCAGGTAGTTGCCAAAGCCGCCAAACAGCGCCGGGATAACCACAAAGAACATCATCAGGATACCATGTGCGGTGATCAGCACATTCCAGAGATGGCCGTTGGGCTGGCAGTTCTCGACTGAGGTCGGGAACAGGCGCGCGCCTTCCATGCACATATACTGCACACCGGGAGACTGAAGCTCCATGCGCATGTAAACGGTGAAGGCCACCGAGATGAACCCGACCACACCCGCGGTGATCAGATAGAGGATCCCGATATCCTTATGATTTGTGGACATGAACCAGCGGGTAAAGAAACCCCGATTGTCCTCATGCCCGTCATGGCCGTGAATGGCGGCGTCTGCCATTTGCGTGCCTCCTGTCTGACGATCCAACCCCAGGGCGGACCACTCCACCCCGTTTTCTGGGCTCCTTTTAGACAGAGATATCGCCGCCCGCAATGACGGCTTTGCCGCAGTTCTCGCGATAACCAACGCTGCGTCGGTACAATTGAACGGAACCTGGCATGGTCGTGACGTGTTGGGAGGTCAAATCTGCAAATTAGACGCGTAATCGCGTCAGCCCGTCAAAAGGACTGCCAAAATGGCCAACACCGAAACCAAAGACTTCGCTGTCACTGAGGAAGCGAAACTGAATTGGAAGTGGATGATCTTCATGGGCGTCGTGATGACGCTGGGCGGACTTGCCTCGCTGATTTACCCTTTCATCGCATCGCTCACGGTCACGTTCATGGCCGCTGCCGCATTTTTCGTCGGGGGTATTATGCAGACCGTGCTCGCCATACGCGCCGAGGACGGCAGCACGGGTGCCCGCTGGACCACAGGCCTGCTCGGCGTCCTGATGGTCCTGTTGGCGCTCGCCCTGTGGTTCGATCCACTGGCTGGCCTCGTCACGCTCACGCTGACCGTTGCGGCCCTGTTCATCGCGATGGGTGCCCTTCGCGCTTGGTTCGCCTTCCGGATGAAGCCGCGCAAGGGTTGGGGCTGGGTTCTCGTCGCCGGACTGTTGTCCATCGGCCTTGGTCTGTTTGTTCTTCTGAACATGCCCTTCGCCGCCGCGACGACACTCGGAATTCTTCTGGGCATCGACCTCACCATGACCGGAGCAGCGCTGATTGGTCTGGGACTTGCCTCGCGGAACTGATCAGCTTGCATTCTCCGCGCGGTCCCGGCTACCGGTAGCGCATGACAAGAGGCTCCGCGTGACCCGGTATTCATGGCCCAAAGCCCGGCCCGGGCAGTCCGTCGGACTGCTCGGTGGCTCTTTTGATCCGGCGCATTCGGGTCATATGGCTGTCACCCTTGCAGCTCTGGCCCGTTTCGGCCTCGACCACGTTTGGTGGCTTGTCACGCCCGGAAATCCTTTGAAATCTCAAGATGCCGCCGCGATATTCCGCCGTACGGAGCGTGCGCGTCGCGTTGCGGCACACCCGTTTGTCACCGTTACTGGCATCGAGGCGGATCTGGGGACGCGTTACACTGCGGACACACTGGCCGCGCTTCAGCGAAATTACCCGAGACAGAGATTTGTCTGGCTCATGGGCTCGGACAATCTGGCCGAATTCCACCGTTGGGATCGCTGGCAGGACATCATCGCCACTGTCCCCATCGGCGTTCTGGCCCGGCCCGGATCGCGGACCCGGGGCCTTCTTTCCCCAGCCGGTCGCCTTTTGCGCCGTCACCGCTGCGCGCCGGGTGAATTGAGCTTGCGCAACGCCCCGGCCTTTGCCTTCGCGAGCCTGCCTTTGAACGATGAAAGCTCCACACGAATCCGTGCTGCGGGACAGTGGAAACGATGAAGGGATTCGCTGCATGGGCCTGACACGACGCGGATTCGTTACCGGGCTTGCCGGACTCACGGCGTCTCCCGGCGCCGCCGAGAGCCTTCTGTCGTCGCCACGTCCTTTGGCGCGGCCGGCGAATCTATTGACTCGCCAGATCCCAGACGCCGCGGAAATCATCGCGTCGGAACAACTGAGCGGGCGTGTTGGGTTCGCTCTCGCCGACGCAATTACCGGTGAGATGATTGAGGTCCTGCATCCACTGCGCGCCCTGCCACCTGCCTCGACAGCAAAGGCCCTGACAGCACTTTATGCGCTCGAAAACCTTGGGCCGGATTATCGCTTTTCGACCCGTACCCTCGCAACCGGCCCTTTGACAGCAGGCCGGCTCGAAGGAGATCTCGTCCTCGCCGGTGGTGGCGATCCGGTTCTCGATACAGACGCACTCTGGTCTATGGTCGAAGCGCTCCATGCTCTTGGACTCCGCGAGATCGCAGGCGGGGTAAAAGTGTGGACCAGTGCCCTGCCCCGCATCCGCGAGATCGATAGCGAGCAACCCGATCAAGTCGGCTATAACCCCGCCGTCGGTGGTCTCAATCTGAACTTTAACCGGGTGCATTTCGGCTGGAGTCGCAATGCCGGCGGTTACACAGTGTCCATGGATGGGCGCTCCGAAACGATTGTCCCGCCTGTGCGCTTTGCCCGCATGGAGGTCATCGACCGGGGTCTCCCGATTTACACCTACGCTGCTGATGGCGACATCGACCGCTGGACAGTAGCGCAATCGGCGTTGGGCCGGGGCGGTGCAAGGTGGCTGCCGGTCCGGGTGCCGGGTCTTTATGCAGGCGAAGTTCTGCAACAGCTTTTGTTGGCAAAAGGTATCGGGTCGAACGGACCGGTCGAACGCACCGACGCCGCCACGGGCACGGTGCTTCACACGCATGACAGCCCGGCCCTGAGCGGCATCCTCCGCGGCATGCTGCAATACTCCACCAATTTGACGGCAGAGGTCACCGGACTGACCGCAAGCCTTGCCGCTGGATGGCAAGGGGAGACCCTCGCGGATTCTGCTGGCAGGATGAACAGCTGGCTGAGCCAGAAATATGGTCTCCGTCGCCCACTGCTTGAGGATCATTCCGGTCTTGGGGATGATAGCGCGCTATCGCCCGCAGATATGGTCAGAGCGATGTCGGGCGCTGGATGGGAAGGTCCGTTGCGGCCTCTGCTGCGCCAGTTCGATCCGGAGGACGATCGGCTTTCCGTATCGGCCAAGACGGGTACCCTGAATTTTGTCAGCGGACTTGCGGGGTACCTGGAAGGCCCCAGGGGCAAGCCGCTCGCGTTCTCGATCTTTTGTGCCGACCTTCCACGGCGGGATTCTCTGAGCGAAGCCGAACGAGAGCGCCCAGACGGCGGCATCGCGTGGAACAAGTCTGCGAAAAGAATACAGCGCGCCATGCTGCAACGATGGGGCGCGCTGTATCTGCTCCCAGGGTAAACGCTGGCGGGTTCAGGCTGTCCCGCCGCGCGGACCCGCAAAGTACCAGGCAATGAAGCCGAGAACCGGCAGGATCAGAACCGCCAGAGACCACAACACCTTGTTCAGCGTCGGGGCAGAGGAGGTGATGATGTGGTACAAGGCGTAGACGTCAGCGATAAAGATGATCGCTCCGAGAAGAGTCTTCATGAGATTGCTCCTGCTTGGGATTTGACCAACCAACGCCCCACTGCTGTTTCGGTTTCATGATTTTCCGAGATACAGCCCACCCTCCTCGTCGCCGAAGGATTGTCACCGGACGTCACGCCTTGCTGAGACTGGCAATCACTGCGGAGGCGGGCCCGGCACATAGGTGCAAAGGTGCGTCAGACGGGATATGGCCGATCAGGTAAGATTGACGGTAAACTTATAATTTCAGAACGTCGTATGGCGGACAGCCGCCGCCCGCTCGATGGCAACAGCATCAAGACGGGGAATCCCGAACTGGTATCGCATCTCCTGCAACAAAGCTATTTCAACCTCTTGCAGTTTTCCATCGGCGGCGGCCACGTCGCAGGCCAACGCATAGGCCGTCTGATAGAGCTTTTCAGGCATCTTCGCTTTCAGGATCGAGAACAGCTCATCAAGCCCGTCCTCATCTGCGAAGAGCTCCAGCACCAGTTCTGAAATCTCCGGAATTCGACTCTGATCAAAATCCGCAAAAACCGGTAAGTGGTTGACGATTCGCTCAATCGTGACGAGTTCAGAGGTCCGCAGGTTCTCATCAGATGCGGATTCGGCGATCATGACTGCGACAAGGCAGTCCTGCGGGGTCATGGTCTGTGCAAAGTCGTTCATATTTTATCATCTCACGCTACCGGCCCACATAACAGGCATAATTGACCTCCGCACTCTCCGGCAATAGCAGAGCGCAATCCAGACAGAAGCGGATTCTCCCATGACCGATCTCCGAGACGCAGCGATGACATCCAAGGCCTGGCCCTTCGAGGAGGCGCGCAAGCTGGTGAAACGCTTCGAAAAGGCGCCGCCCGAAAAGGGGCACGTGCTGTTCGAGACCGGTTATGGTCCCTCGGGTCTGCCCCATATCGGCACCTTTGGCGAAGTGGCGCGGACGACCATGGTGCGCCGGGCATTCGAAATCCTGTCCGACATTCCGACCCGGCTGATCTGCTTTTCCGACGACCTCGACGGGATGCGCAAGATCCCCGGCGGGCTACCCAATCAGGAGATGCTGGCCCAGCATCTGCAGCAGCCGCTGACATCGGTCCCCGATCCATTCGGCACTCATGACAGCTTTGGCCACCATAACAACGCCATGCTGCGGCGGTTCCTCGATACATTCGGCTTCGAATACGAGTTCATCTCGGCCACGGAATTCTACCGCTCGGGTCAGTTCGACGACGTGCTGCGCCGCGCCGCCGAGCGCTATGACGAGATCATGGACGTGATGCTGAAGACGCTCCGCGACGAGCGGCGGCAGACCTACTCAATCTTCCTGCCGATCCATCCGGAAACCGGGCGCGTGCTCTACGTGCCGATGAAGCATGTGGATGGCGACGAAGGCACCGTGACCTTTGACGATGAAGACGGACGAGAATGGACATTGCCAGTCACCGGCGGGCATGTGAAACTCCAGTGGAAGCCCGATTTCGCGGCCCGCTGGGCTGCGCTTGGTGTGGATTTCGAGATCTACGGCAAGGACCACGCCGCCAATACGCCCGTTTATGACCGCATCTGCCGAATCCTCGGCCAGCCCGCGCCCGAGCACTATGTCTACGAGTTGTTCCTCGATGAGAACGGCCAGAAGATCTCCAAGACGTCTGGCAATGGCATCTCGATCGACGAATGGCTGACCTACGCCTCGACTGAGTCACTGTCCTATTTCATGTTCCAAAAGCCCCGCACGGCCAAGCGGATGCATTTCGACGTGATCCCCAAGGCGATGGACGAGTACCACCAGCAGCTCCGCGCCTATCCAGATCAGGACGTCGATAAGCAACTCGCGAACCCTGTCTTCCATATCCACGGGCAGACCGTCCCGGCCTCTGATATGGTGGTGCCGTTCTCCATGCTCCTGAATCTGGCCAGTGTGTCCGGTGCCGAGGAAAAGGAGACGCTCTGGGGCTTTATCCGCCGGTATGCCCCGGACGCGACGCCCGAGCAGAACCCGCAACTCAATGAGGCGGCGGGCTTTGCGGTGCGTTATTACAACGACTTCGTGAAGCCCGGCAAAACCTACCGCCTGCCTGACCAAACCGAGCGCGCAGCGATGACCGATCTGCGCGACCGGTTGACCGCATGGGACGGGGAGACCGATGCGGAAACCCTGCAGTCTGCTGTGTTCGCGGTCGGCAAGGCCCACGGCTATGAGCAACTTCGCAACTGGTTCCAGGCGCTCTACGAAGTGTTGCTGGGCCAGAGTCAGGGCCCGCGCTTTGGTGGATTTATTGCGCTTTATGGCGTCTCCGAGACGGTCGCATTGATCGACCGCGCGCTGGCAGGCGATCTGGCCAACTGAGACCGAACCGCGCAGGGGACTGCCCTGTGCGGGATCCGTGTTATTCTCCCTTTTCGGGAGGATAACACATGCGACTGACCGTTCTGCTGGCCGGGATGATCCCGGCTCTGACCGCTCCGGCAATGGCCGAAGACACCGCACTTACCGCGGTGATTTCGGCTCAGATCGACGCCTTTCTGGCCGATGATATGGTCACAGCCTTTGGCTACGCCTCTCCGATGATCCGGGACATGTTCGGCAGCGCAGAGAATTTCGGGCGCATGGTCCGGCAAGGCTATCCCATGGTCTACCGCCCAACCGAGGTGCAATTCCTTGGGGTCAAGGATCTGGGTTCTGTTCTGCGACAGCGGGTCCTGATCCGCGATTCAGGAGGCGCAACGCATCTCCTTGATTACGACATGATCCGTGTCGGGACTGACTGGCGGATCAACGGGGTCCACCTCATCGAGGCCCCCGGCATCGGCGTCTGAGGCGCCGTACGGTGCGGGCATGAACGCTTAACCCTCTTCTCTGATCCTTGACCCCACGCTGCCGTCCTCCGGGACCGGCAGTCCCACATCACCATGTCGCGACCGGAGCGACCTTGCCGCCAAGGGGTTAGAGATGAACAAGACGATTACCGAGGGTTTGATCCTGATGCCGACACCTTTCAGCGACGGGCTGAATGTCTGGTCGAAGGAAGACGGGACGACCGGCTCGCTGACCTATGAAAGCGATATGGACGCGAGTTTCGTCCCGGCCGATTCCCATTTCGGTGGTGCACTGGAGCTGCTGAAGACCGAAACGGTGCAGCGCCTGCGCTATATGCGCCGCACGCCAATCATTCCGGGTTGTTATTTACGGGTTACCGCGAGGATGCGTGTGATGGCAGGCTCGATCCCGTCTGTGCGCATTGCTGCCTGGCCGGGCAAGGGCGACGATGTGCATGTCTCTGGCCTGCCAGAGTCAGGTCCGTCCGTGACGCCTGCTGGCAATGGTGAGGTGGTCGAGGTTACGGCGATTATCGGCTCGGGATATCGCGGCGGCGTGGATCTGAGTTGGGGCTCAGAACCGACCTTTGCGTATGTTGGAATTGACCTGACTGGCCCTTCGGGTGGCGTGGTCCGTATCGACGATATCGAAGTCGAGGACGTCACAAACGTGTTCATTGCCGAAATGCTCCCCGTCGTCGATGTCCGTGATTGCGGCGCGAGGGGCGACGGGGTCACCGATGACAGCGCTGCTTTCAATGCCGCCGACGCCGCATCTGACGGGCGTGAAATTATTGTGCCCGAGGGCACCTTTCACCTCGCCTCCGACATTTATATCGATACCCATATACGGTTCGAGGGCCAGATCACACAGCCCGCGAACAAGTCCCTCGTTCTGAGGAAAAATTATGATCTGCCCACCTATATTGACGCCTTCAAGGATGAGCAGCTTGCGTTTGAAAAAGCGCTCGCAGCGCTGCTGAGCAGCGCCGATCACGATAGTCTGGACATGTGCGGGCGACGGGTCGAGTTGCGCCGCCCGATCGACGTGTCGCAGGTCACCGGCCAGACAACCTTTGAGATCCGTCGTTCCCTCAGGAATGGACAGCTTAACGTTATTGCGGGTCCGGATTGGACCACTGGCGTGGTCCAGTCCTCGGCCAGCTACGACCCCAACAATCCAAAGGTCATGACCGGGGTGACAAATGTGGGACAAATCGAGGTTGGCGCCCATGTGACCGGTCCTGGCATCGGACGCGAAGTCTATGTGACGGGCCGGAACCTGTCCGCAAAAACCATCACGCTGTCCCAAGCTCTCTGGGGTGGGGCGCGGTCTGCGACGTACACTTTCGCGCGCTATCGGTACGTGCTGGACTTTTCCGGGTTCGCGAAGTTCTCAAAGTTCAACGTCACCAATGTAGAGTTCTTCCTCAACGACACGGCAAGCGGCGTCATGCTTGCTCCGGATGGCGAGCTTTTCCATCTCAGCGGGTGCGTGTTCCAGAAACTCGGACAGAAAGGCATTACCTCCATTGGCAGGGGATGCCAGGATTTGCACATCGATCAGTGTCAGTTCGTATCGAGCGAACAATCCGTGGCTTCTATCGACCGAAAATCTGTCGGTGTGAACTTCAACGCCAATGATGCTAAGATTCGCGACAGCCAGTTCCGGCGTCTCGGACTATCGATGATGATGATGGGCACCGGTCACCTGATCGTCGGAAACCATTGGTTTCAGGGCGATGGCATTCCCGACACGCCGCGTTCGGCCGGACTGGTTTTGGGCGAACCCCACATGCGATCGGTTGTTACAGGAAACTACATCGACAACGCCGTGATCGAATGGACCAACGAAGGCGAAGCCGATCCCAGTCTGGAGGCTGGATACAGCTTTGGCGGGCTCACGATCACCGGAAACATTTTCACGGCCAGTCACGCCATTTCGTCCTTCTCCTGGCTGGTGATCCGGCCTCACGGACCGGGTCATTTCCTCAGTGGCCTGAGTGTGCAAGGCAACGTCTTCCGGTCCATGAGCGGCACCATCGAACGGGTGGAAGGCGTGGATGATACCATTTCGGATCTCGACCATACTCGGACGCGGGATGTCATCTGGGAAGGCAACACCTATAACGGGGTATCCCAGAGAACGATGAACCCGCTGATTTGCGAGGTGTCACGTGCGTCGGCCCAGAGCACATGGACCGCGAGCACCGGCGCGTCTCTGCCCTTTGGGGGGCGCTCCCGCACAGTGACCGCATTCGTTCCCAACGGCGTCATTCGCAACGGAAATGGTGATCCCACCTATGACATGCCATCGATTCAAACCGAGGCCGGTACAAAGTCGAACGAGGTCCAGATCATCTGGCCCGGCAGCCGGAAAGGCGCCGCGCGAATCACAGTTCGTTGTGATCGATAGTTTTGCCATTGCACCCACGCTCAGAATGCCCGGCTGAGCGTGGCCCTGCATTCGGATGTGTTCTGATCGAACAAGCCGATATTCGACCGATCCCGCCGGATCGTACATGTCAGACGCGGACTACCGCCCCAGATCCTGACCGCGTCATGACCAATCGTCAGGCTCAGGGCCCGTAGATGGTCAGACCGTGGCTGCCCCATAAGTGGGTAGTCCGCGTCAAAACGCCCCTCTCCGAACTCCACCCCAATCCCGGTCTCAAGCCCCCCCTGCCAGCGTTTCGTCGCTTCGGCGGTAAGGCTGATCGAGCGGTGGCTCAGAAAGGCTCTGTCCAGCGCCGACTGTCCGATCTCAAGACCTCCTCGGATGGTCAGGCTTGGGCTTGGTTGCCAGATCAGTTCTCCACCCAAGGACGAATAACGCCCGTCATACCCGTCGAGACGCGGATAGGTCCGGTATTCACGGCTGCCGGACACGAGCAGTGTAACGCCCGGTCGCAGCATCTGGCCAAACGAGACTCCCATCCCGACCGCCACGTTCCCGGTATGATCCCGCCGCCAGATCCGCCGGAAATATGGCGCGATCGTCCATGTCGAGGAACCCTTGGTCAGGCTGTAACTGAGCGCAGCATGTGCGGTGAGCGTGTTCTGGATGCTGTCGCCGTAGACGGTCCCCTCCAGCCCCCAACTCAGCATCGACAACTGCCCCGGCGCGTTTTGGTGCCTGACATGACCGCCAATGCCGGTTTCGATCCCCAGACCCGTTCGCGCCCGGGAGGCTGGATCGATGACGAAGCGCCCGATTTCGGTGTCGAAGCTGCGCGCTGCGCTCCCCCGGTTCACATTTGTCGATGGCAAAACGGCAAGATGAGTCCGCACTGTCACAGGCTGATGCCGATGGATTTCGTCGATAAAGTCCCGGTAACCGGCGCGCATTCGCGGGTTCGGGTCCATGCGCAAAAGATCTCTGAAACTGAGCTCCGCCGCTTCGAAATTGTCGGACAACAGAAGCGTATGGGCCAGTTCACGACGCGCATTCAGATGGTTAGGCCGTATCCGTAACATCTGCCGGAACAGGGAAATCGCACTCTTGTGCTGTCCCCGTGCCTTGCGGACCTGCCCATCAAAGAAAATACGGTCAGCCGTCGTGGGTTGCGTGGCCTCAAGTTGGGACCGGGCTGTGGCGATCTGACCCGCACTGATGAGCGCAGCCCTCTCCGCCTCTTCGACCGGACCCGCCCAGCCCAGGCGGCCAACCAGAAGCAGTGCCAGCGCAAAAAGCACGATGGCCACCTTTGCCCTGAACCGATGAATCGCCATGGGTCAATCCGCCAGATAGGCGCCAGTCACCCGCCCGGACGCACCCTGCGATGTAAAGACGCCGCCGACCTCATCCGGGGGTCCCACATCGCCGCGTCCGCCGTAAAATACACCTTGCGACTGGGACCGCGTGTTCACCCCGGTCAAGTCGACCGTCGATCCCTTCCGCTCGACCCGAACTGTTCCACCACTGAACCGATTGCCGTCGATCCGCATATTCTGCAGGCGCACCGTATCGAGCTGCGCACCCACCGCTCCGTCCACGCTATGCGAAACAACACCGAAATCCCCGAGCGTCGCATCGACCCGACCGGTCCCAAAATCGGCCGAGACGCGGCTCGTCCCCATGCCGTATCGCACTACACGACCACCGCGCACCGTGGAGACGACCGCCTCGCCCGTATAGGTCGCCTGACCCGAGCTGGGCAGATCGGCAGGGTCCGTGGCAATTCCGACAATACCCGACGCGGCGTAGTCAGTTCCGTCGCGGCGATAGGTGTGATCATAAGCCGTCACGTAGCTATAATCGCCGTCGAAGCCCTGTCTTCCATCTATGGCAACGACCGCATCGCCGCTGCGATACCTCCCGTACAAATCGGCCCCGTCCGCATCGCGGAAACTGGTACCGTCGATGTTTAACCTGAGATCGTCGGACCCGTGATGCCGCGAGCCCGTCACTCTGGTCAGCGCGAGATCCCCGTCGCCTGAGCCAACCCGCACGGCGACCCCCGTCAGCGCACTCCTGCGATCCACCCCCGCCGAGAGCGGTGTATATCTCAGGTTCGTGGGGCCATCCGAAAGATCATCCCCAGAGTCGGTACCCCCCTTCCCCCCCCCGCTGGAAATGTTATCGTCGTCAGAGGAACCTCCGCCGCCGCCACCACCGCAAGCGGTGAGTGTCAGGATCAGAATCGTAGCTGTCAGTCGCATGGGACCGTCCTTTCCTGGTGAGGAATGGGTGTGCTGCGCAGCGGGAATTTTAACCGCCAGCAACGCAAATCATGCGGCCAACGACTTTTTATGGCGTTAAGCTAACCAAGAAGTTGTTGCGGAAGGTACCTGCCTATTGGGGGTAGCGGTCAGGAGAGGCCTTTGTGGCAAAACAGGGACCTTAGCTGTGTCCGGGCTTGAAGGGAGAGTTCGTTTGAAAAATTGAACAGCGGGCATCCCAACACAGAAAGGACGCGCCCACGGAGTTGGACGCGTCCCTCGTTAAGGCATCACAGACCCGGCTGCGCGGGTCAGTCGCGACTCAGCATCCGACCGAGGCGTCGTCCGCCCAGGATATGCAGGTGGTAGTGGGGCACTTCCTGGACCCCGTCAGATCCGGCATTTGAAATAACACGATATCCCGGGCCACCATTGGACGGTGAGAGACCCAACTGTGCGACCACCTGCGCAGTGCTTCGCGCGAAATCAGCGATCTCGGCATCAGTGGCCTCGGCGCTGAAATGGTCATTGTTAAGGTAGGGACCTTTGGGGATCACCAGCACATGCACAGGGGCTTGCGGCTGGATATCATTGAAGGCCAGCGTATGCTCCGTTTCAAGCACTGTGTCGTTCGGGATCTCACCTCGCAGGATTTTCGCGAAGATGTTCTGATCGTCATAAAGGCCGGGCATCAGTCGCTCCATTAGTCGGAAAAGAGGTAGTGGAGATCGAGGATCTCTCTCGCATCGTCTTCGGGGACCTGGAGGAAATCAATGAGACCCGCAGCACGGGACGCGTCATCGTCGCTCTGCCGCACCCGGCTGAGCGACTCGAAACCATTCTCGCGGATAGCCCGGCTCTCAAACTCAATATCCGCGCGCAGGGTCGGCAAAAGCCGCGAAACTGTTTCCGAGGGCGCATCCGCCCCGATCAGGTTCAGGCGCTCCGCGTGGCCAACGAGATAGTCCTCGGAGAATTCGCATTCCAGTTCCAGGATCCGCACCTCGCAACGGGCCGAATCAAAGTCTCGGAGCAACTCCAAGTCTGCCGTATCAACACAGAACATAATCCTGTCGGTGTCATAGTTGTCCATCAGCAACCGGATCAGAGCCCGCCGGTGGCGGTGACGTTTCTCCAAGGTCGTTTCGATGCCGCCGAGATCCGGCAAATTGGCGTCAAGCTCATGAAACAGGTAGCCCACATAGGGGAGACCGGTTTTCTCGTGAATCCGCTCGGCAAGCCGCTTGGCCACGTGCCATTTCTTGCAGGCGAGAATCAATACCTCTCGCTCAAGCCCGATGCTGCTGTCCCGCTCCCAAAAGCGCGAGGCGAACCGGCGCCCGATCCGACCCCGACCGGTCAGGAAGCTGTAGACCCGCCGCCCCTCTCCGGAGAGATGGAACTCGTGTCCTTCTTCCGCATAAAGGTCACCGAGCCGTTGGCGGAGTTCGAGCGCTTCAACACTGATCTTACGGGCGAAGAAGTAGTTTTGCCCCAGCAAGAGATCGTAGTGATCGTCGTAAAAATTCACCGGCATGCCGTAATCGGAAAAAATCAGAAATGTCGGAGTCCGGTTCTGAATCTCGCTGACCGGGACAAGATGACGCACCACCGTCTGAAAGAAGATCTCGTCCGGAATCCAGGTGGTGGCAAAGAATCGCATCACGTCGGGACGCTCGTCGCAGAACGCCAGCACCTTCTCCACCGTGGCACGGCGGAGACACCACCATTGGGACCCGATCATCATTTGCAGATCCGCCGGCGGCTGGCGGGTGATTTTCAGTTTCTGCTGGAGCGCCAGGGAGGCGTAGAACAGCTTGGCTTGGGTGCGCTCGTTGAAGTGAAAGCGGTAAATCAGCCGCTCTTCCTTGAGGCCCGTCTTGATCCAGTCAGACCGAAAGAAATCATGACCCTCGATGTAGTCGCAATCCACCCGATCAAGCGCATCATGGATGTATTCAGCCGACTTGATCGGCATGCAATCCCCTGATGTCAGGTAGAAATGTGTCGCTCTCGGGAAGGATTTCGCTGCGGAGCTCAGCGCGGAAAGGGTCGCTTCGACAAGGCTCCAGGCACCCCAGCCGCATTTGATCCTTTTCTCAGCAAAGGTGACCCTCGGGTTCGATTCGAGCGCGTCAACAATTTCCTGATACGTGCTTTGCGGCGCCCGCTTGTCGTAGTGAATCGAGACGAAGTCACCGGTCGCCGTCAAACGTTGCGCCTGAGCAATGATCGCTTCGGGGGCCTGATGGCACAGCAGGATATAGGCAATCTTCGACATTCAGGACATAGACCTTGCTAAACTCGACTCGTTTGGACAGATAACGCAGCATGTGATTGCAAATACAGAGCGAGTTTGCTCTTTTTTGGCAATTGCTGTTGATAGAGTAAACAATACGCCGTCGAAGGGCTGAAAGGAACGTGTCGTTATGGGTTTTCCCGGGACTTGGATGACCGTCAACGAGAGTGTGATCTATCGGGTCGTGCCCAAATGCGCCTGCTCGACCATCGGGCAGATCATGTTTTACTCCGATCACGGCGAATTTTTCGATGGTGATATCCATGATGCCGAGGACGGCATTCACAAATGGGCCATCGAAAGCAGTCAGCAACTGATCACGAAGGCCGTTAAGGGGCGGGAGGTGTACTCCTTCACCTGCGTGAGAAATCCCTACACGCGCGTGCTCAGTTCCTTCTTTGACAAGATTTGTGGTATCCAGCGGAATGGCAAGCGCTACAGGGGCAAGCTCGTCCCTCTGCTGATTCAGAAATACGGTATCGAGGTGGGCGGTCCCGATGGAACGGAGGAATTCGACCAGATCGAATCCTTCCGCCGGTTCCTGTTGTTCGTTCGGGACACCATCCGTTTCCGCAAGCCCATGGATCCTGACATTCACTGGTCCGCAACCTCGGGCCATGTGTCGACCTTCATCGCCAATGGCGGGCGGTACAACCACATCTTCTGGACCGAGGATTTCAACGCCGGCATGCAGACGGTGCTCGACAATATCGAGACCCCGCATCAGGTGGATCTGGCGAAGATCCCACGCTTCAACGAGAGCGAAGGCCACGGGCCCAAGCGTGCGCATCCGGTCGAGGATTACTTCGACGACTTGTCGCGTCACCTGATGTGGGAAATCTATCATCGGGACTTCAAGCTGTTCCGCTACGATTTCGACAACCCTGCCAACAAGATGCCGACGGGCGAAATCGACCTCGACGAAATCCACGCGAAACTGGGCTGACCCCCTCGGACAAACAAACCGCCGCTCTGCAAAGACCGGCGGTTTTATTTTGCACAGCTGTGGGGCGGCGATAGGGTCGAAACCATGGAAACCGGCCCGAAGAACCTCATCACCGATATCCCCGGCCTCAGGGTCGGCCACGCGCAGGATCTGCGGCTGAACTCGGGCGTCACCGTCCTGACCGCCGATGCGCCCTTTGTCGCCGGCGTCCATATCATGGGCGGGGCTCCCGGAACGCGTGAGACCGACCTTCTGGCACCCGACAAACTCGTGGGCGCTGTCGACGCGCTGGTGCTGGCGGGCGGCTCGGCTTTTGGCCTCAGCGCGGCGGACGGTGTCATCGCAGGTCTGCGCGCAGCGGGGCGCGGATTCGAGGTCGCGGGCCAGCACGTGCCAATCGTTCCCGCGGCCATCCTCTTCGACCTCGCCTCGGGCGGGGAGCATGACTGGGATGAGACACCCTACCCCGCCTTAGGCCGCGCCGCGCTGGCGGCCGCCAGCTCTGAATTCGTCCTCGGTAGCGTCGGGGCCGGCACCGGCGCCATCGCGGGGCAGCTCAAGGGGGGCATCGGCTCCGCCTCGGCCCGCCTGCCCGGTAGGGCCATGGTTGGCGCGCTGGTGGCGGCGAATCCGGTCGGGGGAACGATCTGCCCTAAAACCGGGCGGTTCTGGGCTGCTCCCTTCGAGGTCGATGACGAGTTCGGAGGGCTGGGAACGCCAGAGCGCGCAGAGGCCGTCACCAAGCTGCCCCTGACCTCCGGCACCAGTACGACCATCGCCATCGTCGCCACGGATCTGACCCTCGACAAAGCCGCCGCCACGAGGCTGGCGGTCGCGGCCCATGACGGGCTGGCGCGGGCCATCCTGCCCGCGCATACACCTTTTGACGGAGATCTGGTCTTTGCCGCCTCGACCGGTGCCCGGCCTGCCCCCGATCCGGCTGGCCTCGCCCTCTTGGGACATCTCGCGGCCTGTTGCCTCAGCCGCGCGATTGCCAGGGCCGTCTACACCGCCACGCGAACGCCACGCGATGTCGTCGCGCCATGGTCAGATCGCTACGGTCAGGTTCGCCAAAAATAGCTCGTAAAGATGACGTAGACCGCGAGCAGTTCCAGACGCCCCACATACATCCCGAAAATGCAGATCCACTTGGCCGCATCATTCAGAGGGCCAAAATTCCCGGCGGGTCCGATGATAGGGCCGAGGCCGGGTCCAATATTGCCCACCGCCGTTGCCGCCCCGCTAACCGAGGTGACGAAATCGAGGCCGGTGAGGCTCATGGCCACGGACATCACCCCCAGCGTGACCACGAAAATCACGAAGAAACCCATGACCGACGACAGGACTTCCTCGGATACGCGCCTGCCGCCAAATTTCGGCGCGAACACCCCGTGCGGGTTGTGGATCCGCCGGATCTGCGATGCGATGGCAGAGAACAGGATCTGATAGCGGAAGATCTTGACCGAACAGCAGGTCGATCCCGCGCAGCCCCCCACGAGCCCGACGAAGAAGAACACCACCATCGGGAAGACACCCCAGAGCTGGTAGTCTACGCTCGCATAGCCGGTCCCGGACGCGATGGAGGTGATGTTAAACAGGGCCTCGCGGAACCCTTGCTCGAAATCCTCGCCATCCACGACGATCTGAAAGAGGCACAGGAGGAACGCTATCATCAGGATCATGATGACGAAGGCCCGCACCTGTGGATCGGTGAGGATTGGCCGCGCCGTCCCCGCGATAAGCTGGACATAACGCACGAAGGGCAGGCTGGCCGCCACCATAAAGACGGATGCCACGTATTCCGGCAGCCCCTGATAGCGGCCAAAACTCTCATCGGTGGGCGCAAAACCGCCCGTCGAGACAGTTGTCAGCGCGAAATTCAGCGCGTCGAATTTCGTCATCCCGACAATGAGATATGTGGTAAAGCACGCAAATGTCAGCAAAAGGTAGATGGTCGAGATCTGACGGGCGATCTCGGCGGCGCGAGGCAGAATCTTGCCCATCGTGTCGAACGACTCGGTCTTGAAGATCTGCATCCCCCCGACCCTCAGTTCCGGCAGGAACACCATGGCGACAACAATGATCCCGATCCCGCCGAACCATTGCAACATGGACCGCCAGACGAGGATACCTTCGGGCATATGCTCAAGGCCGGAATAAACGGTCGATCCGGTCGTGGTGAGAGCCGACATGGACTCAAAAAACGCGTCCGTGACGGTCGCGTGGTCCACTGTCAGGTAAAACGGGATACCGCCAAAGATCGGCAGACAGAACCAGACAAGCGAGGTCAGCAGAAAGGTCTGCTGGACTGTCAGACGGCCCGGGTTCGCATTGGAGCAGGCCAGCGCCAAAAACACCCCCGACAGCGATGCAATGACCATCGAGCGCAGGAACACCGACCAATGGCCATTGTTGTAGGCGATGTCGAACCCCATCGGGATAACCATCGTCACGCCCATGAAGGCGACGAGAATGCCAATCACATATCCGACAGGGCGCAGGTCGATCATGACCGACGCTTGGCCCCGTGACCGGACGCTGTCAAGCGGCAGCCAGGAGCTTTTCGCGGATCTGCGAGGCCCGGCGAACCGCGAGACCCGGACCGTTTTCCGGGTAGCCTTCGGGAGTTTTCAGGACGGCCAATCGGACGGTCACCTCGCTGCCGTCACGCTCCAGCTCGCCTCCCAGCGCACGAAAGAGCCCAAGCACCGGAGCGTTCGTGCCATCGACCAGCGCGTCGAAGAGTGTGATGTTGTTCTCGGCAGCGATCATCAGCAAAGCCCCAAGCAGATGCGCTCCTAGGCCCTTGCGATGGTACGGATCAAGGACCGTCAGCGCGACCTCAGCGCGTCTCCGGTTCGTCTCGGAACGGACATAGCGGCCCGTCGCGATCAGCTCGACCTCACGCCCGTTCTCGATACGCCAAACTCCAAGAGCACGGTGCTCCGGGCGCTTTGCATCTGTCAGCGCTTCGACCTCAGCATCGCTCAGCGCTTTGACAGGGTGGAAAAAGCGCATGATCCTGCTTTCGTCGGACAGGCACTCCAGCCCACGACGCAACCAGTCACCGTCATCCTTCGACAGACTCCGCACACGGACGGGCGTGCCGTCGGCGAGGCGGTCGTCGAACCACCGGGGTTTCATGACGCTCACCCCACATGGATCAGCGTCGGGAAAAGATGAGGGTCGACGCTGTCCGACGCAAAGGTGGGGCCTTCGGTGAGAATACTGATGGCATCATGGCTGTGCAGGCTTTCCTGATGGCTGGCCACGACGCGGAAATCGCCGACACGCTGATCGGCCTGGAACTGCTCCGCAAATAGCCGCGCCGCATCCTCGACAAAGATCGGATTGGCGGCGTTCAATTCAGCGAAGGCCTGTTCATCTTCGCGCTTTACCATCGCCTGCGTTTCGGTGACCACGGCCCGGCGACACAGATCGATGAGATCTTCAAACCAAAGCGGATCACCCGGCTCGACCACAACCGAGATCCGCGCCACGGAGCGCTGAGAGTGGGGTGTTGCAAGCTGGCCGCGTGCCATGCGGGCGTGCTCGCTCAGCTCCAGCGAACAGGGGCAGGTCGATGAATAAACGTAGTCAAGATGAACGACCTTCATCCGCTGACCATCGCGGTCGATCACTTCGAGGGCGAAGTCATAATACTGATAACCGGACAGACCAGAGCGCAGGCTCTTCATCATCATCGGGAAGGAAAACCGCATGGACAGACGCGCGTCAAAGCTGTCGAGGTTCTCTTTGTAGGCGTCGAGCGTGCGCTCCATGACCTCGAAACTGAACGTATCGCCGGCGCGCTCGTAGAAGGTGCGCATGATGCGGGACATGTTGATGCCCTTCTTGCCCGCGTCGAGGCTGACCGAGCCCGTGACCGAAGTCTCGAGCGTCAGGTCACCGCTGTTGCGTGTGTGATAGCGGATCGGCAGCCGGAAATTGGAGATCCCCACATGCTGGATCTCACGCTTCGCCCCGCGAATGAGGCTCGACGGGCCGTTCTGAAGATCGGGCATATTGGCCTTGTAGGCGTCATCCACCTCGAATTCTTCGGGATAGGCCCGACGCAGCGCCGGATAGTCCTGCACACCCCCGTCAACGAGAGGCAGGAGCGCTGGCTCAAGGTCCAGCACCTCTTCGCGTGACGCGGTCTTTGCCCAGGCTTTCAGGGCGGTAAGCATCTCGTCGGCGTCCTCGCGGGTCAGGGACGGCGCGATGTCTTTCGGGTGCACATTCATCTTGGGCTCTCCTGGAGGCCTCTCCTAGAACAAATCTTAATCTAGGGTAATCGCAGCCGCTTTTCCACAGCTGCGACACTTCGCACCCGGTGTCACGCTGCGTCGAGCGCCCGGGTCAGATCCGCCAGCAAGTCCTGCGGATCTTCGAGCCCAATGCTAAGCCTAAGAAGGCCCGGCGTGATCCCCAATTCAGCGCGCACGTCTACGGGCAAACGCTGGTGGGTCGTGGTCGCCGGATGGGTCACGATCGACTTTGCATCGCCTAGGTTGTTGGAAATGGTAAATATTTCCAACGCATTCAAGGCCCGGAACGCCGCGTCCTTTCCACCGCTGATCTCCAGCGACAGCATAGTTCCGAAGCCGGTCATCTGATCACGGGCCAGCGCGTGCTGGGGATGGGCTGGCAGACCGGGATGGATCACACGGCTCAACTTGGGGTGCCCATCCAGCGCTTCGGCGAGGATCCGCGCACCTTCGGCCTGAGCACGTACGCGCAGGTCGAGGGTTTCCAGACCCTTTAGCATAATCCACGCCGTGAAGGGCGACATGGCCGCGCCGGTATGCTTAAGGTACGGCTCAAGCGTCTTGCGGATATAGTCGCGGGTGCCACAGACCGCGCCGCCCAGCGCCCGGCCTTGCCCGTCCACATGTTTCGTCGTGGAATAGACGATGACATCGGCGCCCATCTCGACCGCGCGCGAGAAGACCGGGGTGGCAAAGACATTATCCACCACAACCGTCGCACCGACCGTGTGGCCGAGATCCGCCACGGATTTCAGGTCGATCACCTCCAGCGTCGGGTTGGAAATCGTCTCCATGAACAGCACCTTTGTGTCAGGGCGGATCGCGGCGCGCCAAGCCTCCAGATCAGTGCCGTCGACAAAGCTCACCTCGACCCCGAACCGGGTCAGTACGTCCTCAAGGATATAGAGGCAGGAGCCAAATAGCGCGCGCGACGACACCACATGATCCCCCGCGCGCAGGAGAGACATGAGCGCCGCGTTGACCGCCGCCATGCCACTGGCCGTGGCAAAGCAATCCTCGGTGCCCTCGATCATTGCCATGCGGTCTTCAAACATGCGGACGGTGGGGTTGCCGTAGCGGGCGTAGATGAACTCGTCCTCGCCCAGCTGCTCGAAGCGCGCTTCGGCCTGCTCGGCGGTCTCGTAAACAAAGCCCTGCGTGAGAAAAATCGCTTCGCTCACCTCGTTATACTGCGAGCGCCGCGTGCCTCCATGCACAAGCTTGGTGCGGAGTTTTTTGTCGTCTGTCATGGATCCAACCCTTCGCCGTCCGACCCACCGTCAAGAATCGGATCGCTGGCGACCGACCTCTTTAGCGGAATTTTTTTACGTGGCCCGCAATCCGGTGAACAAATCGCCACGTCCCAGTCGTTAGACCCGGCCCCCGATTCCGTCAAGATGTCGCGGGGCCGTGCCGGTCACTCCGCCTCGTCGGTGGCGTGCTCCCGAAAGAGCCGGCCCTGCGCGATGAAAAACAGAAAGATCGCAGCGGTCAGGCCAAAGGTCTTGAAATTCACCCAGGCATCCGTGGACATGGTGCGCCAGATGATCTCGTTCAGCGCCGCGAGGCCAAAGAAGAACGCGCACATCCGCCGGGTGAGCTTCATCCAGCCCTCTTGATCGAGCGGCATAACCCCGGACATGACCGCGCGCAGATAACTCTGCCCGCGCAACAGCCCCACCAGCAAAAGCGTGCCAAAGATCAGATAGATGAGCGTGGGCTTCATCTTGAAGAACCGCTCGTCATTCAGCCAGACCGTCAGCCCGCCAAAGACCACGACCAGCACTATGGTGACGACCTGCATCCGGCTGAGCTCTCCGGTCAGTTTCCACGACAGAAGCGTGGATACAATCAGCAGCGGGATAAACGCCGCCGTGACCACGACGAAGCCCGTGTAGCTGGTCCCGGCGATTTCGAATGTCCGGTCTTTCAGCAGCACATAGGCCACGAAGAACGCCAGAATCGGCCCCAGCTCCAGCACGGTCTTCAGGGTTGATTTGCTCATCTCGACTACCCGCCCAGTTCCACGATGACCGCTCCTAACGCAATCAGCGCCATGAGCGCCAGCCTTCGCGGCCCCACCCTCTCGCCCAGCATGATCCAGCCGATCAGCGCGGCAAAGACGGTGGAGGTCTCGCGCAGGATCGCGGCCTCACCGACCTTGTCGAGGCGGGTGGCCAGCATGATCGAGCCGAAGGACCCGAAGGCCACCAGCCCGCCGATCAAACCGCGCCCGGCCAGAACCGGCCAGTCAGTCACGGACCGGAGCCGGTCCCGGGCAAAAATCGCCATCAGCGCCGCAAAGCCCAGCCCGTCAATGGCAAAGAACCACGCGAGGAAGGTGAACGGGTCCGCCGTCGCCCGGATGCCGTAGGCGTCATAGGTCGTGTAGAGCGCGACAAAGAGACCTGTCGCCACCGCCAGCAAGAGCGCGTGGACCAGCGTCTCCCGCTGGAAGTCGTGGAAACGCAGATTGTAGAGCGCGAACCCAAAGATCCCCGCCAGTAACACTGCGACCCCCAGCCATTGGGTCCCGGTGAACTGCTCGTGGAACACCAGCCACGCACCCAGCACGGCAAAGAGCGATCCGGTGCCGCGCACCACCGGATAAACCACGATATAGGCGCCCTTGGTGTAGGTCAGGGCCTGAAACAGCTTATAGCTCACATGAACCGCGAACATGCCTGCAAAGATTGGCCACATGAAGGGCTCAGGCCAGGGCACCACCCAGAGCGCAAAGGGCAGCGCCATCAAGCCGTAGCTCAGATCCATGGCAAAGCGGCTGACCCACGGGTCATGCCGCCCCTTTTGCAGGGCACCGAAGACGGCATGCAGCAGCGCGGCGGTGAGCGCCAAGGCAAGCGCCAGATGCTGGCCTGCGACGGTCCCTTCGAGGGAGATGATGAAACCGCTCATGAACAGGACCGCCGGAGACCGGCCCGCGCGCGTGTCATTCCAGTTTCATCGCCATCCCGGTCCGCATTTCGAACCCGGCTTTGTGATAGAGCGCAAAGGCGCCCGGATCCGCGATCAGCGACACAAAACAGGTGCGCGGCAGCTCAGCCCGGCACCAATCGGTGATGCGGTTCAGGATCCCGGTCGCAATCCCCAACCGACGCCAGCCCGGATCGACGGCGATATCGGTGATCGTCACCGCCGTGCCGCCATCCCCGACCACGCGCCCCATCCCCACGAGGCGCGCACCATCGCGAACCGTGACGACATGGAGCGTATGCTCCAACCCTTTGGCGGCGGCCTGAGGGGACCGCTTGCCCATCCCGGCAATATTCCGTAGCTCCAGATACTCGCCGACGATCGGCACATCGCCCTCGCTCCACTTCAGGGCGGATGCATCGCCCTTCACGGCTCAAGCCCCGTCAGCGCGGCGGCGAATTCCTCGGGATCAAACGGCGCCAGATCATCAATCTGCTCGCCCACCCCGATGGCGTGGATCGGCAGGCCGAACTGATCGGCCAAAGCCACCAGCACCCCGCCCCGGGCCGTCCCATCGAGCTTTGTCATGACAAGGCCAGACACATCCGCGAGCTTCTGGAAGATCTCCACCTGATTGACCGCGTTCTGGCCTGTGGTCGCATCAAGCACGAGGATCGTGTTGTGCGGCGCGGTTTCGTCGCGCTTGCGGATCACCCGGACGATCTTGGCCAGCTCTTCCATGAGGTCGGCCCGGTTCTGGAGCCGCCCCGCCGTGTCGATCATCAACAGATCCGCGCCCTCCTCCTCGGCCCGCTTTTGAGCATCAAAAGCGAGGCTCGCCGGATCGCTCCCTTGCGGCGCAGTCAGCACCGGCACACCGGCACGGTCGCCCCAGACCTGCAACTGCTCCACCGCCGCCGCGCGGAAGGTGTCGCAGGCGGCGATCACCACCTTCTTGCCCGCCGCGTTGAACTGGCTGGCGAGCTTGCCGATGGTCGTCGTCTTGCCCGCGCCATTCACGCCCACCACAAGCACAACCTGCGGCTTTTTCGCATAAAGCGGCAGGGGCCGGGCGACGGGGTCCATGATCCGCGAAATTTCGGCGGCGAGGAGCTGCTTGATCTCACGGCTCGACACCCGCTTGCCGAACCGCCCCTCGGCGAGGTTCGCGGTCACCCGCGCCGCCGTCTCGACGCCCATATCGGCGGAGATCAGCAGGTCTTCGAGGTCCTGCAACATGTCGTCGTCCAGAGGGCGGCGCAGTTCTTCTGCCTCGCCGCCCTTGGTAAAGAGCCGCCCCAAAACGCCCGAGCGCTGTGTTTCTTCGGGTGCCGCTTGCGGCTCCGAGGCGACAGGCGCCGGAGCCGCGGGGGCTTGGGGTGCGGTCGCGGCGGGCTCGGGCACAGCGGCAGGAGCGGCTTCGGGGGCGGAGACCTCTCCTCCATCCTCCATAATCGCGTCGAGACCCTCATCCAGTTTTGAGGACGAATTGAAGAGCCGGGTTTTCAGCTTGTTGAAAAAGGACATTCTGTCTCCACTTCCTGCCCTCGATATCTAGGCCGAAACGTCGCGCTGTAAAAGCCATCACGCATCGCTACATTGAGCGCTGGTCCACCCCGGAGTACAAGGTCCCCATGAGCCCGGTTTTTGCTTTTGCTTCGCTGTTCCCGCTGATCCCGATTTTCGGCGGGCTGTCCTATGGAGGCTGGTGGGCCTTAGCCGCGATGCTGTCGGTGACTGCGCTGGTGATGACGCTGGACGGGCTTGTCCATTGGGTCTTGCCCACCGCCGACCCCGACGCGGAGTTCCCGGCGGGCGATGCGCTCTCGGTGGTGATCGGGCTGGCCCAGCTCATCCTGATCCCCTTTGCAGTCATGGCCCTGTCGAATGGGCATCTCAGCGGGCTGGCCAGCGCGGCCACGTTCTATGCGGCGGCCATGTGGATCGGGCAGGTGGGCAATTCCAACGCCCACGAGCTGATCCACCGTGCCGCCCGTCCCCTGCGGCGGCTGGGGGTGACGCTGCTCATCTCGACCCTCTACGGCCACCACGCCTCTGCTCATACCAAGGTCCACCACACATGGGTCGCAACTCCCAACGACCCGGCAACGGCGCGTTATGGCGAGAGCTATTACCGCTTTGTCCGGCGCCACTGGATCGGTAGCTTTCGCGCCGGTCATGCCGCAGAGCGTACGCTGCTGCAAAAGCGCTACGGCGATGACTGGAAACGACACGATCCTTACCGGGTCTATGTGGGGGGCGCGCTGTTCTGCATGGCCCTCGCGCTGATCTTTGTAGGAGTTCTCGGCCTCATCTGGTACGTCGGGCTGGCACTGGCGACGCAGGCGCAATTCATGCTGTCCGACTATGTCCAGCATTACGGCCTGACACGGTCTGAGCGCGCGCCGGGCAAATACGAGCCCGTCTCCCCCGCCCATAGCTGGGATGCGCCGCACTGGTATTCGGGTGCGATGATGCTGAACGCCCCGCGCCATGCCGCCCACCACGCGACCCCCGCGCGTCCCTACCCTGCGCTGGATCTGCCTCAGGACGCACCGCGACTCCCCCATTCCCTGCCGATCATGGCCGCGCTTGCCATGTCCCCGACCCTCTGGAAGCGCAAGATGGACCACAGGGTGCGCAAGCTGAACCAGCCCGGTGCGGTGGCCTGAGATGACTTTATTCCGCACGGTTCTCACGGGTCTGACCTTCCTGCTGGCGAACATCGCAGCAGCGGAAACACCGCTCTCGGGCGACGCGTTTGATGCCTATACCCGCGGCAAGACCCTGACCTTCTCCGCCGACGGAGCGCCCTACGGTATGGAGGAATATCTCCCCGGTCAGCGGGTCCGCTGGTCGTTTCTCGACGGCAAATGTCAGCAAGGTGTGTGGTACGAGTCCGCAGACCGGATCTGCTTTGAATACGAAGGCAATCCCGACCCCCAATGCTGGCGGTTTTACGAAGGCTCGAACGGCCTCCGTGCCGAGTTCGCCGACCGCCTCGGCGCAGACATTCTCTACGAGACCCGCTCCACCGATGAGGAGCTGCTGTGCTACGGTCCGGATGTAGGGGTCTGACCCGCCCCTACAGCAGGGAACCCTGATCCGGCTCTGACGGCTTCGGCTTGGCCTTACGCGCGGGTTTGCCCCCAGTGGCCACGGTCAGCGTGCCATCGTGGAACTCGACCTCCAGCGTCGGAAAACCCGCCGCCTGATCGCGCGAGGTCACAACCGCCTCGCCGCTGCGGATCACCGCATAGCCCCGGGCCAGCGTTTCCTTATATCCCAGCGTTCCGTGCAGGCGTTCCAGCGCAGTGAGACGTTGCCGTGTGCGCTCCAGCCGCGTGGCCATGACCCGGTCAAGCCGCTCCGACAGCCGCGCCAGATCCTGCGCACCGCGCTGAGCGTTCCGTGTAACGGTCCGCGGGGTGAGCCGCCGCGCGACAGCATCGAACGATTTCTGCCGGTCACGCAATCCGCGCCGCAGCGCCGGGGCCAGCCGATCGCTCAGCGCGGCAGCCGCGTCTTGCCGCCGGGCCAGTCGGTCCCGCAAGAGCCCCGGACGCAAGGCGGCGGAGAGCTGCGCCAGATGCGACCGCCGCACCATCAGCCCGCTTTGCAAAGCCTGATCGAATCGCGCTTCGACCACATCCAGGCGCTGCCGCGCGCTTTGGGTCAGGGACGCGGGGCTGGGCAAGACGCGGCTCAGATCCTGCAATCGCTGTCGCCGCTGCGCCACTGACCGCCCCAGCGCCCCCGACAGCCGCGCGCTCTGCGCATCCAGCGTCGCCATCAGTTCCAGCCGGACCGGCACCGCCAGTTCGGCCGCCGCCGTGGGGGTCGGCGCGCGGCGGTCGGAGACGTAGTCGATCAGCGTCGTATCCGTTTCGTGCCCGACAGCAGAAATCAGGGGGATTTCGCTCTCAGCCGCCGCGCGAGCCACGATTTCTTCGTTGAACCCCCACAGATCCTCGATGGATCCGCCCCCGCGCGCAACGATCAGCAGGTCTGGCCGGGGTATTGAACCACCGGGTGCCAGCGCGTTAAAGCCCCGGATCGCCGCTGCGACCTGCGGCGCGCAATCGCGGCCCTGCACCGCAACGGGCCAGACCAGCACCTTGCGCGGGAAGCGGTCCCGGAGCCGGTGCAGAATATCGCGGATCACGGCGCCCGAGGGTGACGTCACCACGCCGATCACCTCGGGCAGATAGGGCAGCGGGCGTTTACGCTCCGGCGCGAACAGCCCCTCGGCCTCCAACTGCTTCTTGCGCTTCTCCAACATCGCCATGAGCGCGCCGACCCCGGCGGGCTGCACATCGTCGACGTTGAGCTGATATTTCGACTGCGATCCAAAGGTCGTCAACTTGCCAAAAGCCACGACCTCCATTCCCTCTTCGGGCGGCTGGGTCAGGCGCGCCACCTGCCCCTTCCACGCGACGGAGGCGAGTACGCTGCGGTCGTCCTTGATGTCGAAATAAAGATGCCCAGACCGCGCCACAAAGACCCGGCCCACCTCGCCGCGCACCTTCACCCGGCCGAAACTGCCTTCGAGCGTGCGCTTCACCGCGCCGGATATCTCCGACACGGTGTATTCATGGGCGTTGTCTCCGGGCGCGCCGGGTTCGTCGTCGAAGATATCCATGCCGCCACCCTAATCCCGGCACCCGCCGGGCGGAAGGGGGCGCTTCACATCCGGAGCGCACCGGCCTATTCCCTGAGGCAACTTACGGAGGCAGACCCCATGAACATCCTCATCCTTGGTGGCGGCGGACGGGAACACGCTCTGGCCTGGGCCGTGCTGCAAAATCCCAAATGCGACCGGCTGATCGTCGCGCCGGGCAATGCCGGGATCGCCCGGATTGCCGAGACCGCGACCCTCGATATCGAGGATGGCGCGGCAGTGTTGGAATTTGCTGGCGAAAATGCCATCGACTTCGTGATCATTGGCCCCGAGGCTCCGCTGGCCGCCGGGGTGGCAGATGTGCTCCGCGCGGGCGGGGTGCTGGTCTTTGGCCCTGACAAGGCGGCGGCCATGGTCGAGGCCTCCAAAGCGTTCACCAAGCAGCTTTGTGACGCAGTAAACGCCCCCACCGCCCGCTACGCTCGTTTCACTGACGCAGCCGCGGCCCGCGACTATGTCCGCCGCGAAGGCGCGCCCATCGTGGTCAAGGCCGACGGTCTCGCAGCGGGCAAGGGCGTGGTCGTGGCCGACGATCGCGCCACCGCCGAAGCTGCAATCGACGATATCTTCGGCGGGCAGTTCGGTGACGCCAGTGCTGAGGTCGTCATCGAAGAAATGCTGCGCGGCGAAGAGGCGTCCTTCTTTGTGCTGGTCTCCGGCGAAGACGTGCTGCCTATCGGCACCGCTCAGGACCATAAGCGCGCCTATGACGGCGACGCGGGTCCCAATACCGGCGGTATGGGCGCTTACTCTCCCGCCCCGATCATGACAGACGCGGTCTGTCAGCGTGCCATGGACGAGATCGTGCGGCCCTGTGTGGCCGAGCTCACCCGGCGCGGAACGCCCTATTCCGGTGTACTCTACGTGGGTCTGATGATCGAGGACGGCGCGCCGAGCCTCGTGGAGTTCAACGCCCGATTCGGCGACCCCGAATGCCAGTGCCTGATGCTGCGGCTGGGCGCGCAGGCGCTCGATCTGATGCAGGCCTGCGCCGAAGGACGGCTGAGCGAGATGCGGGTGAACTGGGCCAATGACCACGCCATGACTGTGGTTCTGGCCGCCAAAGGGTATCCGGGCAGCTACGAGAAAGGCACCGTGATCCAGGGTCTCGACGCGCTCGCGGCAACCTCGTCGCAGGCCGTATTCCATGCCGGAACGAAGACGCAAGGCGACGATATCGTGGCCGCTGGCGGGCGGGTGCTGGCGGTGACAGCGCGCGGCGAAGACCTGCAAGAGGCCCGGGACCGCTGCTACGCGATGGCTGAGCAAATCGATTGGGCGGACGGATTCTACCGCCGCGATATCGGCTGGCGGGCGCTGGGCTAAACCATCCGGTGGCGCTCAGTCAAAGAGCGCCATCGCTTGCCCGACGAGCCGGAAAGCCCGCCCCGTCCGCGTATCGCCCAGATCGGCCAGCAGGCGGTCGTCCAGATCCGCTTCGAGCCGCACCAGTTCCGTATCGAAATTGCGCACAAAATGCTGGGCCGTGTCGCGGAAGATCATGTCGAGATTGATCCGCGTGGCGACCTTCTCGACCTGCTCCCCGGTGGCGATCTCGCCCAGCAAGAGGAGCTCCCCGCCCCGCTCGCCCTGAACGAAGCGCCGCCAGAGCGCGGCGCCCACGGCGGGCGGATCGAAATCATCCATATAGAGCCCCTCGGCGCTGAGCAGCGTCAGCATGTCCTGCGCCGAAGTCACCATGCGCCGGGCCTGCACATCCCCCATCGCGCGACGCAACGCGGCAAAGCCCGCGCGGTCACTGGCATCCAGCGGAAATTGCAGCGCCGTGATCAGTGTCTCGGGCGGCAGAGAGCGGCTCTCCGGTGGATCCTCGGGAGCGGGAGCCGCCGGTTGGGCAGGAACGGGCGTCGGGGTCGGGTCTGGCCGTGCAGGCGGGGAGGCGGGTTCCGGTTCGCGCGCCGCTATAGGTGCAGACACGGGGGGCTCTGACTGCCGTTCATACTGCGCAATCTCGTCGCCCATCCGCGCTAAAGCCGCCGCGAGCGCGCTCTGACTCTCGGTCAGATCATCGATCCGGGCGTGCACTCCGGTCAGATCCGGCGGCGCTGCGGCCCCGGTGGCGGCCAGCCGGGCTTCGAGCTGCCCGATCCGTTGGAGACCTGACCAGACAAGCCAGATCAGCGCGACGGGCAGAATCACAGCGACCAGCACAACAACGCTGCTCGCCGCCCCTCCGAAGATCGCCCACAGGGACAAAAGGAGCCACAGCACCGTTCCGCCCCATGCCGCCGCCAGCAGGCGGGTGCGCTGATCGAGCTGCCGAACGCCCTTCACGCCACATCCCCCTCAGGAATAGGAAACGGAGAGGATCTCGTAGGACTTGCCGCCACCGGGAGTGCGCACCTCGATCGAGTCGCCCTCGTCCTTGCCGATCAGCGCCCGGGCGAGGGGTGATTTCAGGTTCAGCTTGCCATTCTCCAGATCCGCCTCGGGCTCGCCGACGATCTGGTACTCCTTTTCCTCATCCGTGTCCTCGTCCACGATCCGCACAACAGCGCCGAACTTGATCGCACCGGAAAGCTTCGACGTGTCGATCACGTCAGCGCGGGAAAGGATGCCCTCGATTTCCTTGATCCGGCCCTCGATGAAGGACTGCTTTTCCTTGGCCGAGTGGTATTCAGCGTTTTCGCTCAGGTCGCCGTGCTCGCGCGCCTCGGCGATGGCCTGAATGATCTCGGGCCGGTCCTTGGATTTCAGCCGCTTCAGTTCGTCGTTCAGAGCGATCTGGCCGGCCTGGGTCAGCGGTATCTTTTCCATGGCTTCCCTGCAAAATAGGCCCGGCGCGCCTCGAAGACGCGCCGGGCAGTGTGGTCATTCGCCGCAAGGATATACTTAGGGCGTGACGCGGGTAAAGCGATCTCGTGACGTTCCGGCGGAAATGCGGGAGCGGAACGGATGCCCCGCAGCCCGCGTTGTCAGGCTGATTAACGCAGTGTCCAGATTGACCCTCGCCACGCCGAGTGGCTAAGCCTGTCACAATGCGCCAACACGACCAGAACCGAGGAACAGTTTCATGACCGAATTTACCCGCGAAGCGATGGAATACGATGTTGTCATCGTCGGTGCAGGGCCTTCGGGGCTGTCGGCTGCGATCCGGCTGAAGCAGCTGAACCCGGAACGCGAGGTCGTGGTGCTGGAGAAAGGCTCCGAAGTCGGTGCGCACATCCTGTCGGGCGCGGTGCTCGACACGCGGGGACTGGACGCGCTGGTTCCGGATTGGAAGGACAAGGCCGCGCCTCTCAACACTCCGGTCAAGAGCGATAAGTTCTACTTCCTCGGCGAGAGCGGCAAAATGTCGATCCCTACCTGGGCGATGCCGCCGCTGATGAGCAACCACGGCACCTATATCGTCTCCATGGGCAATGTCTGCCGCTGGATGGCCGAATATGCCGAAGAGCTGGGCGTCGAGATCTTCCCCGGCATGGCCGCGTCCGAGCTGGTCTATGGCGAGGATGGCCGGATTAAGGGCGTGGTCGCGGGCGAGTTCGGCAAGAACCCCGACGGCACCCCCGGCCCCAGCTACGAGCCGGGCATGGAGCTGCACGGCAAATATGTGTTCCTGAGCGAGGGCGTGCGGGGCTCTCTGTCGAAAGAAGTCATCGCGAAATTCAGCCTCGACGCTGACAGCGATGTGCAAAAATACGGCCTCGGGATGAAAGAGCTTTGGGAGATCGATCCGGCCAAACACAAGCAAGGCTCTGTCACCCACACCATGGGCTGGCCGCTGGGTTCAAGCGCGGGCGGCGGTGGCTTTATCTACCACCTTGAAAACAATCAGGTTTACGTTGGCTTCGTGGTGCATTTGGGCTACAAGAATCCCCATGTGAACCCATATCTGGCGTTCCAGCAATTCAAGCACCACCCGATGGTCAAGGAGCTTCTGGAGGGCGGCAAGCGCGTGGCCTATGGCGCGCGGGCGATCAGCGAGGGCGGCTGGCAGTCCATGCCCAAGCTCACCTTCCCGGGCGGAGCGCTGCTGGGCTGCTCCGCGGGTATGCTGAACGTGCCGCGGATCAAGGGCAACCACAACGCCATGCTTTCGGGCAAAGCCGCCGCCGAAGCTGCCCATGAGGCGATCGAGGCTGGCCGTGCGGGCGACGAGCTGACCGCCTACGAAACCGAGGTTCGCGAGGGCGCAATCGGTAAGGATCTGAAGCCCGTCCGCAACGTCAAACCCATGTGGTCCAAGTGGGGCCTCACCGCGTCGCTGGCGCTGGGCGGGCTGGATATGTGGACCAACACGGCAGGTTTCTCGCTCTTTGGCACGCTGAAGCACGGCAAGTCCGATGCCGAGGCCACGGAGCCGGCGGATAAGCATAAGGTCATCGAGTACCCGAAGCCCGACGGCAAGATCAGCTTTGACCGGCTGACCAACGTGTCCTTTGCCGCGACGAACCACGAGGAAAGCCAGCCCGCGCATCTGCGGCTCACCGACCCGGACATCCCCGTTTCCGTGAACCTCGCCAAATACGACGGCCCGTCCCAGCGCTATTGCCCGGCGGGCGTCTACGAGTTCGTCAAGGATGAAACGACGGGGGCCGACCGCTTCGTGGTGAACTTCCAGAACTGCGTTCATTGCAAGACCTGCGACATCAAGGACCCCAGCCAGAACATCACCTGGACCACACCGCAGGGCGGCGATGGACCGAATTACCCGAATATGTGATCAGCCGGGGGCACAAACCGTGCCCCCACCGATTGCCGTGACTGCCCGGGAGCGCTAGCTTCCGGGCAACGCTATTTCAAAGGACGCGCTCATGTTTCGGACCCTCGCCGCCACCCTCGCCCTCACCCTCGGGATGCAGGCTGCAGAGGCTCAGGTTGCTGGACCCTATCTGGCCGGAAGGCAGGCGCAGATTGATGATTCTTTTGCATCTTCAGCCGATTACCTCGCCCGGGCCATGGCCGCCGACCCGACCAACCTGCAGGTGCTTGAGGCCCTGACCGGCGCCTATATCACTCTGGGTCAGATGGACCGGGCTGTTGAAGTCGGGCGCAAGGTGGACAGCCTCGGCGCCACGTCACAGGTCGCCAATCTGGCGCGGCTCTCGGACCATGTAACCTTGGGTACATGGGAAGAGTTGCTGGCCGCGATGGAGGACGGGCTAAGCGTCGGGCCGCTCTTTGACACACTGGTACGGGGCTGGGCGCTCGTCGGGACCGGGGACGGGGACGCCGCGATTGCCGCCTTTGACGCTCTTTCGGAAGAACAGGACGCCTCCGCGGCTTTTGGCATCTATTACAAAGCGCTGGCCCTCGCCGCTCTGGGCCGGTTCGAGGAAGCGGAAGGCGTGTTCGCGGATACGCCCGAGATGACGCTGACACGGCGTGGTCTCCTGGCCCGTGCCCAGATCCTGTCGCAGCTGGACCGCAGTGACGAGGCCCGCGAGATGCTGCGCGCCGAGACCGGCAACAATCTCGACGACACGCTGGGCGCCGCCGAAGCCGCGCTGGCAGACGGCCCCCTGCCCTTCACCATTATCCCCGATGCCCGCGCCGGTGTGGCCGAGGTCTCGCTGGACGTGGCCAACGCCGTCATAACCCAGACCGCGCCCAGCTACGCTGTCCTCTATTCCCGGCTGGCTGAGCATCTGCGCCCCGACCTGACCGATGCGAAACTCATGTCTGCCGTGCTGTTTGAGGAGATGGAGCAGTTCGATCTGGCGATCGCGGCCTATGACAGCGTCGGCACCGACGACCCCGCGCACACCACCGCCCAGATCGGCCGGGCGGATGCCCTGAGTGAGAGCGGCCAGCGCGAAGCTGCGACAGAGGCGCTGCGGGCGCTGGCCAAGACCACGCCAAAATCGCCGCTGGTCCACATCACTCTGGGCGATATGTTGCGCGAGGATGGCAAATTCACTGAGGCCGAAGCGTCTTATGACAAGGCCATCGCCTTGTTCGACCGCGACGAACGCGGCCAGTGGGTGGTCTATTTCGCCCGTGGGATTGCCCGCGAGCGTCAGGGCAACTGGGAAGGTACCGAGGTCGACTTCCAAAAGGCTCTGGAGCTGAACCCGGGCCAGCCGCAGGTGCTGAATTATCTCGGCTACTCCCTGATCGAGCGGCGTGAGCGGCTGGACGAGGCGCTCGACCTGATCGAGCAGGCCGTGAAAGCCTCCCCCGATGCCGGCTATATCGTGGACAGCCTTGCATGGGGCCTCTACCGGCTGGGCCGATATGAAGAGGCCGTCGAACCGATGGAGCGGGCCGCCGCGCTGATGCCGGTGGACCCGGTGGTCAATGACCATCTGGGCGACGTCCTCTGGTCTGTGGGCCGTAAGCTGGAGGCCGAATTCCAGTGGCACCGTGCGCTGAGCTTCATTGAGAACGACCAGAACGGCGACGTGGATCCGGACCGGATCCGCCGCAAGCTTGAGATCGGTCTCGACGCTGTGCTTGAAGAAGAAGCCGCCGATGCGCCCGAGGCCGCGAATGGCGGCTGACGCGGGGTTCGCGCCGGCCAAGGTCAATCTCGCCCTCCACGTCACGGGCCGTCGGGATGATGGCTATCACCTGCTCGATTCGCTGGTGGTCTTTGCAGGGGTGGGTGACCGGATAGATGCACGACCGGCGGGTGAGTGGTCGCTGGAGATCATCGGCCCGTTTGGCGGGGACCTCGCAGCCGCGCCCGACAATCTGGTTCTGCGCGCCGCACGCCTGACAGACGGTCCGCCCGCTGCGTTGACGCTCGACAAACGCCTGCCGGTCGCCTCTGGCATCGGCGGCGGGTCCGCGGATGCGGCGGCCACGCTACGGGCGCTGCATCACATGGACGGGCGACCCCTGCCCACGCCTGAGGCCGTGCTATCCCTTGGTGCGGATGTACCCGTGTGCCTCCACGGCCAGCCCTGTCGCATGTCGGGGATTGGGGAAACGCTCTCGCCCCTCCCTGCCTTGCCCCCGCTTTGGCTCTGTCTTTTGAACTCCGGAGAAGCTGTGCCGACCCCCGCTGTGTTCCGTGCGCTTGAGAGACGGGACAACCGACCTCTGGGCACCATCCCAGAAGGTCGCGATGCCGCAGAGTTCGCGGCGTGGCTCGGAACCCAGCGCAACGATCTGCAAGCTCCGGCGACACAGATCGCTCCGGTCATTTCCGAAGCCCTCGACGCATTGACTGCGACGGAAGGCTGCTTTCTCGCGCGGATGTCGGGCTCCGGCGCGACCTGCTTCGGCCTCTATGCCTCAGACGCTGCAGCCGAAGCCGCTGCAAACAAGATCAGCGCGGCGCACCCGGACTGGTGGACCGCCGCCGCGCCGGTGCTCTGACCTACTTCAGCCTCGCCACCACATAGTCGGCCAGATCGTGCAGGACCTCGCGGATGGGGTCTTCGGGCAGGTCCCGCAAGGCGGCCCGCGCCTTGCCAGCCCAGTCCAGCGCTGTTTGTCGGGTGCTGTCCAGCGCCCCGGTTTGAGCGAGTAACGCGGCCACATGCTCCAGATCACCCTCTTGCTGCTGGCCCTTGCCGATGGTGCGCGCCCAAAAGCCCCATTCCTCCGGCGAACCCGCAATCGCCCGGATCATCGGCAGGGTCAGCTTGCACTCGCGGAAGTCGTCGCCATAACCTTTGCCCGTGCCTTCCATCCAGTCGATCACGTCGTCGGCCATCTGGAACGCGATCCCAAGCGCGTCCCCATACGTCCACAGCGCCTGCACCTCGGCCTCCGTAGCGCCTGCGATGACCCCGCCGACCTCTGTGGCCGCAGAGAACAGCGCCGCCGTCTTGCCGCGCACGATCTTGACATAGGTGTCCTCACTGGTCGCCAGATCCGACATGGCCGAAAGTTGGAGCACCTCACCTTCGGCAATCGTCGCCGCCGCATTGGACAGGATCGACAACACGCGCAGCGAGTCGGTCTCCACCATCAGCTGGAACGACCTCGCAAAGAGGTAATCGCCGACCAGCACGCTGGATTTATTGTCCCACAAGAGGTTCGCCGTGGGTCGTCCGCGGCGCTGTTTTGACTCGTCCACCACATCATCGTGGAGCAGGGTCGCGGTGTGGATAAACTCCACCGTCGCGGCCAGCTTTTCGTCATGAGGGCCCTCGTACCCCATGAGCCGCGCACTCGCGAGAGTCAGCATCGGCCGGATGCGCTTGCCACCCGCACCGACGAGGTGGGCGGTCACTTCGGGGATGCGCGGCGCGTTCTCCGAGGCCATCCGCTCGCGGATCAAGGCATCCACCGCCTCCAGCTTTGCGCTCAGCATCTCCGCCAGCATCTCATGCGGTTTGGTCGTCGCGGTCATTCCTGCCTCTTTCCCCTGTCGCCCTGACCGGCTAGGTCGGTGCCATGAAAGAACTCATGCGCACCACCGATCCCACGGCCATCGCCTTTGCCAAGGCACTCCTGTCGGGCGAGGGGATAGAGGTGTTCGAACTCGACGTCCATACAAGCGTGCTCGAAGGCTCCATCGGCATTTTGCCGCGCCGCCTGATGGTGGCGCAGCGGGACCACTTTCGGGCCGCCGCGATCCTGCGGGACAACGATGTCGATACCGGACACTGAGCTGACCGAGGACGCCTTTCTAGGTGGCCTCCTGACCCTCTGGCAGCCGCGACGCGGCTACCGCGCAGGCCTCGACGCAGTGCTGCTGGCCGCGAGCATCCGGGCAGAGGTTGGGCAGAGCGTACTTGATATGGGCTGCGGGGTCGGTACCGCGCTCCTGTGTCTGGGGCGGCGGGTGTCGGGTCTGAGCCTCACCGGGCTGGAGCTACAACCCGATATGGCCGAACTGGCGCGCCGCAATGCCGAGCGCAATGGGCTGGAGGCGGAGATTGTCACCGGCGATATCGGTACCATGCCGGCCACCCTCCGCCAGCAACGGTTCGACCGGATCATTGCCAACCCCCCGTATTACGACCGTGGCCGTGGCACCGCGTCGCCCGAAACCCGGCGCGAAACGGCGCTGGGTGAGGCGCTGCCGCTTGCTGATTGGGTGGCAGCAGGAGCGCGGCGGCTGGAGCCACGAGGAACAATGACGGTGATCCAGAAAGCCGACCGCCTGCCCGACCTCGTCGGCGCGATGGCAGACACGCTCGGCTCACTGGTGATTCGGCCTATCGCCCCCCGGGCTGGACGCGATGCCACGCTGGTTTTGGTCGAGGGAGTGAAATCAGGACGTAGCCCAGCCCGGATCGCCGCTCCGATCCTGCTGCATCGGGGCAAATCCCACAGCGCCAATGCACCCGACTTCGCCCCGAATATCGAAGCGGTGCTGCGCAATGGGGCGGCACTCGATTAATTTTCGGGCAGATATTACGTCTTGTACGAAAGAATAGAGATACAAGAGATGACAGCCGGGAAATTTGTGCCTACCTTCGAAGGTATCGAAACATAGGAGGTGACACATGTCTGTGAGCGCGCATGTCGAAGAACTGCGGAAAAAGCACCAGGCCCTCTCGAGCAGGGTGGAAGAGGCTCAGCGGAGCCCGGCCACCAGCGATTTCGAGATTCAGCAGATGAAGCGCGAGAAGCTGCGTATCAAGGAAGAGATCGAGCGTCTCACTCACTAACACGACATCCCCGGCGATATTTCGCGCCGGATCGGTTACCCAGATAAAAAGGCCGGTGCAGATCGCACCGGCCTTTCCTGTCTCAGTAGCGCGTCCTTACGAGAAGAACTGCGCGCCGTTGGCGGAAATGGTCGAGCCGTTGATAAAGCCCGCATCGTCGGACACGAGGAAGGTCACGCAGCGCGCAATCTCTTCGGGCTCGCCCAGACGGCCTGCGGGGATGCCGGCGATGATCTTCTCACGCACCTTTTCCGGGACGGCCATGACCATCTCGGTGGCGATGTAGCCGGGGCAGATGGCGTTGGCGGTGATGCCCTTGGCCGCGCCTTCCTGCGCCAGCGACTTGACGATGCCCAGATCGCCCGCCTTGGTGGCGGCGTAGTTCACCTGGCCGAACTGGCCTTTCTGGCCGTTCACCGAGGAGATCACCACGACGCGGCCAAAGCCACGCTCACGCATGCCGTTCCAGAGCGGATGTACGGTGTTGAATACGCCGGTCAGGTTGGTGTCGATCACCTCGGACCACTGCTCCGGGGTCATGCGGTGGAACGGCGCGTCACGGGTGATGCCCGCATTGGCGACAACGATATCGATGGGGCCGAGATCGGCCTCGACCTTGGCCAGACCCTCTTTGGAGGCCTCGTAATCGGCAACGTTCCACTTGTAGGTCTTGATGCCGGTCTCGGCGGTGAAGGCCGCGGCCTTCTCGTCATTGCCGGCATAGGTCGCGGCGACCTCATAACCAGCGGCCTTCAGGGCCTTGGAAATCGCTTCGCCGATGCCGCGGCTGCCGCCGGTCACAAGTGCTACTCGAGCCATGTTTTTCTCCAGAATGTCAGAAAGTCAGTGGGGCCGCCCCGCCCTCATGGCGAGGCGGCAAGGTCAGATCAGGGACGCTCAAGACACATGGCGACACCCATGCCACCGCCGATGCAAAGCGTGGCGAGACCCTTCTTGGCGTCGCGGCGCTTCATCTCGAACAGCAGCGTGTTCAGGATCCGGCAGCCCGAGGCACCGATCGGGTGACCGATGGCGATGGCACCACCGTTGACGTTCACCACGGCCGGATCCCAGCCCATGTCCTTGTTCACGGCGCAGGCCTGCGCGGCGAAGGCTTCATTGGCTTCAACGAGGTCCAGATCCTCGGGCTTCCAGCCCGCGATCTCCAGTGCCTTGCGAGAGGCCCCGATGGGGCCGGTGCCCATGATCGACGGGTCGAGACCCACCGTGGCATAGGAGGCGATGCGGGCCAGCGGGGTGATCCCGCGGGCTTCGGCATCCTCGGCGGACATCAGCAGTACGGCGGCAGCGCCGTCATTGAGACCTGAGGCGTTGCCAGCGGTCACCGAGCCGTCCTTGGTGAAGGCGGGGCGCAGCTTGGCCATGCCTTCGACAGAGGCGCCGTGACGGATGTACTCATCCTGATCGAAAACGATGTCACCTTTGCGGGTCTTGATCGTGAAGGGCACGATCTCATCGGCGAACTTGCCCGCCTTCTGAGCGGCTTCGGCCTTGTTCTGGGAGGCGGCGGCGAACTCGTCCTGCTGCTCGCGGCTGATCTGCCACTGCTCGGCCACGTTCTCGGCAGTCTGCCCCATGTGATACCCGTTAAAGGCGTCCCACAGACCGTCACGAATCATCGAGTCGATGAATTTCATGTCACCCATCTTGTGGCCCTTGCGCAGGTTCGCCACGTGGGGGCTCATGGACATGTTTTCCTGACCACCTGCGGCGACGATCTTCGCATCGCCCAGACGGATGTGCTGAGCGCCCAGCGCCACGGCGCGCAGGCCGGAGCCACAGACCTGGTTGATGCTCCAGGCGGCGCTCTCGATGGGAAGGCCAGCATTTACATGGGCTTGGCGGGCCGGGTTCTGGCCCTGACCGGCGGTCAGAACCTGACCGAGGATCGTCTCGCTCACATCGGCCTTATCCACACCGGCGCGGGCGCAGATTTCTTCGAGCACCTTTGCGCCCAGATCATGGGCCGGGGTGTCCGCCAGAGTGCCTCCGAAAGAACCGACAGCCGTCCGGGCTGCCGAAGCGATCACGACATTTGTCATGCAGTATTTCCTCGATCGTGCGGGGCGACAGCCGATCCGTCCCCCCTCGTTCCGCGCGCACCTTAACCAAATTACCACTGTAAGCCAACGGTTGTGCGCAGTAGCGTGCATGACGAAGACCGCTGGCGGATATGCATATGGCGCATAGGTCTGACCTAGAGAACATAGCAAGTATTGCCGAGGAGCAGAGACCATGACCCAGACGCGATGCCCGTGGTGCGGCGAGGACCCGCTCTATGTCACCTATCACGACACCGAATGGGGCGTGCCGGAGTATGACCCGAGGGCGCTGTGGGAAAAGCTGATCCTTGACGGGTTTCAGGCCGGGCTGTCCTGGATCACCATCCTGCGCAAGCGCGAGAGTTTCCGCGAGGCGTTCGAGGGCTTTGACCCCGAAGTGATCGCAAGCTGGGGCGAGACGGAGGTGGCGCGGCTGGTGCAAAACCCCGGCATCATCCGCCACAGGGGCAAGATCGAAGCCACCATCGGCAATTCGCGGGCGTTTCTGGACCTGTCAGAGAGACAGGATTTCGCGGAGTTCTGCTGGTCCTACGTCGATGGCACACCTCTGGTGAACCGCCCCGCCACGATGGCCGGCGTCCCGGCGCAAACGGAGATCTCTGTGGCGCTGTCAAAGGATCTTAAGAAGCGAGGCTTCAAATTCTGCGGCCCGACCATCGTCTACGCATGGATGCAGGCCTGTGGCTTGGTGAACGACCACCTCGAAACATGCTTTCGGCAGAGCGAGGTGTGAGGACGGGATTTGGATTTTATGGACGGGTGAAGGGTTTGGGCGGGTCCATATCCCTCAAACGTCAGTCACCTCTGGCAGGTCAGGGGCAAAAGGCTCTGCCGGTCGTCCCGGATCGATCCAGCCATCGAACGCTTGCATCAAAGCGTCGGTCGGAAATGCGCCACTGAGGAAATGGAACCCCTGAGCGATCAAAGGTGAAAATGGCTGAATGATTGCGCAGATGGCTGCGGCTTCGATCACCTTCTGAGACGTATTTGCGCTGAAAAAGCCACGCGGTTTGGCTGCGAGGTCCCGTTCCAGCAGCGCAATCCGGGCATTCAGCGCTTTGATCTCTTTGGTCAGCGCCTCAATCTTTGCCGCCTCATCTTCCTGCGCGCGCAGATGGGTCGCCAGATTGCGGAAATGGTGGGTAACCGCTTCGAGATGGCGAAGCTCCTCCGGCAGTTGGTTCCAGCCGGTTTCATTGCGCAGGAGATCAAGTTGCGCCTTGACCGTATCGGCGGCCAGTTCAGAGGTCCGCGCTGAAAATTCCGGCGACGCCAGAAGGTTCTGGACATGAGTTCGGATCATCTCCGCCGGCAGGTCGGGAACAGCGACTGGCCGAGCCTTTGCTTCGATTTTTTCGATCAGCCTTGCGATGTGGGCCGGGCCTTTGGCCCAGTCATTGTCGGGGATGAGGGCGATTTGCTTTTGCAGCTCCCAGTCGAGCGGCTCACCGCGCAGGAAGCCGTCATACCAGCGGGCCCAGAAGGACCAGATCGGGTCGGACTGCGCAAGATCAGAGATGGCATCCGACGCGGCGTGCTCTGGCGCCTTCGCGTCTGGCCATGTGGGTATGCCGAACAAATCTGTAACATCTTTTTTTCAGCAGGCTGATGTCTGCGTCATGGGCCGCCTCAATTACGATGTGAGCGTTATTGAAGGTAAATATTGCATCAGCAGCACCGACCCGGGCGTGATCAACCGCTTTGTCCGAGGAATGCGCGGCAGCGGAGGCTAACCGAGCCACTGACAAAGGGAAACCGCCGGTTGCGTAACTACTCACGGCGGCGAGGGCGGCGCCAGCAGCCTCAATTATATCGGCGGTTGAGTGTGCGGTAGAAACTCCCGACACGAGAATGCACCTGTAGGAGTGCAGCACAAGCTGGCCATAGGTTGTAGGCCATGGCGCCTCGGGTGCATCACGAATCAAAACAGGCGCCACCCGCAGCGCATCCCGAGCCGCCATCGCGACTATAACATCACGCTCCTGCCCCTTCAGCCACTCCTCATACTCGTCCAGATCCATCCCACCGCTCGCCCCTGCCCTTCCCTCCACCCTAAGACCTTCTGTCGCCCTGTCTACTGACCTCTCGACAAACGCCCCAAAGCGCCGCATATGCGGGCTATGACCGACCTTGCTCACATCCGCAATTTCTCCATCGTGGCCCATATCGACCACGGGAAATCCACGCTCGCTGACCGGCTGATCCAGCTCACCGGGACGGTGGCTGAGCGGGACATGAAGGAACAGCTCCTCGATGCGATGGATATCGAACGCGAGCGCGGGATCACCATCAAGGCCAACACGGTGCGCATCGAATATCCGGCCAAGGACGGGATCACCTATGTCCTGAACCTGATCGACACGCCGGGTCACGTGGACTTTGCATATGAGGTGTCGCGGTCGATGAAGGCCGTTGAGGGGTCCTTGCTGGTGGTCGATGCCAGCCAGGGCGTCGAGGCGCAGACGCTGGCCAATGTCTACACCGCCATGGAGGCCGATCACGAGATCGTGCCGGTCCTGAACAAGGTCGACCTGCCCGCCGCCGAGCCCGACCGGGTGCGCGAACAGATCGAGGATGTCATCGGCATCGAGGCCCATGACGCGGTGGAGATCTCAGCCAAGACCGGGCTGGGCATTCCCGAAGTGCTGGAAGCCATCGTCCAGCGCCTGCCCGCGCCCACGGTCGGGGATCGGGATAAACCGCTGAAGGCGCTGCTGGTCGACAGTAAATACGACAGCTATCTGGGCGTGGTGGTGATCGTGCGGATCATCGACGGCGTCCTGAAAAAGGGCCAGCGTATACGTATGATGGGCACCGGCGGCACCTATCCGGTGGACCGCGTCGGGATCTATCGCCCCGCCATGCAGGACGTGGACGAGCTGGGACCGGGCGAGATCGGATTTCTCACCGCGTCGATCAAGCAGGTGCGCGACACCCGCGTCGGTGACACGATTACGCTGGAGAAGAACGGCGCGACCGAGGCGCTGCCGGGCTTCAAGCCCTCGATCCCGGTGGTGTTCTGTGGACTGTTCCCGGTGGATACGAACGACTTTGAAGACATGCGCGACGCCATCGAAAAGCTGGCGCTGAATGACGCGTCCTTTACCTCCGAGATGGAGACCTCGGCGGCGCTGGGATTCGGGTTCCGGTGCGGCTTCCTCGGGCTGTTGCATCTGGAGGTGATCCGCGACCGGCTGGAGCGCGAATACGATATCGACCTGATCACCACGGCCCCGTCGGTGATTTATCATGTCTATATGCGCGACGGCACGCGGGTGGATCTGCACAACCCCGCCGACATGCCCGACCCGACCCATATCGACCATATCGAGGAGCCTCGGATCAAAGCGACGATCCTCGTGCCGGACGACTATCTGGGTGATGTGCTGAAGCTGTGTCAGGAGCGGCGCGGGATCCAGATGGACCTGACCTATGCGGGAAGCCGCGCGATGGTGGTCTATGACCTGCCGCTGAACGAGGTCGTATTCGACTTTTACGACCGGCTGAAATCGGTGACGAAGGGCTATGCGAGCTTCGATTACCAGATGATCGGCTACCGCGAGGATCACCTCGTGAAGATGCAGATCCTGGTGAATGACGAGCCAGTGGACGCGCTGTCGATGCTGGTTCACCGAGACCGGGCCGAGGGCCGGGGCCGCGCCATGTGCGAGAAGCTCAAGGAGCTGATCCCGCGCCACATGTTCAAGATCCCGATTCAGGCAGCCATTGGCGGGCGGGTCATCGCGCGCGAGACGCTTTCAGCCATGCGCAAGGACGTGACCGCGAAATGCTACGGCGGCGACGCCTCGCGAAAGCGCAAACTGCTGGACAAGCAGAAGGCCGGTAAGAAGAAGATGCGCCAGTTCGGCAAGGTGGAGATCCCTCAGGAGGCGTTTATCAACGCGCTGAAGATGGATAGCTGATCTACTCTGACCGCACCGACATGACGCCCCGTCGCCTTGCTTCGGGGCGTTTTCTTTTGCACCGCGCCGTATAAGTAGGGCGCATCGCCCATGACCCTCTCAGGACCCCTGATCATGAAGAAATTCGTCACTGCAAAGCTGCATGGCCTCCATGTCACCGAGGCTGATCTGGACTATCACGGCTCGATCACCCTCGACCCCGATCACTGCGAAGAGGCGGGGATTCTCCCGCTGGAATTCGTCGAGATCTGGAACAAGGCTTCGGGCGCGCGGATCTCAACCTATGTGATCTACGGCGAGCGGGGGTCACGTTGCTGTATTTTGAACGGCGCGGCGGCGCGGACCTGTCAGGTGGGCGATCAGGTCATTATCTGCGCATCGGATTACCTCGCTGCCAGCGCCGTTGAAACGATTGCGCCCAAGGTGCTGACCTTCACCCGAGACAATGACGTTGCGGACCGACTGAGCTACGATGTGACCCGGCGCGAGGATGGTGGGCTTGATTTCGCGATCCTGCAGGATGGGGAAAAGCAGCCTGTCCCGCTGAAAGTCCGCGAGGCCTGAGAGCACAAAAAAGGGCCACCTTGCAGGCGACCCTTTCAAATTACAGTCTGGCGGCCAGATCAGGCGGCCAGCGCTTTCTTGGCCTGATCGACGACCGCGGCGAACGCCTCGGGCTCGTGGATGGCCAGATCCGCCAGAACCTTGCGGTCCACTTCGATGCCGGCCTTCGACAGGCCGTTAATGAAGCGGGAATAGGTCAGGCTCTCGTCATGTGCCCGGACACCAGCGTTGATCCGCTGGATCCACAGCGCGCGGAAGTTGCGCTTGCGGTTCTTGCGGTCACGGGTGGCGTACTGGTTGGCCTTATCAACGGCCTGCGTAGCGGTCTTGAAGGTGTTCTTGCGGCGGCCATAATAGCCTTTCGCAGCCTTGATGACCTTCTTGTGACGGGCGTGGGTGGTGGTTCCGCCTTTAACTCGCGACATGGTTCGGTCTCCTTAGCCGGCGTAGGGCATGTAACGCTTGGCGAGCTTCTGATCGGGCTCGCTCAGCACGGTGGTTCCACGGGCATCGCGGATGAACTTGTTGGTCCGCTTGATCATGCCGTGACGCTTGCCGGCCTGTCCGCCGACGACCTTACCGGTCGCGGTGACCTTGAAGCGCTTTTTGGCGCTCGACTTGGTCTTCATCTTGGGCATTTCCGTCTCCTTCTTCGGATGGTTCAGCGCACCCTCGGCATGCCACATGGCCGGAGCGCGCAGACGAAGCCGGGCCTTACACCGGCCGGGGATCAGGCGCAACCGCCATTCCCGTCATTTGATGATATCCGCGAACACCACAACGAAGGCATAGACCAGATCGTCCATTGTGTAGTTCGCCGGGTAGGACATCAGGGTCCAGTAGCCCAGAGCGATCCCGAGCACGGTCATGATCAGGCCGAACGCGGACAGTCGGACGGCCGCCAGACCGCCGATCAGATACATGAGGCCGATGGCCAGAATGATTGCCGCAAACACGATCCCGTAATCGCGAGACAACGGGATCTGGAGCAGAGCAAGCATAAGCGGCATCACAGCGGGTCCTCACCTAATCAACAGACCACGGGATAGAGGCCCACCCGTCTCTGATCAACCCGGATCAGTGGCCGAGATCAGACGCTCTTCACACGGGGCAACCCGCAGGATGTTTGTGGTGCCGGTCTGCCCGAAGGGCACGCCAGCGGTCACCACGATCTGATCCTTTGCGTCGGCAAAGCCTTCGCCCCGCGCCGCACGAACGGCATGGATCACAGCGTCCTTAAACCGGCTCGGATTGCCGGTCAGCACACAATGGGTCCCCCAGCTCAGGCACATGCGCCGCGCGGTTTTCTCCAGCGAAGCCAGTACGATGATCGGCACCGCTGGGCGCTCGCGCGACACCAGCAGAGCGGTCTTGCCCGACTGGGTGTAGCAGCAGATCGCCTCGATATCCGCCGTCTCGGCGATCTCACGGGCGGCGGTCACGATGCCGTCGGCCACGGTGGTCTTCTCCGCGCCACGGCTGGCATTGATGATGACGCGATAGGTGGGATCGCTCTCCACCTCGACAGCCACGTTGTTCATCGTGGTGACCGCTTCGACCGGATAATCGCCTGCTGCCGATTCGGCAGACAGCATCACCGCGTCGGCGCCCTCATAGATGGCGTTAGCCACGTCAGAGACTTCGGCGCGGGTCGGCACCGGACTCTCGATCATCGATTCGAGCATCTGGGTCGCGACGATCACAGGCTTGGCAGCAGCGCGGCATTTGCGCACGAGGCTCTTCTGGATCGGCGGCACGTTCTGCACCGGCAGCTCCACGCCGAGATCGCCACGCGCGACCATGATGCCGTCAGAGGCTTCGAGGATGGCGTCGAAATTCTTCACCGCGGAGGGCTTTTCGATCTTCGACAGCACCGCCGCGCGACCATTGCAGAGCTTGCGGGCTTCTTCGACGTCGGACGGGCGCTGCACGAAGCTCAGTGCCAGCCAGTCGACCCCCAGCTCGGAGACAAACTCCAGATCCTTGCGGTCCTTCTCACTGAGCGCGGCCAGCGGCAGCTCCACATCCGGGACATTCACGCCCTTGCGATTGGAGATCGTACCACCGACGACCACCTCGCAAATAGCAAAATCTGTACCGTGTTCCTTCACCCGAAGGCGGATCTTACCATCATTGACCAGAAGCGTGGCACCCGGCTCCAAAGCGTCGAAGATCTCTTTGTGCGGCAGTTGCACGCGGGTGGCGTCACCCTCTGCGTCGTCCAGATCGAGGCGGAATTCCTGCCCTTCGGTCAGCTCTTCCTCGCCATTGGCAAACACGCCAACGCGGAGTTTTGGGCCCTGCAGGTCCGCGAGAATACCAATGGGTCGGCCCAGATCGGTTTCGACCTGTCGAATGATGGCATGACGCTCTATAATCTCGTCATGGCTGCCATGGCTCATGTTCAGACGGAACACGTCGGCCCCGGCCTCAAACAGCTTGCGGATGGTCTCATAATCGGAGGAGGCGGGGCCGAGCGTGGCCACGATCTTGATCTTGCGCAGACGTCGCATGGAGGTCTCCTGTTAGCGGTCGCACGGCTTATGCGCCAAGCCGGGACGACTGGCAACATCCGGCGCGCGACTACCGCGCAATATGTGTCAAATCTTGCACCCAAGCCGCAGGTGACACATGTCTCTGACATCTGACTGGCAAAGGAGCCTCCCATGGACGACGCGACCCGCACCGAACTCGAAGCCGCCGCCTTTCGCCGCCTGCGCGACCACCTGCAACAGCGGACAGATGTGCAGAATATCGACCTGATGAATCTGGCGAGCTTCTGCCGCAACTGCCTGAGCCGCTGGTATCAGGAAGCCGCCAACGACAAGGGCATCGACATGTCCAAGGACGAGGCCCGCGAGATTTTTTATGGGATGCCCTACGAGCAGTGGCGGGACCAGTATCAGACCGAGGCAAGCCCGGAACAGCAAGCGGCCTACGAGATCAGCCACAAGCACGTGACATGAGCGGAACCCGCGCCGAGCTGGTGCAATTCGTCCGCGATGCGCTCATCGCGGGCCACAGCCGTGTTGAGATCCGGACCGCGCTCCTCGACGCGGGCTGGCAGGATGAGGATGCGGACGGTGCGCTGAGCGCCTTTGCAGACACCCCTTTTCTGCCGCCGATCCCGCGCCCCCGGCCCTTTGTCTCGGGGCGGGATGCGCTGATTTACGGGCTCGCCTTCCTCGCTCTCTGCATCGTGATCAGCAACCTCGTCTCGGTTTTGTTCGAAGGGATCGAAGCTCTTTTGCGTGAGGAAACAAGGTCTTCGTTTCGACGCGAAAGCTGGAGCATCGCCGCGATCATGGTGTTTACTCCGCTCTTCCTGCGCATCGAGTGGCGCTCCGACCGGAACAATCCGGTGCGCAAGATCTTCTCCTATGCAGCGCTGTTCTTTGCGGCCCTGGCCCTCCTGCTGACGCTGGTCAGCGTCATCGCGCTGGCTTTGTCCGGGGGGCTGGTTCTGGAAATCGCGCTGAAGGCCGCCGTGATCGCGCTGATCGCAGCGGGCGTCGGATACCACTATCTGGCCGACCTGCGTGCGGATGCGGGGGCCGTCGAAGGAAAGAAGATATGATCAAATACGCTGTCCTGCTCGTCACCGCACTTAGCATCGCCGCCCCGGTTTATGCCGGGCCGAACCGTCAGATGGTCCTGAAAGTCGAGCGCATCTCAAAGCGTTATGATATCCCGGTGAATTTCAACACGCTCACCACAGCACAGGCGGCCGCGCTAGTGATGCTGGTGGAGAGCGGCGGGCGGCGGCGCACCAGCAATTCCGAGATCCGCCAGAAGGGCCGCGCGATCATGAACAACCCCGATTTTGCCGACTGATCGGCAAATCTCCGCAGGGTGTGACGAATTCCCGTCCCGGTCGCCCTAGCCGCGCGGCTGATCCCCCATTAAGGTTGAATACAACTTCATTGGGGGATGATCCTTGCGAAACCTTGCCCGCGCTGGCGCGCCTCTCGTGATCGCTGCCAGCCTTGCTGTTCCCGCACTCGCTTTCGACGGCCCGGTTTACGATGTGGAAGGCAGCGAAGACCTGCTGAAAGACATCAAGGCCACGTCGCTCGTGCAGAGTGCCGCGAACGAAGATGTTGCGGATCCGGCCGAGCTTCTGGCCGCTGCGCGCGCGGATTACGGGCGTCTGGTCGGCACACTGTATTCTCAGGGCTTTTATGGCGGCGTGGTCTCCATCCGGGTGAACGGGCAGGAGGCGGCGGAGATTTCGCCGCTTACGCGTCTGGGTCGAATCGAGAGCATCGTTATTGCGGTTGAGCCTGGACGACCCTACCGCTTTTCGCGTGCACAAATCGGGCCTTTGGCCGAGGGCACAGACCTTCCCGACGGCTACACCAGTGGCGAAATCGCGGAATCGAAGCTGATCCGCGACGCTGCTGGCGCGGCGATCGACGGCTGGCGCGCGGTAGGCCACGCCAAAGCGGATGTGGGCGGTCAGGAGATTGTGGCGAACCACCCGCAGGCCCAGCTCTCCTCCGAGGTTCAGATTGCACCGGGACCTCTGGTCCGGTTCGGAGAGATCCAGTTCGAGGGCAGCGATGCCGTGCGCCCGGCGCGCTTGCGCGAGATCGCGGGGTTTCCGGATGGCGAGGTATTCAGCCCCGAAGCTCTGGACGGCGTAGCCCGTCGGTTGCGCGACACGCAGGTCTTTTCCTCCGCCGCTGTCACCGAAGACGAGACCCTCGGACCCAATGATACGCTGGACGTGACCGCCGATCTGGTGGCCTACAAGCCCCGCCGGATTGGCTTTGGCGCCGAGGTCTCTACGGTCGAGGGGTTGGGGCTGAACGGTTACTGGATCCACCGCAACCTCTTTGGCGGGGCCGAACGGCTGCAACTGGACGCCGAGGCTACCGGGATTGGTGGGGGCACGGGCGGGGTTGATTTTGACCTGTCGGCCCGCTTCGAGCGCCCGGCGACCTTTTCGCCAGAGAATACCTTCTTTACTGAGCTGAGCTATGAGCGGCTCGACGAGGACGATTTCACCTCGGATGTCGGGTTTCTGGAGGTCGGCATTCAGCGCTACGTGAACGAGCATATCGAGATCCAATACGGGCTCGCCTATCGCTTTAGCCATGTCGAAGATGACAGCGGGACCACGGATTACAGCCTGCTCGCCCTGCCCCTCTCGGCCACCTATGACGACCGCGAAGAGCCGCTCAACGCCAAGAGCGGCTACTATCTGGACCTCGATCTGGCGCCGTTCCTTGGCACCAACGACGAGACCGGTTCGGGCGCGTGGATGACCTGGGACGCGCGAACCTATCGCAGCTTTGGCACCGATGATCGCTTTACGCTGGCCGGACGGCTGCAAGGCGGCTCCATTGTTGGTGCAGATCTGGACGAGACCCCGAACGACCTGCGATTCTACTCGGGCGGCGGCGGCACGGTGCGCGGACAGGATTACCAATCCCTCGACGTGACGCTGGATGACGGCACCGATTCAGGTGGCGCGTCTTTCGTGGGCGTTTCACTCGAAGGCCGCTTCGACGTGACACCCAAAATCGGGGTCGTCGGGTTTTACGATTACGGGATCGTGGGAGAAGACTCCTTCCCCGACGGGGATAGCGACGATCATTCGGGCGCCGGGATTGGCGTCCGCTATGCCACGCCCATCGGACCGATCCGCCTCGACGTGGCCGCTCCGGTCTCGGGCGGCGGCAACGGGTTCGAGGTCTATCTGGGTATCGGGCAGGCATTCTGAGGAGCGGGACGATGAACAAACTGGCGCGCATCGCCCTGATCGGAACCGCTCTCGGCGTGTTGCCCGTGCTGGCGCAGGACAGTGGCGAGGACGAAGGCGGCTTTCTGGAACGGCTGATCGAGGACAAGCTGTCCAGCGATGAGATGACCGTCCGGGTCCGAGGGCTCGACGGCGCGCTGTCCAGCAAGGCGACGATTGATCAGATCGAGATCTCCGACCCGAAGGGTGTCTGGCTGACAATCAACAACGCTGAACTCGACTGGCGCCGGACGGCACTGTTGCGCGGTCGGCTCGACATCACCAGCCTCTCGGCCGGGGAAATCCTGCTGCCCCGACTGCCGGAAGCGAAGCCGAAGACCGAGATGCCCAACGTTGAGGCCGAGCCCTTCTCGCTGCCCGACCTGCCTGTGGCGATCGAGATCGACGAGATCGAAGCAGCCCGCGTGGCGCTGGGGGCACCAGTCGCAAAACAGGACGTGGAGCTGTCGCTCTCCGGCGCGGCCCGGCTGGTGGATGGCGATGGTGCGGTTCAGATCACCTCGGAGCGGATCGACGGCAAGGGCGGGTCCTTCAACGTCGATGTCAGTTATGAAAGCGCCAGCCGCGACCTCTCGGTGGATGTTGCGCTGAATGAGCCTGCGGGGGGCTGGATCGGGACGATTCTGAACCTCCCCGGCAACCCGTCCCTCAACGTGGAAATCGCTGGTGAGGGGCCGTTATCCGATTTCACCGCCACTCTGGACCTGGATACCGACGGCACCCCGAGGCTCGACGGGCAGGTAGCGCTGAAGGATGTGGACGGGGCCTCGACCTTTGCCGTGGATCTCGGCGGCGATGTGACGGCGCTGTTCCTGCCCTCTTACAGGCCCTTTTTTGGCGACAACATCCAGCTGAAGGCGAATGGCCAGCGTGGCCCGGATGGCTCCGTGCGGCTCGACCAGCTCGATCTCGAAGCCGAGGCCATGACCCTCGCAGGCGAGGTGGTGATCGGCGCGGACCGGGTGCCGGACCTGATCGACATCACCGGGCGCATTGCCGCGGATGATGGGCCGGTCCTGCTGCCGGTGGGGACCAATCTGCGGGTCAATGAGCTGACCCTCGACGTACAGTACGACACCACAAAAGGCGAAGATTGGACGGGCCTCATCGAGATCAACGGTTTTGACCAGCCGGATCTGGGCATTGATCGGATCGCGCTGGATGGTTCCGGCATCATCGCCAACACCGCCAACGCGCTGGCCGTCACAGCGGGGTTCGATTTCGACGCGGAGGGGCTGTCGCTCGCTGATGGCGGGCTGGAGGACGCGCTCGGCAACTCGCTGACCGGGCGCATCGACCTCGATTATGAGACCGGCGCCCCCGTGACCCTCTCGACCCTGCGACTGAAAGGCGCCGGGTTTGATCTGGACGGGACGGGTGGTCTCGATCCCGATGGCGACGGCCTGCCGGTGAGCTTTACCGGGCAGGTGAGCGCCGCAGATCTGTCGATCTTTACCGCGCTTGCGGGTCGTCCGCTCTCGGGGGCCGCACGGCTGAGCCTTGATGCCAGCGCCCGGGTCCTCGCCCGGACATTTGACGTGACGCTGAGCGGCCAGACCGGCGATCTGACGATCAACATCCCCAAGCTTGATCCGCTGCTGGGCGGAGATTCTGATCTCGCGCTCTCGGCCTGGCGGGATGAGACTGGGCTGGTGGTGCCGGTGCTGCGCTTTGACAATGCCGCCGTGACCCTCGACGGCGCGGCGGACCTGACCTCCGAAGGGGGCACTGCGTCTCTCGACCTGCGCATCGACGATCTGGGCCGGGTAGACGAGGCCCTCACCGGCCCCGCCATCGCCACGCTCAGCGCCAACCGGCCCGAAGATGTCTGGGACATCGTGCTGCGCGCCAACGCGGCCGGAACTGCGATCCGCGGGGAGGCCAACCTCTCTGAGTTGGACGAGGACAGTCCGTTGGCGCGATTTGATCTGACCGCAACGGCCGAGGATTTGGGCCGTTTTTCCGGTATTGCAGGTCGGGATCTGGGTGGAACTTTCGATATAGAGGCCAAGGGCGGCGCGCGGCTGAACCTGCAATCCATCGACGCGACCTTGACCGGCAGCCTCAACAATCTGGCCCTCGGTCAGCGGGAACTGGACCGGCTGCTGACCGGGCAGACAGCCCTTGATGCCGAGGTTTTCCGCGCGGGCGGCGTCATCCGGGTACCTGAACTGAGCCTCGAAAACCCGCAGATCGAGGTCACTGGCACCGCTGATGTACGCCCCGGTGACAGCACCGCAAAAGCGCGGGTTCTCCTCGCCGATCTGTCGAAGATCGTGCCCGACATGACAGGCCCAGCGCGGCTGACGCTGGATGCCCGAGAGGACGGCAAAGGTTGGGTCATCGACCTCGACGGTGACGGCGCAGGGGCCCGGATCGTCGCCGACGCGACCGTGACAGAGCTGGACGCTGTGCCCCTGTTTGACGGCACCGCGCGGATCAGCGCCGATCGGCTTTCGGCCTTTGACGATCTGGCGCGACGTCCTCTGGGCGGATCCTTTGACGTCAGCTTCGACGGTCAGGCCCGCGCAGACCTGTCCCGCGCCGAGGCGGAAATCAGCGGTACCGCGACAGATATCGCCATTGGACAAGCCCAGATCGACCGGCTGCTCGGCGGGCGGACGGACATCGCTCTGTCCGCAGATAAGAGCGGCGACCGGATCAACGCGCGTCAGGTGCGTATCACCAATCCGCAAGTCACTCTCACCGGCGACGGCCAGTATGGGGGCGAAACTCCCGGACAGGCCGGTGCAAACATCACATTCGCCGAGCTGAGTCAGATTGTCCCCGCCATGAGCGGACCGGCTGAGATCACGCTCACCGCCGAGGAACAGGATAAGGACTGGCAGATCGTCCTCGACGGCGATGGTGCGGGCAGTGCCATACGGGCTGAGGTGGCCGTCTCCGATCTGGACACCACGCCTTTGGTGAACGGGTCCGGTACCCTCTCGGTCGCGGACCTCTCGGTCTATTCCGAACTGGCAAAGCGCGACCTCGGAGGCGCCGTGGATGTGCGCTTTGACGGGCGCGCAAGGACCGATCTGTCGAGGGCCGGCGTGGACCTGAGCGGGACGCTGCAATCTCTTCGCATCGATCAGCCTGAGGCCGACCGGCTCCTGCGAGGCGCAACCACGCTGGCGCTCAAAGCCACGAAGTCTGAAGACGTGCATCGGGTCACTGAACTGACCCTCAACAATGCCCAGATTACGCTGGACGGAAACGGATCCTATGGCGGCGGCGATCCCGGCGCGGTGGAGCTGACGGCGCGGATGCCAGAGCTGGGGGCGGTCCTGCCCGAGATGCGCGGCCCCGCCAATCTGCGGCTTGTGGCCGAGGAAACTGGCCGGGACTGGCAGCTGTCGCTCGATGCTGACGGGGCGGGCAGTACGGTCGATGTGCTGGGACAGGTCTCCGACCTGACACGGCGCCCGAGCTTTGACGGCAGAGCCAGCTTGCGCTCTGCCGACCTGTCGCGGTTCAACCGGATCGCCCGGCGATCGCTCGCGGGCAGCTTGAACGCGGATGTGGTCGGCCTCTTGCGCTTTGACGCAAGCCGGTTTGACGTGACCGCCGATGTGACCGGACAGGGGCTGCGGGTCGGCATCCCGCAAGCCGACAAGCTTCTTGCAGGCGGTGCCACCGAGTTGCGCGTTGATGCGGCGCGCGATGCGGCGTCTGCGCCGATCCGCGTCCGAAGCTTCCGCCTGGATTCCCCCGGTCTGGATGCGACCGCCAGCGGGACAGTCCTGGGCGGTGGTGCGAATCTGACTCTCGACGCGAGACTGGCTGATCTCGGCCAGTTTGTTCCGAAACTTAGCGGCCCTCTGAGCGCCGCAGGCCGCGTGCGCCAATCGGGCCAGACGATCAATCTCGATCTCGGGCTGCAAGGCCCCGAGGGCATCACGGCTCAGATCGGTGGCAGCGTCGCGCAGAACTTTGCCCGTGCGGGCCTGACCGCCACGGGAACTGCCCCCTTGCGACTGGTGAACCCATTTCTCGGAAATCGCTCGCTCGCCGGGGACGCGCGATACGATTTGCGCCTGAACGGCCCGCTGGATCTCGACGCTCTCGCGGGTACGGTCCAACTGGCGGATGTACGCTACGTGGACCCCAAGTTGTCGCTGGTTCTGAACGATATTTCCGGCAGCGGGCAAATCAGTGGTGGACGGATCACCGTGGATCTCACCGCAAATAAGCAAGAGGGCGGTCGCCTCCGGGCTTCCGGTCCGATCGGCCTGACCAGCCCCTTTAATGCCGGGCTGTCGTTGAACGCGGATGAGCTGGTTTTTGAGGACCCCCGCCTCTACCGCACCACACTGACCGGCAACCTGCAGGTCGACGGCCCCCTGCGCGGTGGCGCGCGGATTGGCGGCGCGCTGACGCTGGGCGAGACAAACCTGCGCGTGCCTTCCACTGGTCTCGGCGTGACAGGCCCAATCCCCGAAGGCATGGTCCACGTGGGCGAGCCCGCCGACGTCCGCCGCACTCGGGAATATGCCGGGATCATCAAACGCGAGGAGCGCGCCGCGCGCGGCGGCGGGCCGGTCTACCCGCTGGATATCACCCTCAGCGCGCCAAACCGGGTGTTCATCCGGGGACGTGGCCTTGATGCGGAAATGGGCGGGGATCTGACCATTGGCGGAACAACGCGCAATGTGGTCCCCTCGGGGCAGTTCAGCCTGATCCGGGGTCGGCTCGATATCCTCGGCCAACGGATCACGATGGACGAAGGCTCGGTCACACTGCAGGGCGATTTTATACCGGTGATCCGCCTTGTCGCCCGGACCGAGACCGATGATGTCACGATCCGCGTAGACGTGGATGGTGTGGCAACCGAGCCCGAAATTTCCTTTGGATCGGAACCGGAACTGCCTGAAGACGAGGTTCTGGCAAGGCTGCTGTTCGGCAAATCGATCTCCAACATCTCCGCACTACAGGCGGCTCAGCTGGCGTCTGCCGTGGCAACGCTTGCAGGCAAAGGCGGCGAGGGTGTCATCAGTAAACTGCGCGGCAAGACCGGCCTCGACGATCTGGACGTGACCACCGACTCCGAAGGCAATGTTGGCGTCACAGCGGGCAAATACGTGGCGGAAAACGTCTATACCGATGTCAGTGTCGGCGCGAGCGGCGAGGCAGAAGCATCGATCAATCTCGACCTGACGCCTGATATCACCGTGCGCGGGAGCGCGGCCAATGACGGCGAAGCCAAGCTGGGAATCTTCTTCGAGCGGGACTACTGACCCCTATCCTCTTGGATAGCACTGGCGCGTTGGGATAGGTGCGGGAACATTTGCCGCCCCTGCCCGTTCTCTGCGCATGAACGCACCACGGTCCGGGAGGGTACAGCACATGGTCAGATCCGTCATCTTTCTCGTTATCGCCACCCTGATTGGACTTTGGGGTTTCGGCGGCGGCGAGACAGTGCATGCGAATGCCGCGCGGATCGTATTTCTGGTCCTGCTGGCGATCGCAGTAATCCAACCCCTCGTCCGTTTGTCCCGCCGGGATGGTCCGGAACGACCTTGACCGGACAGGCGCGAAGTCGGATGCAATGGCATCCACCTACGCGCGCATGTCTGTGATCGTTAGGCGTTCCCCGATGACAGCCAAAACGCAAACGACCGCCCGAGGGCGGTCGTTTCTGTTTCGGATGACGGCAATCTTTAAGCTTCGACCTGGAGCGATCTGCTGGAGGCAAAGAACATGGCTTGGCTGACCGCAGACTGGACCTGCTCTTCGGTGTAGGGCTTGGAGATCAAAAACGCCGGTTCGGGCTTGTCGCCTGTCAGAAGCCGCTCCGGGAAGGCGGTGATAAAAATCACCGGGATGTCGCCGAATTGGCCGAGAATATCCTCGACGGCATCAATCCCCGAGGAGTTGTCAGCCAGCTGGATATCCGAGAGGATCAGGTCGGGCTTTTCCTTCGCCGCAAGCTCCACGGCGGCACTGCGCGTCCGGGCAATGCCAGTCACCGTGTGGCCCATTCCGCTGACAATGGAGTGAATGTCCATGGCGATCAGGGCCTCGTCCTCGATCACCATAACGCGACCGGACATGGACTTCTGCATCTCGGAGATCGCAATATCCACCAGATTGGCGGCTTCGCCGGGCTCGATATCCATGATCTTGCCGACCTGCTCAAAGCTGAAGCCCTCGATGGTCGATAACAAGAGCGCCTCGCGGGTGTTGTTTGTCAGGCCGGACATGTGCGCCAGCGCCTGGCTTTCCAGCAGGCTCTCAGGATCCTCAGTGTCTGCCGTGGGCGCGCCCGCCGTGGACCAGATCAGGTGAAAGGCCCGGAACAGCGCAGTTTTAGGAGAGAGAGCCCGCTGAAAAATTGCCGGCTCCTGCAGGATCGCCTCCAGCGTCGCAGCCGCATAATTGTCACCGGTCGATTGCGATCCGGTCAGCGCCCGTGCGTAGCGACGCAGGTATGGCAGCTCATTTCCGATCAGATCCGCGATATGAATCTGTGTGTCATCTCCGGCCATGTGTCGCGCTTTCCACCTTGTTAGATACTGTTGGGGAACTAACATAGAGAAACGGCGTTGGTTCCAGCAAACAGATAAAAAATTAGCTCTACGAAGCGGTGAAAAATGGCGTCACAGCAAAAAGACTGGTCCAGTGTCATGCGACAGATCGATGAAAACCTTCGTCGGGTCTATCGCGACGATGAGCCACCGACAGATGTTCCCGACCGCTTCAAGGTCCTTCTCGAGAAGCTGAAAGAAAAGGAACAGCGGGATGGCTGATGCCGGTCATCGCGACCCGCGCGAAGAAATCCTCGACCATCTGTCAGCACTGAGAGCGTTTGCGATGTCTTTGACCCGCAACTCGGCTGCGGCGGACGATCTAGTACAGGACACGATTGAGAAAGCTTGGAAAAATATAGAGAAATTCGAGGCTGGCACGAATCTTCGGGCTTGGCTCTTCACAATTCAGCGGAACGCCTTCTATTCCGTCCGGCGCAAGTCAAAGCGGGAAGTCGCCGACGTGGACGGCGCGATTGCGGCCACACTGTCGGAACGACCGGCCCATGATGGCCGCCTTGCGCTCAATGATTTTCGCAAGGCTTTTGAACAACTTCCGGACGAGCAGCGCGAGGCGCTGATGCTGGTTGGGGCGTCAGGTTTCGCCTATGATGAAGCCGCCGAGATGTGCGGTGTCGCCGTTGGCACCATCAAGAGCCGCGCCAATCGGGGGCGCCGCCGTCTGGCCGAATTGATGGGCCTTGACCCGAACGAAGATCCTGTGATCGCGGACAGTACGAATGTCGGCGTTCTGACCGCGCAACGTAACCGACAGGGTTAATCCTTGCTGCTTCCGGTGAAGATGACGGACGGGCTGAACCGGCTGGACGTCCGGGTTGTTTTTCTGCTCGGCATCGCACTTCTGCCGATCGGGATGATTGCCATGGTGCAGACTCATCGGGTGATTCAGGACGCACGGGCCACCGCAGAGCAGTCGCTTATCTCGGCCACTGTGAATGCCGCGCAGAGCGAGCGGGAAAGTGTGATGCAGATGCGGGGCTCTGCGCGCATGCTGGCAGAAGCCATCCCGGCGCTGATGACACAGCCGGAGGTGTGCTCCCGCACTCTGTCGCGCTTTGCCGAGCAGACATCGGCGGTCGAATTCGCCGGTTACGTCGATGAGACCGGTATTGTGCGGTGCAGTTCTGCCGGAACGGGAATGGATTTATCTCAGACCCTGACGCACAAAGACTTCGAGGCCGCCCCCCTCTCATCCATCAGATCTGTACGCGCCGGTGACGGCAAACGGACGCTTTTGGCGATCGCCGAGCCGCTGGTCATGCCCAATGGCGAGGAAGGCTACGCTCTGGTCCACGTTCCGCGCCGGTCAATCCGGCGACAGGAAGATGGGATGCAAGTGTCCGGACCGCAATACATCACCGCCTTCACCCGGGCCGGGCATGTCCTGTGGGACTCCGACAATATCGCCAGCGAAGAAGGCGATTTTCCCGCGAATACAACGCTGGAAAGCCTCACTGTGTCGGGCGAGGCGAAGGTGTTTCGGGCTGATTCCATAGCGGGTCAGAGCCAGATCTACGTGATCGCACCGCTGCTTCAGGGCAATATCTACACCATGGCCGTTTGGCACCCGGACGCGATACCGGAGTCGCCTCTCACAACCTCCACGGCATTGCTGTTTCCGCTCATCATGTGGCTGGCGACGATCTGGGTCGCGTATCTCGCCGTGCACCGGTTGGTCATCCGCCATATCCGGCGCATCAGGATGCGGATCAGAGCATTTACGTCTAATCGCCGTGTCTTCGGCATCGACTACGAGCCCGATACTCCCAGCGATATCCGCGAGGTTGCCGATGCGTTTCAGGTGCTCACCGAGCGGATCGTTATGGACGAAGCGGAGCTGGAAAACTCACTCCATGAAAAAGATGTGCTTCTGAAAGAAGTGCACCATCGGGTGAAGAACAACCTGCAGCTCATCGCCTCTCTGACCAACATGCAACTGCGCAAAACGGAGACTCCGGAGACGCGCTTTGTGCTCCAGAGGCTCCAGGATCGGGTGCACAGTCTCGCAGCGATCCACCAGTCGCTCTACGAGGCATCCGTACTGTCGCGTGTTTCTACGGGCGAGCTGATCCGAGATCTCGCCCAACAGGTGTTTGACCGCTCCGCGCTGCTCGGCGCCGAGGTCGACCGAACTATCGAAGTCGCTGATATCCCGCTCTATCCCGATCAGGCCGTCCCTTTGTCGCTGCTCGTCGCCGAAGCACTGACGAACGCGATGAAATATGTGGGCAAACCCCCAGATGGGCAGCCATGGGTATCTTTCATCCTCGCGCCTCTCGATGACGGGCGGGTCCGGCTGAGAATTGGAAACTCGGTCGGGGAGCCTCTGGTGGATGAACCGCAGTTCTCGTCCGGGCTTGGCACACAACTCATTCAGGCCTTCACCCTGCAACTGGGCGCGCAGATCGTTGTGACGCGTGAAGACGACGCCTACATCACTGAAATCCGGTTCACGCCCAGCGATTTCAGCCCTGAAAGCGCCTGACATCGTCAGTATTTTCGGTTGGCGCCGGAACCAGCCGGGCGATGCGGGGTTGCTAGGGCATGACACATATTGCGCATCTCCCGAACCCTAACACCCGCGATGGCGCCCCCCGCCGCGTGGGCATCGAAGTCGAATGCGGGGGGCTGCCCGAAGACGATCTGGCGCGTACCCTCGCCCGTCGCCTGGGTGGCGAAGCCCGGGAAAAAGCGCCGTATGAATGGATCGTGACCGGCTCCGAGCTGGGTGAAGTCGAGGTGCTGCTCGATACCGCCTTGCGCAAAAGCGTCGAGAGCGATCTGGAAAAATCCGGCCTCGACCTCGGGCGCTCGGTGATTCCGGTGGAGTTTGTTACCGAGCCCATCCTGCCCGAACAGATCGAAACGCTCGACAGCGTCTGTCAGGACCTGATCAAAGACGGTGCGTTCGGAACGAATGAGGGCATCGCCCTCGGGTACGGCGTCCATCTGAACGTCGCGCTGGCGAGCACTGAGCTTGATGCCATTCAGCCCACACTCACCGCCTTTGCGCTGATGGAGGACTGGATGCGGGACCGGATGAACATTGATGCGTCCCGCCGTCTGTTGCCCTTCATCAATCCCTACTCGGCGGATCTGGTGGATGCCCTTTGTGATCGGGATACGGACTGGACCCTTGAGCGGCTGATGGATGCCTATCTGGAGCACGCGGGCAGTCGTAACCACGGTCTGGACGCCCTCCCCCTCTTCAAATCGCTCGACGAGGATCGCGTTGTCTCTGCCGTTCCCGAGATGGCGGATAAAGGAGCACGCCCGGCCTGGCACTACCGGCTTCCCGATTGCCGTCTGGGCGAAGAGGGCTGGTCCATTGCTCTGGAATGGAACCGCTGGTGTGCCGTGGAAACCGTGGCCGCTGACACGAACCTCATGGCCCAGCTCATGGACGCGTGGCGCGACTACCGCAACCGCACTGTGCCGGTCCCAGGCCTCTGGGGTAAAACCTCGGCAGAGATCCTTGACCAAGCGGTGACCTTCCGATGACCGACCGTCCGCTGATCGGCGTGACCACCTCGACGCGGTCTGGCTGGCGGATTTTTCCGCTGGTGGCGCTCAACGTCCATTTAGCGGGCGGCCGGGCGGTTCGCTGGGTGACCGGGCGTCCCTGTAATGTTGAGACTGTGGACGGGATCATCATCGGCGGCGGAGATGACATCTCGCCCGACCTCTATGGCGGAAATCTCACGGCGTCGGCGCGCCTCGACCCGGCGCGCGACGAGATGGAGCTGACGATCGCGCGGCGCGCATTGGAGCGGAATATGCCGGTTCTGGGCATCTGCCGTGGCTCGCAGATGCTCAACATCGCGCTCGGCGGTAAGCTCGATCAAGACGCGTTTGCCACGCACAGAGACAGCCGCAAGTACAAGACCATCCTGCCGCGACGCTCTGTCCAGATTGCGGAAGGGTCACGCCTCGCCGACCACACCGGACTTGACGAGATGAAAGTGAACGCCCTCCATACGCAGGCCGTGTCCGATCTCGGGCAGGATCTCCGGGTCGCGGCAAAGGACGGGGGCGGTATGGTTCAGGCCATTGAACGGACAGCCGAACCGTTCTGGCTGGGCGTCCAATGGCATCCCGAGCACCTGTTTTACGCCCGGCGCCAACGCGCGATCTTTAAGGCGCTGGTCTCCGCCGCCGCGGCGCGACGTCGTCAGAGCGACCAGCTGGAACATGTGGACGACCGCGCACCGCTCGCAAGCTGAGTCGAAACGCCGGATAAAAGTCGGACAAACTCCGGAACCTCCTCCGGGTTCTCGCATTGTGCCAGTAACACTTAACCCGAAAGGACCTCTCCCATGAGCGACCGCTCTGTGAAAATCGGCAACCCCACCACGGACGACCTCGCCCGTCAGATGGAAACCCTGAAAAGCGATCTGGCACAGCTCACCGAACTCATGGGTGATCTGGGAAAGGCCAAGGGGCAGGAAATGCGTGCCAAGGCCGAATTCAAAGCGCAGGAACTCCGCCATGAGGCCGAAAACCAACTCGGTGAACTCGAAGCCTATGTCAGCCGTAACCCCCTTCAGGCGATGGGCATCGCTGCCGGGATCGGACTGCTGATCGGCTTCATGGGGCGCCGCTGATCCGATGATGATCCCCCAGATCGCCGAACTGCAATACAAGGCCCGGCTTGCGAAACGCAAAGCCCTCTGGGGCGGTGTGGCGGGCGCTCTTGGAGCGCTCGCTGTGATTTTCTTCGCCATTGCGGCGTGGGTCCTTCTGACCGACCTCTTTGGTACTGTCCCAACCGCCCTCGGATTTGGGGCGTTTTTTCTGATCCTTGCTCTCGGCGCGAAGGCTTTTGCCAGCCGTCCCCCTCGTGTCGTCCCAAAGCAGACCGCACAGCAACTGGGAACTACCGGCACTCCGACGCCAGTTGGTACGACGGCGTCTATGATCAACGCATTGATGCTTGGGGTGACGCTCGGCCGGGCCCTGCGCAAATAATCCGAGGCGCGCATGATCCCAGGGAGAGGCGGTTCAGCGCTTCTCCCAACCTCGCCAACTGTTGAAAGGATGAGGCCCGTGACAACCGATTGCACAGATTGCCCCTTGAGACGGCTGGCGGTGTTCGACAACGCGACCGATACTGAACTCGACTTCATTCAGCGCTTCAAAGCGGGTGAACTTCAGATCGAGGCCGGGACAACGCTGATGGTCGAGGGTGAGCGATCAGCGCATCTCTATACGGTGCTGTCCGGTATGGGGCTGCGCTACAAGACGCTTCACGACAGGCGGCGGCAAGTCATCAACTTCGTTTTTCCCGGCGATTTCATCGGCATCCAATCTGCGCTCGGGCGAGACATGACGCAGAGTATCGAAGCAACAACCGATATGACCCTCTGCGTTTTCCCGGCCGACCGGGTCTGGTCGCTGTTTAAAAGCCACCCCTCAGTCGCCTTCAACCTGACTTGGGTCGCCGCGACCGAAGAGCACTTTCTGAGCGAAATTCTGACCGCCGTAGGCCAGCGCAAAGCGACCGAGTTGATCGCATGGGGCGTATTGCGTCTTTGGGAACGGGGGGCGTCACTCGGTCTGGTGGAGAACGGAGCGATGCCTCTGCCCTACCGCCAGCGCGACGCAGCCGACGCCCTGGGAATCTCCCTCGTCCATTTCAACAAGACCATGCACAAGCTCACCGATCAGGGACTGTTCGAGTGGCGGGACGATCGTTTACGGGTGTACGAAATCGACAAGCTGAGAGAGCTGGCCATGGTGTGCGGAGGGCCGCTTCTGGACAAGCGACCGCTGATCTGATCACTTTTCAATGTAATTGTCGGCGACCACGGCCTTGCGATAGCCCATGGGCCGGTCCGGTCCCACAGTAGAGTCTCGGTAGGTTCTCAGCTCAAGCTCTGCGTTCAGCGCGGCCCCGAGAAGCACCGTGAAGGCACTCAGGAACATCCACATCAACAGAGCGATCACCGCGCCGAGTGTGCCGTAGATCTCGTTATAATTTCCGAAATTCGAGAGATAGTAACTAAAGCCCCACGACACGAGTCCCCAGAGGAACATCGCCACGATGGCCCCCGGTGTCACCCAGGGCAGTCGGGCTTTGCGGCGATTAGGGCCGAACCGATAGATCATACCGATCGCGACGATCACCACACCCAGCGCCACCACCCAGCGCACGGAGGCGACGAGCCATTCAGTCACCGGACCCAGCGGCACAAAATTCAGCACCACCGGCAAGACAACAACCGACAGAAGCGCCACAAGCGACACGCCGATCAGCAGGAGTGTGATGGCCGACGCTGTTGCGATCTGGCGCAGACCTTGCCGGTTGCGCTGGCCGTAAATGGCGTTCAGCGCCCGAATCAGCGACGCCACCCCCGCTCGCGAGGACCACAGAGCCGCACCCAGCGACAAAAAGGTGGTCCAGCCCAACGTCGAATTGGCCGCGCCCACAATTTGCGTGACCTGATCGTAAACGATGTCATAAGCCTCTTCGGGCATCACCTCTTCCATGACGGCGAGCTGTTCGGCCACCTCGACCGGATCGGCAAAAAAGCCCCAGATAGCCACGACCGCGCCAATGGCCGGAAACACCGACAACATGCCGTAAAATGCGATTCCTGCTGAATACAGGGCCAGATTGCTGTCATTCAGGCCCAGTATCACGGCCTTGATCGCACCGAACCATTTGCGCCATCCCAGACCGGGCAGGAGCTTACGGCGACGCGGCGCGGGCTCCGGGCTAGTATCGGGAGAGGTCTCTGGCATCGTCATTGGGCGGTCCCCACGGGCTTGTTTCAGGCGGCTTCTGGCGGTTTTACGCCGCGTCTGCAATCCGGCGACTGAAGAAACGCATCCGGCAATATTGGATTCACAGACTCGAATACATATTGTATCGTGGTCCCAGCGCCGGGGAATGTCGGCGTGATGATTTTAGGAGGACAATGTCCTGTCTCTCGCACAGCACTCGGCTGAGCATCAGTCCAAAACGCAGGTTGAGCCGGTAATGCCCGACAGCGTCTCGCACCCTTCGGCCTCTGCGGCCGACACGCTTCTCTCCGCAATTCTCCAACAGCTCGATGATGATCAGGCTCAGGATGTTGTTCAGATCCCTCTGAAGGACAAATCCGAGATGGCCGATTACATGATCGTCTGCTCGGGCCGGTCCAGCCGTCAGGTCGGCGCGATCAGCGAAAAGCTGATCGACATGATGAAGCAGGATCACGGTGTTCTGGCCAAGGTCGAAGGCAAGGATGCCGGCGACTGGGTTCTGATCGACGCGGGCGACGTGATCGTCCACGTGTTCCGTCCCGAGGTCCGGGAGTTCTACCAGATCGAAAAGATGTGGATGGACCCCCAGCAGGTCGCCGCCCGCTCCTGAGATGCGGGTGCGCCTCTGCGCCATTGGCCGGATCCGCAAGGGTCCGGAGCGGGCGCTGATCGACGACTATACCCAGCGCTTCGACCGCACGGGGCGCGCGCTATCCCTCGGACCCCTTGAGGAAATCGAGATCGAGCCACACAAGGCCACCGGTCAGGATGCCGAGGCCGAAGCCCTCTTGCGCGCGATCCCCGACGATTCTGTCGTGGTGGCGCTCGACGAGCGAGGCAAAGTCATGACCTCCCCGAACTTCGCTGCCCGTCTCGGTGACTGGCGGGATCAGGGCCGGGGCGAGGTCACGTTTGTCATCGGTGGCGCAGACGGGCTCACCGATGCGCTGCGGGACCGTGCCGACCTGATGTTGAGCTTCGGCCAGATGGTCTGGCCCCACATGCTCGCCCGCGTCATGCTGACCGAGCAACTCTACCGCGCGGCCTCGATCCTCGCCGGATCCCCCTATCACCGCGTCTGAGCGGTTCCCTGTCGCGGCGGAGCACGCTAGAGAACGCGTGACATTTGACCCGAAGGATCCGTTCATGACCGCGCCAAAACCCGTTGTTCTGTGTATTCTTGATGGCTGGGGGGACAATGCCGACATGACGGCAAGTGCCCCCGCGTTGGCGAGCACCCCGAATTTCGACCGCATCCGCGCCGGGAACCCGTCCTCGCAACTGATCACCTTTGGCAACGATGTGGGCCTGCCCACCGGGCAGATGGGCAATTCCGAGGTCGGCCACACCAATATCGGCGCAGGTCGGGTCGTGGCGATGGATCTGGGTCAGATCGATCTGGCCATCGAGGACGGGTCTTTTTTCGAAAAGGACGCTCTGAAGAGCTTCATCGCCAGCCTGAAGGAAAGCGGCGGCAAGGCGCATCTCCTCGGGATCGTCTCCGATGGCGGGGTACATGGGCACCTGACCCATATCATCGCCGCGACCAAAACGATCTGCGAGGCCGGTGTGCCGGTGGTGATCCACGCCATGACCGACGGGCGGGACGTTGCGCCGAAATCTGCCGAGGGATTCCTCGCCCAACTCATTGACGCCTTGCCCGAGGGCGCGCGGGTCGGGACAGTCACGGGCCGCTATTACGCAATGGACCGGGATAATCGCTGGGAGCGGATCGAGCAGGCGTTCTCAGCCATGGTCGCAGGTCAGGGCGAGACGGCGGACTGCCCGGCAGAGGCCGTGCAGCAATCCTATGACGCGGACAAAACCGATGAGTTTATCCCCGCGACCGTGATCGGTGATTACGCCGGGATGCAGGACGGCGACGGGGTGTTCTGCCTGAACTTCCGCGCCGACCGCGCCCGCGAGATTCTGCGCGCCATCGGCCAGCCTGATTTTGCTGAGTTCGATATCTCCGCCCGCCCGGAGTTTGCCGCCCGGCTGGGGATGGTGGATTACTCCGAGGATCACAACGCCTGGTTCGAGACGGTCTTTCCCAAGCAGAAGATCAAAAACACCCTCGGCGAATGGGTCGCCTCCAAGGGCCTGAGTCAGTTCCGCGTCGCCGAGACGGAGAAGTACCCGCACGTGACCTTCTTCCTCAACGGCGGCAAGGAAGCCCCGGAGAAAGGCGAGGACCGCACCATGCCGAAATCGCCCAAGGTCGCCACATACGACATGCAGCCCGAGATGAGCGCGGGCGAGGTGACGGAGCGCTTTGTCGAGGCGATCGAGGCGGGCTACGACCTGATCGTCTGCAACTACGCGAATCCCGACATGGTGGGCCATACGGGTGATCTGGACGCTGCGATCGCGGCTTGTGAGGCGGTGGATGCGGGGCTTGGCCGGGTGCTTGAGGCGCTGGAGCAGGCGGGCGGTGCGATCATCGTCACCGCCGATCACGGCAATTGCGAGACCATGGTGGACCCCGAGACCGGCGGTCCCCACACGGCGCACACCCTGAACCCGGTGCCCTGCATCATGGTCGGTGGGCCTGAGGGCGCATCACTCGCCGACGGGCGGCTGGCGGATCTGGCGCCGACGGTGCTGGAACTGATGGGACTCGATCTGCCCGAAGAAATGACCGGACAAAGCCTGATCCGCAGATGATCCGTACCCTCGCCCTGATCCTGGCGGCAACCGCTGGCATGGCGCTGGCCGAGGACAGCCCCTCGGATCTGGCTCGTGAGGCGGCGCGGCAGATCGCCGCGGCGGCGGCGGGCTATGATGCGAAGGCCGAGGGCTATGACCGGATCGAGGCGCTGTCGAAGGTCGTACGCGGCTACGAGGCAGGACTCGCCGCACTGCGCGAGGCGGAGCGGGCCGCGGCCGCGCGGGAGGACGAGATCCTCTCCCGCATGACCGCCGCCGACAGCAAGACAGGCGATCTGCTGGCCGCGCTGATGTCCGTGGGTCAAGCACCCGAGGCCGCACTCCTCCTGCACCCCGCCGGCCCCGAAGCCACAGCGCGTGCGGGGATGCTGATGCAAAGCGCCCTGCCCGCGCTGATGAGGCAGGCCGAGACACTCCGGCAGGAAGCCGAGGACGTGGCCGAATTGCGACGCCTTCGCAGTCAGTTGCTGGCTGATCTGGGCAGCAGCACAGACGCGCTCCGGCAAGCCCGCCGGGATCTGGCCGAAGCTGTGGAGGAACGCCGGGCCCTGCCCGGTCAGGCACAAACGCTGGCGCAGGCGACCGAGATGGCCCGCCAGCTCGCCGCTCTTGCCCCGCGTCTGGGCGGCGTCGGGGATGCGATGTTCGAGGCCGCGCGTGGCAGCTTGCCGCTGCCCGCACAGGGCCGGATCGTTCTGCGCTACGGCGATCTGCCCGACCGGCCCGGCTGGCAGATCCTGACAGAGCCCGGCGCCGCCGTACAGGCACCGGCACCGGGCACATTGCGCTATCTGGGACCACTGCCTGGATACGGAAATGTGATGGTTCTCGAACCCGCCGCAGGCTATCTGATAATTTTCGGAGGCCTTGGCGAAGTTTTCGGCGCCGTTGGGGACGTGATCGCTGCCGGTGATCTCGTTGGACAGATGACAGAAATGCGAGGATCGCTTGACACCAGCCGTCAGGACGTGACGCTCTATATCGAAATCAGGCGCGACGATCAGCCGGTGGACCCGGAAGACTGGTTCGCCCCGTCCGCAGATCAGGGATGAGACAGGAATGAAGAAATTTGCACTGGCCATATGTGGTGGCACCCTTGCCGGCGTGATCGCGACAACGCAGATCGCGGGTCCACTGCTCGCGCAGGAGACCGAGAGCCGGACCAATGTCTATGAGCAGCTTGATCTCTTCGGCGATATCTTTGAGCGCATCCGCTCGGAATATGTCGAGGACGTCTCGGAGAAGGATCTGATCGAGGCCGCTATCGACGGAATGCTGTCCTCGCTCGATCCGCACTCATCCTATCTCTCACCCGAAGACGCCCAGCGGATGCGCACGGAGACGCGTGGTGAATTCGGCGGACTGGGGATCGAGGTCACGCAGGAAGAAGGCTTCGTCAAGGTTGTCTCCCCGATGGACGGCACCCCCGCCTCCGAGGCCGGGATGCAGTCGGGCGACTTCATCACCCATGTGGACGGCGAGAGCCTGTTGGGCCTGACGCTCGACGAGGCGGTGGAGATGATGCGCGGGCCGGTCGGGTCAGAGATCGTCATCACCGTGGTCCGCGAGGGCATGGACGAGCCCTTTGACGTGTCGATCATCCGCGACACGATCGAGCTGACCGCCGTGCGCGGGCGGCTACAAGGCGATACAGTGGTGTTGCGGCTGATCACCTTCTCCGACCAGACCTATCCGAAAATGGCGGAAGAGCTGGCAAAGCTCGTCGAAGAAGCGGGCGGAATGGACGCGGTGAACGGTTTCGTGATTGACCTCCGCAACAACCCCGGTGGTCTGCTGACGCAGGCAATCAAGGTGTCAGACGCGTTCCTTGACGAAGGCGAGATCGTCTCGACCCGTGGCCGGGAGCAGGAAGACAGTGACCGGGTGAATGCGGTCGAGGGCGATCTGGCGGAGGGTAAACCCATCGTCGTGCTGATCAACGGCGGCTCCGCCTCTGCCTCCGAGATCGTCGCAGGCGCGTTGCAGGATCACCGCCGGGCCATCGTCGTCGGAACCAAATCCTTCGGCAAGGGCTCTGTCCAGACCGTCGTGCCCATGCGCGGCGACGGCGCCATGCGCCTCACCACTGCACGTTACTACACTCCCTCGGGCCGCTCGATTCAGGCTCTGGGGGTCTCGCCGGACATCGTGGTCCAGCAGCCGCCGGTGGATATGACCCAGCCCGAGACCGAGGAAGAGGAAGACAGCCCGCGCTTCAACCGTACCGAAGCGGATCTCCGTGGCTCATTGGATAACGATTCGCTGACCGAGGATGAACAGGACACCATCCGCGAAGAGCAGGCTGCCGCTGAAGAGGCCGCCAAGCTGCGCGAAGAGGATTACCAGTTGGCCTATGCCATCGACATCCTCAAGGGTCTCGTAGCGCTGAAGACGGATCAACAATGACGCCGGACGAATTGCGCGAGAGCCTGCCTTATCGCCCCTGCGCCGGGGTGGTGCTGACCAACGGGCGGGGCGAGGTCTTTGCCGGGCAACGGCTGGACCACGCCTCGGGGGCCTGGCAGATGCCTCAAGGCGGCATTGACCCGGGCGAAAGTCCCCGCGACGCTGCCCTGCGTGAGCTCGAGGAGGAAACAGGCCTCTCCCGGTCTCTCGTCGAGGTGCTGGGCGAGACCCCGGAATGGGTTCTCTACGATTTGCCAGAGGAACTGCTTGGCAAGATCTGGAAGGGTAAGTACCGGGGTCAGAAGCAGAAATGGCTGCTCTGCCGGTTCACCGGGCAAGACAGCGATATCAACATCCAGACCGCGCACCCGGAATTTGGTGCGTGGCAGTGGATGGCACCCGACGCCCTCCGCGCTCAGATTGTGCCGTTCAAGCGCGCCGTCTACGATCAGGTCCTAGGCCACTTCGCGGACCTGATCTGACTCCCCAGGCGCGGCAGGTCTTGCATTCCGCCGCGCCAGTTTCTACCCTCCGTCCACACCTCGGGGAGCCTCAGGGCTGAGACGCATCATGCGGACCCGTAGAACCTGAACCGGTTAGGACCGGCGGAGGGAAGGTATCGGCCTCAGCCGCCCTTTCACCCACCGGCGACAAGGAGGCGATATGAACCGCTCACTCATCCTTGCGCTTGGACTGCTCGCGACACCTGTGATGGCACAGGACAAACCCGTGCTGACTGTCTACGCGCCCGACTACTTTGCCAGCGAATGGGGTCCCGGCCCCGCCATAGAGACAGCCTTCGAGGCGATTTGCGAGTGTGATCTGGAATACAAGACCGGCGACCTGCTGCCGCGCCTGATGCTCGAAGGCGACAAGACCGACGCCGATGTAGGCATCGGCTTTACCACCGATGAGACCCGCCGCGCCCGTGAAACTGGCCTTTTTGCCCCCCACGAGCAGGACGTCACCGGCCTGACACTTCCGGTTGAATGGGATGATGACGTGTTCCTGCCATTCAACTGGGGGCATACTGCTTTCGTCTATGACACCGACTACGTCTCCGATCCGCCCGCCAGCTTTGACGCGCTGGTCGATGCGCCCGAAGACGCCTACCGGATCGCCATTCAGGACCCCCGCACCTCGATCTCCGGGCTCGCTCTGATCCTCTGGGTCAAATCGATCTACGGCGACGAGGCGGGGGATGTCTGGGAGGAACTCGCGCCCAAGATCCTTACCGTGACCAAGGGCTGGTCTGAGGCCTACGGCCTGTTCAGCGAGGGTGAGGCGGATATGGTGCTGAGCTTTACCACATCCCCTGCCTATCACATCATCGCCGAGGGGGATGAGACGGTGAAGGCCGCGATCTTCCCCGAAGGACATTACTTCATGGTCGAACAGGTGGCAAAGCTCGCCGGGACGGACGTGCCTGAGCTGGCCGACCAGTTCATGGGCTTTGTCCTGTCCGAGACCTTCCAGTCCCTGATCCCCGAGGCCAACTGGTCCATGCCCGCGAAACTGCCAGCCGACCGATTGCCCGAGGGCTTCCAGCAGCTTGAGATGCCCGAAAAGGTCCTTTTCTACGACGAAGAGACTGCCTTTGAGCTGCGCGACGCGGCCATTGACGAGTGGGTTGCGGCCCTCCGCCGCTGACCTCATGTCCAATACTTATCGGTCCTTCGGCCTCGCGGCGGCCTTTGCCGTCGCCGCTCTGGTCGGGGGGACGCTCCTCTCGGCGGTGTCCGTTTCAGGAGGTCTGTCCGCGCTCGCACCGGGAGATTGGGCCGCGATCCGCTTTACCCTGTGGCAAGCCGCCCTCTCCGCGCTGATCTCCGTCGCCCTCGCCATACCCGTCGCGCGGGCGCTGGCGCGGAGACAATTCCCGGGCCAGCGGCTTCTGATCACGCTTCTTGGCGCGCCCTTCATCCTGCCGACCATCGTCGCGATTCTCGGGCTGTTGATGGTCTTCGGACGATCAGGATGGCTGAACGCGCTGGGCGGCGGCCTGCACCTGCCGGAGTTCAGCATCTACGGTGCCCATGGGGTGATCCTTGCCCATGTGTTCTTCAACCTGCCACTGGCGACACGGCTGCTCCTGCAAGGCTGGCAGTCGATACCCGAAGAACGTCTGCGCCTCGCTCAATCCCTTGGGATTCGCGGCTGGACCCTGTTCCGCCTGATCGAAGCCCCCATGCTCCGCGCGGTTTGTCCGGGCGCGGCGCTGGCGATCTTCCTCATCTGCATCTCCAGCTTTGCCATCGCCCTGACGCTGGGTGGTGGTCCCCGAGCCACAACGATCGAACTCGCCATCTATCAGGCGGTGCGCTTCGATTTCGACCTTGGACGGGCGGGGCTGCTGGCAATGATGCAACTCGCGATCACTGTCACCGCCACCCTCCTGGCGCTCCGAATCGCCATCCCGGACAGCATGGGGGCGGGGATGGACCGACGCATCACGTCCTCGTCCCGAGACGGCATCCTGCCCGACACACTGGCCATCGCCGCCGCGAGCCTGTTTCTGCTGGCGCCGCTCGCCGCACTGGCCGTGCGTGGCCTGCCTCACGTGATGGAATTGCCACCCGCAGTCTGGTCCTCAGCGATGCGTTCACTGATGGTCGCAAGCGCATCGACCCTGTTTTGCGTTCTCCTTTCCCTCGCCATTGCCTTGGCGGCCGCAGGGGGCGGCAGGCGCGGGGTTTTGGCCGAGACGCTGGGCATGAGCGCGCTGGCCGCGTCGCCGCTGGTCATGGGGATCGGCCTGTTCGTCCTGATCCGACCCGTGCAGCGGCCGGATCTGGCGGCCCTGCCGGTCACCGCGCTGGTCAATGGCATCATGGCAGTGCCCTTTGCCTTGCGTGCGCTCATCCCCGCCGTTGCCCGGGTCGAGCGGGATTACGGACGCCTCGCAGCCTCACTGGGCCTGACCGGCTGGTCCCGCCTGCGGCTTTTGATCCTGCCACGCATCCGGCGCCCGCTGGGCTTTGCCGCAGGACTGGCGGCCGCGCTGTCAATGGGCGATCTCGGAGTGATCGCGCTCTTCGCAGATGGCGAAAGCGCCACCCTGCCGCTGCAGGTCTACCGTCTCATGAGCTCCTACCGGATGGATCAGGCCAGCGCGGGGGCGCTGCTGCTCTTGCTCCTGAGCCTCGGACTGTTCTGGATCTGCGACCGCGGAGGACGCAAGGATGTTGACGCTTGATAATGTGCGGCTGAGCTATGACGACTGGCACTTGTCCGTCGATATGGAGATCCCGGCAGGTGCGCGTGTGGCGATCCTTGGGCCTTCGGGGGCGGGCAAGTCCACACTGCTGGCCGCCATTGCCGGGTTCCTGCCGCTGACAACCGGGCGGATCCTTTGGCAGGGCCAGCGCATCGATACGACGCCCCCTGCCGCGCGACCCGTGGCAACGATTTTCCAAGACAACAATCTGTTCCCGCACCTGACCGCGGCGCAGAATGCGGGATTGGGCCTGCGTCCCAATGGCAGGCTGAGCGGCCCCGAAGGTGACCGGGTTAAGGCCGCGCTGGCGCGCGTTGGGCTCGACGGGATGGGCGACCGCAAGCCCGGCGCACTGTCGGGGGGGCAGCAAAGTCGCGTCGCTCTGGCCCGCGCGATTCTTCAGGACCGTCCGATCCTTGCCCTCGATGAACCCTTCTCCGCCCTCGGACCGGCGCTGAAGGACGAGATGATCGACCTCGTGAAAGACCTCGCGACAGAGCGTGAACAAACCGTATTGATGATCACCCACGATCCCGGTGACGCGGTTCGGCTGGGAGGATCGGGCGCGATTGTCGCCGATGGTACCGTCTCCGTCCCGGTCGAGGCTGAGACGCTGCTCAGCGATCCTCCACCAGAGCTGCGCGCCTATCTGGGGGAGCGCTGAGCCGAACAGGCCCCGTTTTTCAAAGGAAAAGCCCCGCCAAAGAGGCGGGGCTTTGTATCTTTTACCGGTCAGAATTCAGACGGGCTCCGGCTCCAGATTGCCATCGTCGGATTTCGACTTCGGCTTCGTCTTTGGGATCGACGCGACAGAGCCAGGCGCGTTGCCCTGATCCCCACTATCGTCATCTTCGCCCCGGCTCAAAGGCTCGCCGTTCATCACCTTACGGATCTCGGGGCCGGTCAGCGTCTCGTATTCCAGAAGACCCTGCGCGAGACGCTCCCACTCGTCATTTCTCTCTGTGAGAATGCGTTTCGCGGTGTCGTAGCCTTCGTCGATGATCTCACGGACCTTGTCGTCGATCAGCTTCTGAGTCGCCGCCGAGTGGTTCGCACCACCGCCATAGGAGCCAAGATAGCTCTGCTGCTCATTGGCGTAGTCCACATAGCCCAGCTCTTCGGCAAAACCGAACTGGGTGACCATGGCACGGGCGATTTTCGTCACCTGCTGGATGTCCGAAGCAGCGCCAGAGGTGGCGTTTTCCTTGCCAAATTTGAGCTCTTCGGCCACGCGACCGCCCATCGCCATGGCGATCTTTGACTTATACTTCGTATAGGTCACCGACAGTTGATCCCGCTCGGGCAGCGACAGAACAAGACCAAGCGCCCGGCCACGAGGGATGATCGTGGCCTTATGCACCGGGTCGTGCTGCGGCACATATAGGCCCACAACCGCGTGCCCGGCCTCATGATAGGCGGTCAGCTTCTTCTCATCCTCGGACATGACCATCGAGCGGCGTTCGGCGCCCATCATGACCTTGTCCTTGGCGTTCTCGAAATCCTCCATGGTGACGAAACGCCGACCCACGCGGGCAGCCATCAGCGCGGACTCGTTCACAAGGTTCGCCAGATCGGCACCGGAGAAGCCCGGCGTGCCACGGGCGATGATCCGCAGATCCACGTTCGGACCCAGAGGCACCTTGCGAGAGTGGACGCCGAGGATCTTTTCGCGGCCCTTGATGTCAGGATTCGGAACCTGCACCTGCCGGTCGAAACGACCTGGGCGCAGCAAGGCCGGATCAAGTACGTCGGGGCGGTTGGTAGCCGCGACAATGATGATCCCCTCATTGGCTTCAAAGCCGTCCATCTCCACCAGCAGCTGGTTCAGGGTCTGCTCGCGCTCGTCATTGCCGCCGCCATAGCCGACGCCCCGCGACCTGCCCACGGCGTCGATCTCGTCGATAAAGACGATACAGGGCGCGTTCTTCTTCGCCTGCTCGAACATGTCCCGAACGCGGGACGCACCAACACCCACAAACATCTCGACGAAGTCGGAGCCCGAAATGGTAAAGAATGGCACACCGGCTTCACCGGCTACAGCGCGAGCGAGCAGCGTTTTACCGGTGCCCGGAGGGCCGACCAGCAAGGCGCCCTTGGGGATCTTGCCGCCGAGGCGCGAGAATTTCTGCGGGTTGCGCAGGAATTCCACGATCTCCTCGAGGTCTTCCTTGGCCTCGTCGATGCCTGCAACGTCGTCAAAGGTCACGCGGCCATGCTTTTCGGTCAGGAGCTTCGCCTTGGACTTCCCAAAGCCCATTGCACCGCCGCGACCACCGCCCTGCATCCGGTTCATGAAGTAGATCCAGACGCCGATCAGCAGCAGGAAGGGCAGAAAGGTCATCAGGATCGCACTAAAGCCCGACTGCTCCTGCGGACGGGCGTTTACCGTCACATCATTGGCGATCAGCCGTTCGGTCAGATCGCCGCCGCTATCGGGCCGGACGGTCGTGTATTCGCGACCATCTGCACCGCGATAGATCACCCGCTCACCGTCCAGCGTCACGGAGCTGACCGTGCCCGCATCCACTTGTTCAATAAAGTCAGAGTAAGAGGTCGCATTCGCGCTCAGCGTCGATTGCCCTCCTGAGAAAATGTTGAACAGCGCCACCACCAAAAGCAGGAGCACGATCCAGAGCACGAAATTGCGGGCGTTTCCCAAACGGGCCTCCATCGCAGAACGGGTTTTCACGGGGCGTGTCCCCGTGCTTTGACCTGACAGATAACTACGCTGGATCAGGTTTCAATTACCATACCCCGAAGGCGCCGATTCGTCGCGCCATCCCGTCCATTCGGCGGACCAGCCGTTTGAGAGCCCGGCGAGCGGCGCGGCGATGAGCTCTTCGTTCCGCCAGATTGCGGGCGACGCCCGGAGCGAATCGCGGGGAAACCCGGTCTGACGCCAGTCAGGACAGAGGGCCACCGCGTCTCCCAGCGCCGCGATTTGGAATTGCGGAGCGTGAGGGCCCTGCAGCCGCCAATGCCGGTCCCAGGGCTCTGTCGTGTCCATCCGCAACCCCGAAACCACTGCGGGCTCGCGCGCGATCCGCAACGCAGCGCCGTCCTGCCGGATCAGGCACCCGGCCAGAGTGTGCTGACCGGCCTGCACAAGCCCGCTATGGATCGCCGTCAGTGCCGCTTGCCGGGGCGGTGGGGCGCCACCGACGACACGAAGGGCCCTTAGCGTCAGACGGCGAGCCAACTCGGCGGGCAAATCGTCGAGACGCTCCAGCAAGAGATCGCCTCCGACCACGGTCACATGATCCTCGGCGATGCGGCTTACAGCCCAGTCGAGCGCCTCGGCCCCGTCCCTCAACGCCGTTGCGGCGCGGGCGAGACCGCTGGTCGTAACACCCAGTGGCTCCAGCGCCGTCCTGAGGGCGCGCGCCCGGGCGCGATCATAACGCGGGTCATCGTTAGAGGGATCCTCAACCCAGCCCAGGCCCCGCGCCGTCAGGTGACGACGCAGCTCCGCCCGGCTGGCCCTCAGCAGCGGACGGACCCAGCGGACGCCGTGGCGCTCGAACCGTGAAGGCATGGCCGCCAACCCATCCACTCCCGGGGCACGTCGCAGGCGGAGCAGAAAGCTCTCGGCGATGTCGTCTGTCGTATGGCCAAGCACAACCGTATCGATCCCGCAGTCCTGCGCCCAGTCACCGATGAGGGCGTAGCGGCCCTGACGCGCAGAGGCTTGCAGATTGCCACGCCGGTCCCAATGCCAGTGCAATACGGCGTGAGGAATGCCCCGAGCCGCACAGACCCGCGTCACATGCACCGCCTCATCGGCCGCCTCAGGGCGCAGTCCATGATCCACGGTGACCGCACGCAGATGAACCCCGCGCCGCTTTGCCCAATCGTCAGCGAGGTCGAGGCAAGCCATTGAGTCGCCGCCACCTGAGACTGCCACGGCCAATGACTTGGTCGCAGGATCCAGCGCAGCAGCGAAGCGGTCCGCCAGATCGGTGGTCACGCGCAGCCGAGGGACGCCCGCAGGCTATCGGCTTCCGCTGCGGCCGGAGCGCCCGGGAACCGCAAAGGCACCTCGCCCAGCGTAGCGCAGGCATCGGCGGTCTGCCCCAATGCGCTTAGCGCCCTGCCCAGCTCCAGCAACGCATCGGGCGCTTTCGCCCCGTCCGGTGCGCCAGAGAATGCCGCCAGGTAGGCGCGCGCCGCATCGGCCTGTTCACCCAATTGAGCTAGAGATTGCCCCCGCAGGAACAGAGCCTCCTGCGTCAGCGGACCCGTCGTGTAGGTCTCGGCAAAGGCCGCAAAGAGGTCAGCGGCATTGCGAAAGCTACCGGAATCGAAGGCCTCCTTCGCCCGGTCAAAATCGGCTTGCTCGCCAACGGCGAGCTCCGCGCCGCTGGTGACCGGCTGGGCCGGACGTGGCTGGGGCGCGGTGCTGGCCCCGCCCAACGGCGAGGTCTCGCCCAAGGCGCCAATATCGCAGCCCGGTTCGATCTCACACACGCGAAAAGTCAGATCGCCCAGCCGGTTGGTGCCATCGGTGACGATACTCAAAATGCGGTTTTCCATCTCCTCGGTCTTCGAGGTCAGCCGCCTCAGCTCGCTTTCCATCGAATCGATGCGGTCGAGTGCCGACGTTCCCGCAAGGTTCAGCGCCACCGGGCCGGTGGTGGATACTTCGCGCTGGAGCCGTTGCAGCTCGACCGTCAGCACCGCGATCTCCTGCCGGATGTCGGCGAGGGTCGCGTCGTCCTGCGCGAAACTTGCAGCCGGCATGAGCAGGGCAGCGAAGATCAGAGGGCGCAGCACCGGTCTCATCCGGTCAACCCGCCGGCGGCGATGACCGTGACGGCGCGACGATTTTTGGCATAACAAGCCTCAGTCGAGCAGATTTCAATGGGGCGTTCCTTGCCAAAGGTCAGGGTCCGCATTCGCCCGGCAGACACTCCCTGACTGACGAGGTAATCCCGCACAGATGCCGCCCGACGGGCGCCCAAAGCGAGATTATACTCCCGCGTGCCCTGCTCATCCGCATGACCCTCGATGATTGCCGTGTATTCCGGGTTCTGGGTGAGCCAGCGCGCCTGAGCAGACAGGGTCTGGCGCGCACTGTCGGTCAGGGTCGACTGGTCGACCAGGAATAACACCCGGTCCCCGATGGTTTGCGAGAAATAGGCCGGAGAAGACGGAGCAGGACCCGTAGGCACCGGTGCCGGAGCTGGTGCGACGACGCCCGCGTTTCCCGCGTCATAGGTGCCGTTCGCCGTGCCGCCGAAACGGTCCGGGTTGGAACAGGCGGACAAGCTCACCACAGCGAGCGCCATCATCACGAAACCGGTCCTGTGCATTCTGCTCTCCTGCACTGCTTGTTTTGTCATCTTCTATCACTCCAGACCGATCTTGGGAACTCAGGGCAGGAGCGGCGACCACGCCGGGTCGGAGGCGGCCGACGGCGTCGGCACCTTGCGCAGGTTACGACCCGACACATCCACCGAATAGAGCGCGGGCTGACCGTTGGCTCCAGCGCTCTCACGGGTAAACATCAGGACCCGACCGTTGGGTGCCCATGTCGGGCCCTCATCGAGAAAGCTGGCAGTCAGAAGCCGCTCGTTGCTGCCATCGGTGCGCATGACGCCGATGTGGAACCGGCCGTCATTTTGCTTGGTGAACGCAATCAGATCCCCGCGCGGCGACCAGACGGGCGTGCCATAGCGCCCCGCGCCAAAGGAGATCCGCTGCGCCTCGCCCCCGCTCGCAGGCATGACGTAGAGTTGCGGCGTGCCGGAGCGGTCGCTCTCAAACACGATCTGGCTGCCGTCAGGACTATAGGAGGGAGCGGTCTCGATGGACGGCGCGCTCGTCAGCCGCTCTGCCTGTCCGCCGGGGCGCAGGCGATAGAGGTCGGTATTGCCGTTGATCGCCGCCGAAAACACCACGGTGTTGCCATCCGGCGCATAACGGGGCGCAAAGCTCATGCCATCCGCCGGAACAGGCAGAGGCACCTTGTTCGTGGCACCGACGGTCATCTGATAGATCTGCGGAAATCCACTCTCATAGCTTGTATAGAGCACCCGATTTCCATCCTGCGAAAAGCGCGGAGCGAGAACCAGCGAGGAGGCGTCGGTCAGATACTGCACATTGGCACCGTCGTAATCCATCACGGCAAGCCGCTTTTGGCGGGCGTTTTTGGGCCCTTGTTCAGAGACAAACACCACGCGACTGTCGAAATAACCGCTCTCGCCGGTGATCCTCCCATAGATCGCGTCCGCAACCTTATGCGCCAGCCTGCGCCAGCCCGCTTCGGTGCCCTGAAGCTGCAAACCCTGCCCCAGCGGCGCCTCGGAAAACACATCGAAGAGCCGGAACTGCACAGTCAGCCCCCCGGCCCCGTCCGCCGAGACGGCTCCGGTAATCAGCGCCTGCGCGTTAATGGCCTTCCAGTTGGCATATGTCACACTGGGCGAAAACTCGGTCACCGGAGCGATGAAGGCCTCCGACCCGATGCGGCGAAACAGGCCCGTTCCCACAAGATCCTCGGCGATCAGGTCGCTGATCTGCGAGGTCCAGGCCCCCGCTCCGCCCTGGTCGATGAAGACCGGCAAGGCAAAGGGGACGGGCTCGACGACCCCCTGGGTGATCTCCAGCCGCAGGGGCTCACCGGCTGACTGAGCGACCGCAGGAGCGCTGATCGAGCCGCTGAGAGCCAAGACGGCGGCACTCCAGATCAGGCAAAGGGCTTTGACAGACATGCAGGTCTCTCCTCGGGTTTCGGCGATGGGTCCGGTCATCTCACCCCCAGATCGCCGGGTCGGAAGGTCAGTTCCAGATTTCGCCATCTCTCGTATTTTTCAACCGGCAACTTATAACCGCCCCGCTCGTTCTGGCAGCGCAGGATGGCCCGGCGTGCCCATTCATAAGCGGTTTGTTGCGCCCCTGACGATCCCCCAGAGGCCTGCACCATCCGCAGAGACGACGAGACAACCCGGTTGTCCCTCGCCATCTGGAAGGCCACCACAACCTCGACCCCCACCGCTTCGGAACCCGGATCTCGGTTCCAGCAGGACTCCACGTGGGAGGTAAACGCGCTTTGCTCCGCTCGGGTCAACGGCGGACCCGCTGCGCCGCGCTGGAAGGCACCGCTTTCCACCAGTTCCTCCAGCCCTGCGATGGTCTCACTCACCGCGTCCTGAACCGCTCGGGGCGGCGCGGTCGGCTGAGGCGCGGGACGGGACGGACGGGTCCGTGGGCGTGGCGAGGTTTGCGGGGCGGCTGCGGCCAACGCCGCCGCCGGATCCTCGGCCTCTGTCACGATCTCTGTCGTCGCCTCGAGCGGAGCTTCGGCGGGCTTTTCCTCGACCGTCTCGGCAACTTCAGGCTCAGGTTCGGGTGTCACCGCCGGAGCGGGCTCCTCGGCGGCCTCGGCCTCAGGCGCCGGCTCCGGGGCAACCTTATCGGCGACCAGATCCGCCGGACGCGGAATCGGGCGCAGATCCGACGGCTGCGGCAAAGCAGCAACCTCGGGCTCAGGTTCAGGCGCAGGCTCAGGAAGAGGCTCCGGCAGTGGTTCCGGTGTCGGTTCCGGCTCCGGCGTCGGCTCGGGCTCGACCACTGGCTCGGGCTCGGGTTCTGCGACCGGCTCGGGAGCGGGCTCCGGTTCAGGTGCGGGAGCAGGGACGCCTTCGGGGACATCGGGATCGAGGGCGACCGGCAGGGGCTCAGACACCTCTTCGGGCTCGGAGGCGGTCAGTGCGGCGAACTCTTCTTCGCTCAGCACAGTGACCTCGGTCGTGCGGATCTCCGGCGGCTCCTCGAATGAGATCAAGCCGCCAAACAACGCCACGAGCAGCAAAAACCCGTGCAGCCCGAGCGATATGGCAAGGGGTCTGTCCATGGCGCAGCCGCCCTACCGGTCCGACCCGTCAAGACGCGGGCCTCCCGCATCGGTCACCAGACCGATCTCGTTGAACCCTGACGCATTCAGCGCCCCCATGACCTCGGCCACCCGTTCATAGGGGATCGACCCATCGGCCCGCAGGAAGACCTTGCGGCTGTCGCGCTCGGCGGCGATGGCGCGGAGCTGGGCGATCAGATCGGCACTCTCGGTCTCGTTATCCATCAACAACACCCGGCCATCGGCGGCCAGCGTGATGGACAGCGGCTCCTCCCGCTCGGTCGGCAGCGCCTCGGCGGCGGTCTCGGGCAGGTCGATGGGCACGCCCACCGTCAGGAGCGGCGCGGCAACCATGAAGATGATCAGAAGAACCAGCATGACATCCACAAAAGGCGTCACGTTGATCTCGGCCATGGGCTGAGCCCGGCGACGCCTGCGACGACGGCCGCCCCCGGACTCGCTCTTTTGCAGCGCGGCACCCATTTCAGTCGTCCAGCTGGCGCGACAGGAGGGTGGAAAACTCGTCGGCAAAGACCTCGTAGCCGCCGACAATCCGCCCCTGATCGGCTGAGAGCTTGTTGTAGAATACCACCGCCGGGATCGCAGCCAGCAGGCCCAGCCCCGTCGCCAGCAGTGCCTCGGCGATGCCCGGAGCGACAACGGCGAGATTGGTGTTCTGCTGCTCGGCAATACCGATAAAGGCGTGCATGATGCCCCAGACGGTCCCGAACAGCCCCACGAACGGCGCCGTCGAGCCAATCGTCGCCAGCACCGGCAGTCCGCGCTCCAGATCGTCAGCCTCACGGGCAATCGCCACGTCCATGCTCCGCTCGATCCGCGCCTGAGCGCCGGGGATCAGGTCGCCGCCGGTGCGATGACTGCGCTGCCACTCGGCCATGCCGGCAGCGAAAATCCCGGCGGCGCGACCCTTGGGCTCGGGTCCGACCTGGCGATACAGGTCATCCAGCGGCTCGCCGGACCAGAAAGCTTCGTCGAACCGCGCCGCCTCGCGCCGGGCGAGGCGGTAGCTGACATGCTTGCGAAAAATGATTGCCCAGGACCAGATCGACGCGGCGATAAGCAGGATCATCACCAGCTTGACCGTCAGGGTCGCGCGGGCGAACAGCCCGATCATGGAGAAGTCGATTTGCGAGGCCGCCGCAAGGGTGTCCGTTTCCATCTGCCTGCTCTTCGTTGCCCGGCACCTCTGCGGGTGCGCTTTTCCGACGCATACATGATGCGCGGCCCCTGCGTAAGCAAGTTGCGCCGCACAAAGCGGTGAAGTTCCGTCCCGTCGGCCTTCGGACGGGCGGAAAGCCGCTCAGGCGATCCGCGCGCGCAGCTCCGCAGGCAGACGCCGCACCCCACCCGCCGGATCCATGGCCACCAGCTGCACCTTGGCCCGGAACAGGGTCTTCCCCCCCGAGCGGATCTTCTGCCCCAGTTCGATCCGCGCGCCGGTCGCCGAAAGCACCTCGGTCTCCACCTCCAGCCGGTCATCAAGCCGCGCCGGTCCGAGGAAATCCGCTTCCACCCGCCGCACGGCAAAGACAAGGCCGCCGTCCCGCAGCATATTCTGGTCCACCCCCAGCCCGCGCACCCAGTCCGACCGCGCCCGCTCGATGAATTTCAGATAATTGGCGTGATACACAATCCCGCCCATATCCGTGTCTTCGTAGTAAACCGTAACGTCAAAGCGATGCGTCATTTGGTGTTGTCCGTTCTGATGAGGCCCGAGAGCCCGGCGACAAGGAGGAGCGAGAGGACCCATCCCGCCGCGATGTGGAACCAGAGGTATCCCGCGGCGAAGGTCGCAAATCGAGTACCTCGCGCTTCGGAGGGGAGCCAATAGCCTTCCATGCCGAAAGAGACCACCGGCAGGAGCGTGTCGAGCGAGAAAACGTAGGAGTTGAACCGAGGAAAGTCCGGTGCGTTCCTTTTGAAGCAGTCCAGTGCTTCGTAAGCGGGACCGCTCTCGCAGCCGATCCATTTGGCGTCAAGCATCACCATCTCAGGAGAGGTCGGTGCCATGGACCCTATCTGGGCCGCGTGGTGAAACACCATTGCTCCGAACACGAAAAGGACCACCATCGACCAGAGGGCGCGAAAGGGTTGATGGCCATAGGCGGTCGTGGCCCAGAGGATGTGGTCCCAAACGGCCCGGATCGTAGCAAATGCCGGCTGACCTGCCTTTTTCAGGCGCATCCGCTGAGCGCGCCGCTGTCGTTCCTCCTTCGCAATCAGAACCGCGCGGGCCGCCTCGCCATGGCCCATCTCGCGCAGAACTTTCGCACACTGTTCCCAAGGCTGGGGACGGAAGTCTTCGTTCACATCGTCATGACGCTGCCGGTCCAGCCAGGCGATCCGGGCCGTGCCATCGGTCGCGGCGTCGCCGCCAAAGGCATCATAGGTCAAGCCATTAAGATAGACTTTGCCTGACGGCCAGCTGTCGTGATCATCAACTAGCGACGAAATCCTCGCGGCTCCCATGCGGACGGCGCCAGTTAACTGCTTCACACCTTGAAAGAAAAAAATGCCTGCAATATCCGCTTTTGTTAAGTCTATGCCATCACCGCGGCCCGCCTCGAAGGCACAATCGGTTAACTCGAAATTTCCAGCTATTCTTGCCCCGGGAAGGCAAATTTCCCTACTGATTTTCATATCTCGGAAGAACACTCCGCCGCTTGCAGTCATACGATCGCCCTCGAAACCTGGGAGCTCTGATCCACTGAGGAAGAGACTCCGCAAGGACGCTGAGTAGAAAACTGGCGGTCTTTCTATGTAGCAATCCAATAATGCAATATCGCGGGTGATTTGCTCCGTCTGCATATCCAGCACACCGGTGATCCAGAGCCCCGCTACCTGCACTCCCTTCGCCGGCACTGTGACGCCTCGCGCCGTCAGGGCCGGGCAGCCGCCGAGGATCACATAGCGCAAGAAATCGGCCGAAACGGTGGGGATGTGGGCATCGTCGGGTGCGGGACGCGCTGTTCCAGTAAAAAGCTGCCCGGGCTTTGCTTTGCCAAAGCAGATCACTTTCCCGGAACCGATCTCGTCCAACAGCCGTTGCTGCACCGCATCCAGCTGCCCGAACTCCGCCAGCCTCCGTTTCACAACGCTGCCCCCACACGTGCTGACAGTCTCAGCGCGTGGCTGGGGTCGTGGGCGCTGGGAGGCAGGACGGGGTCGTAGGCGGCGCGGATGAGGGCTCCGATGTCAGGGCGGAGGACCACGGCGCCGGAGGGGGTCTGGGCGAGGGTGGAACGGTCGGTGAAGGCCTGATCCGACCAGAGCAGCATGGTCTGGGCGGCTTGGGCCAGCGCGATGGTCTCGGCGGGAACCTTCGACATCTCCGCATCCATCCGCACGAACACGAACGCCGCGCGGATCGCCCCGGCCTCGTCAAAGCGGAAGATGCGGTACTGGTTGGCATCGATCCCTTCGAGCCGGTCGAGAAGCGGCGCGAGGTCGGGGATCAGGCGGTCGAGGTCAGGCACCCCGCGCAGCTCGTCCCACTCGCGCAGGAAGAACACCATCAGGTTGACGCCCAACTCCGGGTCGGTCTCCGCTATGTCGTGCCCGGCCAGATGGCACAGCGCCTCGATCGCGCCTTTGACAACCGCGAGCGTCTGGTCCTCGACCCCGAAAACCACCGGCGCGATGGGCCGTCCCCAGCGGGCAAAGGCGTAGCTGCCATCGGTGCGGGTAAAGAGGGCTTCGATCTCCTGCGGGGTCATGGGGGTCTCCGTGAGGTTCGTGTCAGGTCAATGTGCACCCATAGCGGCAGAAGCCAAGGGGGGCTCAGTAGAAGCTTTGCGGGTCGATATCGACGCTGAGGCGCAGATCGCCCCGGATCTGGACCTGCGACAGCCATTCCGTGATGGCGGGTTGCAGGGGGGCGGTCTTGTCGGCCTTGATCAGCAGACGCACCCGGTGGCGACCCCGAATCCGGGCGATGGGGGCAGGGGCGGGGCCGTAAAGCGTGGCGCCGATCCGGCGGAGCGGCGCATCGGCCTGTGCGAGCCGGTTGCCGAGGTCAAACACCGCCTGGACATCCGGCGAGGACAGGATGATCCCCGCCATTCGGCCAAAGGGCGGCATCCCGGCGCGACGGCGCTCTGCGGCCTCGGCGGCCCAAAATCCCTCTTCGTCGCCGGACAGGATCGACTTGATCACCGGGTGCTCTGGCTGAAAGGTTTGCAGCAGCGCCGCGCCAGGCTTGTCCGCGCGGCCCGCCCGGCCCGCCACCTGCCGCATGAGCTGAAAGGTCCGCTCCGCCGCACGCAGGTCCGAGCCCTGCAACCCGAGATCGGCGTCGATCACGCCGACCAGCGTCAGGAGGGGGAAGTTGTGCCCCTTGGCCACCAGTTGGGTGCCGATGATAACGTCCGCGTCCCCCGCCGCAATCGCCTCGATCCGTTCCTTGAGCGCGCGAGCGGAGGCGTAGAGATCAGAGGACAGGACCTCGATCCGCGCATCAGGCCACAGCGCCGCGGCCTCCTCGGCCATCCGCTCGACACCGGGGCCGACGGGGGCGAGCTTGCCCTCCATCTCGCAAGACGGGCAGGCCTCGGGGATGGGTCTGGTCTCACCGCATTGGTGGCACATGAGACGCTTGAGGAACCGGTGCTCGACCATACGGGCGTCGCAATGTTCGCAGGCGATCATCTCCCCGCAAGCCCGGCAAATCGTCACCGGGGCGTAGCCCCGCCGGTTCAGAAACAGGAGCGATTGCTCTCCGGCGTTCAACCGGGTTTCCACCTCGCGCGCCAGCGTTGGCGAGACCCAGGCCTGCCCCGGCAGATCCTCGGCGCGCATGTCGATGGCGGCCATCTCGGGCAAGGCACGATCCCCGTATCGCGAGGTCAGCGTGAGGCTGCGATACTTGCCCGCCTCGGCATTGGCCCAGCTCTCCAGCGACGGCGTGGCCGAGGCGAGTACCACCTGCGCCCCCGCCAGTGAGGCCCGCAAGACAGCCATGTCGCGGGCGGAATAGAGGACACCATCCTCCTGTTTGTAGGAAGTGTCGTGCTCCTCATCGACGACGATCAGGCCCAGATCGCGAAAGGGCAGGAACAGAGCCGAACGCGCACCGACCACCAGTTCGGCGCGCCCCTCGCCCACCATCCGCCAACAGCGGCGGCGCTCGGTCTGGGTGACGCCGTGGTGCCACTCGGCAGGCCGGGCGCCAAAGCGTGCTTCGACCCGGGTGAGAAACTCTGAAGTCAGGGCGATCTCGGGCAACAGCACGAGCGCCTGACGTCCGGCCTTGAGACAAGCGGCGACGGTCTCCAGATAGACCTCGGTTTTGCCCGAACCCGTCACGCCCCGCAGCAACGTCGTGCCATAGCGCCCCAACGCCGCAGCCTGACGCAAGCTCTCTGCCGCCTCTGCCTGATCACCGGTCAGCGCCTTGCCCGGCAGATCGGGATCAAGGCGCGGATAGGGCTGATCGCGCGGCGCCTCGATCTCGTCCACCGCACCGAACTTGACCAACCCCTTAACGACGGAAGTCCCCACATCAGCGAGCCCCGCCAGTTCTGACAGGGTAAAGGACAGCGGCCCGTGGTCGTCGAGCACCTCGATCACCCGGCGACGGGCATCGGTGAGGCGCTCGGGCGTGCCGGTGCCGCGGACATAGACTTTACGCCAACCGGGAGGCGCAGCGAGGTCGGGGACCCGCATCGCCAGCCGGAGCATGGCGGGGCGCGGGGTCAGGGTGTAATCGGCCGCGCGCTCCAGAAAGTCGCGCAACTCGCGGCGAAAGGGCGGCACCTCCAACACCCGAATGATCCGTCGGATCCGCGCCGGGTCGAAGGACCCCTCCCCCTCGCACCAGACTACGCCCGTTACCTTGCGCGGACCCAGCGGAACCTCGACCACATCGCCCATCCGGCATCCCGCCTCGGGCGCGCGGTAGTCGAGCGTCCGGTCAAGCGGCTGGGTCGTTAGTACGGCCACAAGGGCATCGGGGGCGAAAAACTCGGTCATCATCTTCCGGCAATTGAGCGGACCTACAGGCTATAAGACCTCGGGCCGGGGATCAAAAGCCGCCGCAGATGTCACAGTCTTGAACCGATCCCGTACTCCTGTCCCCAAACCCTCTTTGCGGACGGTGGGTCTCTGATAGTCTGGGTCAAAACAAAACGAGCAGGTTTCTGATGTCCTCTTTGCACCCCCTCTCGGATCCGTCCGTGCGGGAACGGCTCCTGTCCGAGCCCGAACCCCTTCTGAACGACCCCGAACTGATGCGCGCCCTCGTCGAAGCCGCCGACGCCGCGCGTGGCGGAAATGTGGTCGACATGCGCGCCGTCGCCATGGATCGTCTCGAAACCCGGCTCGACCGGCTGGAGGAGACCCACCGTCAGGTCATCGCCGCCGCCTATGACAACCTCTCGGGAACGACGTTGGTGAACCGCGCCATCCTCGCCCTGCTGGATCAGGTGAGCTTCGGTGACACGCTTCGCACGCTCGCGGGGCCGGTTGCGGACACGTTACGGGTCGATTCGATCTTGCTGATGCTGGAGACCAAGGGCGACCGGGACAGTGCCACGCTGGGTGATCTTGAAGACATCCTTGCTTTTGTCGAGGAGGGCTTCGCTGCCAACTATGCCGGCACCAGCGCAGGTGGTGTCGCGCGCGACGTCACACTCCGGCAGGTGCCGCGCGGCTTTGCGCCGGTGCACGGCGCCGCAGCCGAAGAGATTCGTTCTGAGGCTTGTCTGATGCTCGATCTGGGCGAAGGCCGGATGCCGGGGCTGCTGGTCCTGGGCTCCCGCGATCCCCAACAATTCGCGGCCGGACAAGGTCACGATCTGCTGACCTTCTTTGCCGGTGTAATCGAGCGGACACTGAGACGGCATCTGGCATGATCTCCCCCGGCCTCGCTGATGCGCTCGAAGGCTGGCTGACCCACCTGCGCGGCGTCGATAACGTGGCCGCAGCGACTCTGGAGGCCTACGGCGCGGATGTGCGGTGCTTTCTCGCGTTCCAGTCCGGTCATCTGGGCGAAGCCACCGGAACCGCGCTGATTTCCGCCATCGGCATCCGCGATATGCGCGCGTGGATGGCGCGGGAGCGGGCCGAAGGCCTTTCGGCGCGGTCGCTGGCCCGCAAGCTCTCCGCCGTGCGCAACTTTGCGGGCTGGTTTGCCGAGCGTGAAGACATAGATGTGACGCCAATCCTCTCGGCCAAAGCACCCAAATTTACCCGCAAGCTACCCCGCCCGGTCTCGGTCGAGGGCTCCCGCGCGCTGATCGAGGCCGCTGCGGAACTGGAGCCCACCGGCTGGGTGGCGTTCCGGGACGCGGCGGTGATGACGCTCCTGTGGGGCTGCGGGCTGCGGATTTCCGAGGCATTGGGACTGGACGCAGGTCAGGCCCCGCTACCCGATACGCTGGTGATCCGGGGCAAGGGCGGCAAGGAACGACTGGTCCCGGTCCTGCCAGCCGCCCGGCAGGCGGTCGAGGCCTACTGCGCGGCCTGCCCCCACGACCTCACCCCCGGCACAGCCCTGTTTCGAGGAGTGCGGGGCGGGCCGCTCAACCCACGCCTTATCGCCAAGGCAATGGAGCGGGCGCGTCACAGCCTTGGCCTGCCCGCCTCTGCCACACCCCACGCCCTGCGCCATTCCTTCGCGACTCACCTGCTGGCGGCGGGCGGGGATCTGCGGGCCATTCAGGATTTGCTGGGCCATGCCTCTCTCTCCACAACTCAGGCCTACACAGCCGTGGACGAGGCGCGTCTGTTGCAGGTTTACGGCAAAGCGCACCCTCACGGATGATTGCGACAAAACTCCCAACCCATCCTGCTTGAACCCGGAGGGCAGTTGCGGATAGACAGCGCATGACCTTTTGCTGAAGTGAGATGATCCGATGTTCGATACCATGACGATGACCAAGATCGTCGGCGGCTTTTGCGGGACCCTGCTGATCTTCCTGCTGGGCGGCTGGGCAGCGGAATTGATCTACCACGTGGGCGACGAAGGCCACGGCGACGAACACCATCAGGCCTACACCATCCCCGTCGAGGGTGGCGAAGAGACCGAGGAAGCCGCCGAAGTGCCGTTCGAAGAGATTCTTGCCTCCGCTGATGCGGGCGCCGGCGAGCGTGTGTTCGGCAAGTGCCGCGCCTGCCACAACCTCGACGGCACCGACGCAACTGGCCCGCACCTGAACGGTGTGGTGGGTCGTGCGGTGGCCTCAGTTGGGGGCTTTGCCTATTCCGGTGCCCTGTCCGAGACCGGCGACGACGCCTGGACCCCCGAAGCGCTGAATGCCTTCCTTGAAAGCCCCAAGAAATATGCTCCCGGGACGAGCATGAGCTTTAACGGTCTGGCCAAGGTCGAAGACCGCGCCAACCTGATCTCCTATCTTGAGACGACTGGCGGGTGAGCCAACCTCGTTACAAATAAATCAAAGCGCCGGCCCTCGGGTCGGCGTTTTTGTTTGCGGATCTTCACGATTTTTCAGCTTGAACCCCGCTCCCCTCGACACATAGCTATGGTAAACGATTTTCGCGACGGAGACGCCCATGACGCCTGCCCGCACCACCCCCGCCCATGCTATCGTCCGGCAACGACCGGATCTTAGACCGGTTTGGCTGGCGGCTTTGGGCCTCGGAGCGCTTTTGGCGACGGGCAGCGCGGTCAAAGCGCAGGACGCCGACGTGACGGAAACCCACGCGTATTCCAACCTCGCGGAGCCTGCCTATGGTCCGGACATCGCGCATCTCGACTATGTCAATCCCAATGCTTCCAAGGGCGGACGGCTCTCGACCTCGACCAGCTCAGTGTTCGACAGCTTTAATCCGTTCACCCGGAAAGGCGTCGCGGAATTCACCGCCTCCAGCCTGATGATGGAAACTATCTTGAGGAGCACCGCTGACGATCCCTATTCGGTCTACTGCTATCTGTGCACAACGATGGAGTACCCCGAGGATATCGCCTGGGTGATCTTTAATCTGCGCGACGATGTGACCTTTTCGGACGGGACACCGATGACTGCCGAAGATTTGGCGTTCTCAGTCAATCTGGTTCTGGAACAGGGCATTGCTGAATTCCGCAACACGTTCAGCCGCTATTTCGACAGTGTCGAGGTGCTGGACCCACATCGGATCAAGTTCACCTTTACTGAGGAAGCCCCGATCCGCGACCGGATCAGCTTCGCCGGTGGTACGAGCGTATTCTCCCAAACAGATTTCGAGACCAACGGCCTGCGCCTCGACGAGAGCCAATCGCGTCCCTTCATGGGAACCGGGCCGTATGTTCTGGGCGAGGTCGATATGGGGCGTTCTGTAACCTACACGAAAAACCCAGATTGGTGGGGCGCTGAGCACCCCCTCAATGTCGGGCGCTGGAATTTCGATGAGATCGGGATCGAGGTTTTCGCCGATGCCTCCGCCGCGCTCGAAGGCTTCAAGGCAGGCGAATACACCTTCCGCAGCGAGAACTCCTCGAAGGAATGGGCGACTTCCTACGACTTTCCCGCTCTGGCAAAGGGCTGGGTGATCAAAACCGAACTCCCAGATGGCGCCATCGGGCAGGCGCAGGGCTTCATCTTCAACCTGCGGCGGGACAAGTGGCAGGATGTCCAGGTCCGGCAGGCCATCGCGGATGTGCTTAACTTTGAATGGTCCAACGACACCCTGTTTTACGGTTTGTATGACCGTCCGGTCTCATTCTGGCAAAATACCGACCTGATGGCGACGGGGACCCCCGGCGAGGATGAAATAGCTCTCCTGCAACCGCTTGTCGATGAAGGACTGCTGCCCGAGGACATCCTCTCTGAGGAGGCTGCGGTTCCGCAGGTCAATGATCCCGAGGGCAACACCCCGTCTCGCCGGGTCCTCCGCGCCGCCTCCGCGTCGCTGGAAGAGGCTGGCTGGACCTTCGCCGAAGGGGCGCAGTTCCGCTCCAAAGACGGTCAGCCCCTGGCCATGACGATCCTCACGACTTCCCCCGCCTTCGACCGGATCGTGAACCCTTATGTGGAGAACCTGCGGCTGGTCGGTGTGGACGCAAAGCTCGAACGTGTCGACAGCTCGCAATATGTCGAGCGCAGCCGCTCTGCTGACTGGGATCTGATCACCCACAGCCCGACGCAGGAATGGGAGCCGTCGAGCACCCTGCGCCAGTGGTTCCACTCCTCGACCGCCGAGGACAGCTCGCGCAACCTGATGGCGTTGCAGGACCCGGCGGTGGACCGGTTGGTGGACAACCTGATCGAAGCGAACACGCTGGAGGATGTGACCACCGGGGCCCGGGCGCTCGACCGGGTGCTGCGCTCGATCCATTTCTGGATTCCCCAGTGGTACAAGGACGTTCACACCGTGGCCTACTGGGACATGTTCCGGTACCCCGACCCGCTGCCGCCGCTCGATCCCGGGGTGTTCGATCTCTGGTGGTACGACGCCGAGGCGGCGGAGCGGTTGAAATCTGAGGGGGCGCTCTGATCCATGGGCGCTTATATCCTTCGCCGTTTGCTCCTGATCATACCGACTCTCATCGGGATCATGATCGTGAACTTCACGCTCACCCAATTCGTCCCCGGCGGTCCCATTGAGCAGATCATTGCCCGGATGGAAGGCGGCGGGGATGTGTTCGAAGGCATTGCCGGCGGCGGCGGTGAGATCGAGAGCAGCGACAGCGAATATGCGGGGGCGCGCGGTCTGCCGCCGGAATTCATCGAAGAGCTGGAGCGCGAATTCGGCTTTGACAAACCGCCGCTGGAGCGGTTCCTGAACATGATGTGGAACTACATCCGGTTCGATTTCGGCGAAAGTTATTTCCGCTCGATCGGCGTGCTGGATCTGGTCTGGGAGAAACTCCCTGTCTCCATCACCCTCGGCCTCTGGTCGACGGTGATCGCCTATCTGGTCTCGATCCCGTTGGGCATCCGCAAGGCAGTCCGTGACGGGTCGAGCTTTGACACATGGACGTCGGCGCTGATCATCGTAGCCTACGCGATCCCGGGCTTTCTCTTCGCGATCCTGCTCCTCGTGCTGTTCGCGGGAGGCTCCTATTTCCAGATCTTCCCGCTCCGGGGACTAACCTCGGATGGCTGGGAAAACATGAGCCTTCTGGGCAAGATCGCCGACTATTTCTGGCACATCACCCTGCCCGTACTGGCCTCGACGATCTCGGCTTTCGCCACACTCACCCTACTGACGAAGAACTCCTTCCTCGACGAGATTAAGAAGCAGTACGTGGTCACCGCGCGGGCCAAGGGCCTGAGCGAAGGCAAGGTTCTCTACGGCCACGTGTTCCGCAACGCCATGCTGATCGTCATCGCCGGTTTCCCGAGCGTTTTCATAGGTGTGTTCTTTGGCGGATCGCTAATCATCGAGACGATCTTCTCTCTCGACGGGCTCGGGCGGCTGGGCTTCGAGGCGGCGGTGGCGCGGGATTACCCGGTGATTTTCGGCACGCTGTTCTTTTTCGGCCTGATCGGCCTCGTGGTCGGGATCCTGTCGGATCTCATGTATGTGCTGGTAGATCCGCGCATCGACTTCGACACGCGGGAGGGCTGAGCATGTCCGACACCCCCGCAACCCAGCACACAGAGCTGCACATGACCCAGCCCGCCATCGACACCCCCGCGCCGCAGCCTGCGCCCGGTGCGGATGCCCCTGCTCCGGTCGCGCCGCGCCGCAGGCGTCCATTCCTGAGCCCGCTGAACCAGCGCCGCTGGCGGAATTTCCGGCGCAACGGGCGCGCGTTCTGGTCGCTGATCCTGTTTTCGATCCTGTTCGGCCTGTCGCTCTTTGCCGAGTTCCTCGCCAACGATAAACCGATCCTCGTCTCCTACGACGGCAGCTATTACACGCCGGTCTTCAACTTCTATCCCGAGACCGAATTCGGAGGCGATTTCCGCACCGAAGCCGTCTATGGTGATATCGAGGTGCGATGCCTGATCAAGACCGGCGGTATGGAAGCGTGCTTTGATACGCCCGAAGAGCTGATCGCCGAGGGCGCCGTGGCCGAGGGCGCCAAGGCCGGCTGGCTGCTCTGGCCACCAATTCCCTACAGCTACAACACGATCAACGATATCGACGGCGCGGCCCCCTCAGCGCCCGATGCCCAGCACTGGCTCGGCACCGACGACACGGCGCGGGATGTGAGCGCCCGGGTGATCTACGGCTTTCGCCTGTCGATCCTGTTCACGCTGATTGTCACGGTACTGACATCGATCATCGGCATCATCGCGGGCGCGGTGCAGGGCTTTTTCGGCGGCTGGACCGACCTGATCTTCCAGCGCGTCATCGAGATCTGGGTCTCCACACCCTCACTCTACGTGATCATCATCCTCTTCGCCATTCTGGGCCGAAGTTTCTGGCTTCTTGTGCTCGTCACCGTCCTCTTTGGCTGGCCCGCCCTCGTCGGTGTCGTGCGCGCGGAATTCCTGCGGGCGCGGAATTTCGAATATATCCGCGCCGCCCGCGCCTTGGGTGTGCCCACATGGAAGATCATGTTCCGCCACATGCTGCCCAACGCCATGGTGGCCACAGTGACCATGCTGCCCTTCATCATCACGGGCACGATCTCGACACTGGCCAGCCTCGACTTCCTCGGCTTTGGCCTGCCCTCTTCGGCGCCGTCACTGGGGGAGCTGACCTTGCAGGCCAAGCAGAACCTTCAGGCGCCGTGGCTCGCCTTTACCGCCTTCACCACCTTCGCTATCATGCTGTCGCTGCTGGTGTTCATCTTCGAAGGCGTCCGCGACGCGTTTGATCCCCGCAAGACCTTTCAGTAACGGCTGTCCATGATCGAGCACGTCCTCTCTTTCTCCGACCTCAACGTCCATTTTCGTCAGGACGGGGCCGAGACCCATGCGGTGCGCAACGTGTCCTTTCACGTGAAGCGCGGCGAGACCGTGGCGCTGGTTGGCGAATCGGGTTCGGGCAAATCGGTGACGGCGCTCTCGACGGTCAGCCTGCTGCCGCCATCCGCCCGGATCACCGGCTCGATCGATTACGAAGGGCAGGAGATGGTCGGCGCGTCGGAGAAGATGCTGCGCAAGGTTCGGGGTAACGACATCTCGTTCATCTTTCAGGAGCCGATGACCTCCCTGAACCCGCTCCACACCATCGAGCGGCAGTTGGGCGAGAGCCTCGCGCTGCATCAGGGGGTGGCCGGGGATGCGGCGCGCGGGCGAATCATCGACCTGCTGAACAAAGTCGGTATCCGCGACCCCGAAAGCCGCCTCGGCGCCTATCCGCACCAGCTTTCGGGCGGTCAGCGGCAAAGGGTGATGATCGCCATGGCACTGGCGAATAAGCCGGACCTGCTGATCGCGGACGAGCCGACCACCGCCCTCGACGTGACCATTCAGGCGCAGATCCTGGAGCTGTTGCAGGAACTGAAGGAGCGCGAGGGGCTGTCCATGCTCTTCATCACCCACGATCTCGGCATCGTCCGGCGCATCGCCGACCGGGTCTGCGTGATGAAAGACGGACAGATCGTTGAGGAAGGCCGCACCACAGAGATCTTCGACAATCCGCAGCACCCCTACACGCAGATGCTGCTCGCCGCCGAATCAACGGGGATGCCCGAGCCCGTGCCGAGCGGAGCGGAGACCATCGCCGAGACCGAAGGCCTGCGCATCTGGTTCCCCATCCAGCGCGGTTTAATGCGCAAGACGGTGGGCCACGTGAAGGCGGTCAACGACGCGAATATCTCCGTGCGGTCGGGCGAGACCCTTGGGATCGTGGGCGAATCAGGTTCCGGAAAGACGACGCTCGCACTGGCGATCATGCGGCTGATCTCCTCCGAGGGGCGGATCGTCTTTATGGGCAAGCAGATTGACGATCTCAAAGGCCGCGCGCTGAGGCCCCTGCGCAGCGACATGCAAATCGTGTTCCAGGACCCGTTTGGTTCTCTGTCGCCCCGGATGACCATTGAGGAGATCATCGCCGAGGGCGTTGGCGTTCACGGCACCCGTCCGGGCGAGGACAAGAGCCAGATGGTCGTGGGCATCATGCGGGAGGTCGGGCTCGACCCGGACACCCGACACCGTTACCCGCACGAATTTTCCGGCGGTCAACGTCAGCGCATCGCCATCGCCCGCGCCATGATCCTGCGGCCGAAACTTGTGGTCCTTGATGAGCCGACTTCGGCGCTCGATATGACGGTTCAGGTGCAAATTGTGAAACTGCTGCGCGATCTGCAGAAGCGCTACGGCCTCGCCTATCTCTTCATCAGCCACGATCTGAAGGTCGTCCGCGCCCTGAGCCATAAGGTGGTCGTGATGCAAAAGGGAGATATCATCGAATCGGGTCCAGTGGATCAAATTTTCGATGCACCCCGCACCGAGTATACACGCGAATTGATGACCGCCGCGTTCGGCGGGCGGGCCGGCTCCGCCGCTTAAAGTCTGGCAAAGCGATCAGATGAATAGGAATGTCCGCCCCGGCGGGGACGGACATTGTGTAGCGCACCAGCAATTGAACGTTCGCTCAGCCCGGTCCCAGTGTTGTGCAAGGCATGGAGCGGGCTTGCAGCCGGCGGCACGCAAGTGCCGCGCGTTCCTGTGTCATACCAACGAAGTTCGCTTCCCACCCTGCCGAGCCGGAGCTGACCTTGCGCAGCGCCTCATCCAGCGTGCCGATCTCGGTCAAAGCGGTTTTCAGCAAGATCTGCTCCGCTTCGTACCGGGTGGTGTATCGTCCCACATTGATCCCCCAGTTCCGACCACCGGAACTCGCCATCCGGGTGACAACTTCGAGGTTCTGGGTCGGTCGGCTGCGGGTGGACTGCGCGCTGGCCACTGCGGCAACAATCTGACTGGCAAGGTTATCCACTTGCTCCGGCCGCATGCGGGGACGACGCGACTGCGCGATCTCGATCTGGCGACGGTCGCTACCACCACGATAGCGGGGCTTCGACGGCTTTCGCACAGCAACACGCTCACGCATGCGGGAGAAACCCATATCCATCAGCTCCGCCACCTGCGCGTTGCGGGATGCGGTGGATTTCCCGCCGAACACTGTAGCGATCACACGCTTGCGTCCACGCTCAGCCGAGGCCACGAGATTGTAGCCCGCCGCATTGGTAAAGCCGGTCTTGATCCCATCGGCGCCGGGATAATCTGACAGCAGGCGACGGTTGGTGTTGCGCACCTCCTTCAGTCCAGCATCGGTGCGTTCCCGCGAGAAGAGGTTGTAATACTCGGGGTAGTCGTAGAACAAATGCCGTCCGAGTACCGTCATATCGCGCGCGGTGGACAGGTGACCATCCTGGGTCAAGCCGTGCGCGTTCCTGAAGGTTGATTTCCGCATTCCCAGCGCCCGGGCTGTCCGATTCATCCGCTCCGTAAAAGCTGATTCGGATCCCGCAACCGCTTCGCCGATCGCGGTCGCCGCGTCGTTGGCAGACTTTACCGCGGCGGCCCGGATCAGATACCGCAGCACAATCTTCTGACCGGCCCGCAGTCCCAGCTTCGAAGGAGGCTCGCTGGCCGCATTCTGAGAGATCAGCACTGGCGTGTTCAGGGAAATCTCTCCGTTCTCAATGGCTTCAAATGCCACATAGAGCGTCATCATCTTGGTGAGAGATGCGGGGTGAAGCCGTGTATCAGCATTGCGGGCATGCAATACCTCACCGTTTCGCGCATCAACCACCATCGCCGCGTAGGGGGCGGCGTGGACCAGCCCCGCGCTCAGAACAAGCGTGAAAAATAGCAATGTTGCTCGCACAAGCGAGTGAAGCCGTAAATGTCGCACGGTGAACCTGCCTCTTTGCCTCTGCCTGCCGACTCTTCGTGGTCGATCATTACGGCAATACGCTAACACGGATTTTACGTCGCGAAAATACCCGCGAGACCTTGTTTTCTCTCGATGCGCTCAACCATTGGAAGATGTTGTCCCATGCTGCGCGGCTGCCACTAGATCAGGTTTGGCGCCACAAAATGACCTTATTTCAGATCCCGAACCAGTCCCGGCAATTGCCCCAGATCCTCGATTTCATGATAGCGCGGCTCGCCCGTAGGTGGTCTCGCCTCTTCGAGCGCCCAGATCTGGCCATGCGGCACATAGACACCGTAGCCGCCCGCTGCGATCATCGGCAGGACGTCCGATGCGAGGGAATTGCCCGCCATGAGACCCGAATCCGGGCCATCTCCGTGATCGCTGAAAATCCGGGTATAGGTCTCAGGATGCTTGCCCGAGACGATCTCGATCCCGTCAAACAAATCACCCAAGCCCGATTGCGCCAGCTTCCGCTCCTGATCCAGGAGATCGCCCTTGGTGACCAGCAGCAGACAGTAATCACCGTGGAGGGCCTCGATGGCATCCCGCGCGTGGGGGAGCAGTTCGATAGGATGGGCCAGCATCTCCTGGCCTGCATCAAGGATCCCGCGCACAACTTCGGCCGGCACCCGATCGCCCGTCACGTCGAGCGCAGTCTCGATCATCGACAGCATGAAGCCTTTGATGCCAAACCCGTAATGACCGACATTGCGGCGCTCCGCCTCCAGAAGTCGCTCGGCCAGATGATCTTGCTCCGCGTGATCGGCTAGCAGCTCGGCGAACCGCGCCTCGGTCATCTTGAAGAAACGTTCATTATGCCAGAGCGTGTCATCCGCGTCGAAACCGACCGTGGTGATTGTGGCCATATGCCCCCCTTTCGCTGGTCCCGTCCTATCTTATATGACGGTGAGCAAATGACGACCCGGAGATCGGGGTCCAGGACGACCGAGGCTGAGCTGACGATGGCAGAGAATGATAACGAGGATGGGGGCGACGGCGATTTTGGCGTCGTGCTCGAAACACGTCCCAAGACCAAGCGCCCACCGCTCTACAAGGTCATGCTGCTGAACGACGACTACACGCCAATGGAGTTTGTCGTGCATGTGCTTGAGCGATTCTTTGGCCTGAACCACGCGCAGGCATTTGAGATCATGCTGACCGTGCACAAGAAGGGACTGGCGGTCGTGGGCGTGTTTTCCTTTGAGGTCGCCGAAACCAAGGTGGCGCAGGTGATGGACTTCGCCCGCCGTCACCAGCACCCTCTGCAATGCACAATGGAAAAGGAATAGGACGCTGCTCTCTGCACGCCTGACGCTCGCCGCCCGAAATAATCTGATTGAGGGGCCGGTTCTCCTCGTTTGCCCCCCCGCCGACACGGACCTGTCTGACCTCACAGGCGATATTGCGGTTTACCACGAAGACCAGCCGGAACATGGGCACTACGCCGCCACGTACCCCATGCGGGACCGGATCGAAGGGCCTGCCGGGACGGTTATCGTGTCGATCCCCCGTGCCCGTGACGCCGCCCGCGACAGAATCGCCCGCGCCAAAGCGACCGGCGCGCGCGTTTTTGTAGACGGGCAAAAGACCGACGGTATCGACGGCATCCTGAAAGAGTGTCGCAAGCTGGGCGAAACCGGCGAGGTGATCTCCAAGGCCCATGGCAAGCTCTTCGCCATCGAGGCGGGTGATTTCTCCGGCTGGATCCGGGATTCCTCGACGACGGCGGAGGGGTTTGTGACGCCGCCGGGTGGCTTTTCGGCCGACGGAGTAGACCCCGGCTCGGCGCTGCTGATCGACGCTCTGCCCTCTTTGAAGGGCAGCGTCGCAGATCTGGGGGCGGGATGGGGCGCGCTCTCGGCGGCTGTGCTCTCGCGCAGCCCCGAGATCCGCTTCTGCGCCCTGATCGAGGCCCACAAGCCATCCCTCGACTGCGCCCGAAAAAATGTCTCCGATCCTCGCGTGACATTTCACTGGGCAGATGCGCGGACGTGGCGCCCGGACGCGAAGCTCGACCACGTGATCACCAACCCGCCCTTTCACAAAGGGCGGTCGGCCGATCCGGGATTGGGGCGGGCGTTTTTACAGACTGCAGCGGCCTCCCTTGGACCGCGTGGCACGCTTTGGCTGGTCGCCAACCGCCATTTGCCTTATGAGCGAACCCTCGCGGACCTGTTCCGCGAGGTCGAGGACCTGCCGGGCACCAATGCCTACAAGCTGACGCGGGCAAGCCGCCCCGTCACGCCACGATAATAAACCGGGAGTTTCCCATGTCGCTTTCCATTTCGGGCAAATGCGCCATCGTCACGGGCGCCGCGAACGGTGTCGGGCTGGCGGTCGCCCGACACTTCATTGACCGCGGCGCAAATGTAATGCTGACAGATATCGACGAAGCCCGGCTGATCGACGAGATTGGCGAACTCAAGGACGAGGACGGCGGCACTGCGCGCTATTTCGCGGGTGATCTGCGGGAAAAGTTGACGGTGGCTAACCTTCTGTCCGCCACGCTGGATGCGTTTGAGCGGGTCGACATTCTGGTCAATGCGTCTCGCCAGATGGAGGTCTCGGACCCGCTCGACCCGAATGATCCCGTGTTAGGAATGTTGTTGGAGCAGAATCTGCTGACCTCCCTGCGGCTCAGCCAGAAGGTCGCGAAACAGATGATCCGTCAGGCCGAGGAAGACGAGCATAGCAGCGGCTCCGTCGGGGCGATCATCAACATGTCCTCGATCGCCTCCCGGCGCACCCAGCCCGAGCTGATGGCCTACTCTATTTCTTCGGCAGCGCTCGATCAGGCAACCCGCAATCTCGCCGTCGCCCTCGCCCCGCATAAAATCCGGGTCAACGGGATCGCCTTTGGCTCGGTCATGTCGGCCTCGCTCAAGGGTGCCATCAAGCAATCCAACGGGTTACGCGAGGAGATCATCGGCGCCACGCCGCTGCACCGGATCGCGGCGGCTTCAGAAGTGGCGGAGGCAGCGCAATTCCTCGCCTCCGACGGAGCCGGGTTTATTACCGGCGAAATCCTGACAGTAGATGGCGGACGGACGCTGCTTGATACGGTCGAAACCGCCGCGCACTGATCTCAGGCCGGACGCGCCCGGCAGGCCGCCACATTCGGTTCGGCCTGCGCGGCGAGTTCGCCACGCTTTTCCCGCAGACTGGCAAGCGTCGCGCGGACCTCGTCGAGATTAACGGCTTCGGGCACGGTCCGGGTCACGGGGAAGCTGTCCACGCAAGCCGTGCCAACGCCGCCATAGCGGCGATGTCCCCATGATCCGATGCCAGAGCAAAGGCTCAACCGGCGGACGTATTCCTTCTCCTTCTTCAGCGCATAGCCGCGCTGGAGGATCAGCTCTTGCTGAGCGATCAGCTCATCTACCGTTCGCAGGTCGCGGGTGGCATCCCGGATGCACGCATCCTGACTAGGCATACAGGCCGCAATCGTTGCGGCGGCAAGAAGGGGCAAGATCAGTTTCATGGCTTCAGCGTAGACCCGGCCCCGCTTCGCGACAATCGCCCATTGCAGCGTCTGCGCCAGATGCTAGGAGTTAGGCATGAACGCGCCTATGACCGAAGACCTCGCCCCCGAACGGGCCCGAGCAGCGGACTGGTTCCGCCGCCTGCGGGACCAGATTGTCGCCGCTTTCGAAGAGCTGGAAGACACCCACGCCGACGGCCCTTTTGCCGATCAGGCGCCGGGCCGGTTCGAGGTGACAGAGACCCACCGCGCCGCACCCGATGGTGGAGATGCGGGCGGCGGCCTGATGAGCGTCATGCGCGGTGGACGTGTGTTTGAAAAGGTCGGCGTGAACGTCTCGACCGTCTACGGCACCCTTGGCGAACGGGCGCAGGCCGCCATGGCCGCGCGGAAGGGCATTCCGGGCATGACGTCTGATCCGCGCTTCTGGGCGTCGGGGATTTCCCTCGTAGCCCATATGCAGAACCCTCATGTGCCTGCGGTCCATATGAACACACGAATGTTCTGGACCCCCCATGCATGGTGGTTCGGCGGCGGCTCGGACCTCAATCCCTGCATCGAATATGACGAAGACACCGCCCATTTCCACGCCACCCAGCAGGCCCATCTGGATCCCCACGGGACGGATCACTACCCGCGCCTGAAGGCCTGGGCAGATGAGTATTTCTATGTGCCGCATCGGGGCCGGGCGCGCGGCGTCGGCGGGATCTTCATGGATGACCAGTGCTCGGGCGACTGGGAGGCGGATTTCGCCCTGACGCAGGACATTGGCCGCGCCTTCCTGCCCGCCTTCGTGCCACTCGTCGAGAAGCGCCGCGGCCAGAGCTTTACCGAGGCCGATAAGGACACCCAGCTCGTGCATCGCGGGCTCTATGCAGAATATAACCTGGTCTATGACCGGGGTACGAAATTCGGGCTGGAGACCGGGCACGACGCCAATGCCGTCCTCATGAGCCTGCCGCCGCTGGCCAAATGGGTCTGATTGCTCGCGCAGCGTGGGCTCCGGCCTGACCGGAGCGCCCTTCCCTCACCGCTCGCGCAGGACTTCGATCATCCGCGCCACGTTCTCCGGGTCCGCATCCGGCGTAATCCCGTGGCCGAGGTTGAAAATATGTGGCCCGCCCGAGAACGCCTGCCGGATACGTCGCACCTCCGCGTCGAGCGCCTCTCCCCCGGTCACCATATGTTCGGGCGCAAGATTGCCCTGCACACAGCCATCGACCTGCACGTGCCTCGCGGCCCAATCGGCATCGGTGCCCTGATCCAGAGCTACCGCATCGGCGCCAGTCTCTTTGGCAAAGCCCACATAGCCCTCACCTGCCCCGCGCGGGAAAGCTATAATCGGCACATTCGGATGGCGGGCCTTGAGCGCGGCGATGATCTTTTTGGCGGGCTCCAGCGCGTAGGCGTGGAAATCCTCCGGCGAAAGCGAACCGGCCCAGCTGTCGAACAGCTTCACCACCTCAGCCCCCGCGTCGATCTGGCGGGACAGATATTCGATCGTGGCGTCGGTGATGAGGTTTAACAGGCCTTCAAAGGTCGCGCGGTCCTCGGCCTTCAGCGCATGCGCAGGTCCCTGATCCGGTGTGCCACGCCCGGCGATCATGTAGGTCGCAACGGTCCAGGGTGCGCCAGCAAATCCGATCAGCGTCGTTTCCTTGGGCAATTCGCGCGACAGGATCGAGACCGTCTCATAGACCGGCGACAACGTCTCGTGGATCTCCTCAACGGGACGCAGGGCGGCGAGCTTGTCCGGCGTATCAGTCAGCGACAGCCGTGGCCCCTCACCTGTGACAAACCACAGATCCGCCCCCAAGGCCTGCGGCACCAGCAGGATGTCGGCAAACAGGATTGCCGCATCGAAGCCGTAGCGCCGGATCGGCTGGAGAGTCACCTCAGCGGCCAGCTCCGGATTATAGCACAGCGACAGGAAATCGCCCGCCTGCGCCCGCGTCGCCCGGTATTCGGGCAGATAGCGCCCCGCCTGCCGCATCATCCAGATGGGCGGCACGTCCTGAACCTCACCGGCCAGGGCTCGCAAGATCGTCTTTTCGGCCATAAGGCTCTCCCTCGTCACGTTCTTCGCTTGGTCAACCGGGACGGAAGCGCTGTCAAGTCGCGCACCCCATTGCCCTGCCCGCAGAGCGCCGCTACCCATTGTCCCATGGATATGCCTCGCCCCGACACCCCGCTGAAAATCGGCACCCGCGGCTCGCCGCTGGCGCTTGCCCAGGCCAATGAAACGCGCGACCGGCTCGCCCGGGCCTTTGACCTGCCCTACGAAGCGTTCAGCATCGTGGTGATCAAGACCACGGGCGACCGGATTATCGACCGCCCGCTCAAAGAAATCGGCGGCAAGGGCCTGTTCACAAAGGAAATCGAGGACGCGCTCCTGTCCGGGGATATCGACATCGCGGTACACTCGATGAAGGACATGCCGACCCAGCAACCGGACGGGCTGGTGCTGGAGACCTACCTGCCCCGCGAGGATCCCCGCGACGCGTTCATCTCGCTGGCAGGCGGGACCCTCGGGGATCTGGCACCGGGCACTGTTGTTGGGACCTCATCCCTGCGGCGCAAGGCACAACTCCTGCACCGGCGGCCCGATCTGGAGGTCGTGGAGTTCCGGGGCAACGTCCAGACCCGGCTGGCCAAGCTGGAAAAAGGCGTGGCCGCCGCGACCTTTCTCGCCATGGCCGGGCTGAACCGGCTCGGCTATGATGATGTGCCGCGCGTGGCAATTTCCGAGGACGACTTGCTGCCCGCCGTGGCGCAGGGTGCCATCGGGATCGAGCGCCGGGCGGATGATCCGCTGACGGCCCACATGCTGTCCGCCATCCACGACACCGAGACGGGCCTGCGCCTCGCCGCCGAGCGCGCGTTTCTCGCGCGTCTCGATGGGTCCTGCGAGACGCCCATTGCCGGACTGGCGACGCTCGACGGCGACACGCTGACGCTGCGTGGCGAAATCCTGCGGCCCGACGGGTCGGAAAGCCTCTCTGACCAGATCAGCGGCCCGGTTTCCGACGGCGCGAGACTCGGGGCGCAGCTCGCGGAAACGTTGCTGGGACGCGCAGGCGAAGGGTTCTTTGACTGGCGCGAGCCGACGCCCACGGCCTGACTGTTCGCTGGCGCACACGCGCCTACGTATTCTGAGAGTTGATATCGTGGGCGCACAGAGCCATCTGCGATCCAACGCAACGTCAACCCAAAGGGACTGAAATGAAAATTCTTGCTTTCGGCGCCAGCACCAGCCGCGACTCGATCAATGCCAAGCTCGCCACGTTGGCCGCAAACCGCTTCAAGGCGCAGCACGCCGCCGACGCGGAGATCATGACCGTTGATCTGAACGACTACGAGATGCCGCTCTATTCTATCGACCGTGAGACCGCGGACGGGATCCCGGCCAATGCACACGCGCTGTTCGAGAAAATCGGCTCAGCGGATGCGTTGATCATCTCCTTTGCCGAGCATAACGGAAATTACACGGCAGCGTGGAAGAACAGCTTTGACTGGATGAGCCGGATTGACGGCAAGGTCTATCAGGACCGCCCCATGGTGATCCTCGCCACTTCCCCCGGACCGGGCGGCGCCACTTCCGTGCTGAACCTTGCCGAAAATTCCGCACAGTTCTTCGGCACTGAGATCAAGGGCAAGCTGAGCGTCCCCGTCTGGAACGAAGCCTACGACGCTGAGAACGACACGCTGACCTCGGACACGCTACTGTCTGCGCTGGACGAAGCCCTCTCGGCACTGGCTGGCTAAGACAGCCCCCTCTTGACGAAAGCGGCAGGGCGCTCGATAGCGCTATCATGAACGCCCTCCGCCTCATCACCCAAGACCCGATCCTGCGCCTTCTCGCGATTGCGGCGTTCTTCACCGGCAGTTTTACAGCCTCCATTGGGCCGATGCAGTCGGTGATGGCGATCCGCTGGTTCGGCATGTCAGATCCCGCATTTGCGGTCATGTATGTGACCGGCTCTACCCTATCGCTGGTCTGCGCCATCGGGGTCGGGATCCTCACCGATCAAACAGGCCGCCGACGCAACGCTGCCCGACTAGCCGCGCTGGCAGGGTTCGGCGGCGCAGCGCTGGTCTGGACGACCCAAAGCCACTGGACGTTTCTGGCCGCGCATATGGTGATCTTCCCGCTCAGCGCGACGCTATTTTCCCAGATCTTTACGCTCTCGCGCCTCGCCGCGAGCCATCACGGTCCCGCAGACGCCGCCGCAATCCTCTCGGCTATCCGGGCCATTCTGGCCCTCCCGTGGTTGATCATCCTGCCGCTCTGGTCGATGGCCTTCGAGGCGGGCGTTCCGATCATCTCCATCTATGCAGGCGGCGCGTTGGGCGTGGGCATCATCGCGGCGATCTTTGTCTTTGCCTGGCCAAAGGACGGCCAGACCCGTTGGCAGGACGGAGCGTCCGGCCTCAGCCTGCGCGCTGCCCTGCGCGAGCTGACCCAGCCTGCGGTGATCAGTCGTGTCCTCCTGCTCATCGGCGTGCTCATGGGGGTGATGGTCTACCTTACCCTCACGGGCCTCATCCTCACAGGGATCGAAGGCCGGGGCACCGCCGATGTGGCGTTGTTCACAGCGCTGGTGGCCGGTTTCGAAGTGCCCTTCATGCTGGCGCTGCGGCGGCCGCTCCTCCTGCTCGGGCGCACCAGGCTCATCGCGCTGGGTGCGGTGATCCACGCGAGCTTTCTGATCCTGTTCCCGCTGATTGCCGAGACGTCGCTCCTCTGGGGCCTGCCGGTTCTGGCGGCGATGGGCGCGGCGGTGCTCCTGACCCAACCGATGCAGTACCTTCAGGACCTGATGGCCAGCCGCCCCGGCGCCGGAGGATCGCTGGTCGCCATCTGCAATCTCGGCGCGCAGATTGCAGCCTCCGCCATCTTTGCCGCAGGCACGGCCCTCGGCAGCTACGGAACCGTGGCCTATCTCGCAGCGGGGCTGGTGGTCGCCTCCGGACTGTCGCTCATCTGGCTGGACCGACGGGATTCGACCCTGATGTGACTTTGGGCAATTGCACTCCTCGGCGCCATTTGCAAAACGATGGGGTGAGCAAAGGGAGAGAGATGGATCAGCCCACCCATATCGGCATTGTCGGAACCGGCCTCATCGGCGCGGCTCTGGCGGAACTGATCGCCGAGCGTCATCCGGAGATCACCGTGCACGCGGTCGAACCCAACGGCGCTTATCGGGCGGCTGTCTCGGCACGGCTGCCGCGGATCAAATGGGCCCATTGCGCGACGGAGCTGGCCACCTGCGATCTGATCTGTCTCGCCTGCCCCCCCGATGCGGTGACCGGACTGGCGCGCGAGATCGCGGCGGCGGGCAACCCGCTGATGTTCGATGTCGCCTCCGTCAAGGAACGGATCACCACCGAGCTCTCCGACGTGCCGCGTTTCGTGGGCGGTCACCCGCTCTCGGGCGGCAACAGCCCGGGCCCGTTCGAAGCTGAACCCGATGCGCTGATCCGCACCCGGTTCGTGATCACACCCCATCCCGGGAACAGCGACGACGACATTGAGACCGTCGAGCACTTCCTCGCGTCTCTCGGCATGACCGTGTTCCGTATGGACCCAAAATCCCACGATGCCCTGCTGGCGCGGACCTCGCACCTGCCGCATCTCCTGTCCTACGGCTATGCACAAATGCTGGACGGGATTGATGCAGGCGATCTGGTTTCTCTCGCCTCGCGCTCGACCCGCGAGATGACCCATTTCGCCAGCGACAATACGGCCATGTGGGCGGGCATATTCCAGCAGAATGCGCCCCATGTCTCGGCAGCGCTCGATGACGTGATCCTGGACCTCATGCGCCTGCGCGAATCCTTCGCCAAAGGCGACACCACCGACCTCATGGACAGGCTGGGCCGCGCATCCGCGCGGGCCGCGTCCCTCAGCAGGAGTTCTGACGAATGACGAAGATCGGCTATCTTGGCCAGCCAGGCAGCTATTCCCATCAGGCCGCATCCCGCCTGCGTCCCGAAGCCGAGCATGTGCCCTATCCCAGCTTCGAGGATCTCGTCGCTGCGGCCGAGAGTGGCGAGGTCACCGAAGCGGTGCTGCCGCTGGAGAACTCCGAATCGGGCCGCATCCCCGACGTGCATCGTCTGGTGGTCGGCATGGAGCTGTTCATCACCGGTGAGCTGCTCCTTGACGTGTCGCACTGCCTCGTCACCTGCGGCCCCACGGTCGAGGCAGAGATCCACTCGATTTTCTCGCACCCGCAGGGCTTCCTGCAGAGCTCACATTTCCTCAAGGACCGCTTCCCCGAAACAACCCACAAGACACGCTCCGATACCGCCACCGCGGTGCGCGAAGTCGTCGAGTCCGGCGACCGGCATCTGGCGGCGATCGGCTCCGAGTTCGCCGCTCAGCACTATGGCGGCACTGTCCTGCATAAGGGAATCTCCAACCGAGACGACAACATCACGCGGTTTGTGATTGTCTCGCGGGAGGCCCAGACCGACCCGTCCCACGACATGTCATCGCTGATCATTCAGGTCGGCCACGAACCGGGCAGTCTGGTCAAAGCGCTGGCCGTGTTCGGCTCCCATGACGTGAATATTACAAAACTGGAGACCTACATGATCTCCGAGCGGACAGAGCTGCCGACCTTCTATCTGGATATCGGCTGCGGCTCCGAGGCAGAAAACCTGATCGCTGCCATGCGTGAGATCGAGCAGCACATCTCCTATTCGAAGTTCCTCGGCAGCTACCGCTCCGATCCCGCCCGTTCCGGCCGTAACGGCTTCCTCAAGCCCTGATCCGCGCTCCGAAAGGACTCTCCATGGCCAATCCGAAATACGATTCGATCCCGTTCTTCATCGACGAGGAAAAAGACAAATACGCCACCTTCGCCCGGGGCCGCTCCATCAGGGATCTGGGCAAGCTGGTTCTCGCGGTGCGTAATGCCGAGGAACTGGGCGCTGCCGCAGAGCCTCTGGCCGCCGCGTTTCTGACCACGAACCTGCTTTTGATGAGCCGCGCCCACCGCCGGATCGCCAAGCTGGTGATGCTGGACATGGCGGGCACCGACCGCTCGCGGCTTTTCCCGGTCACCAATGCGCTGCGCTACTTCCTGATGGAAGACTACACCCAGCTCGACAATTTCGACGCCTGGGTGACATCTCTCTCGGGCATCGTCTCCGTCTCCGACCGCCTGCGCGAAGAGCTGAGCGATCTGTCCGACTTCATGACCTCGTCTGAACTGGGGGACGCGGGATCGCGGCAGCGCAAGGCCGAAACCATGCTCGCGGTCCGTTCCCCTGCCTTCAGCGAAGATCAGGGCCTGACCGCACGCGTCTCGAACCCGTTCGTCGCCCTGTTTCATGCAGGCGATGAAGAGAGCCGGGAGGTCGTCTCCCAGTCGGTCTACGGTCCGGGCTTCTCGCTCCGGGTCGCCAATTCGCGGGACGTGATCGTCATCGACATCGACGGCGCCCGTGCCGAGGAGGCGCTGCAACAGTGGATCGGCCGCCTCGACGGCGTACTCGACAACGCGCTGCTGGGCCTGAAACCCGCAGGCTGAACCGCCATTACAGATCGAACAGGTCGCCCCCGGTCACCGTCGGGGGCGCCATCCCAAGATGGCTCCAGGCCCGCGGCGCCAGCATTCGGCCGCGCGGTGTCCGCTGGATCAGACCTTGCTGCAACAGGTAGGGCTCGATTACTTCTTCCAGAGCATCACGGCTCTCGGACAGCGCTGCCGACATAGTCTCGATCCCCACGGGACCGCCCTGATAGTGCTCAGCGATCAGCCGAAGATACCGCCGGTCCGCGCCGTCCAGCCCCAGCGCATCCACTTCCAGGCGGGTCAGCGCCCGGTCAGCCAGCTCCCGTGTCAGACGCCCATCCCCCTCAACCAGAGCAAAATCGACCACCCGGCGCAGCAGCCGACCGGCAATCCGGGGCGTTCCCCGCGAGCGCTTTGCAATCTCGCGAGTGCCCTCGGGTTCGGCCTCGACGCCCAGCTTTGACGCGCCCCGCGCGACGATCGCGGTCAGCTCGTCCACATTGTAGAATTGCAGCCGGATCGGGATGCCAAAGCGGTCCCGGAGCGGCGTCGTCAACAGCCCCAGCCGGGTCGTCGCCCCCACCAGCGTAAAGGGCTGGAGCTCAATTCGGACCGTCCGCGCCGCTGGACCCTCGCCGATCACCAGATCCAGCTCAAAATCCTCCATGGCGGGATAGAGGATTTCCTCCACCACCGGATTCAAGCGGTGGATCTCGTCGATAAACAGGACATCCCGCGCTTCGAGATTGGTCAGGATCGCCGCCAGGTCCCCGGCCTTGGCCAGCACCGGCCCGGACGTCATGCGGAAATTCACCCCCAATTCGCGCGCGACGATCTGGCAAAGCGTCGTCTTACCCAGCCCCGGCGGCCCATGAAACAGGGTGTGGTCCATGGCCCTCCCGCGCATCCGGGCGCTCTCGATGAAAACCCGCAGATTGGCCCGTGCCTCGGCCTGACCTACAAAGGCATCTAGACTCTGCGGTCGCAGCGCATTCCCCTCATCCTCGGGGAGACTCTGGGGGCGCAGGGTGGGATCGGGTGTGATCACTGTCGTATCCTCCCCTTAACCCTTGGGCGCAAGCAAACGCAGAGCCGCACGGATCAGGTCCTCTGTCCCTGCCTCAGGATCGCCGTCCGCTGCCTCCGCGATCGCCTGCACGGCCTCTGACGGGCCATAGCCCAGATGGCTGAGCGCCGACAGCGCCTCCGCCTGAGCCGCCGCGCGGCCGTCCTGAGCAGTGCGCGACGGGGCCGGGGCAGTCGCGCCAGAGCTGGGGGGGGGCACGTCCATCACAGATACCTCTGCCGGAGCGGATGTCGCGCCGCCTTGTACGCCCAATGCCATCACCGCCGGAGCTTTGTCCTTCAGCTCATTGACCACCCGCGCCGCGATCTTTGGCCCAACACCCGGGGCCGCTCGGATCGCAGTCGAATCTCCCAGTGCAATCGCCCGGCCCACGCCCTCCGGACCCAGCGTTCCAAGGATCGCCAGCGATGCCTTCGCCCCGATCCCCTGAACGCTCGTCAACAAGCGATGCCATTCCTTTTCCAACAGGGACGCGAACCCGAACAGCTGGAGCAGATCCTCTCGCACCAGCAGCTCCGTATAGAGAGAGCACACCTCTCCAGGCCCCGGCAACCCCGCCCTGGTCCGGTCTGAAATGTAGACGACATAGCCTACGCCGCCCACATCGATCAGAACATGATCGCTGCCGATATAACCCACACGCCCCGTCAGCCGTCCGATCATCGCACCACCTCTACAAGGTTGCGCCGTGTCGACAGATGCGTCGCGTGACACAGGGCAATCGCAAGCGCATCCGCCGCATCCGGCCCCACCGGCATCGCCCCCGGTAGTTGCAGTTTGACCATGTGCTCCACCTGTTGCTTGGCCGCGTGGCCCACGCCGACCACGGTTTTCTTTACCGCGTTCGGGGCATATTCACCGATCTCGAGGCCGGTCTGCGCCAACGCCAGCAGAGCCACGCCCCGCGCCTGCCCGAGCTTCAGCGTCCCGGCCCCGTCCCGATTCACAAAGGTCACCTCAATCGCAGCGTGATCCGGTTGATACCGGGTCAGCAAATCCACCAGCTGCTCATGGAGCCGCAAAAGCCGCGCCGCCAGCGTCCCATCGCCGGACTGGCACTGCCCGTTGCCCACATGGGAGAGCCGCGCGCCGTCTACATCGATAACCCCCCACCCAAGGCTCCTCAGCCCGGGGTCGATCCCAAAAACGCGCATCATTCTGACCTGCCTCCGGTTCTTTGCGCCACGCTAGCACGAACCGAGAACATGGGCCAAGCGGAACCTGCCCTAACCGCGCCGTTTCAGGGTCAGGGTCGTCCAGTCTCCGAGTTCCAGCCGCTCGACCAGATCGAACCCGGCGCCGTCATAGACCGCGACCACCTCATTGGCCTGAGGATTCAGGATACCCGACAGGATCGCATGGCCACCGGGCGCCACATTGACCGCCATATCAGGGGCCAGCGCGATCAGCGGCCCCTTGAGAATGTTGGCAAAGACCAAATCGAAAGGACCTGCCCCCGTCAGGTCCGGGTGGTCAAACCCCGTCGCCTCCAGGCACCGCACACGCCCCTCGAGCCCATTGGCCTGCACATTGGCCTCCGCCACCTCGACCGCCACCGCGTCAATATCTGAGGCCAGCGGCACGACCGGCAGCTCCTTGGCCGCCGCCATCGCCAGAACCGCAGTGCCGCAGCCGATATCGGCCACCCGCTCGATCCCGGTGCCTGCGTTCAGCAAGGCATCAAAGGCCACGAGGCAGCCCTTGGTCGTGCCGTGATGCCCTGTACCAAAGGCCATGGCAGCGTCCACGAGCAGCGGCACCACGCCCTCGGGCACATTCTCCGCGTCGTGACTGCCATAGAGCCAGAACCGCCCGGCCTCCACCGGCGCAAGTTCGCGGCGTACCTTGGCCACCCAGTCAATCTCCGGCAATTCGCTGATGGTAAAGCCTTGCGCCGAGAAGGCGGTGGCCAAGAGGGCGAGCCCGGCCTGATCGGGCGCCTCAACGAAATAGGCCCCAACCTCCCAAAGGCCTGACCCGTCTTCCATCTCGAACACGCCGACGCCCGTGGGTTCCGGATCCAGCCGCTCCATCGCATCGCCGAGGTCCTTGGCGTTCTGTTCATCTGGAACGAGGGTCAGGGCGGTATAGGTCGGCATGGCTGGGTTCCTCTTGCAATCTCAGCCGCCTTGGCACGGGTTGCTGTCAAGGGCAAGACGGCCCGTCTGGCTTTGGTACTGGGGTGATCTGCCCTCACAAAAGCGGAAAGGGCGAGATTGTGATCCCGCCCTTTCTGGGTTTCCGTCTGGCAGCAGCCGTTGGTTCAGGACTTCAGCGCCATGTCGCGCAGTTCGCGGCGCAATATCTTACCAACGTTGGACTTAGGCAGCTCGTCCACAAAGACGATCTGGCGCGGCACCTTATAGCCGGTCAGCTCGTTGCGGCAGTGATTGGTCACCTGCTCCGCAGTCAGGTCGGCCCCTGCCTCCTTGACCGCGTAAACCCGCAAGGCTTCGCCGGATTTCGCATCGGGCACCCCGATGCAAGCGCATTCGGCGACACCATCGCAGGCGGTTACGGTTGCTTCGATCTCGTTGGGATACACGTTGAAGCCGGAGACAATCACCATGTCCTTCTTGCGATCTACGATCTTGATATAACCATTTTCGCTGATCACCGCCACGTCGCCGGTCAGGAAGAACCCGTCCGGGGTAAAGGACTTGGCGTTGGCCTCGTCTTTCTGCCAATAACCGCTCATGACCTGCGGACCACGGATCGCCAGTTCACCAGCCTCCCCAAGGGGCACATCATTGCCGTCATCGTCGAGCAGCCGCACTTCGGTCCCGGCGCAAAGTTTGCCACAGGTGCCGGTAAAGGTCGGTTCATGGACGGGCGTCAGGCTTACGGCGGGCGATGTCTCAGACATGCCGTAGGCCTCTTTGATGTGATGGCCGGTAAGCGCCTTCCAGCGATTGGACGTGTCTTCGATCACCGCAGCGCCACCGCCAACGGCCAGTTTGTAATTGGACAGGTCCACCTCTTTGATCCGCGAATGTGCCGAGAGGCCTTGGAACATGGTATTCACGCCCGGCAACACCGTCAGACCCGCATCCTTGATGGCATCGATGAAGCCGTCCATGTCGCGGGGGTTGGGGATCAGGACCATGCGGGCGCCGATGGTTGAGTAGGTCAGCATGACCATCAGACCGAAGATGTGGTAGAGCGGCAGTGCCAGAACCAGCACTTCCTCCCCCTCAACGCAGGCTTCGGCGAGGGAGGATTTAAACTGCGCGGTGTTCGCAACGAGGTTGCTGTGGCTGAGCGTCGCGCCCTTCGACGGGCCGGTGGTCCCGCCGGTATATTGCAGAAACAGAAGATCATCACCGGTTAACCGCACGGGCTCGAACGGGAGCGACTGGCCTTTCTTCAGCGCATCGGCAAAACGGGTGTAGTTTTTGAGACGCGTGTCCACGGCAGGAGACGGGATGCTAAGATCCGTGCCATCAGCCAAATCGACGGTGACAACGTTCTTGACCGGCGTCTCGGCCAGAACCTCGGCCAGAACCGGTGTGGAGCCACCAAAGATCACGATGGTCTCTGCCCCGGAATCGTTAAGCTGATGCGCCATCTCGCGCGGCGTGTAGAGCGGATTGACGTTCACCTGACAACCGCCAGCCCGGATGATCCCGTGCATGGCGATGGGGAAGGCGAAGACATTCGGACACATAAGCGCGATGCGGTCGCCTTTGACCACGCCCAGATCCTGCTGGAGCCATGCCGCAAAGCTGTCGGCGGCCTCATCGACCTCATCATAGGTCATCGACGTGCCGAAGCACTCGAACATGACCTTGTCGCCGTTCTTCTTCACAGCTTCACGGAACAGTTCAGCAACCGAAGAATATCCAGCGGAGACCTCTTCGGCGCTCCGGCTCATATCGGTGGTATAAATCTTGTTCATTTTATCCTCCCAGCGGGAAAAAAGCGTTTTAGTTTGGCGGGCGTTTCGCCCCAAACGCGATCCGGCGGACCCATAAAAACCCGGCCCGGTTGCGTAAACAAGTCCAGTTTCGCCTAAATGTTCCGACGTAGTTTGTGTTGAAGTGCCCGGATTTTGACTTTGAACGACAGTGGCACCATGTGACGCCGCGTTAAAGGGCGGCCGCTCCTGCAGCTCTCCCGGCTGCGGATATGAAAAAGCCCCCAAAAATTGGGGGCTTTCCAGTCATCTAATGCGGCGGAGTTTATGCCATCCGCGCGCCGTTTTGCATCCAGCCGCCATCAGCAGGCACAATGGCTCCGCTGACATAGGAGGCCGCATCGGAGGCAAGGTAGAGGCAGGTCTGGGCCACGTCATCAGGCACACCCATCCGGTTCAGAGGCACGGATTTCTCGATCTTCTGCCGGGCCTCCTCGGTTGTGGCGAGCCGGTCCATGCCCTCGGTCCCGTCGATCGGACCCGGGATCACGCCGTTCACCCGCAGCCCCTCGGGGCCCCATTCGATGGCCAGACAGCGGGTCACCATATCCACACCCGCCTTGGCGGCGCAGACATGGGTTTGCAGGGCCATGGGGATGGCGGCCTGCGGGGCGGAGACATTGATGATGCTGCCGCCGGGACGGCGCATGTGGGGATAGGCAGCCTTCATCACGTGCCAGGTGCCCAGGAGGTCGATATCGATCACGGATTTGAAGCCGTTATTGCTGATATCCTTGGCCAAAGCCGGGAAGTTCCCTGCGGCGCCGGAGATCAGCACATCGATCTCGCCAACCTCTTCGGCATAGGCGCTGATCGCGGTTTGTACCCCCTCGGGATCGCGCACGTCAAAGGTATAGCCCAGCGCCGACCCGGCATCACTGCCAAGCTGTGCGACAGCGGCATCCACCTTATCCTGCTTGCGGCTGGCGACGCCGATGCGGGCACCCCGCGCGGCGAACGCCTTGGCGATGCCGAGATTGATGCCGCTGGTCCCGCCGGAGACAAAGACATTGGCGCCGGAATAGTCAAAACTTGCTTTCATTGATCTGTCCTCTCAAACAAAGGCGCTCTGACCTGTCAGCGCTTTGCCGACGATCAGGCTGTTCATTTCGCGGGTGCCTTCATAGGAGTAGATGGCCTCCGCATCGGCCACGAAGCGGCCGACCTGCTCACTGAGAACAATGCCGTTGCCGCCCAGAAGTTCACGGGCGTAACCCACCGTCACTCGGGCGGACACCGTTGTGTGGGCTTTGGCCAGCGATGCCTGCGAGTCTGTCATGATGCCTTCGTCCTGAAGCTGGGACAGGCGGTGGCACAGGGTCATCGATGAGGTGACGCCCGAGACCATCCGGAACAGGAGATCCTGCACCAGCTGGAACCCCCCAATGGGTCGTCCGAACTGCTCGCGCTTTTTCGCGTAGGCCAGCGCATGCTCATAAGCGCCGAGGCCGCAGCCGGTGGCGAGCCACGCTACATGGGCGCGGGTCATCATCAGAACCTTCGCCGTGTCGGCAAAGCTGTTGGCGTGCTCAAGCTTGTTCTCATGGGGAACCCGCACATCCTTGAGAACGATATCGGCATTCTGCACCACGCGCAGCGCCATCTTGTCCTCGATCTTGGTGGCGGAGAATCCGGGTTTTCCTTTCTCGACGACGAAGCCTTTGACCTGATTGTCGTCCTCATCACGCGCCCACACCACATGCAGATCGGCCCAGGTTCCGTTGCCGATCCAGCGCTTTGCGCCGTTGAGCACCCATTCGTCGCCCTCGCGGCGGCAGGTGGTCAGGAGCCCGCCCGCCGCACCAGAGCCCACCTCGGGTTCTGTAAGGCAAAACGAGCCAATCTTTTCCAGCGCCGCCATGCCCGGCAACCAGCGCTGCTTTTGCTCCTCGGAACCGCAGACATAAATCGAACCCGCCGACAGCCCGCCCTGAACCCCGGCAAAGATCGCCATCGACGGGTCGACCCGAGCCAGTTCCAGAGCAATGAAACCGTTGAGCAAATTGGTACGCTCGCGGAACCCGTATCCCTTATAATTCACCCCCATGATCCGGAGTTTGGCGAGGCCGGGCAGGAGGTCGTGGGGGAATGCCGCCCGGTTCCAATAGTCGCTGATCACCGGCGTGACTTCCGCCTGCAAGTATTCCCGGAGCTCCGCCAGCAGGGCCTGATCTTCGGATGGTAGCGTGTCGGCCAGTTTGTAAAAATCAATGGGATCGATTATAAGACGCGAATAATCAAGCATGTGAACTCCTCCTAGGTTGAGTCCATCATGTTTCGCTTCCGCTAAAAAGTTTTGGTTCTTTGTGATCCGAATTTGGCTTTGCATGACAATGACGACCCGTCACGGTCTGAAGCAATACGGGAACCCGGCGGCATAGCGCACCACTGTCGCAAAACGTCAGCGCGAGAGGCTGGCCTTGCGATAAGCCAAGGGGCGCTGCCCATGCCACCGCTGGAACGCCCGGCTGAAAATGCTCTGATCTGCGTATCCCAGTGCCAGCGAAATCTCAGACAGGGGCAGGTTCGTCTGGCTCAACAGCTTCGCAGCCCGCGTCTTGCGCCAGTCATCGACGAGATCGCGGAAGGACAGGTTTTCGCCCGATAACCGCCGCTGCAAGCTCCGGGACTCCATGCGCAGGCTACGCGCGACATTTTCCAGAGTGCAGTGCCCCAGTTCCATCTGCCGTGCGATTTCCTTGCGTACGGAATCGCTGAAACGCCCAACCGCCTCATGCTGAGCGGTAGAAAGGTAGCGCTCGACGATGGGCCGATAGGCGAGATCGCCCCCTTCCAGTTTCCGGTCGAGAATCGCCCGCTCGAAAAATATCGCATTGCGCTCGGCGGAGAGCTGAACCGGGCAGCGGAAGTAGGCTCCAACCAGTTGCCGCAAGCGCTTGTCATCGGATCGCAGGCTGACCTGACAAAGCTCGATCGGCGCGCGTGCGGTATCTTCGAGGACGTTTTGCGCGACAGCGAGCGCAAGCAGAATATATTGGACGGTGGGACCGCTCATGTCTTTCAGTTCGACGGACAACTCGGCCAGATCACCGGTCTCGACGATCACCGCCGACACCATATCACTCTGGATAAACAGATTATGCATGATCGCCGCGAGAGCCGAGCGCACGTCCTTCTCGATCTTCGTCACCAGAGAGATCGGGCCCAGAACATCAATCTGCTGGAACGGCGCAATCCGCAGGCCAAAATCGGGCAGATCCCACGCCTCAGCACAGTGTTCGAACAGGACATTGACCTTGTTGAAGTCGATCAATTCATCCGGCGAAAAAAACGCAGCGGGATCAATATTCGCCACGTGCATCGCCGTCATCGGATTCTGTCCGACGGATTTCGCAACTTCGCGAACGCCGTTCAGGACACTCGCCCTGTGATAGTTTCTCGCCACTCACCCCTCCCCCGAATGGCAAACCCTGCACGCCTGACGGCGACAGAATTCAAACGATAGCAAGACCCCCGTGGCACGCAAAGTCAAATTTTGGTCGCGCCGCGCACATTCGGAACCTGGGCGCAAGGTTAGCAAGGGTCATCGAAACGCAATTCGCACATCGACCCATATCTGGAGGAGAAAAACCAGTCTTTCGATGCTGTTATCACCGAGCAAGACCGTCTGCTGACCGTGAACCACAACCGTGACGGGGAAATCGAGAACGTGCTGCCCGGCGTCCACGTGTCCCCGATGTTCCTTGATCCGATCAAGGGGATCTGGGCGCTCTATGCCCGCTTTGACGCAGGCACCGTGCTGCCCCGCCATTATCACTCAGGGGTTGTGCATTTCTATACAACCGCCGGTTCCTGGAACTATGTCGAGCATCCCGAAGACCCGCAGACCGCCGGCAGCTATCTGTTTGAACCGGCTGGCTCCATCCACACCTTTGAGTCGAAAGAGGGTGCCGAAGGTTTCCTGATCGTCGAGGGGGCCAATGTGAACCTGAACGAAGATGGCTCGCTGATGTTCATTATGGACGCAGGCTGGATCGAGCAGGCGCTGGTCGCTGTGTCGAAGGAAACCGGCCAAAAGCTGCCCCCCTACATCCGCCCCGCTGGCACCGACTTCGCCAAGGTCGCACCCGATTAAGACAACGCGACGCATCCCAAACAAAACGCCGCGCCGGAGGGATCCGGCGCGGCGTTCTTTGTTTCGGCTCCCGGAGAATAGATCCGGGAGCTTTTTTGGCACTTACTCCGCCGCGGCGGTCTCGACCTCGTTAGCCGGGAGGGCGAAGGCCACAATGTAGTCGCCCCGGTCATTGGGGTTATACCGTGCGCCACCTGCGGTGGTGACTACATACTGCCGACCGTCGTCGCCGACATAGGTCAGCGGGGTGGACTGGGAGGCGGTGGGCAGACGGCCCTTCCACAGAACGTCCCCGGTCACGCTGTCATAGGCGCGCAGGTAGTAGTCCTGCGTTCCACCATGGAAGGACACGCCCCCCTTGGTCGAAATCAAGCCGCCCAACGCTGGCATGCCCGTGTAGAAGGACAGCGGGTTCTGGAGACCAATCCCGGGGAAGGTGACGTCTCTGGCGGTTCCGGCCGGCTGTTGCCAGACCAGCTCGCCCGACGCCAGATCGAGACCCGTGATCGTGCCCCAGGGCGGCTCAAGGCAGGGGATGCCCAGCGGCGACATGAAGTTCGTGATGTGATGCGCAAAGGGCAGACCGAATTGCGGCGACAGCTCACCATGGGCGCCGCCCTGGAAATTCGGGTGCTCTTCCTCGAACTCCTCGCGCGGGATCAGATAGGTGACCACCGGCATCCGCATATCGGCCACCATCATCAGGTTGCGCTCCTGATCGACGGTCACGCTGCCCCAGTTCATGCCCCCGTTATTGCCGGGATAGATGATCGACTTATGGGTCGATTGGGTGGTGAAGGGGCCCTCATACCGGTATTTCTTGAACAGGATCCGGCACATCATGTGGTCGATGGGCGTCGCCCCCCACATGCGTGCCTCGGTGAGCTCGGCCGTGCCGACGCCATCCATCCCCGTGGAGAAGGGCTGGGTCTCGGAGTAATATTCCCCCGTCGCCGTTCCGTCGCCCTCGGGCACCTCGATTTCGGTCACCTCCTTGATCGGCTCACCGGTTTCGCGGTTCAGGACAAAGATTTCACCTCGCTTGGTGGTCTGGATCAGACCGGGGATGGTGCCGCCATTGCCGTCCGGGATGTCGGCCAGCGCGGGCTGCGAGGGCAGGTCAAAGTCCCAGACATCGTGGTGCACAGTATTGTAGTGCCAGGCTTCGCGCCCGTCTTCGAGCCGCAGGGCCACCACGGAGGAGTTGTAGTCGTCGTCGAAGTCACGACGCATCCCGCCGTAATAGTCCGGCGTCGCATTGCCGAGCGGCACATAGACGAGGCCCAGCTCTTCGTCCGCCGCCAGACCTGACCACGAGTTCGGCGTGCCACGGGTGTAAGTCTCGCCCTCGGGCGGCCAGTTGGTGATCTCGGGGTTGCCGAGATCCCAGGCCCAGACTTGCTCGCCGGTCATTGCGTCAAAGGCCCGAATCGCGCCCGAAGGCTCGCCGGTCATCACGTTATCGGCCACCCACGCGCCCAGCATGATCTTACCGCCCGCAACAAGCGGACCGGTGGTCGGCGTCCAGAACCCGTCCTCAACTTCGCCCAAACTTTTGGTCAGGCTGACGACACCATTCTCGCCGAAGCTCTCGCAATGGCTGCCATCCTCGGCCCGCAGGGCGTGCATCTGGTTATCAAGGGCAGTCACGATAATGCGGGGTCCGCAGGCGTCGCCCTCACCGGGGTCAACATAGCCCAGCGACCGGCAGCGCTTCCAGAACGGCGTAGCGTCCTGCGCGCCGGAATCGAACTGCCACTTGATCTAACCCGTGGTGCCGTTCAGCGCAGTCACCTGTGTGCCCGCAGCACACTGATACAGTGTCCCGTCCACGAAAAGCGGCGTATTCTGGTCCTCCAATTGATTGGACCCTTCGGCGATAAAGCCTGTCCGCGCGGTCCAGGCCACCTCCAGCCGGTCCACGTTCTCCGCCGTGATCTGATCGAACGGCGCATAGCGGGCGCCCTCGGGCGTCTTGCCCCACGAATACCAGTTGTCGCCCGAGTCCGCCGTGGCGGCGCTGACCTGTCCGGGAACGATCTCCACGTCGTTCTGGATCACATCATGGGGCAGGAACATGCCGGCGAAATACGCGGCAAACCCGGCCATCATCGCCAGCCCTCCCAGCACGAAGCCGCCAGTTTTATACGGGCGCCCATCGGCGGGCCGGATCAGTGGCACGATCAGCAGCACTGCTCCGGCGAGGAAGATCGGCGCGATAAGACGGGGCACCAGCGGCCAGAAGCTCAGACCGACCTCCCAGAACGCCCAGATCAGCGTGAAGACAAAAACCAGAATGTAGGCATACACGCCCATCATCTCTCCCCGCCAGAGCAGGAGACCCGAACTGGCGAGGCCAATTCCGGCGATGAGATAATAGAACGACCCACCAAGCGTCAGCAGGTAGATCCCGCCAAACACGAGGGGGAGTCCGGCGAGGATCAGCACAAGGCCGACCAGTCGGACCAGGATGTTAACGCCGGTATCAGTGGCGTTTGTGGGAGGCGGTCCGTGAGACACGCTCAAAGCTCCCTGCATGTAAATATGAACCGACAAAATGGCCCACCGCCCGCGATCATCAACCGGGGGGGGATTCCGTTGCCATTATTTCAAGTCAGGGTTCATCACAGCATAGAACTTCAGGATCCGGAGACCCCGTCAAATGCACAACACCCCGATTCTTGCGAACCGGGGTGCTGTGTTTTTGATACCGCGCCCGAGATGCTATTCCCGCAGCACCGGCAATCTAGCGCGGCAAGTCAGGCAGACGCTTCGGCCTTCCGGGATTCCTCAGAAGCCTTCTTCTGCTCTTCGTCATACTCCGGCTCATTTCCCCAGAGGATGCCCTTCTTGCGCTCACCCAGCCTTTCTAAAACTGCGTAAATCGCCGGAATGACCATGATCCCCACAGACGTCGCCGCGATCATGCCCCCCAAAGACGCCGCTCCGATCTGGTTCCGCATCCCCGAGCCGGCACCGGAGGCCAGAACTAGAGGGATCATCCCGAAAACGAAGGCCAGCGCTGTCATCAACACGGCGCGGAAACGCATCCGGGCCCCGGTGATCGCAGCTTCGGTGATCGACATGCCATCCTCGTGAAGTTCTTTCGCGAACTCCACAATCAGGATGGCATTCTTTGCTGCCAGACCGATCAGCATGACCATCCCGATCTGCGCATACACGCTAGCGCTGAAGCCACCAATCTTCAGACCGATCGCTGCCCCCGCACCCGCGATCATGACCGAGAGCATAATGGCCAGCGGTTGCAACCAGCTTTCAAACTGACCCACAAGGAACAGAAACGCAAAGATGAAGGCGAGACCGAACGCAATGATGGTCACGTTGCCCGCCGCCTTTTGCTGGTAGGTCAAGCCGGAATAGGAGAGCTTGTAGCCTTCCGGCAGCACCTCTTCGGCAACCTTTTCAATTGCCGAGATCGACTGCCCCGAAGCGTAGCCCGGTGCCGGAGAACCTGTAATCGACGCCGTTGTGAACAGATTGAACCGGGGGACGATGTAAGGTCCGAACCGTGTTTCCAGCGTCACCACATCGCGCATCGCCACGTTCTGCCCCGCCGCATTCTTGGCGTAGAGACCCAGGATGTCCTCAGGTGAGGCCCGGAACTGCGGGTCGCTTTGCATCCGCACCTGATAGACGCGGCCTTCATAGACGAACTGGTTCACATAGCTGGAACCGAAGGATTGACCGATTGCGGCGTACACGTCCGCCGGTGTCAGGCCCAACAGGCTGGCCTTGTCCCGTTCAATGTTCACGTAGATCCGCGGCACATCTGCTGAGAACGTCGTCGAAGCCCCGCCCACGGACTCAAGTTGGTTGATCTCACCGAGGAAGGACCGCGTGACCTGCGACAGCTCGTCGGGACTCTGACCGCCGAAGGCGAGGAGTTCGAGGGAAAAGCCGCCCACGGCGCCCACGCCCGGCAGAGCTGGCGGCGGGAAAGCGGTGGCCTGCACACCGGGCAATCCGCGGAACTTCTGGTTCAATTCGCCGACAATGGGGAACATGTTCGGGCGCTCACCCCATGGCTCCATGGACACAATCGCGAGGCCCACATTGGTCCGAGAGCCACCAAGGATCGAGAAGCCAGCCACCGTGACCACGTCCTCGACGCCTTCCATGTCCTCGATGATGTCGCTGATCGTCGCCATGGCTTCGTTAGTACGCTGCTGCGACGCCCCATCCGGCAGCGCGACATCTACGAAAAACGCGCCCTGATCTTCGGCGGGCACAAGTTCAGACGGCAGGCTGCTGTAAATCGTGACGAGTCCAAAAATCGCGGCGGCAAGAATACCAAGCGCCAACAAACCGCGCACAACCAAAAAACCGACAATCTTCGCGTAGCCGTCCCGGGCAGTGTCTAGCACCTTGTTGAAGATGCGGAACGGCAGGGCCGGCTCCTTGTCTTTCTTCTCTCGCTTGAGGATCACGCCACACAGAGCCGGGGCGAGCGTCAGAGCGACAATCGAACTGAGCACCACCGAGATGGACAATGTGAGGCCGAACTGGCGATAGAGCTGCCCGGAAATGCCGGGCAGAAACGCCGTCGGCAAGAACACCGCCAGCAACACAAGGGTCGTCGAGATGATCGGACCTGTGATCTCGGACATGGCCTTTTCGGTCAGTTCCTTGATGCTCATGTCCTCGTCTTCTTCTTCCATCAGACGCTCGACGTTTTCGACCACAAGGATCGCGTCATCGACCACAAGGCCGATGGCCAGAATGATCGCGAGCAGGGTGATCACGTTGAGGGTGAAGCCGAGCGGAAGAATGAGCGCAAAGGTCCCGATCAGCGACACCGGGATCGCGAGCACCGGGATAAAAGTTGAGCGCACGTTTTGCAGAAACACGTAAACGATGAAAATGATGATCAGACCGGTCAGGATCAGCGTGTAGTTGATTTCGGTGATCGTCTCTTTCACGTAGTCGGTCGTGTCATAGACCACCTTGTAGGTCAGCCCCTCGGGGAAAGATCCCTCAAGATCAGCCAATTGCGCACGGATCTCTTCAACCGTTGCAATGGCGTTTGCACCGGGGGACTGGTTCACCTGAATGGTAAGGCTGATACCATCGCCGAGATAAGAGTCGATCGAATAGGTCTGCGACCCGAGTTCGACCCGGGCGACGTCACTGATCCGGATCAGGCCACCGTTCGCGCCGGAGCGGATCACGATATCTTCGAACTGCGCGGCTTCACTGAGGCGGCCAAGACCCGTAACAGTGTAGGAGAAGGCCTGCCCCTGCGGTGCAGGTTCTTCTCCAATGCCACCCAAAGCCGCCGCAAGGTTCGAGCGTTGGATCGCAGCAGAGACGTCACTGGCGGAGAGATCGTACTGCGACAGCCGTTCCGGATCGAGCCAGATCCTCATGGAGTAATCCGAAGGGCCAAGGATTTCGGCGTTACCGACGCCGTTTACCCGCTGGATGGCCGTGGTCACATTACTGGACAGATAGGCCCCGGCTTCAGCAAGGGACAAACCACTGTCCTCATCGATCGGAAACGCGATCGCCAGGAGAAAGTTCGGCGACTGGGATTTTACCGAAACGCCCTGCTGCTTCACCGCATCCGGCAGGCGCGGCATGGCGCGTTGAACCCTGTTATTAACGTTCACCTGGGCGATGTCGGGATCTGTTCCAATCTCGAACGTCACGCTGAGGCTGTATATCCCCTGGTTCGAAGAGGTCGAGGACATATAGATCATGCCTTCGACGCCGTTGATTTCCCGCTCAAGCGGCGCAGCGACTGTGTCCGCCAAAACCTCGGAGTCGGCACCCGGATAGGCCGCGTTCACGGTGACGGTCGGTGGCGAAATTTCAGGATACTGAGTCACCGGAAGAACGAGGATTGCGATGATACCTGCCACAACGAGGACGAGCGACACCGCCATGGCCAGTCTTGGCCGGTGGATAAACGTCGTCGAGATCATTTGTCCGCCCCCTCCGCAGTATCGGATCCGCCGTTGCTGCTCTCGCCGTCAGAACCACCCGGCGCCGCGCTTGAATCGCTTTCGGCCTGCCGGGGATCGGTTTTCATGCCCTCCTCCAGCCGGATGCCACCCTGCACCACAACGCGCTCTCCGCCTTCGAGCCCCTGAAGAACCGCAACCTTCCCCGACTGCGGACCAGCGCCGACGCGAACGGGTTTGAGCGTCGCCGTGTCATCGTCGTTGAGCACCCAGACGGCCCGGCCTTCGCGGCTGAGCTGAATCGCGGATTGTGAAATCACAGGCACAACGGGGGGATTGGCCTCGGTCACGAGCAGCGTGACATTCTGGTTCGGAAGAAGAACCCCGTTCGGGTTGTCGAAGCGGACCCTGACATCCACCGCCCCGGTCTGCGCATTGATCTCATTCCCGACAAATTCAAAGGCGCCCGGTGCGTCGTAGACAGACCCGTCCGGGAGAACGAGGTTCAACACATATTCTTTGTTGGACTCCGTCGTCGCGGCTTCGACAGAGGGCTGGTCGCCGTCGCCATCAGCGAGCGGGGCCGGGTCGGACGTCTCAATCCCCAGACGCTGCCACGTGGACCAGCGGCTTTCACCGAGCGAGAACGTACCCCAAATCGGGTCGAGCTGCACCAGCTCCGCAAGCTGCCCCGAGGCTGGCGCGACATAGTTGCCGCGTGTGATAATGGGTGCCGACATCTTGCCGCTGATGGGGGCCTGAATAGTCGTATAGTCCAGGTTCAGCTGCGCCTGCGTCAGCGCGGCCTTGGCCTCCAGCTCGGCCCCTTTCGCCGCTTCGAATGCGGCGGTTGCGTCATCTAGGGACGCCTGACTGACGGTGTTGCTCTTGCGCAGTTCCGTATTCCGGGCGAGCGTCCGCTCCGCATCCGTCAACTGCGCCGTTGCGCTCGACACGCGGGCCTGGGCCGCGGCGACATCCGCAGCGTAGCGATCTTGTTCGATCTTGAAGAGTACGTCGCCCTCATCAACAAACTCGCCCCCACCAAAGGCGACTTCTTCAATGAACCCATCAACCCGGGCCCGCACGGCCACCCGCTCAATGGCCTCGATATTACCGAGGAACCGATACGAGTCCCCCACGGCAATTTTCTCTGCCGTCTCGAAAATCACTGCCGGGGCCTGCTCTTCACCACTGTCCGCTCCGTCCTGAGCAAAAAGGGGCGATGCAATCAGTACAGACGATAAGACAACAGTAGCAAAGCGATGATACATTTGGGCTCTCCCGGGGCAACTCTGCCAGAACGTTATAGTCGAACAGGCGATATCACCAGCAGCAGCACACCGCCAGCCGGAATGCAGCGCATTTCGGCTGGCGGTCGCAGACTATCGCCCCAAGATCGCGCATAGGGTGCAGATTGATGATATACCCGCCGCGCTCTCGGAGAGGAAAAGCGTCTTCAGGCGCCGCCACCGCTTTCAAACTGTTCCCAGGCATCCAATGCTTGCGCCGCATACATGAGCGACGGCCCTCCGCCCATGTAGATCGCCACACCTAACATTTCTTCGAACTCCGCCCGCGTCACGCCGAGCCGTTGCAGGGCCTTCGTATGGAACCCAATGCACCCGTCGCAGCGCAGTGCAATTGCAATGCCCATCGCAATGAGTTCTTTGGTTTTTTCGTCAAGCTGACCGCTGGCTGTCGCGCACTGGGCCATTTCCGAAAAACCTTTCATCGTTGCTGGAATCCCTTTTCTCAGCTGCCCCACCTGCTTCGAAATGGCATTGGTCAGATCCGGGTAAGAGGTCGTACTCAAAGCTGCTCTCCGTTCTTTGTTCAACCGCCTGTGAGCGGATCGTGCCCCAATAGCCCTGAACCACGGACCAGATCAGTGATTTTGTCACCGACACGAGTAACTTCTCGATGCAATCTATCGGACCAGTCTGCGGAGTCGCTTGACGCATCAACCATAGATTTCCCTCCCCATCTCTACGCACACGAGAAATGACCCGTTGTGTGTACCTCCTGACCGCCTGAATCTATAGCAACATTTCAGAGTTTGTAGGAAAGGCAGCGCTGGAGGCGGATTGGTCTCGGAACACGTCGGATGGGTTTACACTCGAAACTACCGTTTAACCGGCGACGCAGCCGTGGCGTTCTCCAACATAGCATGACGCTGTCAATAAGTTCGCCGACCGCCCTTAGATAGAAAAATCAGAAACCACGGCACCCCGGCAAACCCCAGGTCGCTACGGTCGTGGCTAACTCTCGACAGCCGGGAGCTGGATTTTTCCGGCCATCTCCCGGTGAAAAGCTAGTGAAGCCGTCGGGGTATTGCGTTGCAATCGGGACTTGGTACCTGATCGCGGCTCATGGTGTCTGTTTCCGTTATCGTGTCTACGCCAATTCACTAACTATTCACGGGCGTCGGGACGGCTCATGACCCCGTGCAATTTGAAACACTCTTCCCGGAACTTGCTAATGAAGCTAAGGAGGAAGCAGAAAGCAGTCCGGGCGACTGATTTCCCCGACGCAATATGAAGTTGTGATCTTTGGGCTTTCCCGACCGCGAGGGGCCCCGCTTAAAGTCGTTCGCATAGGCCAAAAGATTAAGGTCTCAGAAGAGAAATTCGCTGCCGTCTTCGACTCGTAAAGGCTTTGTTTCACCAATGTCGCGAAGGATTCCCTGTTTGAACCCAGTAAGGTAACAACTATTCACGAGCAGTTGGTCCACACCGAAGTACAAGACCGGGAACTGGCCTTCGTACAACACTGCGCAAAGGCAGCGCGGTTTTCTACTGATCTGGTTTGATGTCGAGATGGAATGACATGCCCCGGCGACCGGCAAGCGCGGTCGTCATCAGGAGTTCAGCGATGCGGCAATCCAGGTTTGTCTCACGATGAAGGGTGAAGAGCGCTCGGACATCAGTCCATGGGCGGATGTGCGCCCTGAACGGGCGGATCTCAGGGCATGTTCGGTATGCCGCTTCGCCAGACGACCGGGTTCGTCAAAGCCTGTTAAGGCCAGCAGAGCTTGACTGGATAGTGCCGGACTTCAGTACCCTGTGTCGCCGTCAGAAGACGCTGAGCGTCGCCATCCCTTACCGCAGCGGAACGGGTCCTTTGCACATGCTGATCGACGGCAGGGCATTTCCCGCCACTGGTTAGAAGACAATGCCGCGCGGGATCAAGGCTGAGCGTGAAGGGGAGCGGGGGCTCCGTCCGTTCGGGAAACGATCCCGTAAGCATGGCGGGTCCAAAAAGCGCCTTTGGTGCAATCTCCATCTGGGAATGGACGCAGAACCGTTGGAGATCCGGGCGGTCGAGGTCACGACAAGCAACGCAGGTGATGCACTAATGCTGCACGACCTGCTGGAGCAGATCGCGCCCGGCCAAGAGATTGCGACGGTCACCGCTGATGGGACCTATGACACGCGCAGATGCCACACTGTGATTGCCGCTCGGGGAGCCGCAGCCATCATCTCGCCACGTAAAAATGCCCAGCGTTTGAAGAGGTGGTCCTTGAAATTCGACCAGTTTGCCGCCGTGCTAAGCTATAGCATTGGTTTCATTTCAGGCGGCAACCTTCAGGTCCGGAGATTGCCTGTCATAGGCCTCGTCCGGCGTCATGATCCCATGTGATGAGTGCGGGCGTCTTTCGTTGTAGTAGCTGATCCAGTCACCGATCCCGTCCCGGGCTTCGGAACCTGTTTCGAAGGCGTTCAAGTAGACGCATTCGTATTTGAGGGATCGCCAGAGCCGCTCGATCATCCGGTTGTCGATCCAGCGGCCCCGGCCATCCATCGAGAT
>NZ_VFSV01000001.1 GCF_007004065.1 Palleronia caenipelagi | reverse complement strand
CGGTACCGGCGAGGGCTGGCTCTACCTCGCTGCGGTCAAGGAATGTGCCTTTGTCCGCCGTCGCCCATCGGGCTCCGACCGGTGGCGCCGCGATGGGCAACTCCAAGGACAATGGCGCATGCGTCCCGCGAAATCGTGGGGTGGTCCATGGCCGAACATCTGAAAGCGGAGCTCTGCTGTGATGCGCTCTGGATGGCCCTGGACCGGCGCGGTCCGCTCCCGGGCCTGATCCTGCATTCGGACTGCGGCATGCAATATGCCAGTGGGGACTATCGCAAGATCATCCACCGCGCGAAGCTGATCCAATCCATGAGCCGCAAAGGGGAGTGTCTGGATAACGCCCCGATGGAGAGCCTCTTTGCGTCGCTCAACAAGGAGCTGGTCCACCGCCAGTGCTTCGCAACAAGGGCACAGGCCAAGGCCGCTATCTTCGAGTACATCGAGGTCTTCTACAACCGCCAGCGCCGCCATTCAGCCATCGGCTACCAGACACCGGCAGAGGCGTTCACAGAATTGAGTTGGAAAATCGCAGCGTAGAGTCAACAATCAGAATGTCCGGAAAACGGGACGAAGTTCACGTGGCGGTCATACTCTTCACTCCACCGTCTTTGAACTTCTTCTCGTGGCAGACTGAGGCGAACCATATGTCGCCGCAAATCGTGCCCAGGCTCGCCCGCACGCTTACTGCCCCCATGACGCGATCGGCTGGCCAGCCAAGTATCTTTGTCTCTTTGGTTCAAGATGAATTTTGCATTCGGATAGGCATTGCAAACCGATCAAACAATTTAAAATTCTCGATTTTTATTTCACCGTCAATATCGGAATACTCCATGTCGGAGAATGCATCAAAATCCTCAAATCCTTGAACCGGCGGCAGACCCGAACAAATGTTGTGATGTATGTGAACCTGAGGGGGATCATACCGTGATCGTGGCCGCTTTCGCCGCTTCACTCCTTGAACACCGGCCTACTTTAGCCGTCTCAATCCGATCTCACTTCGGTGCAGTACCCCGAAGTGCACAGCGTTGTAGCCAGACTCAAGAAACAACATAAAAATGGACGAGGTGCCCCATTTGTTAAAGCCGATTTGGAATATAACCTCTTTCTGCAAGTCAACGACCCTACCCTGATTATTATTAACTTTGGACACGACACTTGCCGAAGTACGCCCCCGACGCTCCGCTCTCTGACTATCCAAGCGGATACAATCCGATTTTAGGGAAATTAATTTGAAAAGGCGCGGCAAACCGCGCCGTTTCCCGCACTCAGCCGATGACAGTGCGAATCGCATTGGTCAGAAGCTCAACCCGTTCCGGGCGCGCATTTTCTCCCATCAAACCGATTCGCCAGACCTTGCCCGCGAGAGGACCAAGACCAGCGCCGATCTCTACATCATGCTGATTGAGTAGTTTTGCGCGCAGACCAGCCTCATCCATCCCTTCGGGTAACGTAAACACATTTAGCTGAGGCAAGCGGTTCTCCGGCGCCACGAGGAATTTCAAGCCCAGATTATCCATCGCCTGGGCCAGTTGTTGGTGCGCAGCTTCGTGGCGGGCGCGGGCGGGCGCGAGACCTTCGTCCAACACATCTTTCAGACCGGCATGAAGGCCATAGATCGCATTTACCGGAGCCGTGTGGTGGTACGAGCGCGCGCCGTCGCCGGACCAGTAACCCAGCACAAGGTTGAGATCGCAAAACCAGCTCTGGACCCGGGTTTTGCGCGCCTCGATTGCCGCGATCGCGCGCGGGGAGAAGGTGATTGGCGCGAGGCCGGGGGGGACGCTGAGACATTTCTGGGTGCCGGAATAGACCACGTCGGCGCCCCAGTCATCAACCGTAACCTCGGAGCCCACGAGACCGGTCACCGTGTCGACAATCGTGAGCATCCCCGCCTCACGGGCAGCGCGGCAGATCGGCGCGGGATCGGTGCGGGTGCCGGTTGAGGTCTCCGCGTGGACAAAACCGACGACTTTGGCCTCGGGGTTGGCGCGAATAGCCTCGGCCATGGCGTCAGCATCACAGGGCGTGCCCCACTCGAACTCGACCTTCACCGCTTTGGCACCCGCGCGGTCCACGATATCGGCCATCCGACCGCCGAACACACCGTTGATCCCGATGATCGCCGTATCGCCCGGTTCCAGCAGGTTCACCAGCGCCGATTCCATCGCCAGTGAGGCTGGAGCCGACATAGGAAACGTGACCGGATTCGTGGTCCCGAAGACCTGCCGCAGCATGTCCTTCACGTCCTCCATCATCGCGCCGAAAACGGGGTCGAGATGGCCGATGCAAGGCTGAGCCGTCGCGTCGAGCACCGCCTGGGAGACGTTTGAGGGGCCTGGACCAAAGAGGGCGCGGTTGGGGATCATGGGGTTCTCCAGAAAAACAACAGGCGAAGGGTTTGGCCGCACAGTGTTTCCGCTCTTGCCGCCGGGGTCAACCGAAAGACCGGAGACATTCTGTCCGATCGGGACCTGACAGCGATTGTACCCGGCCCCGGATCAGCTAGATTACGCCTCATGAGCACATCGCAGGACAACCCCGCCGAACCGTTCAAGAAGGCCCTCGCCGAGGCGACCCGGACCATTGCCAATGATCCGGAGATGAACGTGACCTACAGCGTCGACCCGCCGGGGCTGTCGGCGGACGGGATACGGTTGCCGCAGGTTTCGCGCCGGATGACCCGGGAAGAGGTGATGCTGGCGCGGGGCACGGCGGACTCGCTGGCTTTGCGCAAACGCTTTCACGACCACAAAACCAACAGCCGCTACGTCCCCGACGGCGACATGGCCCGCGAAATTTTCGATGCGATGGAGGCCGCCCGTTGCGAGGCCGTCGGTGCGCGCGCCATGCCCGGGACTGCGGCCAATATCGACGTGAAGATCGAGGCCGAAGCTGCCCGCAAAGGATATAAATCTCTGATCGCCCGGGAAGAAGCGCCCCTCGCTGTGGCGGCGGGATACCTGATCCGGCAGATGGCGACGGGGCGTCCCTTGCCCGAGGGTGCCGAGAATATCGCCCGGCTCTGGCGGACAGAGTTCGAGACGCAGGCCGGGGCGACGCTCGAAGATCTGAGCGAGGTGCTCGCGGACCAGACGGCCTTTGCAAAAATGGCGCGCCGGGTGATTGACGATCTGGGCTATGGCGACCAGCTGGGCGAAGATCCCGATGGACCCGATGAGGACATGGAGGACAGCGCCGAGCCGGAGAGCGCGGAGGACGACCAGCAGCCCGACAGCAGTGGTGGCGATGACAGCGAGAGCGACGATTACGACGCCGCGCCGGACCAGTCGCAGGAGACTCAGACCGACGCCGCCGAGGCGAGCGTCTCCATGGATGACATGGCCGAGACCTCGGAGGGCGAGGAAAGCGACATGCCCGAGGGTGACGCCAACCCCGAGCCCCCGGCCCCGCCCCCTGTCAGCGAGGCGGACATTAATTACACCGTCTACGCGCAGACCCATGACGAGATCGTGCGTGCCGAGGATTTGGCCGAGCCCGCCGAGCTGGAGCGCCTGCGCAGCTATCTGGACAAGCAACTGGAGCCACTGAAGGGCGCCGTGTCGCGTCTGGCGAACAAATTGCAGCGGCGGCTTCAGGCGAAACAGAACCGGTCATGGGAATTTGACCGGGAGGAAGGCATCCTCGACGCCGGACGGTTAGCGCGGGTGGTGGTGAGCCCCACAACGCCCCTGAGCTTCAAGATCGAAAAGGATACCGAATTCCGCGACACGGTCGTGACGCTGCTGATCGACAATTCAGGCTCAATGCGGGGGCGGCCGATCTCGATCGCGGCGATCTGCGCCGATGTGCTCTCGCATACGCTGGAGCGGTGCAGCGTAAAGACAGAGATTCTCGGCTTTACAACCCGCGCGTGGAAAGGCGGGACGAGCCGCGAGGAATGGCTCGCCGCAGGGCGTCCGCAAACTCCAGGGCGGCTGAATGACTTGCGGCACATCATTTACAAATCCGCCGACGCGCCGTGGCGGCGGACGCGGACCAATCTGGGTCTGATGATGAAGGAAGGACTCCTGAAGGAGAATATTGACGGCGAGGCGCTGGAATGGGCCCACCGCAGGCTCGCCGCGCGGCCCGAGCAGCGCAAGATCCTGATGGTGATTTCCGATGGCGCGCCAGTCGATGATTCAACTTTGTCCGTCAACCCCGCGAATTATCTCGAAAAACACCTCCGGGATGTGATCGCCATGGTGGAGCGGAAACGCGCGGTGGAGCTTTGCGCCATCGGGATCGGGCATGACGTGACGCGCTACTACGACCGCGCTGTCACCATCACGGACGCAGAGCAGCTGGCGGGCGCGATCACCGAGCAACTTGCCAACCTGTTCGACAGCGACAAACGCAAGCGCGCCCGGGTCATGGGGATCCGGCATGTCGCCTGACGCGGCCATTTTGAGGGACTGAACCCATGTTCCAGAGCTTTGACACCGAAGGCGACCGCGCGGCGGGACCGGGACGGCTGGCCGCATTGCGGCAGGCCATGGCCGAGGCCGGACTCAGCGCCTTTATCGTGCCACGCGCCGATGCCCATCAGGGCGAGTATGTTGCGCCGCGGGATGCGCGCCTGCAATGGCTGACGGGGTTCACCGGCTCGGCGGGCATCGCGGCAATCACCGCGGACGAGGCTGCGATCTTTGTCGACGGGCGCTACACGGTGCAGGTGAGCCAACAGGTCGAGCCGCTTTTCGACCCCCGCCCCTTTCCGGCGGAGCGGCCCTCGGGCTGGCTGGCGGATCGGCTGACAGATGGCGACGTGCTGGGCTTTGACCCGTGGTTGCACACCCGCACCGAAATTGACCAACTCTGTGAGGCGGTGGGCGACGGGGTCGAGCTGCGCCCGTTGACAAAGAACCCGCTCGACAGGATCTGGACCGACCAGCCGGAGCCGCCGAGCGGCGCGGTGCGGTCCTTTCCGGAAGAGATTGCGGGGATGTCCCGGCAGGAGAAGATCGACCAGATCTGCGAGACTTTGGCCAAGTCTGGAGAGGCGCAAGCGGTCATCACTCTTCCCGACTCCCTCTGCTGGCTGCTGAACATCCGTGGCAGCGATGTGCCTCGAAACCCAGTCGCCCATGGATTTGCGATCATCGACCGCGACACAAGGTCGGTCTCGCTCTTCATGGAGCCGGAGAAGCTCGATGGCGCCGGTACAGACCTCACCGCCCTGCCCCCGTCCGCCCTGATTGCCGCGCTCGCCAATCTCAGCGGTCCCGTCCGTGTGGACCGAGATACGGCTCCAGTCTTACTCTCCACCACGCTCGAAGACGCAGGCATTCCGGTCTCCTGGGGTGCTGATCCCTGCATCCTGCCCAAGGCGCGCAAAACACCGGCCGAGATCAAGGCCACCCACGAGGCGCATCAACGGGACGCTGCCGTCATGTGCCGCTTTCTGCACTGGCTCGACACCCAGCGTGACGCCATCGCGGATGGTGCAACGCTCACCGAGATCGACGTCGTGACGCGGCTCGAGGAGATGCGCCGGGACACGGGACTGCTGCGCGATATCTCCTTCGACACCATCGCGGGCACGGGCCCCCACGCCGCCATGCCCCATTACCGGGTCACCCACGAGAGCAACCGTCAAATTGCCCCCAACGACCTGCTGCTTGTCGATTCGGGCGGGCAGTATGAAGACGGCACCACCGATATAACCCGCACCGTTGCCATGGGCACGCCCACGGATGAGCAGATCAACGCCTTTACCCGCGTGCTCAAAGGGATGATCGACCTGTCCCGCACCCGCTGGCCCAAGGGCCTGTCAGGCGCCGATCTTGACCCGCTGGCCCGTGCGGCGCTGTGGCGGGCGGGGCTCGATTACGACCACGGCACCGGCCACGGGGTCGGCGTGGCGCTCTCGGTCCATGAGGGGCCGCAGCGGATCAGCCGCGTATCGCGCGTTCCGCTTGAACCCGGCATGATCCTGTCAAACGAGCCGGGCTATTACCGCGAGGGCGATTTCGGGATCCGCATCGAGAACCTCGTGGTCGTCGTCCCCGCCCACGATCTGCCCCATGCCGACCCCGACCGGGAAATGCTGGCCTTTGACACGCTGACTTGGGCGCCGATTGATCGGCGCCTGATTGACATTAACGCTCTGTCCCGGGGGCAGCGGGCGTGGATCGACGCGTATCATGGGGCCATTGCCAGCCAGATGACAGGACGCGTTCCGGCTGAGGTCGCGCATTGGCTGGGTCAGGTCTGCGCCCCCTTGGAGACCTGAGAAGTTGCGCCCCGTCAGGGAGTTGTTAAGGTCGTCAAGAATTGACTGACCGCTAGGAGAATGCCCATGTCCGCCACGATCACCATAGAAGACGCGCCGGGAACCTGGGTTGTCCGCGCAGGCGGCGCCGTGATCGGTGAAAGCAGCAAAGCTTTGATTCTTCGCGAGAATGGCTACCCTGACGTGGTGTATTTTCCGCGGTCAGATATCGCGACAGCATTCCTCGACCCGTCGGACACGGTGACGTCCTGCCCGCACAAGGGACAGGCGACGTACTACTCGATTCAGACGAAGTCCGTGACGCTGAAAGATGCGGGCTGGAGCTATGAAGACCCGAAGGATGCGGTCGCGGCGATCGCCGGGCATCTGGCCTTTGAAAATGAAGGGGTGACGATCGAGAAGATCTGACCTTACTCAGCGGCGCATGGCCAGGCGGCCAGATCCTGATCCAGCGCCGGATGCCGGATCTGGGTGCCAGGTTTGATGCCCAGTTGGTCGGCCAGACCACCGTTGATTTCCAGCACCACGCGGATGTTTGCACCGCCAAAAATCGGCGTTTCATCCCCAGGAATGGCGTTCTCATGCACGTACTGGACGACGCCCTTCTCAGAGACAAACACCATATCAAGCGGGATCAGCGTGTTGCGCATCCAAAAGCTAACGGGGCCCGTCCGCTCATAGACAAACAGCATTCCTTCGGAGAGCGGCATATCCTCGACGAACATCAGCCCCCGAGCCCGTTCATCCGGGGTATCAGCGAGGGTGACCGCAAACCGCGCCGCACCCCAGTCGCCGCGCAGTTCCACCGTCTCGGGCGCGCAGGCCAGCACCGGTGATGCCGCCAAGGCGATCGCGACACCCACCGACAAAACTCTCGCAATCATCCGCACAACCAACGTTCCCCAAACCTGACAGGCTTTATTCTGCGCAGCTTTCCCTACGGGTCAACGCCTCTTTGGGTGAGTTAAGACCTTTGGATTATCGCCCTTGAGCATAGCTGCCGGTGTCTGCTGAGCACCGATGCTCAGACCGCGCTGACACCGAAAGCTCCAACGTAGGGCAGTGGCTCCCGCAGTAGCGACCATTTCAACGACTGTCAGTGACCAAACCGCGCTACGCGTCAGAGCCGTCGTCTCGCAGAGCATCCTCCCAGACCGCGAGACGGGTTGCCAAAAGCCCCCGCTCGCCCTCCGTGACGATGACTGCGATTGCCTCACCCGGTAGCAGGTCGGACAGAGGTGATTGACGCAGAACCTCTGCATGGACGAAGACATCGTCCGCCACGCCGAACACGTTCGCAAAGCCGATCCCCTTGACCCTGTCGAACCACTTCACCCGTGCGGGTTGCAGCGGACCCGACACCTCCTCCTCAGAGAACATCAACGGACGCTCAGTCGTCCCAGTCGCGGGCTCGGGCTGATGTGCCGCGAGGATTTCCACCGCTTTCACACCTTTGTCAGATTGGACGGTCAGCATTGTGATAGCGCTGCCTTCCGCGATGCTGTTCCGTCCAAAATTCCGCAACACATTCTCGTGCAACAGAATATCGCCGTCTATCGCGTCAGATATTACAAAGCCGAACCCCTTGCGGGTATCGTACCATTTCACAATGCCCTCAACGACCAGACCGGGGTCGGATTCACTCATAGTTCGTATCCCATGGCCGCAGGCGGCTCTTTTTTAATTGATGGCCAACCCGGATGGGTCGCCTCCTGCATCACGCGCCACAGAGCTTCTGTGGCGCCCGTCAAACCATAGGATACTACCGCTCAGGGTGAAAGCCGCTTTGCCTCCCAAAAATTATCGCCCGCTAGTTGTTTCCAGACTTCGCGATCATGGAGCCGACTGTCACCAGCTTGCCAGAATTCTATCTCATGCGGCGTCAAGCGATACCCCCCCCAATGGCTAGGCCTGGGCACATTTTCGCCGAAACGCTCACGCACGTCTTCGACCTGTGCCATTAGCGTCGCCCGATCTTTAAGGGGTTGAGACTGCTGCGAGGCCCATGCGCCCCAGCGAGATCCCAGATCCCGAGACGCGAAATACCTATCCGCTTGGTTCGTATCTTCTTTCGATATTATGCCTCGAACCCGAATTTGTCGACCGAGTGTTTTCCAGTATAAATTGAATGCAGCCTTTCCGGAGGCCTCTAATTCCTGTCCCTTGACGCTACGGTAATTTGTATAAAAAACGAACGAACTTTCTTCGATCTCTTTTAAAAGAACAACCCGGACGTTGGGCATTCCATTCTCGTCTACCGTCGCAAGGGAAATTGCATTCGGATCGTTCGGCTCCGACACCTCCGCTTCGGCCATCCAGGACCGAATCAGTTGAAAGGGGTTGTCCGCACCGAAAATGCTGGTCTTCTCTGACACCGTGCTACCTCCTGCTGGTCTTGAAGCAGATTGCGCGATCGCTTAAAGCGAGCGCAACCAATTGAGAGGGAAAGAGATGGCCGGTAATTTGATGGCGGGCAAGCGCGGACTCATCATGGGTCTGGCGAATGACAAGTCGATCGCCTGGGGCATTGCCAAAACTCTGGCCGATCAGGGCGCCGAGCTCGCTTTCTCTTATCAGGGCGATGCGTTGAAAAAGCGGGTCATTCCCCTCGCAGAGCAGCTTGGCAGCGATATGGTCATCGAATGCAATGTCGGTGACCCCGAAAGCATTGATGGTCTTTTTGCCGCGCTCGGCGAGCGCTGGGACAATCTCGATTTCGTCGTCCACGCCATTGGCTTTTCGGACAAGAACGAGCTGCGCGGTCGTTATGTGGAGACCAGCCGCGAGAACTTCCTGATGTCTATGGATATCTCCTGCTATTCTTTCACTGCCGTGATGCAGCGCGCGGAGAAGATGATGAACGAAGGTGGCTCGGCACTCACACTCACCTATTACGGTGCGGAGAAGGTCATGCCCCACTATAACGTCATGGGCGTCGCCAAGGCTGCGCTTGAGGCCAGTGTGCGCTATCTGGCCGAAGATCTCGGCCGCGACGGCATCCGCGTGAACGCGATCTCAGCAGGCACGATCAAGACGCTGGCCGCCAGCGGCATTGGCGATTTCCGCTATATTCTGAAGTGGAATGAGTATAATTCGCCTCTCCGCCGGACCGTGACGCAGGAAGAGGTCGGCAAGTCCGCGCTGTACCTTCTGTCCGATCTGGGCTCCGCGGTCACCGGCGAGGTGCTGCACGTAGATAGCGGCTACCATGTGATCGGGATGAAGAACCCCGAGGCCCCGGATATCACCAAGGGATGAGCCCCGACTGGCAATTCATCGACATACCCAAAGGCGGTGAGGCATGAGCCTCGCCGCCTTTTTCGGAGTGGCGCTCGCACATCTGATGGCCGCGATCTCTCCGGGACCATCCTTCGTTCTGTCGGTGCGCACGGCGATCTCACAGGGATTTCGTCCGGCGGCTGCGCTGGCACTGGGATTTGGCATAGGTGCGGCGATCTGGGCCTTTGCAGCGCTAGCGGGTCTGACACTGCTCTTCACCCTGATGCCCCCTCTCTTTCTCGTACTGAAGATAGGTGGCGGGCTGTTTCTGATCTGGCTGGCCGTAAAGATGTGGCGTCACGCCAGTGACCCGATGCCGGCGAGCAGCGCCGACGCCTCGCCCCGCAGCATGGCCTCCGGAGTGCGTCTGGGCCTTGCCACGCAAATCGCGAATCCGAAACCCGCCATCTTTTTCGGCGCCGTTTTCGTCGGCGTGATGCCCGTCACCGCGACCGCCTCGGATAAGGCCATCGTGCTGGCCAATATTCTGTGGGTCGAAACCTTGTGGTATGTGATCGTCGCCCGTGCCTTTTCGCTGCCCCACCCGCGCGCCGCCTATGGGCGTGCGAAGGTGTGGCTCGACCGTGGCATGGGCAGCATTCTGGGACTTCTGGGGCTGAAAGTGGCCCTCACCTGAGGAGACAAACATGACCGAGCGCCTTCCCCACGAAAAAGGCTTTCACGTCAGCTGGGACCAGCTGCACCGGGACGCACGGGCGCTGGCCTGGCGGCTCGACGGGATGGGTCCCGACGGCGATGCGGGCGAAAAGGGGGGCGGCTGGCGCGCGATCGTTGCGATCACAAGGGGCGGCATGGCACCGGCGATGATCGTCGCCCGGGAGCTCGACATCCGTCATGTGGATACGATCAGCGTCAAATCCTACGACCACCAGAACCAGCGCGAAGCGAAGGTGCTCAAGGCCCCCGATGCCGGGATGATGGGTGACGGCGAAGGCATCCTCGTGGTGGATGATCTGGTAGATTCGGGCCGCACGCTGGAACTGGTGCGCGAGCTGTACCCCAAAGCCCATTTCGCCACGGTCTATGCCAAGCCCAAGGGGCGCCCGCAGGTAGATACATTCATCACCGAGGTCAGTCAGGACACGTGGATCTTTTTCCCCTGGGATATGGGTCTGCAATACGTCCCGCCTTATCGCGGTCAGGACTGAGCCCAATCACGCTGCTGCAGGCGCCTCGCGGAGGACCTGCCCTGCGATGTGCCGTGCGATGGGCACGCAGGCGGTCGCGGCAGGCGACGGGGCGTTGCCCACATGGAGGCAACGCTCCGACTGGACGAACAGAAAATCGTCGATGATCCGCCCGTCCGGCGCGATGGCTTGCGCACGAACCCCGGCTGGGTACGGGGCAAGATCCCGCAGTTCGACCCGCGCGCAATATTTGTGGATCCGCGCCAGATACGCCCGCTTTGACACCGAAGCAGTCAGTTCCGACGCCGCCGATCCCGCATTCTGCGCCAGCATCCGCCAGAACCCGCCATAGCTGAGGGTCTGCGCCGTATCCCCCAGCGACAGGTCCCGCAGGCGGTAGCCTTCGCGTTTGAACGCGAGAACGGCGTTGGGGCCAACGGTAAATCCACCCCTGATCTTGCGTGTCAGATGCACCCCGAGAAAGGGACGCTCCGGATCGGGAACCGGGTAGATCAGGTGGCTAACGAGGTCTTCGGGCTGGTTCATCAGCCGATAGAACTCCCCCCGGAATGGAACGACGCGGTAGCCCGGCTCCTGCCCAAAGGCCCGGATCAGCCGGTCAGAGTGGAGCCCGCCACAGGTCACCACCCTCCCCGCCTGATAGCTCTGCTGGTCAGTGGTCACTGTGACATGGGCGGCGGTTTCCTCGCCTGAGATAACCCGTTCTCCGTAGCGGATCTCGCCCCCACGCGCCGTAAAGAGCTCCGCCATCACCTCGGTCATCCGCCCGTAATCGGTGATGCCGGTGGAGGGAGAATACAGCGCCGCGAGCCCGCTGATATGGGGCTCCATCTTCCGCAACCCCGCCTCGTCCACATCCTCAATGACGATGCCGTTCTGACGCGCGCGGAGCCCGAGCGCCTCCATCCGCGTGACCTCGGCCTCGCTCGTGGCGACGATCAGCTTACCCGTCCGATCAAAGGGAATGCCATGCTCAGAGCAGAACGCCTCGGTCGCCGCGACGCCTTCACGGCAGAACCGCGCCTTGAGGCTGCCGGGGGCGTAATAGACACCCGCATGGATGACACCGGAATTATGCCCGGACTGGTGACGGGCAGGTTCGGATTCCTTCTCCAGCAGCGTGATGGAGCTGTCCGGCAGGCGGGATTGCAGCTCCAGCGCGGTGGCGACACCGATAACGCCACCGCCGACGATCAGAATATCCGTGATGGCTTTCACGCAGGCCGGACCACGAAGACCGAGGCCGTCGCATGGCGCGCCACGGCTCCGCCATGGGACGGCCAAACATATTCCGCCAGCCCGGGCACGTGCGACGCCATGACCACAAGGTCCGCGCCTGTCTCGGAGATCGCCTTGACCAGCGCCTTGTCCAGATCGGCGGTCGGGTCGTTCAGGGTCAGCGCATGGGCGTCGGCGGTCACCCCGTCCCGCGCCGCAATGTCAGCGGCGAAGGCGTCCAGCTTGGCTGCGTATTCCTGCGGGTTGTGTCCCAACGGCCCCGGCTCCGGCGACGTCGCGCCCACGAAGGTGATCGGGGCATTCCACTGTCCCGCGAGGGTCGTGGCGACACCGATGGCGCGCTCCAACGCCTTTGCGTGTGCCAAATCTACCGGAACCATGATTTTGCGGAACATACGCGCTCTCCTCGGGACAATTCAATTTCAGCAACCGACCCGCGCTCCGAATCGGAGCCCGCATCGCGCTGTCCTCAGCCTAGAGAACTCCGCCCCGATTTCCAAACCGATGGCCTCAGCCGTCACGCTCCCGGTCCAGAACCCAGGCCAGTGCAGCCGCCTCGCCGATCCGGGCGCGTGTGGCACCGATCTTGACCACGAGGGGTGCAGCGTCTTCGATCTGAGCCCAGATCCACTCCGCCACATCCGCTGTCACGGCATGTTCAGTCAGGGCGACCGAGGCGATCACCCGATAGCTGTCCTCCTGCCCCAGCACCGCCTCCATGGAGACCGGCTGGAACGCCATTCCCGCCGGCAAACCCACGGGCGCGCGCAAGATCGCCAGCGTTTCTGCCGGGAGCCCGTCCATCTGGATCAGCATCGCATGTCCTCCAAAGAAACAGGGCCGCATCCCACCGGCGCGGCCCCATTCGTCAGTATCGCAATGAGATTACAGGCGCGAGGCGACGTTTTCCCAGTTCACGAGATTGTCGAGGAAGTTCGTCAGGTAGGCCGGACGCTTGTTGCGGAAATCGATGTAGTAGGAGTGCTCCCACACATCGCAGCCCAGCAGAGCGGTCTGACCGAAGCAGAGCGGGTTCACGCCATTCTCGGTCGAAGTGACCTTCAGACCGCCATCAGTGTCCTTCACGAGCCAAGCCCAGCCGGAGCCGAACTGACCGGCACCGGCGGCGGAGAACTTGTCCTTAAACGCGTCGACGGAACCAAAGCTCTCGACCAGCGCCTTTTCCAGCTCGCCCGGCATTTTGCTCTCGTCGGGGGTCATCATTTCCCAGAACTGCACGTGGTTCCAGTACTGGGACGCGTTGTTGAACAGACCCGACTGGGCCACGGCGCCAGCATTGTAGGTGCCCTTGATGATCTCCTCGATGGACTTGCCGTCCCACTCGGAGCCGGAAACCAGCTCGGCGGTCTTATCGGCATAAGCCTTGTGGTGGAGATCGTGATGATATTCGAGGGTTTCCTGGCTCATGCCTTTGGCAGCAAGAGCATCATGGGCATAGGGAAGATCGGGGAGTTCGAACGCCATTCTGGGTCCTCCGTGTAAAATTCTACATACGCGCCCCTTGTGGCCGCGCAAACAACATAAAATCAAGCCCTTTGCAGGGCCGCAGAGAGATCAGAAGACGCCGACCTCGCCGCCCGGTGCCGCGCTCGTGGCGAGCACGTCGAATACATAAGTGCCCACGGAGCTGAAGCAAACCACATGCGCGGTTTCTTCATCCGATAACCACACAGCTCCCGCGACCTGCGCAAGGCGCGTGCGCCGAACGGTGTCGGGCGCGAGGGTCTGCATGTCCACCGGCGTCACTTTGGCCAGCACTTCGCGCACTCCACGCCCTTCAAGCCGGAACGCGGCCCGCATGTCGGTGACGTCCAGCGCCAGGTGGTGCACGCCCTCAAGACGGGACCTGAGACCGGTCAGCGCGTCTGTGGTCTGGTTCGGAGCGACGAAAAGCAGCAGCTCATCGGGCGACATCCACGCCACCTGCCCGGCCTCTCCGGCGGTCAGGCCCAGCGGCTCCGGCAGATTGGCTCCCGTCACGGCGCGCACGGCCTCTGCGATGCCCCCGTCGGACAGATCGCCGCGCAGGGAAATCATCCCCCGGGGCGCATCCTCCGACACGGTGACATAGCCCACGGCGCGGCGCCCGTTCAGCGGTGTTGCGAGATCAGACATCCTGCCGCACTCCTTCCTTGTCGTAGAAGACCGGATCACAGATCCGCGCCTTATAGCTGCGGCCATCGGTGCCGGGGATTTCCAGCACCTCGCCCATCCGCTCCGGCCCGCGACGGACCAGCGCCATGGCGATGCCCCGGTCAAGGGTCGGGCTGTAATAGGTCGAGGTCACGCGGCCCTGCATGTTCCTCTGACCATTGGCGTTTTCGCCCTCATCGACCACATAGGCGCCATCTGGCAGCACCGAGCCATCGAGCGTCTCCAGCCCCACCAGCCTCCAGCGGTCGGGATCGGTCATATGCGACCGCTCTTGCCCACGCTTACCGATGAAGTCGTCCTTCTTCTTCGAGATCGCCCAGTTCAGGCCGAGATCCTGCGGGATCACCGTGCCGTCACTCTCGTCGCCGATCATGATAAAGCCCTTCTCGGCGCGCAGCACGTGCAGCCCCTCTGTTCCATAGGGCTGGATGTCGAATTCCGCGCCCGCCTCCAACAGCTTGTCCCAAAGCGCGCGACCCTGATTGGCAGGAACCGCGACCTCATAGGACAATTCCCCCGAGAAGGAGATGCGGAAGACCCGCGCCGGGATCCCGGCCAGCGCACCCTCGGCCCAGGCCATAAAGGGCAGCGCGTCCTTCGAAAGATCCATGCCGCCGAGTTTCTCCAGCACCTTGCGGGCATTGGGGCCGACCACCGCGATCTGCGCCCATTGCTCGGTCACATTGGCCGTGTAGACCTGCAGATCCCACCATTCGGTCTGCAGGAACTCCTCCAGATGGGCGTGAATCCGGTCCGCGCCGCCGGTGGTGGTGTGGCACAGGTAGCTGTCTTCCGAGAGCCGCGCCACCACGCCATCGTCGATCAGAAAGCCGTTCTCCGAGCACATCAGCCCGTAGCGGCACCGCCCGACCTTCAGCGTGGACATCATGTTCGTATAGACCAGATCGAGGAATTTGCCCGCATCAGGTCCCTTCACCACAATCTTGCCCAGCGTCGAGGCGTCCAGCAGGCCCACATTGCTGCGGACATTCAGCACTTCGCGCTTTACCGCGGAGTGGCGATCCTCACCCGGACGCAGGTAGCAATAGGGACGACGCCACTGGCCCACGGGCTCGAAATCGGCGCCGTTTTCCTCATGCCAAGCGTGGATCGGTGTACGGCGCAGCGGCTGGAAGATCTCACCCCTTGCCTCACCCGCAATCGATCCCATGGAGATCGGCGTGAAGGGAGGGCGGAAGGTTGTCGTCCCTACGGTCGGGATTGGCTCACCTCTTGCATCAGCAAGGACCGCCAAACCATTGATATTACTGAGCTTGCCCTGATCTGTCGCCATGCCCAGCGTGGTGTAGCGCTTGGCGTGCTCCACGCTGATGAAGCCCTCCCGCGCCGCCAGCTGGATGTCCGACACCTTCACGTCGTTCTGGTAGTCGAGGAACATCTTGGTCCGCAGCTCCGGACCCGCCTTTTCCGGCATGATCCAGACGGGACGCATGGGCGCCTCCTCGGGGCCTTGGGTCAGCGCCGACAGGGTCAGATCCCCCGCAGCCGCGCCCTCGGCCGAGACCATTGCGCCGCCATCGGCACCCAGCGGCGGGCGGTTTGCATCAGGGTAGAAGAACGCCCGCGCGTCGTCCCAGAGGAGCTTGCCGCCGCAATGGGACCACAGATGCGGTACCGGGGACCAGCCGCCGGACATGGCGACGGCGTCGCAGGAGATCCGCCCTTTCGAGGTGCCGTCCCCGCCAATGGCGCAAAGCTCGACACTGCGCACGACCTGATCGCCCGTGGCTTTGACCCCCGATCCGGTGACGATCTCGATCCCCGCATCCCGCACCTGTCCTGGCAGCGCGCCGGTGACGGAGGTCCGCGCATCGACCACGGCGCGCACGGTCACGCCCGCCTCATGGAGCGCCAGCGCGGTGCGATAGGCGTCGTCATTATTGGTGACCACGACGACCTTGGAGCCCACAGCGACACCGAAATCATCGAGAAAATCCCGCATGGCCGAGGCCAGCATCACCCCCGGCAGGTCATTGCCCGCAAAGGCGAGAGGCCGCTCGATGGCGCCGGTAGCGGTGACGATATGGCCGGTGCGTATCTTCCACAGGCGATGACGCGGGCCTTCGGTACCGGGCCGGTGGTCGCTGATCCGCTCATAGGCGGTCATCCAGCCGTGGTCATAGACGCCGGTGCCCTGCAGATTCAGGCGCAGAGTCACGTTCTCCATCGTTTCCAGCCGGGCCACGGCATCGGCAACCCACGTCTCAGCGCTCTGGCCGTCAATGGTCGCGCCGTCGCGCATCCCGTCGGTCAGTGCGCGCCCGCCCCAGCGGTCGTCCTGATCGATCAGCAGGACGCGCTTGCCGTCCTGAGCCTCCGACAGTGCCCGGGCCAGACCCGCGACACCGCCGCCGACGATGGTCACATCGTTGTGGTGATAGAAATGCTCGTAACGATCCGCGTCCGACCCCTCGGGGGGGCGGCCCAGACCGGCGGACTGGCGGATGATCGGCTCGTAGACCTTGTGCCAGAACGATGCGGGCCAGAGGAAGGTCTTGTAATAAAAGCCCGCGGGCAGGAAGCGCGACAGCTTTGCGTTCACAGCCCCCACGTCGAATTTCAGCGACGGCCAGCGGTTCTGGGACTGCGCACGCAGCCCTTCATGGAGCGGGGTCGTCGTCGCGCGGGCGTTCGGCTCGAACCGCCCGCCCTGCCCCAGACCGACCAGCGCGTTGGGTTCTTCATGACCAGCGGTGACCGGGCCGCGAGGACGGTGATACTTGAACGACCGGCCCATCAGGACCTGCCCGTTGGCCATCAGCGCCGAGGCCAGCGTGTCCCCCTGCACCCCTTCGAGCGACTGTCCGTCAAAGGAGAACCCCAGACGGCGCGAACGGTCGATGCGGCGACCTCCGGTTGCCAGACGATGGGCCATCACGCCTCCTCCTTATTGCGCCAGCCAGGCTCGACGGCGTCGATTTCCGCCAGCAACGCCTCAGGCGGTGCGGTGACCTGCGCAGGGTACGTCCCGTAGACCCGCAGGCTGACCGTGTTGCGTGCCGCATGGAACCACTTGCCGCAGCCCATGACATGGCGCCAGCGCTCGAAATGCACGCCCTTGGGGTTTTTGCGCATAAAGAGATAACTCTCGAAGTCGTCATCCTCCGAGCCGGGGCCAAAGCGCGTCAGATGGGCCTCGCCGCCCGCGCTCAGCTCGGTCTCGTCACAATCCACACCGCAATTGGGGCAGTGAAGTCTCAACATGGTGATATCCCCTCAGAGGTCAGTGGGCGACGCCGGCGGCGACAGATTCGTCGATGAAGCGGCCTTCGCGGAAACGCTCCATTCCGAACTCGGCGGTGAGCGGCGAATGCCCCTTGGCCATCAGCTCGGCAAAGGCCCAGCCCGAGCCAGGCGTGGCCTTGAAGCCGCCCGTGCCCCAGCCGCAATTGATAAAGCAGTTCCCGACCGGCGTTTTCGACAGGATCGGCGAGCGGTCGCCGGTCATGTCCACGATGCCGCCCCAATGGCGCAGCATTTTGAGCCGCGAGATCATCGGGAAGGTTTCGACCAGTGCCCGCACCGTCTCCTCGATGTGATGGAACGACCCGCGCTGGTGGTAGCCGTTAAAGCTGTCCGTGCCACCGCCGATGACCATCTCGCCCTTGTCGGACTGGGACATGTAGCCGTGCACCGTGTTGGCCATGACGACGATATCCATGCAGGGCTTGATCGGCTCGGAGACAAGCGCCTGCAACGGCACCGATTCGACCGGCAGACGGAACCCCGCCATCTCCGCCAGACGCCCCGAATGGCCCGCCACAACGATGCCGAGCTTGCCACAGCCGATTTCGCCGCGCGTGGTCGACAGGCCGGTGACCTTGTCGCCGTCGCGGGTGACGCCGGTGACTTCGCATTGCTCGATGATGTCCATGCCCATGTCGGAACAGGCGCGCGCGTAGCCCCAGGCTACCGCATCATGGCGCGCGGTCCCGGCCCGCTCCTGCCAGAGGCCGCCGAGGACCGGATAGCGCGGCCCGTCAATATTCATGATCGGGCAGATGCGCTTGACCTCCTGCGGGCCGATCCAGCGCGTCTCGACCCCTTGCAGCATATTGGCATGGGCGGTGCGCAGATAGCCGCGCTTCTCGTGTTCGGTCTGGGCCAGCATCAACACGCCACGGGGGCTGAACATGACGTTGTAGTTCAGGTCCTGCGACATGGTCTCAAAGAGCGAGCGGCTCTTTTCATAGAGCGCCGCTGACGGGTCCTGAAGGTAGTTCGACCGGATGATCGTGGTGTTGCGGCCCGTGTTGCCTCCCCCGAGCCACCCTTTCTCGATCACCGCGACGTTGGTGATACCGTGCTTGCGCCCCAGCCAATACGCCGTTGCGAGACCGTGGCCACCGGCGCCCACGATCACAACATCATAATGGGATTTCGGAGAGGGACTGGCCCAAGCGCGGTCCCAGCCCATGTGATGGCGCATGGCCTGTTTGGCGATGGCAAAGGCGGAATAACGTGTCATCCGGGGGGTCCCTCCTCGATCCGGCGGCGCGCGGTCGGCTCTGGCATAGCCCCGGCCCGGCCCGTTTGCTGCGTCTGAGCGGCATCTTCAACAAGATTTGCGACATCGCCGGCGCGGCACCCTGTCTCAACCGCTTCCTCCCGGCAAAGGAACGGTCTAGAGGGATGCTATGCTGTTCTGGATCATCGCCTTCGCGCTTGCCGCCCTTTGTCTTATCCCCATCGCGCTCACGCTGTTGCGCGACCGCAGAGATGGGGCCGTGTCGCCTGATATGGTCGTCTATCGCGACCAGTTGGACGAGATCGAGCGCGATCTGGCGCGGGGCGTGCTGACCGAAGATGAGGCCACGCGCACCCGAACCGAGGTCGCCCGTCGTCTGCTGGAGGCCGAAGCGCGCGAGGCGGGGCCTCAGGGGCGCAAAGGTCCGGGCCGCGTGGGCGCGGCGATCGCCGCTTTGCTGGTGCTGGCCGGGACGGCGGGCGTCTATTTTTGGATCGGGGCGCCGGGTGTGCCTGACCTGCCGCTATCGACCCGGCTGGAACAGGCCCAGAAACTCCGCGAGAGCCGCCCGTCACAGGCCGAACTTGAGGAGCGCGTGGCAGCCGCCCGCCCCGACGATGCCGAAGAGATCGACCCGAATTTCACGCAACTGATGGAGCGGCTGCGGGCGACCATGGCCGACCGGCCTGACGATCTCGAAGGCTGGACCCTGCTCGCGCGCAACGAAGCCCGGTTGATGAACTTTGCCGCCGCAGCGGAGGCGCAGGATCGTGTGCTGGAGCTGAAAGGCGACAAGGCCACCACCGAAGATGCCACAGACGCGGTGGAGCTGCGGATCTATGCCGCCGGAGGCATCGTCTCGACCGAAGCCGAACAACGGCTCGATTCGATCCTCGCGGTCGACCTCGAAAATCCCCGTGCGCGCTATTATAAGGGCCTCGCGCTGGCACAGATCGGCCGCCCGGACATGACCTTCACGCTCTGGCGCCCGGTGCTGGAGACACAGCCCGCTGGCACACCTGTCGCCGAAGCCATCCGGGGGCAGATCGGAGAGATCGCGATGCTGGCCGGGGTGCGCTATGATCCACCTGCCACCGCTCCCGGTCCGGATGCCAGTGATATGGCGGCGGCAGCGGAGATGGACCCCGAGGCGCGGCAGCAGATGATCCGAAGCATGGTTGACGGACTGTCGGAACGCCTCGCGACGGAAGGCGGCAGCCCGGACGAATGGGCACGCCTGATCCGCGCGCTCGGCGTGCTGGGCGAAACCGACCGGGCCAAAGCCATCGTCGCGGAGGCCCGTCAGGTGTTTGCCGCCAGCCCCGAGGCCGTTCAGCTGATCGAACAGACCGCACGGGATGCGGGGCTCGCCGAATGACCGGCGCCACCGTGCATGACGATCTGACCACCTTTGCCGCCGCCCTGCCCGCCAATGGCGCGCTGATGGGGCTCGATCTGGGGACAAAGACCATTGGCGTCGCGGTATCGGACGGCTTTCGCTCCGTGGCCTCGCCTCTGGAAGTGATCCGGCGCAAGAAATTCACCCTCGACGCCCAGCGGATCATCGCGCTGGCCGCCGAACGGTCCATCGCCGGGATCATCCTTGGTCTGCCGCTGAACATGGATGGCAGCGAGGGGCCGAGGGTCCAGTCCACCCGTGCGTTCGCCCGCAATCTGACGGGACAGCTTGACCTGCCGCTGGCCTTCTGGGACGAGAGGATGTCGACCATGGCGGCCGAGCGCGCTTTGCTGGAGGCGGACACCTCCCGCGCGCGTCGGGCCGAGGTGGTCGATCAGGTGGCTGCGGGCTACATTTTGCAAGGGGCGCTGGACCGGCTGGCCCGGATTTGAGCGACGGGGGCGGACATGGAAGATACCGTTTGGAAACGGGACGAGATCGAGAGCCCGTGCATCAAGGTTTGCGTGGTGCATCCCGCAGCGCGCATATGCACCGGCTGTCTCCGCACCCTCGACGAGATCGCGGGCTGGGGCCGGATGACCGCCGAGGCCAGGCGTGAGATCATGGACCGTCTTGAGGAGCGTCGTCCGCTCCTGTCCCAACGTCGCGGGGGTCGTGCCCGCAACCGGGTCGCCTGAGGGCCCCGATTTTGCGGCGCAAAATCGCGACATCGCGGGACGTCTCACGTCCCGCAACCGCTCCTGCTCAGCTCTGAGACAACCGACCGCCGCGGCGGATCTGCTGAACGGACAGAGCCTTGCCCGTCTTCGGGTCAATCTCGGCCAGCAACCCCGACAGAGTGCCCTCGCCCTTGGCCGGTTCAAACCGCGCCTTGGGCATCCCGGTCAGGAACCGCCGCATGGGCTCGTCCTTCTGCATGCCGATCACGCTGTTATAGTCGCCGCACATCCCCGCATCGGTCTGATAGGCGGTGCCGCCCGGCAGGATCATCGCATCCGCCGTCGGGACATGGGTATGGGTGCCGACCACGATCGAGGCGCGCCCGTCGCAGAAATGGCCCATGGCCATCTTCTCCGAGGTCGCCTCGCAATGCATATCCACGAGCGTGGCCTGCACCGCCCCGCCCAGCGGCGCGGCTTTCAGCGCGCGCTCGACCGCCGAGAAGGGATCGTCAAAGGGGCGCTTCATAAAGACCTGCCCCAGCACCTGTGCCACCAGCACCCGCGCACCGCCCTGCACCTCGAAAACGCGCGCACCTTGCCCCGGCGCCGCCTTGGAGAAGTTTAGCGGTCGCACGATCCTTGGCTCAGCCTCGCAGAACTGCATCATCTCCTTCTGGTCGAAGGCGTGGTCGCCCAGCGTAATCACATCCGCGCCGGCCTCAAGAATGCCTTTGGCATGGGCCGCAGAGAGGCCCGCACCATTGGTGGCATTCTCGCCGTTCACCACGCAAAAGCTCACATTCAGCTCCTCGCGCAGATTGCGCAGGTGCTGCCCGATGGCCGTCCGTCCGGAGCGGCCCATCACATCGCCAAGAAACAAGATCCGCATGACCGTCTGCTAGGACGCCTGCCGGTGCGGCGCAAGATCATCTTGCAGCGGCCGCGCGAGAGGCGCAGACCGGAGACATGATGCACCGGGTGATCTCCCTGCTCGTCGCGAGCCAGATCCTGCTGACCAGCGCCCTTGCCGTGGCACTGGTGGCGCCGGGCGGCATCGCGCTCTGTGCGGGCGGGCAAGTGGTGATCGTGTCGGACTCCCACAACCCGGATGAGCCGTCACACGCCTCCCCCTGCGCGGTGATGGCGAGCCTCTGGGTCCCGGTCACTGACCGTGCCGAACCTCACTCCCTTGCCGTCGCGCCGATCGCCTACACACCGGACTTCCATGCGACGTCAGTGCCCGCCGTGATCTCCGCGACCTGGCCCCGGGGACCGCCGCTCTGATCCTTTGCGCTTCCGAGACCCTATCGCAAAAGGACCAGAGATATGATGACCCGATTCTCCAGTCGCCTCATGGCGCTGACCCTGCCTGCCCTCCTGCCGCTCGCCGCCATGGCCGATGACGCCAGTGCGCTGAGGATCTCCGACCCGGTGATCTACGCCACGCCCCCCATGGCCAAGGCCGCCGGGGGATACATGCTGGTGGAAAACACGGGCGAGACCGATGACACCCTCGTCAACGTGACCAGCGAGGACGTCCCCATGGTCCAGCTCCACCGCTCGATGAACGTGGACGGGGTGATGAAGATGGAACATCAGGACGCCATCCATATCCCCGCGGGTGAGAGCGTCGTCTTCAAGCGCGGTGACTACCACGTGATGTTCATAAAGCTCGATTCCCCTATGACCGAGGGCGATGACATCACGGTGACGCTGGAATTTGAGAATGCAGGCGCGGTGCCGGTGACGTTTACCGTGATCCCGCGCCCCGAATGACGCCCCTCACCCGACCCGGATCGTCCGGGTCGGGGTAACAATCAGGTCGAGGGGCAGATCCGTCGCCTCGACCGGCACGGCCTCCACCTCTTGCGCATCATAGGCAAAGCCGATGCAGCGCAAAGGATGGAGGCCGGAGAGCTCCGCAATCGTCCGATCATAGAAGCCGCCGCCATAGCCCAGCCGGTAGCCGCGCCGGTCAAAAGCCAGCAGCGGCACGATCAGGGTGCGGGGCCGGAGCCAGTCGCCGGTGGCGGGAACCGGAACGCCGAAACTGGCGGGCTCGATCGCGTCGCCGTCCGACCATGTGCGAAACCGTAAGGGCTGGTCCGGGCCCGGCACGACGGGCAGGCACGTTTGAGTCGACAGGTCCTTCAACACCGGACGCGGGTCGATTTCCGTCCGTATTGGCCAGTAGACCGCGACCGGACCCCCGGCCCCGTCGAGCGCCTCGGCCAGACGAGTGAGCGCGGGCGCAACCACGGCCCCGAGCCGCCGATGATCCTCTGCACGCCGGGCAAACGCGGCCTTGCGCGCAGCAGCCTTTACGGCGGCAATGTCGCTCACAGCAGGATCGCTCCGGCGAGGCCGAGGAAGGCGAAAAAGCCCACCACATCCGTCACCGTGGTCACAAAGGTCCCGGAAGCCAGCGCCGGATCCACCCCGACCTTGTCGAGGATGATCGGGATCAGCACACCGGCCAGCCCGGCCACCACGAGGTTGATCACCATGGCCAGCGCAATGACCACGCCCAGCATCGGCATCCCGAACCAGACCAGCCCCACGATGCCCACGATGATCGCGAAGGCCATGCCGTTCAGCAGCCCCGCCAGCGTTTCGCGTCGCACAACCCGCCAGCCGTTGGAGCCGGTGAGGTCGCGGGTAGCCAGCGCGCGCACGGCCACGGTCATGGACTGGGTTCCCGCATTGCCGCCCATGGAGGCCACGATGGGCATGAGCACGGCCAGAGCCACCACCGCCTGCAACACGTCCTCGAACTGGGCGATCACGATGGAGGCGAGGATCGCCGTGCCAAGGTTCACCAAGAGCCACGGGAATCGCTGCCGCACGATCTGCAACGTCCGGTCCGCAATGGATTCGTCACCGACACCGGCGAGCAGCAGAAGGTCTTCTTCATGCTCCTCGGAGAGCACGTTCATGGCGTCGTCGATGGTGATGACCCCGACCAGCCGGCCGTCATCATCCACGACCGGCGCCGAAATCAGGTGATACTGGTTGAACGCATAGGCCACGTCCTCTTCGTCCTGATCGAAGGGAATGGTGCGGAAGCTTTCTTCCTGGACATCCACCAGCTTCGTCACCCGATCCGAGGACATGACCTTGCCCAGCGTCACATAGCCAATCGGCCGGTAGCGGGGGTCGACGATGATGATGTGGTAGAACTGCTCCGGCAGATCGAGCGTGCTGCGCATGAAGTCGATGGCGTCACCCACGGTCCAGTGCTCTGGCGCGGCAACCACTTCCCGCTGCATGAGACGACCGGCGGAGTTCTCCGGAAAGCTCATCGCCTGCTCGACAGCCAGACGGTCGCTGCCCTCCAGCGCGTCGAGGATGGTCTCCTGCTGTTCCGGCTCGTCAAGCGCTTCGAGCAGGTCCACGACGTCGTCCGATTCGAGCTCGCGAACGGCCTGGGTCAGAACCTCGGGGCTAAGCGCGTCGATGACCTCTTCACGCAGGCCTTCGTCAAGTTCTGACAGAATGTCGCCGTCAAACTCGTCGCCAAGGAGCGCGATCAGCTCGCGCCGTTCACCGCTCCCGAGCTGTTCCAGAAGGTCAGCCACGTCGGCGGGGTGCATGGGCTCCATTGCCGCGAGAAGCGCCGCCTGATCCTCAGCTTCTACGGCCGCCCGGACCTCGCGGATCGTTTCGCGATCCAGCGCATAGACGTCATCCTCTGCATCGGCAGCGAGTTCGATCTCGGACATTGCGGACCTCCGTCTATCAGGCAGTGCCCTGCGTGTAGAGCAGGCCAACGTCCGGTGCCACCCGCTTGACGCGAAATTTCCACCACACGGAACAGATGGCGCCCCGCCCTCTGACTGCGTTATGCAGGATGCAGAACGGAGGGCCGGTCATGACGACGCGATTACTGGGACAGATTCTGCACTATCATGGCAACCCGTTCGAGCTTGGCATCGACGCGTCCGCGATCCACATCGCCCGTGGCGCCATCGACATCGACGGCGGGCGCATCATCTCTGTGGGCGCCCGCGACGATCTGACGCCGGGACCGGCGGAGGTCATCGATATGGGTGACGCGCTCCTGCTGCCGGGGTTTGTCGATGCGCATATGCACTATCCCCAGACAGGCATCATCGCGAGCTGGGGCAAGCGGCTGATCGACTGGCTGAACAGTTACACGTTCCCCGAAGAGGCGCGATTCAGCGACGCTGCATATGCGAGAGCACAGGCCGATCTGACCCTCGATCTGGCTCTGGCCCACGGTACGACGACTCTGGCCAGCTACTGCACGATCCACCCCGCCAGCGTCGACGCCTTTTTCGAGGCGGCAGAGGCGCGGGCCATGGCGGTGGTAGCGGGCAAGACCTGCATGGACCGCAACGCCCCGGAGAATTTGCGCGATACGATCGAGAGCGCCGTCACCGACAGTAAGGCGCTGCTGGACCGGTGGCATGGACGCGGTCGGGCGCGCTACGCGATTACGCCGCGCTTTACGCCCACCTCGACGCCCGAACAGCTCAGGGCGTTGGGTTCGCTGTGGCAAGACCACCCCGATTGCCTGATGCAGACCCATCTGAGCGAGCAGGTGGACGAGATCGCTTGGGTCAGGGAGTTGTATCCCGAGGCCCGCGACTATCTCGACACGTATGAGCGGGCGGGGTTGCTCGGCGGGCGCGGCGTCTTTGGCCACGCCATCCATCTGGAGCCGCGAGAGATCGAGCGGCTGAGCGAGGCAGGCGCTGCGCTGATCCATTGCCCGACCTCGAACACCTTCATCGGATCGGGACTGTTTCAGGCCCGACGCCTCGCCGAACGAGGAATCCCCATAGGACTCGCCACAGATACAGGCGGGGGATCGTCCTTCTCGATGCTGCGAAGCATGGCCGCCGCCTACGAGGTCAGCCAACTCGCGGGGCAGATCCTGCATCCCGCCGAGCTGATCTGGATGGCGACCGAAGGCTCCGCCCGCTGCCTGCATATGTCGGAAGAGGTCGGGATGCTAACGCCGGACAGCGCGGCAGATCTGATCGCACTTGACCTCGCCTCGACCCCCGCCATTGCCCAGCGCGCCGCCCGCGCCGACGACATCTGGCAAGCCGTCTTTCCCACGATCATGATGGGCGATGACCGGGCCGTTTCCGGTGTATGGGTTGCGGGAGAGCGGCGGGCCTGACGCCGCTCAACACCCCGCCGACAGCGTCATCACCCACTTGGTCCCGGATTTCGCCAGCCCGTAATTCCGCACCGCCGGATACAAAATGTTCTGCCGGTGCTTCGGCGAGGATAGCCAGCCTTCGACCACCGTATTCGGGTCACGCCAGGTACCTTCGGCGATATTCTCGGCGCCCCCCTTGCAGCCGCTGCGGCGCAAACGCTTGGTGTGGGTCGAGCCATCGCTGCCGTGATGGTCGTAGAAATTGTTGGCATACATGTCCTGAGCATGCCGCTGAGCGGCCTGATCAGCCTTCGGGCTTCGGCTAATCGGCGGCGCCCCGTATTGCGCCCGCACGGCATTCAGCCGTTGCGTGATCGCATCGCTGCCCACGGCGATTGCGGGGGCTTTGCTCACATCGACTGCCGAAGCGGTCGTGCCGCCCCCCGTCGACACACAGCCCCCAAGCGTAAGAAGCGACCCAACCACGGCTGCCAGCGAAACAGAATAATAACGTGTTGTCATAGTCTTCATCCCAAGTTTGAACAGCCACTTGGGTAAACTTGTTCCGAAAGATTGAGATCACCCTAACGGGTGAAATCAACCAGCGAGCCGCGCGATCGCTTCGGCATGGATCTGGGGATTCGCGGCAGCAACCACCTGACCACCCGCGGCAGCATTACCTCCGCTCCAGGTCGTCACGATTCCACCGGCAGCTTGCACAACTGCCATTGGGCCCTGAATATCGTAGGAGTTCAGACCCGCCTCGATCACGAGATCCACCTGCCCCATCGCCAAAAGCGCATAGCCGTAGCAATCGAGTCCGTAGCGGGTCAGCCGCGCGACCTCGCTGACCCGCCGAAACGCAGCGCGCTCCTCCTCGGTGCCGATCTCGGGAAAGGTCGAGAGCAGGATCGCCTCAGCCAGAGGGCGGTGTCCTCGGGTCGAGATGCGTCGCGCTCCATCCGGACCTCGATACCGGGCACCTTCAGGCGTGCCCACAAATCGTTCGCCGATATGAGGTTGATCAATCACGCCAAGAACAGGCCCACGGCTATCAGACACCGCGATCAGCGTCCCCCAGACAGGGGCACCGGCAAGATAAGCTCGGGTGCCATCAATCGGATCAAGAACCCAGTCAAACCCGGTTGACCCGTGACTTTGGCCCAATTCTTCGCCGATGATCCCGTCGTCAGGGCGTCGCTCGGCAAGAATAGCGCGCATGGCCGCTTCGGCCGCGCGGTCTCCTTCCGTGACGGGATCAAAGCCCTTGGAAAGCTTGTTCTCCACGTCCTCCAGAGCTCTGAAATGGCGCAACGTCTCAACGGCCGCCGCATCGGCAAGCGCTTTGGCAACATCCGTCAGTTCGGCAATCAGATTGGGGTCATGGGTGAACATGGCGTGACCTCGACAGTTATGTTGCCCGAGCCGTAGCCGGAACTGTCGAGGTCATGCAATGTCTATGGGCCGCGCCCGGTCCGGGCGCCGCCAGGGTCAGGCGACGTCAGACAGGACCTTCGCGAGGTCAAACAGCCGACGGCGCTGCGCTTCGGGGATCGCATAATAAGAGCGAACCAGTTCCAAAGCCTCACGCTCTGCAAAGATATCCTTCGTCTCTTCGGCGTCGCCCTGCTTATCGTCGAGCCCTTCAAAGAAGAAAGCCACCGGTACATCGAGAGCAGCAGCGATATCCCACAGACGGGAAGCGCTGATGCGGTTCATGCCGGTTTCATATTTCTGGATCTGCTGAAACTTGATGCCGACCTTTTCGGCAAGTTGCTGCTGCGTCATGCCGGTCATCCACCGGCGTTGCCTCACACGAGACCCCACGTGCACATCTACGGGATGAGTCATTGTTGTTTTCCTTGTCTTCGACTTTTCGCCGGGTTGTGTGAATACAACCCAATACACGTATTGAGACAATGACGTATTCGGACAGGTTAATATCTCTTTCGGATAAGTCGGCTAATCCGGATCGCTCTTGCCGGGTGGGTAAATGATCCATACGACTAAGGCATGTTAGCCTTTCGTATCCATGACCATACCTCTCCGGCTCGGCTTGAGCAGATTGAGAGGCCCGATCTCGCCCAGGGACAGATCCTCGTGCGAATCGCCGCCTGCGGGCTCAACTTCGCAGACTTGTTAACCATAAAGGGCACTTATCAGGCGATTCCGCCCTTGCCAATGACACTCGGAATGGAGCTCGCGGGAACCATTGAGGCCTTGGGATCTGACGTTGTCGGCCTGTCCGTCGGTGACCGCGTTGCACTCAATGCGGGTCAGGGCGGCCTCGCTGAGTATGGGGTCTTCGATGCAGCTTCAGCGGTCCCCCTACCCGATCGGATGGGGCTTGACGTAGCGGCAGGCTTCCTCGTGACCTACGGAACATCCCATCTTGGGCTGACCCGCCGCGCGCGACTTTCCGCCGGGGAGCGCATGGTCGTGCTGGGGGCCGCGGGTGGTGTCGGACTGACGGCCGTAGAAATAGCGCGCGCGCTGGGGGCGGAGGTTATTGCTGTCGCGCGCGGCGCCGACCGGCTGGAGGTCGCCCGTAAGGCCGGAGCACATCACCTCATCGACAGCAGCGATTGCGATCTCACGGCCGAGCTGAAGACTCTGGGGGGCGTGGACGTGATTTACGATGCGGTTGGAGGCGCAACAACGACCGCGGCCCTCAAAGCCGCCCGCCCCGAGGCGCGCCTGCTGGTGATCGGCTTCGCCAGTGGCGAAGTGCCGAAACTCGCAGCCAATCATCTGCTTGTAAAAAACATTGATGTGATCGGATTCTATTGGGGCGCCTATGCGACCTTCCGGCCCGAGGCGATCCGCGACAGTCTGGCCGAGTGTTTCCGCTGGTATGAAGACGGAAAACTCTCGCCCCATATCAGCCACCGCTTTCCGCTGGCGCAGGCTCAGGAAGCGCTGGACACGCTGGCGGCGCGCAAATCCACCGGCAAGGTCGTGGTCACCATGGGTGACTGAGCCAGAACCCACTGCGACAAACCGCGAGCGGTATCAACTGCGGGCGCAAATCCCTTGAACAGGGCGCCCCCCTTCCCAATATATACGCCAGACAGGTGGGCAACCGCCTGATGCATAACCGGTTGGAGGTATACATGGCAGAATATCAGACGATCAGCTCCCGGGCCGGTGCCCGGACGGCGGCGATCGACGAGGGCCTGCGCGCCCACATGAACAAGGTCTACGGCATCATGTCCGTGGGGATGGTCATCACCGCCGCGGCGGCTTGGGCTGTATCGGGCCTTGCGGTTGTCGATGGTCAGCTGACCCAGTTCGGGGCCGCGATCTACACGTCGCCGCTGAAGTGGCTCATCATGTTTGCACCGCTGATCATGGTCTTTGCCTTCGGCGCTGCGATCAACCGTCTGTCGGCGGGCGCCGCGCAGGTGTTTTTCTACGCGTTCGCCGTGATGATGGGCCTGTCGATCAGCTCCATCTTCCTGATCTACACCGGCATGTCCATCGTCCAGACCTTCGTCGCCACCGCAGCCGCCTTTGCCGGTCTGTCGCTCTATGGCTACACGACGAAGAAAGATCTGTCGGGCATGGGCACCTTCTTGATGATGGGCCTGATCGGCATCATCATCGCGTCGATCGTGAACATCTTCATCGGCTCCTCCGCCGTGGCTTTCGCGATTTCGGTGCTCGGTGTTCTGATCTTTGCAGGCCTGACCGCCTACGACACCCAGCGGATCAAATCGGACTACATCCAGCACGCCCACGCCATGGACAGCGAGTGGTTGGCGAAGTCGGCGATCATGGGGGCCCTGAACCTCTATCTCGACTTCATCAACCTGTTCATGTTCCTGCTGAGCTTCATGGGCCAGCGCGAGTAACAACGCAGCCCCTTTAAATGACGAAGGCCCGCCGATCCGGCGGGCCTTTTTTCGTAACGATGTATCTGATTCAGGCCTTGAGGCGCTCCCGGATCGCCTTGAGGTTGGCCTTCGCCTCTGGGCTCCAGCAGGCCGTGCGCGACCGGAACAACGTCGCCTGACTGGCGTGCACCGGGCCGCCGGAGAGGATTTTGAGATGGTTCGCCCGCAGGGTCTCGCCCGTCGAGGTGATATCCGCCACAGCCTCAGCGGTCTCGTTGCGCACGGTGCCTTCGGTCGCGCCCTGACTGTCCACCAGGACGTAATCCGCGACCCCGTGCTGGCTCAGGTAATCCCGCACCAGCCGGTGGTATTTCGTGGCGATCCGCAGGCGATGGCCATGGCGCCGCCGGAACGCCGCCGCCGCCGCGTCCAGATCGTCGAGCGTTTCCACATCGACCCAAAAGGACGGCACCGCAATCACCAGATCCGCGTGGCCAAAGCCCATGAGGGCAAGCTCTTCGACCCGGTCCTCCCAATGGGCCAGCGTCTCGCGCACCAGGTCCGAGCCTGTGACGCCCAGATGAATGCGGCCGGCGGCGAGTTCGCGCGGGATCTCACTGGCCGAAAGCAACACAAGGCTGGCATCCTCAATCCCGTCGATGCGGCCCGAATATTCACGTTCGGTTCCGGCCTTGGACATCGTCAGGCCGCGGGCGCTGAACCAGTCAAAGGTCTTTTGCATGAGCCGTCCCTTGGAGGGGACACCGATCTTCAGCATCACTCCGCCTCCAGTGTCAGCGCGGGCCGGATCACGCCACCCACCGCCGGGGTCGCATGTCCCTGCCCCAGCACCGCCGTCAGCGCGTCATAGCGCCCGCCCGTGGCGATAGGCGGCAGATCAAGACGTCCGGGCAGCGAAAAGGCGAACACGAAGCCGTCGTAATATTCCATCGTCGAGCGCCCATGACTGGCCTCGAAGGGCAGCGTTTCCGGCGAGATCCCCGCCGCGTCCAGCGCATCGAGCCGACGCGCAAGCCCCTCGACCGAGGCCGAAAGCGACGGCATATCCACCGCCAGATCCCGAAGCCGCCCCAGCGCCACGTCGGACATCTCCCGCAGGGACAAGAGGTCATCCAGCAGCCCGGTCTCGATTTCCGAGAGGGGTGGCGTCTCCAGCTCCTGCCGCAACGTGGCCAGGCGCGCCTCCACATCCGCCCGGCTGCGCAGGCCCAATTCCGGCCCGGCACCCTCAAACGGATCGCAGGCATCGAGCACCTTGCGCCGTCCCTCGGGCAAGGGCACGCGGCCTGAATAGCGGTCGATGAGCGACCGGAACCGGCGCGGGCGCCAGAGGTGACGCATGAGCGCGGTCTTGCGCGCCTCGGTCGTCGAGAGCCCTCGCACCACCGCTGTCAGGATCCCGATATCGCCGGTCATCACCCGGGGCCGAAGGGGCGCCAGCAAGCGATGGAACAGCGCGAAACACTCGGCATCAGCGACTTCCGGCGTTCCGCCAAACAGCTCGAACCCTGCCTGCAGATACTCCGCAGACCGATCCGAGTCCGGCATCTGCTGGCGAAACACTTCGCCGGCATAGGCGTAGCGCGCGGGCTCGCCACCGCGGGCCATGTGCATCTGCACCACCGGCACGGTGAAATCCGGGCGCAGCATCGCTTCGCCATCGGGGCCATGGGTGGTGAAGGCGCGGGCCCGGATATCCTCGCCGTAAAGGTCGAGCAGCGTTTCCGCAGGTAACAGCACATCCGCCTCGACCGGCGTCGCCCCCGCCTCGACAAAGGCCGCGAGGAAACGCGCGGCCTCGGCCTTTTCGGCTGATTTCGAGACCGGCTCTGTCATCCCAGACGCGTCCGGATCTCGTCCACCAGCCGCTCCAGCGGGATCTCGACCTGCGCGGGCTGGTCCTTCCATTCCTCATGGCTGAGCTCGGCGGCCAGACGCGCGCCGAGTTTCAGATCCTTGATCTGCACGACACCGCGCGCGGCCTCATCCTCGCCCTGAATCACCGCGATGGGCGCCGCGCGTTTATCGGCGTATTTCAACTGATTGCCAAAGTTCTTCGGATTGCCCAGATAGAGCTCCGCCCGAATCCCCGCCGCGCGCAATTGCGCGACCATGGACTGGTAGTCGGCGAGCCGCGCGCGGTCCATGACGGTCACCACCACAGGTCCGTCCTCAGTGCCTTCGAACCGCCCCTTGGCAGTCAGCGCGGCCAGCAAGCGGTCCACGCCGATGGAAACCCCCGTAGCAGGCACTTCCTGCCCGGTGAAACGCTTGACCAGATCGTCGTAGCGCCCACCCCCGGCGACAGATCCGAACTGCCGCGGGCGGCCTTTCTCGTCGAGGATCTCAAAGGTCAGTTCGGCCTCATAGACCGGCCCGGTATAGTAGCCGAGGCCGCGCACCACGGACGGGTCGATCACAATCCGATCCGGCCCGTAGCCTTGCGCCTCCAGCAGCTCGGCGATTTGGCCGAGCTCATCGACGCCCTGCCGCCCGACATCCGAGGGGCCGACCAGTTCCGACAAACGCGCCAGCGTCTCGGCACCCGTCTCGCGGCGCGCATGGACAAAGCCGATCACCACGTCGGCTTGGTCATCCGACAGTCCGGCGCCCTTGGTAAAGTCGCCGCTCTCATCCTTGCGCCCTTCGCCCAGCAGCGCGCGGACGCCGTCTTTGCCGAGCCGGTCAAGCTTATCAATCGCGCGCAGAACGATGCCGCGTTCAGCCTCCTGCTCGGGCGCGCCGAGGCCTGCGACCTCCATCACACCGTTCAGAACCTTTCGATTGTTCACCCGGACGATGTAGTCGCCGCGCGCGATGCCCACGGCCTCCAGCACATCCGCCAGCATGGCGCAGATCTCCGCATCCGCCGCCATCGACGCCGAACCCACCGTATCCGCATCGCATTGGTAAAACTGCCGGAACCGCCCCGGACCGGGCTTTTCGTTGCGCCAGACAGGACCCATCGTGTAGCGGCGGTAGGGGCTTGGCAGATCCTGCCGGTACTGCGCCGCGACACGGGCCAGAGGCGCCGTCATGTCGTAGCGCAGGGCCAGCCAGTCCCCATCCTCTTCCCACGCAAACACCCCCTCATTCGGGCGGTCCACATCGGGTAGGAACTTACCCAGCGCTTCGACCGTCTCAACAGCGGAGGTTTCCAGCGCATCGAACCCGTAGAGATGGTAAATCCGCGCGATTTGAGCCAGCATCTCCTGGCGGCGGGTCACTTCGGACCCGAAATAGTCGCGGAACCCCTTGGGCGTAATTGCCTTGGGACGTGGTTGCTTTTTCGGTTTGGCCATGAGAGCCCCCTCTGGCTTGCGCCGCTCGTCTAGGTCAACGGGGGCGCGAGGGCAAGCAGGAGCACCCGATGCAAACCGACGAACTCGAGGAAAAGCTAGCGCATCTGATCCGTGCCAATGACGAGCTGAGCGACGTTGTCGCCGATCAGGCCGCCCGGATCGCGCGTCTCGAAGCACAGATCACGCTCTTGCTGGATCGCGAGCGGGGCCGCGAGGCGGAGGCGACCGGCGGCGTATTCCTCGGCGACGAACGCCCGCCCCACTGGTGACGTGTCGCTGAAAATCACACATGAAAAAACGTACCCCATGCGAGTCAGTCGACGGGCGTGCGTCGAGACAACTAAACCATTAGTTGCAGGGAATTGGCGGTTATGCAAAAGTTCTGAGAGTGACGAATAATCAGGAGTAAGACACCATGCTGGACCCGCTGATCCTCGCAATCTTCGGAGCAGCGATCCTCGGCATCACGTTATTTGATGATGATGACGATCATGATGACGATCATGATGACGATGCATTCGAGCTGATCGAAGACAATGCTGATACGATCGTCGATGACGACGATCTCGACGACATTATCGACGATGCAGAGGATGACGTCGCAGGCCTGATTGACGATGCCGCTGATGACGTGGAGGACGACGTCACAGGCGATCAGGACGACACCGGAATGAACACAGCGGAGACGGACGGCAACGATGGCGACGACAGTCTTGCCACGTTGGACTTCATCAACGAAATCGATGGGACTGACGGAGACGACACGTTGGTCGGCTATGGGGATGGCCCCGAGGGCAGGGATCGCGACACCTATTACCTCGACGGTAAGGGCGGCGACGATCTCCTGATCATCGGTGACGTAATTAATATGCCCCAGGGGACGGACGGCGCGGCCCGGATGACGGGTGGTGAAGGCTCGGACACTTTCGTGATACTTTCGCCACTGCCGACGGCAGAGCAGTATGAGGCTGCACACAGCGCGGAACAAACCGGCGTAGTCCCGATTTTCCCTGACCCGGAGTTTTACGCCCAACAAATCGCATTCTTCCGTGCCTATCCGGACTCGGTTGATAACCGTTTTTACAGCGCAGTGACCTCCACGGTTATCGAAGATTATAACCCCGATGAAGACAACATCATCGTGTCACTGGTCACCGCTCCGGATGCGGGCCTGCCGGACTTTGACGTCAGCTCTGACGTGAGCTTCGATGAGGATCGGGGGCAGTTCAAGGGATCGTTTGTGATCAATTTTGACGCGACTGGCGAACTGGACGAGACCGTCTCCCGACTGGTTGTCTACAGCGATCAGGAAATTAACGAGGATGATGTCGAGCTAAGGGTCGAGACGGCCGCATCGCTCGAGGAGTTCGAACAGCTCTTAGAGGATATCGTGCAGTTCCGTCTGTGATAGAGCCACTCTAAGAGGTGGCATGGCGGCCATTGAGCCGCCCTGCCAGACTTTGCTAGACTCGTCTGCGGGCGATTATCCGCCAGAGGCTGCGACGATTTTGCCCCGGTCGATGAGCAATGTGGCCGAAGGTGCGCCGCCAAGACGGGGGTAGACGGTCACGAAGAGCGTCCGCGCCTCCAGCTCGTCTATGCTTGCACCGGGACATGGGGTCGTTGGTCCGACCCCGCAAACCCGCCGTTTGATGCTGGCATAGGTGGTGTCCACAAGGCTCGAGACTGAGCTACCCCCGGCAATCCGCAGAACGTCATAAACGCTGGGCGCGCCGAAGACGACGTTGCCCGCCTGAATCGCCCGGGGGCATTTGTCGGCAAACCCGGTCACATGAAAGACCCGCGCACCGGAGCTGGACGGGTTGGTGTCGTAGAGCGTGAAGCGCGCCTTGCCCTGCTCGGGGAAGGTCGAGACCGGCGTGCCCAGCGCCCGGCCGCGCACACCGCAGGCCTCTGCGATCCCACCGATGGCCGGGGTGACCTCGGGCGCAATATCGCCGCCGCCGCCCGAACCGACACAGGCGGGCAATAACAGGGACAAGCACAGCAAGAGATAACGCATCAGATTTCCTCAACACTCATGACACCGTGCAGGGATTTCAGCGCGGCCTTGATGGCAGGGTTTACAGGAAAGCTCTGCCCCAGCGCCACCTCTACTTCGCCCGGCAGCGTCGGGTCGAGCAGGCAGAGGGTCACAGGGCCCCGAGCGCGCTGGCGGGATTCTTCGGCGGCGCGGGTCAGGACCTTCGCCACGGGATCGACCGGACCGGTGCCGTCGAGATAGATCCTCAGCCCCGCACTACCCGCATCGGCCACAATGGGGTCGACCGGCGACACAGAGCGACCCAGCAGTTTCAGCTGCTCCGACTCCATGGTTGCCTCGACCTGAATGACCACGTTCTGACCGGGTTCCAGATGATCGCGGTTCGCCTCCAGTACATCGGAGAAGATCACCACCTCATAGAGACCTGACGGATCGCTGAGGCCCACGAAGGCAAACCGGTTGCCGCGGGCGGATTTTCGTTCCTGCCGCGCGGCAATGGAGCCTGCCATCTTTGCCACTAATGGGCCACGCTCGGCGGCCTTTGTCACCTCTTCGAGGGTCTGGATACCCTTGCGCCGCAAGGGCGCCATGTAGTCGTCGAGCGGATGGCCCGAGAGATAGAACCCTACGGCCTTATGTTCTTCGCCCAGCCGTTCCATGGGCAGCCAGTCCTCGGAGCGGACCAGCCGCGGCTCGGGCAAGTCATCGCCCGCTTCGCCAAAGAGCGACACCTGATTGGAGGCGCGCTGATCATGCACCGCCGCGGAATAGGCCACCAGCCGGTCGAGATTGTCGAGCATCGCCCGCCGGTTCCGGTCAAGCTGATCGAACGCCCCGGCCCGCGCCAGCATCTCCAGCGGGCGCTTGCCAACGCGTTTCAAATCCACCCGCCGGGCGAGATCGAACAGGGTCGCAAAGGGCCGGTCCCCCCGCCCCTCGACCACCAGCCGCATGGCCTCTACGCCCACATTTTTCAGCGCTCCCAGCCCGTAGATAATCTTGCCGCCCTCGACGGAGAACGTCGCCTGAGAGCGATTCACACAGGGCGGAACGATCTCGATCTTCAGCCCTCGCCGGGCTTCTTCGACATAAACAGCGAGCTTGTCTGTCAGGTGAATATCGCAATTCATCACGCCGGCCATGAACTCGACCGGGTGGTTCGCCTTCAGCCAGGCCGTCTGGTAGCTGACCACCGCATAGGCCGCCGCGTGCGATTTGTTGAAGCCGTAATTGGCGAATTTCTCCAGCAGGTCGAAGACTTCCTTGGCCTTCTCCTCGGAAACCCCGTTCTCCAGCGCGCCCTTGGTGAATTTCGGGCGCTCCGCATCCATGGCCTCCTTGATCTTCTTACCCATAGCGCGGCGCAGCAGGTCAGCGCCGCCGAGCGAATAGCCCGCCATCACCTGAGCGATCTGCATCACCTGCTCCTGATAAACGATAATCCCTTGAGTTTCCTCAAGAATATGGTCGATCAGCGGATGGATCGAGGCGATTTCACGGAGTCCGTTCTTCACCTCGCAATAGGTCGGAATGTTCTCCATCGGACCGGGCCGGTAGAGCGCCACCAACGCCACGATATCCTCGATACAGGTCGGTTTCATCCGCCGCAGAGCGTCCATCATGCCAGTGGATTCCACCTGGAACACCGCCACCGTCCGCGCCCTGGCGTAAAGTTCGTAGGATTTCGGATCATCCAGAGGGATCAGGTTGATCTGGTTTTCCGCTCCCTCCGCGGGCTGATACAGCTCCTCGCCATCGGGGCCGATATGGATCGGCCTCGTCAGGTTGATCAGATCGACCGCGTTCTGGATCACCGTCAGGGTCTTCAGGCCGAGAAAGTCGAATTTCACCAGCCCCGCCTGCTCGACCCATTTCATGTTGAACTGGGTCGCGGGCATGTCGGATTTCGGATCGCGGTAGAGAGGTACCAGCTCATCCAGCGAGCGGTCCCCGATCACCACCCCCGCCGCGTGGGTCGAGGCGTTGCGCAAGAGCCCCTCGACCTGCTGGCCATAGGTCAGGAGCCGGTCCACGACCTCTTCGGCCTTCGCCTCCTCACGCAGCCGTCGCTCATCGCGCAGGGCCTGCTCAATGGAGACGGGCTTGACCCCCTCAACCGGGATCATCTTCGAGAGCCGGTCCACCTGCCCGTAAGGCATCTGCAGAACCCGCCCCACATCACGCACCGCCGCCTTCGACAGGAGCGCACCAAAGGTGATGATCTGCCCAACCCGATCGCGGCCATATTTCTCCTGCACGTAGTGAATCACCTCCTCGCGGCGATCCATGCAGAAATCGATGTCGAAATCCGGCATCGACACCCGTTCAGGGTTCAGAAATCGCTCGAAGAGCAGGCTGTAACGCAATGGATCCAAATCGGTAATCGTCAGCGCATACGCTACGAGTGAGCCCGCGCCCGATCCCCGTCCCGGTCCCACCGGGATGTCATGCTCCTTGGCCCATTTGATGAAATCCGCAACGATCAGGAAGTATCCGGGGAAGCCCATCCCCTCGATAATCCCCAGCTCGAAATCGAGACGCTGTTCATACTCCTTTACCGGCGCGGCGGGATCGATCACCGCCAGCCGCTCCTTCAGCCCCTCACGCGCCTGCCGCCGCAGTTCGTCCACCTCGTCATCGGCAAAGCGCGGCAGGATCGGGTCTCGCTTATACGCGGCAAAGGCACAGCGTCGGGCGATCTCCACCGTGTTCTGCGTGGCCTCAGGCAGATCGGCGAACAGCGCGCACATCTCCGCCGGGCTCTTGAGGTAGTGTTGCGAGGTCAGCCGCCGGCGCGGCTCGTTCTGGTCCACATAAGCCCCATCCGCGATGCAGATCAGCGCGTCATGGGCCTCGTACATATCGGGCTTGGGGAAGTAGACGTCATTGGTCGCGACGAGCGGCAGATCCATGGCATAGGCCATCTCGATCAGCCCGCGCTCCGTCAGCCGCTCTGCCTCGGGCAAGGCACCGCCCTCGCCCGGATGCCGTTGCAACTCTACATAAAGCCGGTCCGCAAACACCGCTGCAAGACGCCCCATCAGCGCCTCGGCCTTGTCCCGCTGACCCGCCTGCAACAGCCGCCCCACCGGCCCGTCAGGCCCGCCACTCAGACAGATCAGCCCTTCGGAATGGTGCTCCAGATCGTCCACCGAGACACTCGGAACCGAGCGGTCGCCCTCGAGATACAGCACCGAGTTCAGCTTCATCAGATGCTCATACCCGGTCTCATTCTGGGCCAGCAGAACCAGCGGCGCAGGCAGCGACATCTGCCCGCGCGGCGCTTCGGCCCCATAGTCGAGCGAGATCTGGCAACCGATGATCGGCTGCACCCCCGCGCCCATAGCCGAGACCGAAAACTCCAGCGCAGCAAAGAGGTTATCGGTATCCGTCACGGCCACGGCAGGCATCCCCATGGCTGCAATCTGACCCGGAAGTTTCTTCAGCCGCATGGCCCCTTCAAGCAGGGAATATTCGGTGTGGAGGCGGAGATGGATGAATCGCGGTTCGGTCATGGTCTGACCATAGGACCGCCCAAGCCCGCCTGAAAGAGCTCATCTGGTCTTCACCTGTCCGGAAATATCGCCGGGGGGATGCCGGAGCAGCCGGTCGGAAGGCAGGCAGCCCCCACACCACCACCCGCCAGAGGCGCAGCGCAAAATTCAAACGCAGCCGGAACGTGTCAGCACCTCTCTAGTCCGCCCTAAACCATTGCCAAAGATCCCTGAGCGGGGTTTCTGGAAGGAACGAGTCGCGGAGAGCATGTCGGCATGACCACACCACTCTTGCAGATCGAGGGCGTCACAAAGGCCTATCCGGGCGTCATCGCCAATAATAACGTGTCCCTCACCATTGGGCGCGGTGAGGTCCATGCGCTTCTGGGCGAAAACGGCGCGGGCAAATCCACGCTGGTCAAGATGCTCTTCGGCCTCGTCACCCCGGATGCCGGACAGATGGTGCTCGATGACGCGCCCTACACTCCCGCGTCGCCCGAGGCCGCCCGCGAAGCCGGTGTGGGTATGGTCTTCCAGCACTTCTCCCTCTTTGATGCCCTCGACGTGGCCGAGAATGTGGCGCTGGGCATGTCCGACCCGCCACCCCGCCGGGATCTGGCCCAGCGCATTCGCGAGGTCAGCGAAGACTACGGCCTGCCCCTCGATCCGGCGCAGATCGTCGGCGATCTATCGGCAGGAGAGCGCCAGCGTGTCGAGATTGTCCGGTGCCTTCTGGGCAAACCGCGCCTGCTGATCATGGATGAACCCACCAGCGTGCTGACCCCGCAGGAGGTCGATCTGCTCTTTGACACCCTGCGCACCCTCCGCGGGGAAGGCACCTCGATCCTCTACATTTCGCATAAGCTTGAGGAAATCCGCGCGCTGTGCGACCACGCCACGATCCTGCGCCATGGCGAGGTGGTGGGCCAGTGTGTGCCCGCCGAAGAGAGCGCCGGGCGGCTGGCCGAACTGATGGTCGGTCGTCGACTCGATCCGCCAACCCGCCCCCGCAGCGCACCCGGCGCCGTAGCGCTGGAGATCCGCGACCTCTCCCTGCCCCCGCCCCATGCATTCGGTACAGCGCTGCGGCAGGTGTCGTTCTCGGTGACGAGTGGCGAGGTCGTGGGCATCGGTGGCGTGGCCGGAAACGGGCAGGATGAGCTGCTCTCGGCCCTGTCGGGCGAGCGCCTCTCGGCGCCGGGAACGGTGACCCTCGACGGTACAGATCTGTCACGCAAAGGCCCGGAGCCCCGGCGTCTCGCAGGGCTGCTGGCCGCACCCGAAGAACGACTGGGCCACGCCGCCGCACCCGATATGAGCCTGAGCGAGAACACGATCGTCTCTGCTGCGGGACGGCAGGGGCTGGCGCGGCGCGGGCTGATCGACTGGGGCGCCGCCAAGGATTTTGCGGAGGGGATCATTGCCCGCTTTGACGTGCGCACCCCCGGTCCCGGCACCACCGCACGCGCGCTATCGGGTGGCAACCTCCAGAAATACGTGATCGGGCGCGAGATATTGCAGGACCCCCGCGTCCTCGTGGTCAACCAGCCCACCTGGGGGGTGGACGCCGCAGCCGCCGCGACGATTCGCCAAGCGCTGCTGGACCTCGCCGCCAAAGGAGCGGCGGTGATCGTCATCTCTCAGGATCTCGACGAGCTGATGGAGGTCTCAGACCGCTTTGCCGCCCTGACCGAAGGGCGCCTGTCGCCCTTCCGCCCGACCGAAGGCCTGACGGTCAGCGAAATCGGCCTGATGCTCGGCGGCGCCCACGATATGGAGGCCGCCCATGCCCATTAGACCCACGACGGGAGCCACGCGATGATTGCGCTGGAAAAACGCGCCCAGCCCTCGCGGGTCTGGGCCTGGGCCACACCTCTGCTGGCAGTGATTCTGACGCTGGTTGCGGGCGGGCTGATGTTTGCGGTGCTGGGCAAGGACCCGGTCGCCGCGCTCCGCACTATCTTCTACGATCCGCTCTTTGACGCTCAGTTCGCCAGCTATTCGAGGCCGCAACTTCTGGTCAAGGCCGCCCCCCTGATCCTGATCGCCACCGGGCTCGCGCTCGGCTTTCGGGCCGGGATCTGGAATATCGGCGCCGAGGGGCAATACATCATCGGTGCGCTCTGTGGCGCGGGTGCGGGTCTGGCGCTCTACCCGTCCGACTCGCCCCTGATTTTCCCGATGATGGTGCTCGCGGGCGCCCTCGGGGGCTGGCTCTGGGCGATGATCCCGGCGATCCTGAAAACCCGTTTCCACACCAACGAGATCCTCGTGTCGCTCTTGCTGGTCTATGTGGCCGAGAACCTGCTGGCCTCCATGGCCGTGGGCACGTTGCGCAACCCCGATGGCGGGGGCTTTCCCGGCTCGCGCAACCTGTCCCAATGGCCTGCCGCAGCGAACCCGGAGCTGATCCCGGGCACGGGCGCTCACTGGGGCGTGGTGGCCGCGATCATCGCGGTGATCTTCGCCTATATCCTGCTACAAAAGCATCTGCTGGGCTTTCACATCCGCCTCGCCGGGCAATCGCCGAGGGCCGCGCGCTTCGCAGGCGTCGTTCCGGAGCGGCTGGTGATTTTCTGCCTCGGCCTCTCGGGTGCGCTGGCGGGACTGGCGGGGATCTTCGAGGCCACCGGCCCCGCAGGCCAGATCAGCATCGATTTCAACGTGGGCTACGGGTTTACTGCAATCATCGTGGCCTTTCTGGGGCGGCTCCATCCCATCGGCATCGTGCTGGCGGGGCTTCTGATGGCGCTGACCTATATCGGCGGTGAGCTTGCGTCCTTTATGCTGGGGATTCCAATCGCCGCCATTCAGGCCTTTCAGGGCATGCTGCTGTTCTTCCTGCTGGCCGTGGATGTGCTGACCAATTACCGGATCCGGCTGGGTCGTCGCGAGGTGCGGGCATGAACCGCGAGGGAGGTAAGCCATGGATCTAAGCGCCATTTCCCCAGAATTGATGGTAGCCTCGCTGATGGTCGCCTCGACGCCGCTCCTGCTGGCCGCTTTGGGCGAGCTGGTGGTGGAAAAGGCCGGGGTGCTGAACCTCGGGGTCGAGGGGATGATGATCACCGGCGCGATCTGCGGCTTTGCCATCGCGGTGGAGAGCGGCTCGCCCGTTCTGGGCTTTGGCGCCGCCGCGCTCGGAGGCGCTGCGCTCAGTATGGTGTTCGGCGCGCTGGTGCTGGGGCTTCTGTCCAATCAGGTGGCAACGGGGCTGGCTCTGACGCTGTTCGGCCTCGGACTGTCATCGCTCGTGGGGCAGAGCTATGTGGGGATCAAGCCGCCCTCCACTCCCCGCCTCGACCTCGGGCCGCTCTCGGATCTGCCGTTTTTCGGACGGGCGTTTTTCAGCCATGACTGGATGGTCTATGCCAGCCTCGCCCTGACGGTTGCCGTGTGGTGGGTTCTGAACCGCACCCGCACCGGCCTGACCCTGCGGGCCATCGGCGAGAACCATGACGCGGCCCATGCGCTGGGGCTGAAGGTGCTGGGCTACCGCCTCGCCGCCATCGCCTTCGGCGGCGCGATGGCCGGGCTTGGCGGGGCATATCTCAGCCTCGTGCGGGTGCCCCAATGGACCGAAGGTATGACGGCGGGCGCGGGCTGGATCGCACTGGCGATCGTGGTCTTTGCCTCGTGGCGCGCGGGTCGGATTCTGATCGGCGCATATCTCTTTGGCGGGCTGACGGTTTTGCAGCTGAACCTGCAAGCCGCCGGGGTGGCGCTGCCGGTGGAGTATCTGTCCATGTCCCCCTATCTGGTGACAATCCTTGTGCTGGTCGTTATGTCTCGGCGCAAAGGGCGCAGCACCGCCGCGCCCGCAAGTCTCGGCAAACCCTTCCACGCGCAGGCATGACGAACGGATGATAACCAAGAAGCGGGCAAGACTGGCGTTGGAGGGCGAAGATCCGACATATGGTCGGGCCTTTGTGATCGTGCTCTACGTCGCCATCGGTCTGACGGCTGCAGCGATCACTATGGAGAGCATGAAATCGCTGCCCCCTTCCGTGAACGGCATCCTTGTCATCGTGGAATTTGTGCTGCTCGCGGTGTTCGCCATCGAATACGCAGTCCGGGTCTGGAGTGCCGAACACAGGCTGCGCTACATCTTCAGCTTTTGGGGCCTGATCGACCTCGCGGCGGTGGCGCCCGCGCTGCTGCTGATGACACCCGATATTCAGGCCCTGCGCAGCCTGCGGCTGTTTCTGGCGCTCCGCATGCTGAAACTCCTGCGGCTCAACAACGCGGTGTTCCGCATCGAGGAGGCGCTCTCGGACTGCAAGGAAGAGCTGCTGGTCTTCATCTTCCTCGCCGCCATCGTGATGTTCCTCTCCGCTGTCGGGATCTACTATTTCGAGCATGAGGCCCAGCCTGATGCGTTTCAGTCGATCCCTGACGCGCTTTGGTGGGCGGTCGCGACCTTCACCACGGTGGGCTATGGCGACATCTACCCGATCACCACGGGGGGGCGGTTCTTTACGACGCTGACGCTGCTGGTCGGGCTTGGGATCGTGGCGATCCCCGGCAGTCTGATCACCACCGCACTCCTGAAGGAATCGGGCGTCCGCCGCAGCGCCAGCGCGTCGAAACCCGGCGCGCCGATTACCCAGTCCGGGACGGACAAGTCCGACACCACAGACGACGACACTTCCAACACTGCAACAGGGAGAGACCCCTCATGATCCGCAGAAGAACCCTGCTCGGCGCCGCGGCGCTGGCCGCGCTGGCCACCGGCGCGTTCGCTCAGGACGACAAGACCAAGGTCGGCTTTATCTACGTGGGCCCCGTCGGCGATGGCGGCTGGAGCTATGAGCACAATCAGGGCCGTCTGGCCGTCGAAGAGCATTTCGGCGACAAGGTCGAGACCGTCTATCAGGAGAGCGTCCCCGAGGGGGCCGATGCCGAGCGCGTCATGACTCAGATGGCGCTGTCTGGCGCCGATCTGATCTTTACAACCTCCTTCGGCTACATGGACCCGACGATGAATGTCGCGGCCAAGTTTCCGGATGTGAAGTTCGAGCACGCCACCGGCTACAAGACCGCCGAGAACGTCTCCAACTACTCCGCCCGTTTCTATGAGGGCCGGGCTGTGCAAGGCCTCATCGCAGGCCGGATGACCAAGTCGAACAAGATCGGCTACATCGCCTCCTTCCCCATCCCCGAAGTGATCCGCGGCATCAACGCCGCCTATCTCGCGGCGAAGAAAGTGAACCCCGATGTGGAGTTCAACGTGGTCTGGGCCTTCACATGGTTCGACCCGGCCAAGGAAGCCGACGCCGCCAAGGCGCTGATCGAACAGGGCGCGGACGTGGTGCTCCAGCATACCGACTCCACCGCCCCGCAGGCCGCGGCCGCCGAAGCCGGGAACGTGATCACCTTCGGTCAGGCCTCGGATATGGGCGAATACGCCCCGATGCCGCGCGTCTCGTCGATCATCGACAACTGGGCGCCCTATTACATCGACCGCGTGCAGGCGGTGATGGATGGTACCTGGGAGAGCAAGTCCACCTGGGACGGCATCGCACCCGGCATGGTGGAAATCGGAGAGATCTCCGACGCCGTGCCTGCTGACGTGAAGGCCGAAGCGCTGGCACTCAAAGACGCCATCGCGTCCGGCGAGACCCATCCGTTCACCGGGCCGATCAACAAGCAGGACGGTTCCGCGTGGCTCGTCGAAGGCGAGACCGCCGATGACGGCACGCTCGCGGGTATGGATTTCTATGTCGAAGGCCTGTCCGGCGACATCCCGAACTAAACTGATCCGGGGCGCGCGGCAGAATCCAGCGCGCCCCGAATTTCCCCTAGGCCGTCGTGTCAGATTTCGGCCCGCTGTCAGCTTGGTCCACTTCAGCGGAACGGCTGCTAAGCATGTTCGGAACCAGCCGCTCACTGAACCCGGCGAGAATGGACGCAAAGGCCAACCAATATCGCTCAAAATCCTGACTGGGACCAATGGGCTCGGCTTCTTGCAAGCCCGGCGCCATCAGTTCGAAGAGCACGCCAGCTCGTAAGCCGATATACAGCACCATCGCGCCCAATACGCCGACCATGATCCGCTGGAGTGCGTAGACGAAATGCACGATCATACGCACGGACGGATCGACAGCCATGTTGCGCAAACCGACCGTCGTCGAAAACAACGCCCCCACAGCCCCCATCATCGAGGCAAGCGTCATCTCTTTTGCGTTGAAACCAAAGGCTGACACGTAATTGCTGCGCACCAGGGTCAGGCAGAAGATGACCACGAACAGCACCAGCAGGATATTCACCATCAGATGCACGACCCGCATCCAGTTCCGGTTTTGCGCCGCCCAGCGTTCCCGCAGCGCGCTCAGCCCCGCCTTGGATTCGGCAACATCTCCGATCAGAGCCTGCGCGATGCACCGGGCAACCTCACGATTATGGGCCAGCTCGCTGATCTGTTTGCGCCGTTTGGAGACCGGTTGTTTCCAACTGAACGGATTCCACCAGCGAAAGTCGAGCCCATCGTCCCACAAACCGCGCAGATGTTCGATTTCGGCGAGACTGACACCCAGCGAGAGATAACTTTTCAACTGGGTGCGGGCTGTCTCCGGATCATCGGAGAAGCACGCAAACACTCCATCGTCGCAACGATACACCATAAATTCCGGCAAGCACCAATGCACCTCGCGAATTTCGGCACCGCGGGTGTCCCTTTCACCCAATCGCGGGCGGCAGGGCGCGGCCTCTTCCCTCAGAGCCTCGGTCGAAGGATCCGAGGGTCCCATCGCATTGGAAGCTGGTTTATGGGGCTCGTCCGGTGGAACGGATCCGTCTGGCATGAAATGTACTCCTTTAAAAATGACTGAACAATAGGCCCATACTATCACATTTTTCGGCATTTCGGAGGAGAAAGGTTTTACCCCCTTAACGCGAATGCTAAGGCACAAGTAAGAGTGCCCCGGAGACCGCGCCGCCGATCACCGTCACGCGCTTGGGGGCGACCCGTCCATCATCATGAGGCTGCAAATGCGCCGTGCTTTTTTCCTTGTACTTGTCTTCCTTACAGCCTGTGGCCGGTCGGAACCGGTGCGGACCGATGTGAATGCTTCCCAGACCCGTCCGCCGCAATTCTCCGATGCCGATCCGGTTGAGTTTGGCAGTCAGAGCCCCCGCAATTTTCGCGTCCACGGCGTCGATCTGTCCAAATATCAGGCCACAATCGACTGGAACGCCGCAAAGCGCGCCGGGGTGAATTTTGCCTGGATCAAGGCCACGGAGGGCGGCGACCTCTTGGATGTGGCCTTTGCCGCGAACCACGACAACGCGGCACGCGCGGGTGTCGCGGTGGGAGCGTACCACTTCTTCTACTGGTGCCGCCCAGCTGCCGAGCAGGCGCGCTGGTTTATTCGTAACGTCCCCAAGCGCGCGGGCGACCTGCCACCGGTTCTGGATCTGGAATGGACGCCCTTCTCCCCCACCTGCACCCGTCGTCCGCCGCAGGGTGAGGTTATCCGCGAGGCGCAGATTTTCCTCGACATCCTGGAGCGTCATTACGGCCAGCGCCCGCTGGTCTACGCGACGAAGGAGATCTGGGACGACCGCGACCTTCGGCCACTGCGCGCCGAATTCTGGCTGCGCTCCACAGCAAAGCCGGTCCGCGAGGTCTATGACCGCACCCCATGGCGGATCTGGCAGTACTCGGCGACTGGGCGTGTTCCGGGGATCGCAGGGGACGTGGATCTAAACGCCTTCAACGGGAGTCCGGCAGACTGGCAATCGTGGTACGGGCGAAGAGCCATCCGCTGATCGCGGTTTCTGGCATAATCCCGGGAAATACCGCAAAGTAACGCGTCAGGACGAATCCCTGTGCCGAGAGATCCGGCACAGGGCCAAGAGGGAGACAATCGTTTCATGACCAACTCGAATGAGACAGATCGGCAATTCACCGACGATGAATTGCAGGATCTGGTGGCATCTTCGGATGCCGGAGCCCGTTCGCCTGCCTCGCGGTCGATTGCGGCGCTGATTGCGGCTGTTGCGCTGATCTGGTCCCTGTTCCAGCTCTGGATTGCCCAGCCAATGCTTTGGTTTGGCGGTACATTTCCGGTACTGAACTCTTCGGAGACCCGACCGCTGCACCTCGCCTTTGCCGTCTTCCTCGCCTTCTTCTGCTATCCTGCCACCAAGCACAGCCCGCGCGACCGCGTTCCCCTGACCGACTGGATCATGGCGCTCGTGGCGACCGGGACCGCGCTTTACATCTTCTTCTTCGCCGACCGGCTGGCCGACACCGCCCGCTCTGGCCTGCCGACCCAGACGCAGGTCATCATCGGCGCCGTGGGCCTCGTGCTGCTGCTCGAAGCGTCCCGCCGTGCGCTGGGACCGGCCCTGACCATCGTCGGTGCGATCTTCCTCGCCTATGCCTATTTCGGGACCGGCTGGCTCATCCCGGAACTGATCGAACATGAGGGGCTCAGCTTTACCTCTCTGATCACCGCGCAATGGCTCGACACCGCGGGCGTGTTCGGCATCCCGCTGGGCGTCTCGACGGCCTTCGTGTTCCTCTTCGTGCTGTTCGGCTCGCTCCTCGACAAGGCGGGCGCGGGCAACTACTTCATTCAGCTCGCATTCGCGGGCCTCGGTCACCTTCGCGGCGGCCCGGCCAAGGCGGCAGTCGTCGGCTCCGCCATGACTGGCCTGATCTCCGGGTCGTCCATCGCCAACGTGGTCACCACCGGCACCTTTACCATCCCGCTGATGAAGCGCGTGGGCTTCACCAACGAACAAGCCGGCTCGGTCGAGGTCGCCTCCTCGGTGAACGGCCAGATCATGCCTCCGGTCATGGGCGCGGCGGCCTTCCTGATGGTCGAGTTCATCGGCATCTCCTATGTCGAGGTCATCAAGCACGCCTTCATCCCGGCGGTGATCTCCTACATCGCGCTGGTCTACATCGTGCACCTCGAAGCCCTGAAGAAGGACATGCCCGCCCTCGGCGTCGGATCCTCGCTGGGTCGGATGGCTGTGAATTTCGCCATCGGGTTTGCGGTGTTCGGCTTCGGCTTCACGGCTCTGATCTACCTGATCAACGGTCTGAACGCCGCCCTGCCCGGCCTCGCCGGACCGGTGGCCGCGATCGGTTTGCTGGCTGTCTATCTCTGGCTGGTTAAGGTTTCCGCCAACCAACATGAGCTGGACCCCTCCGCCCTCGAAGATCACGGCGAAGGCATCGCTCTGCCGAAGGTTGCTGACGTCTGGAAAACCGGTCTGCATTATGTTCTGCCGATCCTCGTCCTCGTCTGGTTCCTGATGGTCGAACAGCAATCCCCGGCAAAATCGGCCTTCTATGCCACGGCGCTGATGTTGTTCATCATCGTGACGCAAAAGCCGCTGAAGGCGCTGTTCCGGGGCGAGAGCCGCACCGGCGCTGCGTTCAATGACGGTCTGGTTGATCTGCGTGAGGGCCTCATCGCGGGTGCCCGTAACATGATCGGAATCGGCGTCGCCACCGCCGCTGCGGGCATCATCGTCGCAACGGTGACCAAGACCCCTATCGGAACCGAACTGGCTGGTCTCGTCGAAGCGCTGTCTTTCGGCAACCTGTTCATCATGCTCTTGCTCGTGGGTGTGTTCAGCCTGATCCTCGGCATGGGTCTGCCCACGACGGCAAACTACATCGTGGTGTCCTCGCTCATGGCTTCGGTCGTGGTCTCGCTGGGCGCGCAAGAGGGACTGATCGTTCCGCTCATCGCAGCCCACCTCTTCGTGTTCTATTTCGGCATCATGGCCGACGTGACACCGCCTGTGGGCCTCGCGTCCTTTGCCGCCGCCGCCGTCTCCGGCGGCGATCCGATCAAGACCGGCTTCACCGCTTTCTTCTATTCGCTGCGGACGGTCGCGCTGCCCTTCCTGTTCATCTACAATCCGACCCTCATCCTCTACGGTGTGGATCTCGGAACCACTGGCGGGATCATCCAGGCGATCAGCGTGTTTTTCATCGCCACCATCGCGATGCTGCTGTTCGCGGCCGCCACCCAGGGCTACTTCCTCGCGAAGTCAAATATCTTCGAGTCGCTCATGCTGCTCCTCGTGGCCTTCACGCTCTTCGTGCCGAATTTCTGGCTTGACCGAATCCAGCCGAAATTCACCGTGCAGGACCCGGCGGGCTTCGAACAGATCCTCGCGGACGCCCAGACCGGCGAAAAGATCCGCATCAAGATCGCGGGACCGGATTTCAACACCGGCGACATGGCCGAGACGACACTGGCCCTCGACGTGCCCGAAGGCGACACCGCCGCCCGTATGAACGCCACCGGCGTCATGCTCACCGGCATGGCCCCCGGCGCCATCGACGAGCCCATGTTCGGCACTCCTTTGCAGGAAAAGCTCGCCGATTTCGACTTCTACGCCGACAAGCCGGTACGCATCACGGAGGTTCTGGCCCCGAATGCGAGCCGTCTGCCGGCGCAGATCTTCTACATCCCCGCCCTCTTGCTGCTGGGCCTCGTTATCGTTCTGCAGCGCCGTCGCCAAACCAAACCGGCTTTCTGATATGTCAAACACAATCCTCCTCCCCATCGACCTGGGAGACCCCGCATCTTGGGAACACGCCTTGCCGAGGGCTCTGCACCTCGCCGAGGGCGGTGTTCTTCACATCATCGCCGTGATGCCGAATTTCGGCATGCCTATGGTCGCTAACTTCTTTGACGATGCGTTCGTCACGCAGGCGCTTCACGATCTGGGCGAACAGCTGACAGCGTGGGTGAACACGCATATCCCGGAGACACAGGAGATCCACCCCCACGTGGTGCGGGGGCGCATCTATGACGAGATCACCGCGGCCGCGAAGAAGCTGAACGTGGACGTGATCGTCATGGGCTCCTCCAGCGACAACCTCCTCGGTCCGAATGCGGCGCGCGTGGCGCGCTATTCGGAATGCTCGGTGTTCCTCGCCCGTGGCTGATACGGCGGTATTCGGACGCTCTTCGGCGGCGCTGCGCAAGGCCGTCGCCGGAGAGGGATGCTATCTGATCGACGCCGACGGGCGCCGTTATCTGGACGGATCGGGGGGCGCGGCCGTCTCCTGCCTCGGCCATTCGGACGAGAAGGTGCGCGCCGCTGTGCATGCCCAACTCGATCAGGTCGCTTTTGCCCATACGGGGTTCTTTACTACCGACGTGACCGAGCGTCTGGCGCGTAAGCTGGTCGAGAACGCCCCCGAAGGCATCACCCGCGTCTACCCCCTCTCCGGCGGGTCCGAAGCGGTTGAAGCGGCGCTGAAACTGGCCCGCCAGTTCTTCCTTGAAAAGGGCGAGCCCCAGCGACGACACATCATCGCCCGCCGCCAAAGCTACCACGGCAATACGCTCGGGGCGCTGGCTGCGGGCGGCAATGCGTGGCGCCGCGAGAACTACCAGCCGCTGCTGGTCCAGTGCCATCACATCGCTCCCTGCTACCCCTATCGGGACCAGCAGGATGGCGAGAGCGCCGAAGAGTACGGGTTGCGCGTGGCCAATGAGCTGGAGGAGAAACTCGTTGAGCTCGGCCCGGACAGCGTCATCGCCTTCATCGCAGAACCCGTGGTGGGGGCCACTGCCGGCGCGCTGGCTCCTGTTCCCGGCTACTTCAAGCGCATCCGCGAGATCTGTGACACCCATGGCATCCTCTTGATCCTCGACGAGGTCATGTGCGGCATGGGCCGGACCGGCACGCTTTTTGCCTGCGAACAGGACGGCATCTCCCCCGATATCGTCACCATCGCCAAGGGCCTCGGCGCGGGCTACGCCTCCATCGGCGCGATGCTCTGTCAGGAACATATCTACCGAGCCATCGCTGACGGCTCGGGGGCGTTCCAGCACGGCCACACCTATCACGGCCACCCGCTCGCCGCCGCCGCCGCCAATGCGGTGCTCGAACGGCTCATCGACGATGGACTCGTGGCAGGCGTCAACGCCAAGGGCGACCGCCTCGTCGCCGCCCTCACGGACCGCCTTGGCCAGCACCCCCATGTGGGCGATATCCGGGGTCGGGGTCTCTTCCGGGGCATCGAACTGGTGGCCGACCGCGAGACCAAAGCCGTCCTGGATCCCTCCCGAAAAACCCATGCAAGGGTCAAGAAGGCGGCGATGGAAAACGGCCTGATCTGCTATCCGGCGGGTGGGACGATTGATGGCAAGCACGGCGACCACATCCTGCTCGCTCCGCCTTTCATCATCTCGGATGACCAGATCGACGAACTCACGGACAAACTTGCTCGGGCCATCGACACAGCCCTGACCAACTGACCGACACCAAAACAAGGGGCGCCGCGCGAGGCGCCCTTATTCTTTTTGTCAGAAATTACCCCGGGGGAGAGGACCGTCAGGTCCTCGGGGGCAGCGCCCCTACCCCGATCAATCGCAGACGATCCGCCCGTCCTGGAGCCTCAGCACCCGGTCCATACGCGCGGCGAGCTCCATATTGTGGGTCGCGATCAAGGCCGCGAGCCCCGTTTCCCGCACCAGCGTCATCATCGCCTCGAACACGGTATCGGACGTCTCAGGATCGAGGTTCCCCGTCGGCTCATCGGCCAGCAGCACCCGGGGACGGTTCGCCAGGGCACGGCAGAACGCCACCCGCTGTTGTTCGCCACCCGACAGCGCCGCAGGCCGGTGATCGGCCCGGCCACCGACGCCGACGCTCTCCATCAAAGCCCGCGCATGGCCGGCGGCGACGCTCTGTGCCACGCCCTCAGCGAGTTGGGGCAAAACAATATTTTCTTCGGCCGTGAACTCCGGCAACAGGTGGTGGAACTGATAGACAAAGCCCACATCCCGCCGCCGCACCCCGGTCCGGCGGCGGTCGCTGAGGCCGGTCATCTCCTCGCCCCCGATCCGCACCGCGCCTGCATCGGCCGTGTCCAACAGGCCCGCGATGTGCAGCAAAGTCGACTTGCCGGTCCCCGACGGGGCCACCAGCGCCACGGCCTCACCTGCCTTGATCGCGACGGACGCGCCGCGCAGCACGGCGACTTCCTTGTCGGTGCCTTTGTTATAGGCCTTCTCGATCCCGTCGAGTTCCAGTGAGATCATGTCACTCATAGCGCAGGGCCTCCACCGGGTTCATCCGCGCAGCACGGCGCGCCGGGAAGATTGTCACCACAAAGCTTAACCCCAGCGAAAGAATCACCGCGGACATGACATCACCCCACTGCAGCTTTGCCGGAAGCGCGTAGATGCCGCGGATCGACGGATCCCAGACCCCGCCACCGGCCACGTAGTTCACAAAGGAGAAGATCGGATCGATATAGGTCGCGAACAACACCCCCAGCGCGACGCCCCCCAATGTCCCGATGACCCCGGTGAGTGATCCGCAGATAAAGAAGACCCGCAGAATCGTCCCTTCAGTCAGGCCGATGGTGCGCAGGATGCCGATGTCGCGGCCCTTGTTCTTCACCAGCATGATCAGGCCCGAGACGATGTTCATGGCCGCGATCAGCACCAGCACCGACAGGATGACGAACATCACGTTATCCTCGATATCGAGGGCGCGGAGGAAACTGCCGCTGGCGTTCTTCCACGTCCAGCCGATGGTCCGCTCGCCGGCCGCGGTGAGGATCGGACCGACAATCTCGTCCACTTCTTCGGGGTGCTCAGTGATCACCTCAAGTTCTGTCGCGGCACCCTCGGAGTTGAAATAGACCTGCGCCTCGGCGAAGGGCATGTAGACCCGCGTCACGTCCACATCATAGCGTCCGGCGGAAAAGATATAGCCGACCATGTAGTTGGACACGCGCGGCGTGGTCCCAAAGGGCGTCCTGGCCCCGTCAGGCGAGATCAGCCGGATCGTGTCGCCTACGACAACGCCCAGCTCCCGCGCCACGCCGGTGCCGATGGCAATAACCGGATTGTTCTCAACGCCATAACCATCCAGAGACCCGAGCGAGGTTTCCGGATCCGCGATGCGCGGCAAGGCGCGCAGATCGTCAGCCCGCATGCCAAAGACCTGCACCCCCCGGGTTTCGCCCTGAAAGCTCGCCATGACCTGCCCTTTGACGAGCGGCGCGGCGCGGACCACGCCGGGCACTGCACGCACCCGCTCAGCCATCGCGTCATAATCGGTAATCGCGCGGGAGGTTGCGCCGGTCTCGGACGTGTAGGGCACGGAATAGACCGTCACATGGGCGTTGGCCCCGAGGATTGTGTCCACAAACTCCGCCCGGAATCCCGCCCGCACGGCAAGCGTGGCGATCAGCGCAAAAACCGCGAGGGTGATACCGATCAGGCTGATCCAGGTCATCACGCTGACGCCGCCTTCGGCGCGGCGGGCGCGCAGGTAGCGCCAGGCGATCATCCATTCGAAACGGGAAAACGGGGCTGGGCTGGACATGAGGGCTCCACTGGACGTTGCGCGTCAGTGCGAGAATCCGCTCCCATCGTCAAGCCCGCCCCGGCAGGCGATCACGAAACCGCGTCCCGTGATCGCAGTCGTCAGGTCAGAGGAACATCCGGTCGCGGAAGACGTGGCGCACGATGTCCGCGCGCTTCAGGCCCATGGCGGCGAGCTCTTCGTCGCTCTTGGCCTCGAAATAGGCGACGTCTTTCTGGCGCGACTGGGCCTCGCAAAAGGCCACGAAGCCGCGGCTGAGGGCTGCCCAGAGGCCGCCCTTCTTTTCAGAGGCGGAGGCGGTGAGGGTGCTGTCAAAGGTGTGAGCCATGGATTTTATACTCCGGCGTGTATGGGGTCGCCGGAGTATTTATGGGGAGGACGGGCGCAGCTCTACGCCCAATCCCGAAATGCCGCATTGCAGCAACCGCATGGCTTACTCGGCGGCGAGCACCTCCCCGGACCGCACACGCGCAGCGCAGAACTTGAACTCGGGGATCTTGCCGAACGGATCCAGAGACGGGTTGGTCAGCATGTTGGCGGGCGCTTCAAAGAAGCAGAACGGCACAAACACCATTCCGTCCGCCACGTCCCGGTCGGCGCGGAGCGTCGCGGTGATCGTGCCGCGCCGGGTCTCTACGGTGACTTGCTGTCCCGCCGAGAGTCCCGCCCGCGCGATCTCACCCGGGTTCATGGCCGCCATGGCTTCGGGCTCAAGCGCATCCAGCACATCAGAGGGCCGCGTCATCGCGCCCGTGTGCCAGTGCTCCAGCAAACGCCCGGTGGTCAGCACCATCGGGAACTCGCTGTCGGGAAGCTCATCGGGCGGCACCAGATCGGCGGGCACAAGCTTGCCGCGTTTGTCCTTCGTCGGGAAGCCCTGGTCGAAGATCACCCATTTCTGAGTGTCGCCGTCCAGCGGGTAGGTCACGCTGTCCTCGGCCTCGACCATTTCCCACGAGATGCCCGTGAGTGACGGCATCAGCGACGCCATCTCCGCGAAGACCTCGGCAGGTCCGGCATAATCCCAATCCATGCCGCAGCGCTTGCCCAGATCGATCAGCAGTTCCAGATCCTGCCGCGCATCGCCGGGCATCGGAATCGCAGGACGACCCATCTGCACCTGCCGGTTGGAATTGGTAAAGGTCCCAAGCTTCTCCGCATGAGCGGAGGCGGGCAGCACCACATCTGCAAAGCGCGCCGTCTCCGTGAGGAAGATATCCTGCACCACGAGATGGTCGAGCTTGGCCAGCGCGCCACGGGCGTGGTTCTGATCGGGATCGGACATGGCCGGGTTTTCGCCCATCACATACATCCCCCGGATCTCCCCGGCATGGATGGCGTCGATGATTTCAACCACGGTCAGGCCCTTTTCGGGATCCAGCGGACGGCCCCACGCATCCTCGAACCGCGCCCGTGCCTCGGGATCAGTCACCGGCACATAATCGGGGAAGGACATGGGAATCAGACCTGCATCGGACGCACCCTGAACGTTGTTCTGCCCCCGCAGCGGGTGCAGACCCGTGCCGGGCCGTCCCACATGACCGGTGATCAGCGCCAACGCGATCAGGCAGCGACAGTTATCCGTTCCGTGGACATGCTGGCTGACCCCCATGCCCCAGAAAATGATCGACCGCTCGGAGGTCGCGTAGAGGCGGGCCACCGCGCGCAGCTCGTCCGCGTCGATGCCGCAGACCGGCGCCATCTCTTCGGGTGAGAACGCCGCGACCTTGGCCTTGAGCGCTTCAAACTCCGAGACATTGGCGGCGATATAGTCGCGTTCGTAGAGCTCTTCTTCGACGATCACGTGCAGCATGGCGTTCAGCATGGCCACATCAGTGCCTGGCTTGAACTGAAGCGAATGCTCGGCATGGAGCATCATGTCCTGCTTGCGCGGATCGCAGATGACAAATTTTGTTCCCCGCTTGGCAGCGCGCTTGAAATAAGTCGCAGCGACCGGGTGGTTCACTGTGGGACGGGAGCCGATGACGATCACGCAATCGGCCTTTTCCGCGTCCATGAACGGCGCTGAAACCGCGCCGGAGCCGACGCCTTCGAGCAGCGCCGAGACCGAGGACGCATGGCAGAGCCGCGTGCAGTGGTCCACGTTGTTGGTGCCAAAGCCCGCGCGGATGAGCTTCTGGAACAGGTAGGCCTCTTCGTTGGAGCCCTTGGCCGAGCCAAAGCCCGCAATCGCCCCGCCCCCATCCGCGTCCCGGATCTCGACGAGACCCTTTGCCGCGCGCTCCATGGCCTCGTCCCATGTGGCCTCGCGGAACAGCTCGGAGACGTCTTTGGACATGTCGAGCACCGCATCCTTGGGCGCGTCGTCGCGGCGGATCAGCGGCCTGGTCAGGCGGCGCGGCGACATGGCGTAGTCATAACCGAACCGCCCCTTCACGCAGAGCCGGTTCTCGTTCGCCGGACCGTCGCGACCGTCGACCCGGACAATCTTGCCATCGGCCACAGAAACTTCGGTCTGACAGCCCACGCCGCAGAAGGGACAAACAGACTTCACAACCTCCAGGGCATCTTCGGCCACCACGCGGGTCTTGGCCTCGGTGTCCATGAGGGATTTCTCCATCAGAGCGCCGGTGGGACAAGCCTGCACGCATTCACCGCAGGTCACGCAGGTCGACAGCCCCATCGGATCCTGTTGGTCGAAGACCGGCACCGCGTGGGCGCCGCGACCGGCCATCCCAAGCACGTCATTCACCTGCACTTCGCGGCACGCCCGCACGCAAAGATTGCAGGCGATGCATGCCTCAAAATTCACCGCAATGGCCGGATTGGTCACGTCGTGGCAGGGTGCGGTCTCAGCGCCGGGCAAGCGGGCCTCACCCTCATCAGAGATCCCCATTTCCCGTGCCCAGCCCCAGAACGCAGACTCGTCATCGGGGCCGTCTTTGGCAGCAGGCATGTCGGCGGCCAGCAGCTCAAACACCATCTCCCGCGATTTCACGGCGCGGTCACTGGTCGTATGGATCACCATGCCATCGGTCACGGCACGGGCACAGGACGGCGCAAGCACGTTCTCACCCTCGATCTCGACCATGCAGGCGCGGCAATTGCCGTCGGACCGGTAACCCGGTTCATCACGCCAGCAAAGATGAGGAATATCGGTGCCTTCCGCCTGAGCAGCCTGCCAGATGGTCCGGCCTTCTTCGACCTCGATCTCGCGCCCGTCCAGAGTGATTTTCACAGATCCGGTCATGTCACAGGTCCTCCCGGAAATAGGTCAACAAATGCCGCACGGGGTTCGGCGCCGCTTGCCCGAGACCGCAAATCGACGCGTCGCGCATAACCTGTTCGAGATCGGAAATGGCCTCCTCGTCCAGCGTCTCCCGGCGCAGCAGTTGGCTGAGCTTTTCGGTGCCGCCCCGACAGGGTGTGCACTGGCCGCAGCTCTCATGGGCAAAGAAATCTATGAGGTTCAGCGCGACATCCTTCATGTTGTCCTGATCGCTGAACACAACCACCGCATGAGAACCGACGAACCCGCCCAATTCCGCCAGTTCTCCCCCGAAATCGAGGGCCACGTCGCCTTTGGAGGCCGGAAGGATGCCACCCGAGGCGCCGCCCGGCAGATACGCCTTGAACGCATGGCCCTCCGCCATGCCGCCAGCCATCTCGATCAACTCCCGCACGGTGACGCCCGCAGGCGCTTTCCAGACGCCCGGGTTGCGCACCCGGCCCGAGACCGACCACGACCGGAACCCTGGATGATCCTCACTGCCCTGATCAGCGAACCACGCCGCGCCTTTTTCAAGGATCTGCGGCACCCAATAGAGCGTCTCCACATTGTTGTTCAGCGTCGGCCGGCCGAACAGCCCCACCTGCCCGATCACCGGCGGGCGCAAGCGTGGCAGGCCGCGCTTGCCCTCGATGCTCTCGACCATGGCGCTCTCTTCGCCGCAGATATAGGCGCCCGCCCCCCGGCGCAGCGAGATGAAGCCCGGCTCGACCAGCCCCGCATCCTCCAGCGCGGAAATCTCCCGGCGCAGGATCTCCAGCACCGCCGGATACTCGTCGCGCATGTAGATGTAGAGCCCCTCTGCCTCGACACAGGTGGCCCCGATCAGGGCGCCTTCGAGCATGCCGTGAGGGTTGCGCTCCAGATAATAGCGGTCCTTGAAGGTGCCCGGCTCGCCCTCGTCGCCGTTGACGGTCATCAGCCGCGGCCCGGCGTTCTGGCCCACCAGCGACCACTTGCGTCCCGTGGGGAAGCCCGCGCCCCCGAGTCCGCGCAGGGATGCATCGCCCAGCGTCTCGATCACCTGTTCGACGCTCACCTCACCGTCCCGCAGCTTTTGCAACTGGGTATAGCCGCCTTCGGCGCGATAGGCGTCGAGATCCGTGTAATCGGGCAACATCACATCGGTGTCCCCCGAGCCGATCAGGGCTTGAACGCCCTCGACCGCCGCCTGCCCGATCTCCCGGTCCCCCACACGAACCGCGGGCGCGACATCGCACCCGCCCATGCAGGGCGCGTGCACCACACGCACCTGTGCGGCGTCCACGCCCTGCTCCAGCGCCTTATGCAGGGCCTCAGCCCCAGCCAGTTGGCACGCGATGCCGTCACAGACCCGTATGGTCAGAGCCGGCGGCGGGGTCTCGCCTTCCTTCACCAGATCGAAATGATCGTAGAAGCTTGCGACCTCGTAGATTTCGGCCTGTCCGATCTTCATCAGCTCCGCCAGAGCCCGGATATGGGCCGCCGACAGATGCCTGTAGCGGTCCTGAATGAGATGCAGATATTCGATCAGCAGATCGCGCCGGAGGTCGTCGCCGACCAGCGCAGCAACCTCGGCGAGAGCCGTATCATCGAGCGGTCGTCCCCGCGTCTTGGACACATCGCGGCGGCGGGACGGGTTCGGGGACATATCGTTCATCAACGTCTCTCTTATGAAATCTCTGCAATCACTTAGTCAGGCCCTCCGGCGCGGCAAGGCCATTTGCGCGACACGCAGCCGTGACGGTATTGGCCAGCAGGCAAGCGATGGTCATCGGACCGACGCCACCGGGCACCGGCGTGATCGCCCCGGCCACCTCGGCGCAGCTGTCGAATTCCACATCCCCCACGAGGCGCGTTTTCTCGCCGTCCTGAATACGGTTGATGCCCACGTCGATGACAGTCGCGCCGGGCTTGATCCAGTCGCCGGGCACCATCTCCGGACGGCCCACGGCAGCAACGACGACATCGGCCTGTCGCACCACATCCGCCAGATCGCGGGTGCGGGAATGGGCGATGGTGACGGTGCAACTTTCGCCGAGGAGCAGCTGGGCCATAGGCTTGCCCACGATGTTTGAGCGCCCCAGCACCACCGCGTTCATCCCTGACAGATCGCCATGGTGATCCCGCAGCATCATCAGACAGCCCAGCGGCGTGCAGGGCACCATGGCATCCTGCCCGGTGGCCAGCCGCCCGGCGTTGATGACATGGAACCCGTCCACATCCTTTTCCGGCGCGATCGCATTGATCACGAGGCTCGAGTCCATGTGTGACGGCAACGGGAGTTGCACAAGAATACCATGGACTTCTGGATCATTGTTCAGGTCATTGATGAGCTTCAGAAGCGTCTCCTGATCGGCATCTACAGGGAGCTTGTGCTCAAAGCTCGCCATGCCCGCTTCCTTGGTCTGCTTGCCCTTGGAGCGGACGTAAACCTGACTCGCAGGGTCTTCGCCGACGAGCACAACGGCGAGACCGGGGGTCAGGTCGTGCTCTTCTTTCAGCCGGGCGACGTGGTCTGCGACCCGCCCGCGAATGGTTGCCGCAAAAGCCTTTCCGTCGATCAGCTTCGCCGTCATGTTCGCTCCTGAATCATCTTTAGCGCGAATTGCGCGCTTGTATTGCACTTGATACCGGACCGCACCGGTTGCGCAACCGCAAAGCCGGTCCGGTCCGGGAGGTCAAGACCCGGTGGTCAGAACAGACCTTCGATCTCGCCCGCGTCGTTGAGACAGATCTTCTCTGCCGCCGGGTGCCGCGGCAGGCCGGGCATTGTCATGATCTCACCGCAGATCACCACCACAAAGCCCGCCCCCGCCGACAGCCGCACTTCGCGGACCGGGATGGTGTGGCCCGTGGGCGCGCCGCGCAGGGCCGGATCGGTGGAGAAGCTGTACTGGGTCTTCGCCATGCAAACCGGCAGGTTGCCGTAGCCCTGATTTTCCCACTCACGGAGCTGGTCGCGGATTTTCTTATCCGCGATCACCTCATCGGCGCGGTAGATGCGCTTGGCGATCTCTTCGATCTTTTTGAACAGCGGCTTTTCATCTGGGTAGAGCGGCGCGAAGTGAGACATGTCGCTGTCGGCGATCTCGGCCACGCGGCGGGCCAGTTCTTCGGTCCCGGCACCGCCCTCGGCCCAGTGGCGGCAGATGATCGCTTCGGTTCCTTGGGTTTTCACGTAGTTCTGAACCTCGGCGATCTCGGCGTCGCTGTCGCCCGAGAAGTGGTTGATCGCCACCACAACCGGCACGCCAAAGCTTTTGACGTTCTCGATGTGACGCGCGAGGTTGGCGCAGCCCTTTCGCACGGCCTCGACATTCTCGGCACCGAGATCTTCCTTGGCGACGCCACCGTTCATCTTCAGCGCGCGAATGGTGGCTACGAGCACGGATGCGGCAGGGGTCAGACCGGCTTTGCGGCACTTGATGTCAAAGAACTTTTCGGCGCCCAGATCGGCCCCGAACCCGGCCTCCGTCACCACATAGTCTGCGAGCTTCAGAGCGGCGCGGGTCGCGACGACGGAGTTGCAACCATGGGCGATGTTGGCAAACGGGCCGCCATGGACGAAGGCGGGGTTGTTTTCCAGCGTCTGCACGAGGTTCGGCTTGATCGCGTCCTTCAGGAGCACCGCCATGGCGCCGTGGGCACCGATATCGCGGGCATAAACGGGCGAGCGGTCGCGACGATAGGCCACGATCATGTCGCCCAGACGGGATTCCAGATCGGCCAGATCCTTCGCCAGACAGAGGATCGCCATGACCTCGGAGGCCACGGTGATGTCGAAACCCGCCTCACGCGGAAAGCCGTTGGACACGCCGCCAAGCGACGCTGTGATCTGGCGCAGGGCCCTGTCATTCATGTCGAGCACACGGCGCCAGACGACGCGCCGCATGTCGATCTCCAGCTCATTGCCCCAGTAAATGTGGTTGTCGATCATCGCCGACAGCAGATTGTGGGCAGAGGTGATGGCGTGGAAATCACCGGTAAAGTGGAGGTTCATGTCCTCCATGGGCACGATTTGCGCGTGACCGCCGCCGGCCGCGCCGCCTTTCATGCCGAAATTCGGACCGAGGGAGGCTTCGCGGATGCAGATCATCGCCTTCTTGCCGATCCGGTTCAGACCGTCGCCCAGGCCCACGGTGGTCGTCGTCTTGCCCTCGCCCGCCGGGGTCGGGTTGATGGCGGTGACAAGGATCAGCTTGCCATCCGGGCGGTCGTCCAGCCGGGCCAGCGCCTCGGGTTCGATCTTGGCCTTATCGTGACCAAAGGGGATCAGGTCTTTGGGTGCAAGACCCAGCTTGGCGCCAATCTCCTGAATGGGAAGTTTTTTCGCGGCGCGGGCGATCTCGATATCACTGGGCTGAGTCATGTTTTTGCTCCCTTGAACTTGCGCCTCGTTTGACACGGGGCGAAGGTGTGCAAAGGACCAATTGCGACAATCTGTCGGCCCGAACCGAAACCCGAAAAGGAAGATGCCATGAAACCGAAGGTCTTGCTCTCACGGAAGTGGCCGGCGCCCTGCGAAGAGCGTCTGTCGCGGGACTATGATGTGACGCTGAATGACGCGGATGTGGCGCTCTCGGCGGCAGAGCTGCGCGCCGCCATGGACAGCTACGACGCCGTCTGCGTGACGGTCACCGATACCGTCGGGGCCGATGTGATCCATAAGAACCAGCGAGCGAGGATCATTGGTAATTTCGGTGTGGGCGTGAACCATATCGATCTCGACGCCGCGAAGGCCGCCGGAGTCGCGGTCAGCAACACCCCCGATGTGCTGACTGAAGCCACGGCGGACATGGCGATCACCCTGATGCTGTCGGCGGCTCGCCGAAGTTCCGAGGGGGAACGCCAGCTCCGGCGCGGCGCATGGGAGAGCTGGACCCCAACCCACCTGCTGGGCAGGGGTCTGAGGGGAAAGACGCTGGGGATCATCGGCATGGGGCGGATCGGCCAGGAGGTGGCAAGGATTGCGCAGACGGCCTTTAGCATGAAGATTGTCTATTATAACCGCTCGGAGAAACCGGGGGGCGAGCGCCTTGGAACCGTCGCCGAGGTAATGGAGCGCGCGGATGTCGTCTCGCTCCACGTTCCGGGAGGTGCCGGGACGGACGGGCTGATCGGAGCCGAGGAACTCGCTCTTCTGGGTCCCGAGGGGATGTTGATCAACACCGCGCGCGGGACGGTGGTGGACGAGCCTGCCCTCATCGCGGCCTTGCAGGAGGGCAAGCTGGGCTCTGCCGGGCTCGACGTGTTTGCGCAGGAGCCCCATGTCCCCGAAGAGTTGCGGGTGCTGGAAAACGTCGTACTGGCGCCGCATATGGGCTCCGCCGTCGTCGAGACGCGGGTCGCCATGGGGATGATGGTCGCCGACGCTCTGGACGCCCATTTCGCAGGGCGCGAAATCCCGAACCGTCTGGTGTGAAGAGTGAGCAGGCCCTCGCGGGCCTGCGTCACATATGCTCGCCGAAACGGTTCGCCACCAGTTCGGCCAGCGCATCGGCGAGCTGATCCTTCTGCGGGCCGGAGGTTTCCACCTCGATCGTCGTGCCCCGATGCGCGGCCAGCATGAGAAGACCCATAATACTGTCTCCTGAAGCGCTTTGTCCGTCATGGCGCACTTCGGCTTCCGCGTCGAAATTCTCGACCACCTCAACCAACTTGGCCGAGGCGCGGGCATGAAGCCCTTTTTCATTCACAATCTCAAGTTGGCGAATGCACATATTATTCCTGTCCAGCAACCATTCGCAGGTCGGGCTGGGGCGTGTAGACGGCATCCAGATATTTCCGGCCTGCCACCAGCGACACCGCAACCGCGTCCGCGATTGGAAGATGACGGGATTTGGCCAGTTTGATCAAGAGGGGAAGATTGACCCCGTAAATTATTCTGCGGTCACATTTGCAGGTCGCCGCGAGGCTCAGGTTGGAGGGGGAACCGCCGAACATGTCGGTGGCAATCACAACGCCGCTGCCCGTGTCTACCAGATCGGCGGCAGCGCAGATCTCTCTTTGCTTTGCGGAACGATCACATTCCGGGGCAATGGAGATCGCGGTAATGGAGGGTTGCGTGCCGACCACGTGCTCTACGGAGGCGAGAAATTCGCCAGCCAAACCCCCATGTGCCACTATGACAATGCCGATCACGGCTGCGCCCCCCTGCCCGGCCACGCGACCTGCGTGCGCCTCTCAAGTACGCTGTGTCGAGTGGACACCCGCCAACCGGCTTTTTCAAGGCGATCTCGCATCCATTCCGTGACGGTAACCGAGCGGTGTTGCCCGCCGGTACAACCAAAGGCGATATTTAGATGCGTTTTCCCCTCTAGATTGTATTCTGGCAGGAGCGCCTCAACCAACTCGTAAATCTTGCATACCTGATCAGCGAATCGCGGATCCGCTTTGACATAATCCTGTACGGCCGGGTCGAGACCCGTCAGCGACCTCAGCTCCGCTTCCCAATGGGGATTGCGCAGAAACCGCATGTCAAATGCCAGATCAACCCCAAGCGGCATGGCCTGCTTGTAGGAGAAGCTGGTGACCGTGATCGCGATCCCTGGATCGTGACCCGTCCCGAATACCCTGTGCAATTCGCTGCGCAGCTCGTGAGGACTGAGATGGGAGGTGTCGATCCGCGCAGTGGCCCTGGCACGGGCAGGCGCCAACATCTCCAGTTCGCGGGTCAGGCCAGAGCGCGGACCGCCCTCTGGTGACAGAGGATGGCGACGACGGCTCTCGGAATAGCGGTTGATCAGCACATCGAGCGTGGCATCGAGGAACAGGACTTCCGCCTCAATCCGTGAATCCTCGCAGACCTGATCCAGTAGCCGCACCAGTTCAGGTCCGGAGAAATCCCGGTTACGGACATCTACGCTCAGCGCCATGGAGCGGCCGGCGGTTCCCTGCTCCAGTAACGCATCGAAAAGCGAAAACGGCAGGTTGTCGATGACCTCGAACCCCATATCCTCAAGGATCCGCATCGATGTCGTACGCCCGGCGCCTGAGGGGCCGGTGACGAGGATCAAACGGGACGGAGGGAGGGTCTGGCTCAAGGATTTTCGGCGCGGCCGCCTTTCATCAATTGCAGGATTGCATCAGACAAATTGGGGTGTCCGGCCCCGAATACAAGATCCAGCCGGCACCCGCAGATCACCTTATGGCGATCCGGAGGCAGCCGCTCGGGCTCGGGGCGACTCAGATCGACGACCAGAACGGCGGGGCTTGGCGGGGCGGTCTCGGCGCGCAACAGCCCAACGCCGCGCGCTTCGATGAAGCCCAGAATGCTCTGCGGCGCCCACACGATCAGCCGCCCGCCGCGCGCCGCCACATGCACCCTGTCATCCGCAATCAGCGTGGCGCCGCGCGCCATGAGTGCCAATGCCAGCGAGGATTTACCCGACCCTGACGGCCCCGTTAGGAGAACAGCCTGCCCGTCTACAGCCACTGTGCTCGCATGAAGCGTGGCCTGAGGCTCCGGCATCATACAGGCAAGCCGACCACGAAACGCGCGCCCAGAGACGGCGTCTCTGGTCCGGCACCACTGGGCCGGATGTTCTCCGCCCAAATCACGCCACCATGAGCCTCAACAATCTGTTTGGAGATCGCCAGCCCAAGACCGGAATTGGCTCCGAACTGATCCTCTGGCCGCTCAGAATAGAACCTCTCAAAGATTTTTTCGAGCGCCGCATCGGGGATACCGGGGCCGGTATCCTCGACCACCACGATCACCCGGTGATCGCGCTGGCGGCACCAGATGCGGATCGTATCGCCCTCTTTGCAAAAGGAGAGCGCGTTCGTCAGCAGATTGACGAAGACCTGTGCGAGGCGGCTTTCGAGCCCGTTCATCCGAACGTCATGGCTTGGCAAATCGGCGATAAAGGTGATCTCACGGTTCGCCGCATCCAGCCCGATATGATCGGCGATCTGGGTCAGCGTGTTCGAGAGATCGAACGGTTCTTCCTGTTCTTTCACCAGCTCGGCATCGAGACGAGAGGCGTTCGAGATATCGCTGACCAGCCGATCGAGCCGCCGCACATCCATGTCGATGATCTCCATCAGACGGGTGCGCTGAGGTTCCTTGTCCACGATCTGGAGGGCACCAACGGCGGATCGGAGACTGGCCAACGGATTCTTGATTTCATGAGCCACGTCAGCGGCGAATTGTTCATTGGCTTCGATCCTTGTGTGCAAGGCCGACACCATCCCGCGCAGGGAGACGGACAACTCGCCGATCTCATCGGAGCGATCCGAGAGATCGGGCAGGCTGATCCGATCATCGCGACCTGTCCCGTCCCGGATCTGGGCCGCGGCGGCAAGATCGGCCAGTGGTTCCGCGATGGCCGAGGCCAGCGGCACGCTGAGTGCCGCAGATGCCGCCAGTGCGAGCGCTGCGATCAGCAGAACCAGCCGCCGCTCCTCTCCCAGCAGCGCTGACAGCTCTGCTGTATCGCTGACCAGACCCACAGCCCCCGCGATCTTGTCAGGTCCATAGACCGGAACAGCGATCCCTACGAGCCGGGTGCCGCTGTTTTCGAGCGGTCTCAGTAATTCGACTCCGCCGTTTTGCATTGCCGTTACGGCCAACACCTCGGGCACCGGCCGGACGCTGGTGGTCAACGCAGAGCCCGAGAGCTTGGCGTATGCCCGGGATATCCACCCGGCAGACCGCTGCTCCTCAGGGCCGGAGCGCAGGACCAGAACGCGCCCGCTGGCTGAATGCACAGAGACTGCCACGAGTCCAGTCAGGTCGAGCGACCCCAGAAGACGTCCCGCTGCGGCCGCGTCCCCCTCCCACCGAGCAGCCTCGAACACCGAGGCCATGAGTTCCGCGCGCTGGGTCAGGATCTGCTCCCGGTCCGTCAGAAGCGGGGCGCGGAACGGATTGAACAATGTCAGTCCGGCGGCAAAGATCAAGAGCGCTGCAAAGTTAAGAAGCACAATCCGGCGGGCGAGCGGCCAACCGCGAAACGGGGTAGCAGTTGGCCCCTCGAACGCATGCGCCCCTTCCCCACGAGCCGAGACAGGCCCAAGTGCCCTTCCGCCATCTGACATGTCCTGATCCGAGAGCAGAGACATGAGGGTCAGACTTCGCTAAAGCGATAGCCGATGCCATAGAGCGTCTCGATGGCCGCGAAATCGGGATCGACGCTGCGCAGCTTCTTCCGTAGCCGCTTGATATGGCTGTCGATTGTGCGGTCGTCCACATAGAGCTGATCGTCGTATGCGACATCCATCAGCTGGTCGCGACTCTTCACGAAGCCAGGGCGCTGGGCCAGCGCGTGCAGAAGCAGAAACTCCGTCACCGTCAGCGTCACTGGCTGGCCGTTCCAGGTCACGATATGACGCGCCGGATCCATGGTGAGGGGGCCGCGGGTGATAATCTGGCTGGTCTCGGTTGCTGTCGGCTCGTCGCCCGACAGCACCTCCAGACGACGCATGATCGTGCGGATCCGCTCGACCAGCAGACGCTGGGAAAACGGTTTGCGCACGTAGTCATCAGCGCCCATCCGAAGTCCGAGAACCTCGTCGATCTCGTCATCCTTCGAGGTCAGAAAGATCACCGGCATCTGGCTGCGCTGTCGCACCCGTTGCAGCAGATCCATCCCGTCCATACGGGGCATCTTGATGTCGAACACCGCCATATCGGGCATCCGTTTCTCAAACGCTTCAAGCGCTTGTTGACCGTCGCTGTAGGTTTCGACCTCGAATCCCTCTGCCTCTAGCGTCAACGACACCGAAGTCAGGATATTCCGGTCGTCGTCGACGAGTGCGATCCTCGACATGACTGACTCCTCGTACTGCTCGCGGGTCTTATGCCCGGTTTTCACGCATATTCCCGCTCTGACTGCGATGAGGCAACCGAAATTGCACAACACCGCCGTTCGACAGCCACAAACCTGCCCGAATTTCCTTGATGCTGGCTTAACTGCCGCACTGTTCGAATGGCGATGATAACGTTAAACCCCTGCGGTGGCGCTAACGGTGGGTGTTCGGGGGCCGAGCCTCCATGTTAGGCGGGTCACGAAGGTTCCCTCAGGGACCTTTTCCCGCAATAAAGTTATCAGGACTGGCACGATGACCAACGGACGCGTCAACCCGAACTTCACGCTCGCAGATCAGGGGATCGAGGGGCTTGGGACGGTCTATTATAACCTCCGTGAACCACAGCTGGTCGAAGCCGCGCTGGCCCGCAAAGAGGGCGAACTCGGTCAGGGGGGCACTCTTCTTGTTGAGACCGGCAAGCATACCGGCCGCTCCCCCAACGACAAATTCGTGGTGCGGACCCCTTCGGTCGAGGACACCATCTGGTGGGAAAACAATGCCCCCATGGAGCCCGCCTTCTTCGACGTGCTGAAATCCGATATGCTCGCCCATATGCAGGGCGGCGATTATTTCGTGCAGGATCTCCATGGCGGCGCCGATCCAGCCCATCGTCTGGATGTCCGGGTGATCACCGAGCTGGCCTGGCACTCCCTGTTCATCCGTCACCTGCTGCGCCGTCCCGACCGGGAATCGCTGGACAACTTCACCGCTGATTTCACCATCATCAACTGCCCGTCCTTCAAGGCCGACCCGGCCCGCCACGGCTGCCGTTCCGAGACGGTCATCGCGCTGAATTTCGACGCGAAAACGATTCTGATTGGTGGCACAGAATATGCAGGCGAGAACAAGAAATCGGTCTTCACCGTCCTGAACTACCTGCTGCCGGGCAAGGGCGTCATGCCGATGCACTGCTCCGCCAACCATGCCCCCGGCAATCCTGTCGACACCGCGGTGTTCTTCGGGCTCTCGGGCACCGGCAAGACGACCCTGTCAGCCGACCCCAACCGGGTTCTGATCGGGGATGATGAACACGGCTGGTCCGATCGCGGCATCTTCAACTTTGAGGGCGGCTGCTACGCGAAAACCATCGGGCTCGACCCCAAGGCCGAGCCGGAGATCTACGCGACCACGCAGAAATTCGCCACGATCATCGAGAACATGGTCTATGACGATGCCACGCGGGAACTTGATTTCGAAGATGACAGCCTGACCGCCAACATGCGCTGTGCCTACCCGCTGGAATACATTTCCAACGCGTCCTCAACTGCGCTGGGCGGCCAGCCCAAGAACATCATCATGCTCACCTGCGATGCCTTCGGCGTGCTGCCTCCGATTGCCCGGCTGACCCCGGCGCAGGCCATGTATCACTTCCTGTCGGGCTTCACCGCCAAGGTCGCCGGGACCGAGCGTGGCGTGACCGAGCCGACGCCGACCTTCTCGACCTGCTTCGGCGCGCCATTTATGCCACGCAGGCCAGAAGCTTACGGGCAACTCCTCAAGCAGAAGATCGCCCGTCACGGTGCGAAATGCTGGCTGGTCAACACCGGCTGGACCGGCGGCGCTCATGGCACCGGTAGCCGGATGCCGATCAAGGCGACCCGCGCGCTCCTGACTGCCGCGCTCGATGGCTCCCTCGACGACGCCGAATTCCGCAAGGACGAAAATTTCGGCTTTGACGTGCCGGTAAGCGTGGCTGGTGTGGCCGATCTGCTGCTGAACCCGCGCCGCACCTGGGAAGACGGCGCCGCCTACGACGCCCAGGCACAGAAGCTGGTCGCCATGTTCGCGGAAAACTTCACCCAGTACGAGAGCCATATCGACGAAGATGTACGGGCGGTGGCCCTCGGCTGATACGACCCACACCAGAAAAACCGAGGGGGGCCATGTCGGCCCCCTTTTCCTATCAGGTGATCTGCTTGATGATGCCCGTCAGCGCCGATGGCCCATCGTACCGCACAGACTCAGCGATGACGGGGCTGCGGGACATGGTATCCTCGGCATCGAGCATCCGCTTGTAATACCGACCGCCCTCGTAATGGCTGCCGCGTTCTGCCGTGTAGCGCAACGCCTGTTCGCCCCCGGCAAAGGTAAAGTGCAGAAACGCCGCCCGCCCGGAACTCTCTGCCAGCTTCTGATCAATGGCGTGGGGACCGCCGGAAAACTGCCCGCCGCGCCGCCATTTCAACAGACCGACCTTGTTCATCTTTTGCGCATCGGCAACCACGCCATTGATGCGCTTCGACAAAGCCTTGCTCACGATCCGCATGGGACCGCTCCAGCTGGGATCTTTGTCGATGGCGAAATACTGCATGGCAAAGCGGTCGAGCCAGCCAAGCTCCTTTTGCGCAATGTTGAACACGCGTTCACGCATCCCGCCAAAAATCTTCACCGTTGGTGTCGGGTGCTGCTGCAACTTCTTCTTGCCCGCCGGACGCAGAACGTATCCGGGCATCGCGCGCGGGCCATCAAAATACGGGAAGAGATCAGTGAGCCGTTGACCCTCTTCCGGCATAGGCTGATCGCGCAACGGACGGTCGGCATACATATCGACCATCACAGTCAGCAGAACCTCCGCCCCCTCGCCGTCCAGCTTATCCAGCATTGCGTCGAAACTTGTCTCCACGTGGATGAAATGTTCATCCACATCCGGGACGAGACACCATTTCCCCGTTCCATACGCGTCGAGCACTTCCCGACGCCAATCGACCTTGTGGGTCGCGTAGGCCGTGCCCTGTGCGGGCGCGAACACTGTCACATCCGGCTGCTCCAGCAGATATTCCCGTGTGCCATCATCCGAACCATCATCAATCGCCAGAAAGGTGACGTTGCCAAAGCTGCGGTAATGGCGCAGGAAGTCCGGCAGGAGGCGGCGCTCGTTATGGGCGAGGAACAGCACCGGCACAGCATCTCCGGCAACCTTTTCGGGCCCTACCCGCTCGACCGTTTGCATCATGCTGCTTCTCCCGCGTCTCGGCACTGAACCCTCTTAGAGAGGATGCCGCCGGTTTTCAACGCGTCCTGCGCCCAACGACCTGCACGGATCCGCCGATTTGTGATCACACGTTTTTTCCCTGTGATCACATGCAGACCCCGTTAGCGCCCCCAGCCCCAATTCCTGTCGATAAAGTTTGTCAGATCGCCAACCCGGTGCGACAAACCGGGCAACAGGAACCAGCCGGAGTGCGTCCCCATGAATATCCATGAATATCAGGCCAAGGCCCTTCTGCGCGATTTCGGGGCTCCGGTCTCTGACGGTCGTGTCGTGACCCGCGCCGAAGATGCCAAGACCGCCGCCGGTGAGCTCGACGGGCCGCTGTGGGTGGTCAAGGCGCAGATCCACGCCGGTGGCCGCGGCAAAGGCTCCTTTAAGGAAGCCGATGCGGGTGAAAAAGGCGGCGTGCGTCTGGCCAAATCGGTCGAAGAAGCTGCCGAAGAGACCAAAAAGATGCTGGGCCGCACGCTCGTGACCCACCAGTCCGGCCCCGCCGGCAAGCAGGTGAACCGCGTCTATATCGAGGACGGCTCGCCCATCGCCCGCGAGTTGTATCTTGCGCTTCTCGTAGATCGTCAGTCCAGCCGTATCTCTTTCGTCTGCTCCACCGAGGGCGGCATGGATATCGAGGAAGTCGCGGCGTCGACCCCGGAGAAGATTCTCAGCTTCGACGTGGACCCGGCCACCGGCTACCATCCCTATCACGGTCGCCGGATCGCCTTTGCCCTGGGGCTCGAAGGCCAGCAGGTCAAGCAATGCGTCAGGCTCATGGGCATTTTCTACAAAGCCTTCGTCGAGAAGGACATGGAGCAGCTGGAGATCAACCCGCTGATCGTCACCGAAGGCGGCGACCTGAAGGTGCTGGACGCGAAACTGGGCTTTGACTCCAACGCCCTCTACCGCCACCCCGACGTGGCCCAGCTGCGCGACGAGACCGAGGAAGACCCCAAGGAACTCGAAGCCTCCAAATACGACCTGAACTACATCGCGCTCGACGGTGAGATCGGCTGCATGGTAAACGGCGCGGGTCTGGCCATGGCCACCATGGACATCATCAAGCTCTACGGCGCCGAGCCCGCCAACTTCCTCGATGTGGGCGGCGGTGCGACCAAGGAGAAGGTGACCGAGGCTTTCAAAATCATCACCTCCGATGAGAACGTCAAAGGTATCCTCGTCAACATCTTCGGCGGCATCATGCGCTGCGACGTGATCGCCGAAGGCGTGGTCGCCGCGGTGAAAGAAGTCGGGCTGAAGGTTCCGCTGGTGGTCCGCCTCGAAGGCACAAACGTCGAGAAGGGCAAGGAGATCATCAACACCTCCGGCCTCGACGTCATCGCCGCCGACGACCTGAAAGACGGCGCCGAGAAGATCGTGAAGGCGGTCAAGGGCTGAGTTCTGCAATGCGTCCTCCCCATAAACGCGTCATCCTGACGATCCTCGGGTTGCTCGGCGCCCTCGCCCTTGCGGCGGCGGTGTTGCTGAGCTTGCCCGAGTCAGTTGGCAAAGCGCTCCTGAGCGAAGGGGGCGTCATCGAGACGGCCTCGGCACTGGGATATGTGGGGGTCGCGGGAATGCTGGTGTGGGCCATGGCCCGGGACGATACGCGTCAGACCTGGCCGCTGGTGGTGATCCTGCTGGCCATGTTCGGTCGGGAGCTGGATCTGGACAAGCGTCCATTCACGCTGGGCCTGTTCAAGAGCCGCCAATATCTGGGCGATCAGGTGCCGGGCGTCGAAAAGCTGATCTCGCTGGTGATCCTGCTGGTGATCCTCACCTGCCTGTTCCTCGCCGCGCGGCGCTACGGAGGGGAGTTCCTGCGGGGTCTGCGTGATGGGGTCGCCCAATCCTGGTATCTGGCCACGGGCCTCGTTTTGGTGGTGATCTCGAAATCCGTGGACGGCATCGGGCGTAAGCTCGCCCCCTTCGGCATCGACATCTCCGACGTGCTCGACCGCCGCTTTGCCGCGCTGGAAGAACTCTGGGAACTCGGCATCCCCATCACCTTCGCCCTCGCCGTTCTGGCGGCGGCGTCTCGCAAACCGAATACGGTGGCGCCGTGATGCGCCCCGACCAACTTTGATTAGCAAAGGAGCCACCACATGGCAGTCCTCGTAGACGAAAACACCAAGGTTATCTGTCAGGGCTTCACCGGCTCGCAGGGCACGTTCCATTCGGAGCAGGCCATCGCCTACGGTACGAAAATGGTCGGCGGCGTGACCCCCGGCAAGGGCGGTCAGAGCCATCTGGACCTGCCGGTCTTCGACAGCTGCCACGAGGCCGTCGCCAAAACCGGTGCCAATGCCTCGGTGATCTACGTCCCGCCGCCCTTTGCCGCCGACTCGATCCTTGAGGCCATCGACGCGGAGATCCCGCTCGTCGTGGCCATCACCGAGGGCATTCCGGTGCTCGACATGATGAAGGTGAAGCGCGCGCTGGAAGGCTCGAAAACCACGCTCATCGGCCCGAACTGCCCCGGTGTCATCACCCCCGACGCCTGCAAGATCGGCATCATGCCTGGCCACATCCACCGTCGCGGCAGCGTCGGCGTGGTCTCCCGCTCTGGCACGCTGACGTATGAGGCAGTCAAGCAGACTTCGGACGTGGGTCTGGGTCAGTCCACCTGCGTTGGCATTGGCGGCGACCCGATCAAGGGCACCGAGCATATCGACGTGCTGGAATGGTTCCTCGCAGATGACGAGACCCATTCGATCATCATGATCGGCGAGATCGGCGGTTCTGCCGAGGAAGAAGCCGCCCAGTTCCTGATCGACGAGGCGAAGCGGGGCCGCAAAAAGCCCGTCGCGGGCTTTATCGCCGGACGCACCGCCCCTCCGGGCCGTCGCATGGGCCACGCGGGCGCCATCGTTGCGGGCGGCAAGGGCGACGCCGAGAGCAAGATCGCGGCCATGCAGGAGGCCGGCATCGTCGTGGCCGAGAGCCCCGCGGGTCTCGGCGAGGCTGTGCTCAAGGCCATCGGCTAAGCGCGACACGGGGTTGCGCCCATTCGGGCGCGACCCAATTTGAGATAGTGGGGCGGGGACGATGATAGACCGAAGGACTGCATGGCAGAGGAGGGAGCGATGAGCTTTACCAACGCTGTGCGCACGTGCTTTGAAAAGTATTTTACCTTTTCCGGTCGGGCCTCCCGGGCGGAGCTTTGGTGGTTTGTGCTTTTTCTTTTTTTGGCTTCAGTTCTTCTCACGGCCATAAATGTATCGATCTTTGGCCCAACTGTGACCGAGAACTGGCAGGTCGCGGTGAACCAACAAGGCGAACAAACTCAGTCCAGCTTCACGCGCATTTCATATGATGGTGGCTGGCTTGAAACGATTTTTAGCATTGCGACTCTCCTGCCGCTTGTCGCCGTATCTGTCAGACGATTGCACGACACTGAAAAGTCAGGATGGCGCATTCTGATTCCGGTTATCTCATTTTCATTGCCCTTCATCGTATGGTTCGGCTTCGGTACGGAGGTTCCTGTTGATCCTGAGTACATTGCCGACGGTCTCCTCCCTCAGACGGTGGTCGTCCCGAGTTCAAACGGTATCTTTGTATTCACCATCTTGGCCGTGTTTGCGGCTCATATCGCCATGATCATTTGGCTCACCCGCCCTTCTCAACCCGGCCCCAACAAATACGGTCCCAACCCGCATGAGGTGACACAATGACCGAACACTCATCGAACGATCAGTTCCACGCCTCGAGCTTCATGCAGGGGCATAATGCTGCGTATCTGGAGCAGCTTCAGGCGCGCTACGCCGAGGATCCGTCCTCGGTGGATCAGAGTTGGCAGGAGTTCTTTCGCCAGCTCGACACCGACGCCGAGGCCGCGCGGGCCGAGGCTGCCGGTCCCTCCTGGGCGCGGAATGACTGGCCGCCCCAGCCCAGTGACGAGCTGACATCGGCGCTCGACGGCCAGTGGCCTGCCCCGGCGGCGGAAAAAGACCCCAAAGCGCTCGCGAAGAAGCTGGAGGTGAAGGCCGCCGAGACCGGCGCCGCGCCTGACCAGAACCAGATCCGCGCCGCCGTCACCGACAGTCTGCGCGCGCTGATGCTGATCCGCGCCTACCGTATCCGGGGGCACCTGATCGCCGATCTCGACCCGCTGGGCTTGCGTGAAACCAATCACCACCCCGAGCTCGACTACCGATCCTATGGCTTCACCGAAGCCGATATGGACAAAAAGATCTTTATCGACATCGTCCTGGGGCTCGAAGTGGCCACGCTGCGTCAGATCCTTGAGATCGTGAAGCGGACCTATTGCGGCACCTTCGCGCTGCAATACATGCACATCTCCGATCCGGAGCAAGCGGGCTGGCTCAAGGAACGGATTGAGGGTTACGGCAAGGAAGTCACCTTCACCGAGATGGGTCGCCGCGCGATCCTGAACAAGCTGGTTGAGGCCGAGGGCTTCGAGAAGTTCCTGCATGTGAAATACATGGGCACGAAGCGCTTTGGCCTCGATGGCGGCGAAGCGCTGATCCCGGCCATGGAGCAGATCATCAAGCGTGGCGGCGCGCTGGGGGTCAGGGAGATCGTCGTCGGCATGCCCCACCGGGGCCGCCTCTCGGTGCTCGCCAACGTGATGGGCAAGCCCTATCGCGCGATCTTTAATGAGTTTCAGGGGGGCAGCTTCAAGCCGGACGACGTCGAAGGCTCCGGCGACGTGAAATACCATCTCGGTGCCTCGTCCGACCGGGAGTTCGACGGCAATACCGTCCACCTGTCTCTCACTGCGAACCCCTCGCATCTTGAGGCGGTGAACCCGGTCGTGCTGGGCAAATGCCGCGCGAAGCAGGACCAGCTCGGTGATGCGGATCGCGACGAAGTGCTGCCGATCCTGTTGCATGGGGACGCGGCTTTTGCCGGTCAGGGCGTGGTGGCCGAGTGCTTCCAGCTCTCTGGCATCCGCGGTCACCGCACCGGCGGCACCATCCATATCGTGGTGAACAACCAGATCGGCTTTACCACCGCGCCGCATTTCTCGCGCACCTCGCCCTATCCGACGGATATCGCTCTGATGGTCGAGGCGCCGATCTTCCACGTGAATGCGGACGATCCCGAGGCCGTGGTCCACGCCGCGAAGGTCGCCACGGAGTTCCGGCAGAAGTTCCGCAAGGACGTGGTCATCGACATGATCTGCTACCGTCGGTTTGGTCACAACGAGGGCGACGAGCCCATGTTCACCAACCCGAAGATGTACAAGCGGATCAAGCAGCAGAAGACCACGCTGACCCTTTATACCGAACGTCTTGTCCGCGACGGGCTGATCCCCGAGGGCGAGATCGAGGATATGAAGTCGGGCTTCCAGAACCACCTGTCGGAGGAGTTCGAGGCCGGTAAGAAATACCGTCCGAACAAGGCTGACTGGCTCGATGGACGTTGGTCCCACCTCGCGCGTGACGGTGAGGAATACCAGCGCGGCCAGACCGCCATCTCAAAGGACCGGTTCGAGGAAGTCGGCCGCGCCCTGACCACGGTGCCGGGCGATTTCAACCTGCACAAGACCGTGGGCCGTCTCCTCGATGCCAAGAAGAAGATGTTCGAGACCGGCGAGGGCTTTGACTGGGCGACCGCCGAGGCGCTGGCCTTTGGTTCGCTCTTGTCCGAGGGCTATCCGGTGCGTCTCGCAGGTCAGGATTCCGGTCGCGGCACCTTCAGTCAGCGTCATTCGGCGCTGATTGATCAGGAGAGCGAGGATCGCTACTTCCCGCTGAACCACATCCATGAGGATCAGGCCAATTACGAAGTCATCGACTCGATGCTCTCGGAATATGCGGTGCTGGGCTTTGAGTACGGCTACTCGCTGGCCGAGCCTAACGCGCTGACCCTCTGGGAAGCCCAGTTCGGCGATTTCGCCAACGGTGCGCAGATCATGTTCGATCAGTTCATCTCGTCGGGCGAGTCGAAATGGCTGCGCATGTCGGGTCTCGTCTGCCTCCTGCCCCATGGTTATGAGGGTCAGGGCCCCGAGCACTCTTCGGCCCGTCTGGAGCGCTACCTGCAAATGTGCGGTCAGGATAACTGGATCGTGGCCAACTGCACCACGCCGGCCAATTATTTCCACATCCTGCGCCGTCAGTTGCACCGCTCGTTCCGCAAGCCGCTGATCCTGATGACGCCGAAATCGCTATTGCGTCACAAGATGGCGATCAGCCGCAAGGAAGAGTTCACCGAAGGTTCGTCCTTCCACCGGGTACTTTGGGACGATGCTCAATACGGGAATTCTGAGCTGCAACTGAAGCCCGACGCCGAGATCAAGCGCGTCGTCATGTGCTCTGGCAAGGTCTATTACGACCTGCTGGAAAAACGCGATGCCGAAGGTCTCGACGACACCTACATCCTGCGTCTCGAACAGTTCTACCCGTTCCCGGCCATGAGCCTTGTGGCGGAGCTGGAGCGCTTCAAAGGCGCCGAGATCGTCTGGTGTCAGGAAGAGCCGAAGAACCAGGGGGCCTGGTTCTTTGTCGAGCCGAATATCGAATGGGTGCTGACCCGCATCAAGGCCAAGCACAGCCGCCCGGTCTATGCCGGACGGCCCGCCATGGCGTCGCCCGCCACGGGTCTGGCCTCGCAACACAAGCAACAACAAGAAGCGCTGGTGAATGCCGCGCTCGGGATCGAAGGATAAGACCATGACCGAAGTTCGTGTGCCCACCCTGGGCGAATCGGTGACCGAAGCCACCGTGGCGACCTGGTTCAAAAAGCCCGGCGATGCGGTCGAGGCGGATGAAATGCTCTGCGAGCTGGAAACGGACAAGGTGACCGTCGAGGTCCCCGCCCCCGCCGCCGGCACGCTGGGCGAGATCGTCGCCGCCGAAGGCGAAACCGTCGGCGTGGACGCGCTGCTGGCCCATATCAACGCTGGCGAAGGCGCAGCCCCGGCCCCCAAGGCAGAGGCGAAAGCCCCCGCCGCGGATGCCGGTGACGCGCAGGAGATCGCCGTCATGGTCCCGACCCTCGGCGAAAGCGTCACCGAGGCCACCATCTCCACCTGGTTCAAGAAGGAAGGCGACCGGGTCGAGGCCGACGAAATGCTGGCCGAGCTGGAGACCGACAAGGTGTCTGTCGAGGTCCCCTCGCCCGGCGCCGGTATCCTGACAAAGATCCTCAAGGCCGAAGGCGAGACCGTCGAGGCCGGTGGCCAGCTCGCTGTTCTTTCCGGCGGTGCCGGGGCCGCTGCCGCCCCTGCCGCACAGGCCGAGACCGCTGCGCCGGCTGCCAGCGCCTCCGCAACCGAGGACGCCCCCTCGGCCAAGAAGATGATGGCTGAAAAAGGTCTCTCCGCCGATCAGGTGCAGGGCTCGGGCAAGGATGGCCGGATCATGAAGGAAGACGTGATGAAGGCCGTCTCCGCCGCCAGCGCCCCCGCCCCGCAGGCCGCCGCGCCCGCACGCGCCCCCTCGGCGCCGCAGGATGCCGACCGCGAGGAGCGGGTGAAGATGACGCGCCTGCGTCAGACCATCGCCCGCCGCCTGAAGGACGCGCAGAACACCGCCGCCATGCTCACCACCTATAACGAGGTGGACATGACCAGGGTCATGGAGCTGCGCAGCGAATACAAGGACCTGTTCGAGAAGAAGCACGGTGTGAAACTCGGCTTCATGTCCTTCTTTACCAAAGCCTGCTGCCACGCGCTGAAGGAAGTTCCCGAGGTCAATGCCGAGATCGACGGCACCGATATCGTCTACAAGAACTTCGTCAACATGGGCATCGCCGTGGGCACCCCCACAGGCCTTGTGGTCCCCGTGGTGCGCGATGCCGACCAGATGTCCTTTGCCGCGATCGAGAAAGAGATCAACGCGCTTGGCAAAAAGGCCCGCGACGGCAAGCTCTCCATGGCCGAGATGCAGGGCGGTACCTTCACCATCTCGAACGGCGGCGTCTACGGCTCGCTCATGTCCTCGCCGATCTTGAACCCGCCGCAATCGGGTATTCTGGGGATGCACAAGATCCAGCAGCGCCCAATGGTGGTGAATGGCGAAATCGTCGCCCGCCCGATGATGTATCTGGCCCTCAGCTACGACCACCGCATCGTCGACGGCAAAGGCGCCGTGACCTTCCTCGTCCGCGTCAAAGAAGCGCTCGAGGACCCGCGTCGGCTGTTGATGGATTTGTGATGGATCGTCGCACCATTAATCTTGAGAGCGCCCCCGCCGGTCGGCGGGGGAACTTCGTAAGGTAGGTGAATGACATCTTCGCAACAAATGTCGATACGCCCATTAGACCGTTTTCTAATTAGGCTTGCCTATTCGGCTATTGCAATGCTCTTACTACCTCCGCTGATCAGATCTCTGGAAACCGTGCTCCAGAAATTTTCGGGCGTCGGAGGAATGGACTTCGTTGATGCCGTACGCTACTCGTCGAGAGTTTCGATTAACGGTTTACTGACGCCCTCAACTTGGTTGATAATTGCTCACGTTGGTGTCTGCTTAATGGTCTTTTTCTGGATCCGGACAGGGCGCCGTAAGGCGATATGGCCCGCAATATTGCTGGCAGTCTTATATCTGCCAGTCTTTTCTTTTGCACTTTGGTACTTACCAACTAGCCTGCCAGCACCCCCTGGTCCACCTGAATGGAATGCAGAAACCAATTCGTGGGATTACTCTTCTGCTGAAGCAAAGTACGCTATGGACCGAATGACTGAATTTGGCCGATATCTTCATCCGACACGAGCCGAATGGCTTGATATGCTTCGGAAAAATCAGATAATATACGTGACGCTTATAATTGCGTGCGTCGTATTACCGATTTCAATCAGCTGGCTTACAATACGACGGGTCCTGAAGTGAAGCCGAATTTTCTCTTACTGTTCTCTGCCATCTTCCTCTCCGCCTGCGTCACCACCCCACGCGAACCGGTCTCCGTCCGCCACTTCGCGTCCACCGAGACGGCCGGCGATGGCGCGCGCTGGCATATTTTCCTCTTTGACCCGGACGAGCCCCGCGACCTCGACGCCCGCATCGCACTGGCGAAAAAAGAAATCGCTCGTGAGCCCGGCTGCACATGGGCAGACCGCCCGCGCGCCCGGATCGAAGCCCAGACCGCTGCCCAGGGCGCGCAATACGAAGACCGCGTCCTTGCCGCTCCCCTCATCTGCGAGGCCTGACCATGACCCCGGAACTCACCGCCCTCACCCTCGCCGCGCTCCTGCAAATGGTGCAGCTTATCCTCTACGCGGTTCCTGCCAATCTGGAACTGGGCGCACAGACCACGATGGGTCCCCGCGACCCGGAAAAGCAGCCCCGCCCGATCGCCGAGCAACTCACCACCCGCACCGGTCGCCTCCTGCGCGCCTTTAACAACCACAACGAAGCGCTCCTGCTCTTCGCCGTTGCCACCGGCATCATCACCGTCACCGGGCAGTCGACCGCCATCACAGCCGCCTGCGCGTGGATCTACCTCGCGGCCCGCATCGCTTACATCCCCGCTTATGCCTTCGGCTGGGTCCCCGCCCGCTCCCTCATCTTCATGGCAGGCTGGGGCGCGACCCTCGTCCTGCTGATCGCAGCCCTCCTGTGATCCGCCAGATCGGACATATCAGGACTCGACACCCGCTCATCTCTCCTCTTTGTGTCAGGAAAATACCCCGGGGGAGTCGCGTCAGCGACGGGGGCAGCGCCCCCAACCCGGACCCATGAGAAAGGACTCACCCCATGGCTTCTTATGACGTCATCATCATCGGCTCTGGCCCCGGCGGCTATGTCTGCGCCATCCGGTGCGCGCAGCTTGGTCTGAAAACAGCTTGCGTCGAAGGCCGCGACACCCTCGGCGGCACCTGCCTCAACGTCGGCTGCATTCCGTCGAAGGCGCTCCTTCACGCCACCGAGATGCTCCACGAAGCCCAGCACAATTTTGCGAAAATGGGCCTGAAGGGCAAATCCCCTTCGGTCGACTGGAAGGTGATGCAGGAGTACAAGGCAGACACCATCGGCCAGAACACCAAGGGCATCGAGTTTCTGTTCAAGAAGAACAAGGTCGACTGGCTGAAAGGCTGGGGCTCGATCCCCGAGGCAGGCAAGGTGAAGGTAGGCGACGAGGTCCATGAGGCCAAGAATATCGTCATCGCCACCGGCTCCGATGTCGCCACCCTGCCCGGCGTCGAGATCGACGAAGAGATCGTGGTCTCCTCCACCGGCGCGCTGAGCCTGCCGAAGATCCCAAAGAAGATGGTGGTCATCGGCGCAGGCGTCATCGGATTGGAGCTCGGCTCCGTCTACGCCCGTCTCGGCGCCGAGGTGAGCGTGATCGAGTATCTCGACGTCATCACACCCGGCATGGATGGCGAGGTTCAAAAGACCTTCCAGCGGCTGCTGTCCCGTCAGGGTCTCGATTTTACCATGGGTGCCGCCGTGCAGGGCGTCGAGGTGAAGAACAAGAAGGCCACCGTCACCTACAAGCTGAAGAAAGACGACAGCGAGCACACGGTCGAGGCAGACACAGTTCTCGTGGCCACGGGTCGCAAACCCTACACGGACGGGCTGGGCCTCGCGGAGCTCGGTGTCGAGATGACCCAGCGCGGTCAGGTTCAGACCGACGCCCATTGGGCCACCAATGTCTCCGGCATCTACGCCATCGGCGACGCCATCACCGGTCCGATGCTCGCTCATAAGGCCGAAGATGAGGGCATGGCCGTGGCCGAAGTGATCGCGGGCAAGGCAGGCCACGTGAATTACGACGTGATCCCGGGCGTGATCTATACCCACCCGGAGGTCGCCACCGTCGGCCAGACCGAGGAGCAACTGAAAGACGCAGGGATTCCCTACAAGGTCGGCAAGTTCAGCTTTATGGGCAACGGCCGCGCCAAGGCGAATTTCGCCGCCGATGGTTTCGTCAAGCTGCTGGCACATAAGGACACCGACCGGATCCTCGGCGCCCACATCATCGGCCCCATGGCAGGCGACCTGATCCACGAGATCTGCGTGGCCATGGAGTTCGGCGCGGCGGCGGAGGACCTCGCCCTAACCTGCCACGCTCACCCGACCTATTCGGAAGCGGTGCGCGAAGCGGCGCTGGCCTGCGGCGACGGGCCAATCCACTCCTGATATCGCTTCTGTGTCAGCGACGACGCCCGCCACAGGGCGTCGTCTTTTTCTCCAAGCGCTCCAACAATCATCACGGACAAGGTGACCTTCGTACCGGTCGTCGGCCGTTCCGATGATAAAGACGAAGGCCTGTCGCGCTTGCCGAAACTCCAGACTCTACGCGTCTCATAAGAAAGGCCCCGGAAAACCGGGGCCGCTCTGTTCTGCTGACACGTTGGTCGCGTTCAGAAGCTGTATCCGATCTCCATACCTGTGACGATGACATGGTTGTTGTCGAACTTGGCACGGGCCACGTCCGGGGTTCCGGTCTCGGGCTTGGCATCACCCAGGGTGACGTACCGTACGCCCCCGGCGATCCGGATCTGGTCGGTGGCCTGATAGGCCAGACCCAGACCAATGGATTTCTGGCCATTGCTGGGCGAAAGCGGCGAGACGAGATCGTCGTCATCGCGATGCTCGTAACCAAAGGTGATCGAACCTGAGAGACGGTCGGTCAGCTTGCGGCCAACGCCGAGGGTGAGGCTGTAGCCATCGTCGATATCGGAAATGCTGTCGCCGTCATTCGACGGATCCACGACCGCATCGAAGAAATCGGGCGCGACTTTGACATCTTCGTACCACGCGTAACGGATCTGCCCGAAGAGCAGCGTCTTCTCGTTCAGGCCGGTCTGGAAGTCGAGATTGACCGAATCCGGGGTGTCAATCTCGGTGGTCGACGTGATGCGCGACGGCAGCCCAAACTGCTGGAAATAGGCTGGCACGTCTTCCTTGGTGTGCATCTTGTGAGTTGTGCCCTGACGATAGGTCAGCGCAACGCGGAGCGCGAGTTCCGGACGCTCGTAGGCGGCACCAACGACAAAACCGAAATCCCCATCCTTGTCGAAATCGACCTTGTAGCCGTTGAGCTCCGCAAAGGCGAGGCCACCCAAGCTGACATCGGCGTCGAGGCGGGTGTAGTGGAAACCACCATGAACTGAGTAGTTGTCATTGAACTTGTAGCGGGCCAGAGCCGTGATCGCCTCGGAATCTACGCTGGCGCTGGTGCCGCCGAGCAGGTTCGAACGGTCTGCCCCGGGTGTCGGGATTGCCGGGCCATCATTGTATTTCACATCCGATCCGAAAGGCTGGTCCAGAATGACGGCAAAGGACCACTGGTCGTTCAGCTCGTATTTGAGACCTGCGCCGAACAGGTTGAAATCTCCAGCCGCATCGCCGGATTTTGCTCCGCCGGGGAATGCGACGATACCCGTTCCCGGAACATACTGGTTAACATCCCGGCCATCGACATGGGCAAAAGCGCGCGCTGCGCTGAATTCGAAATAGTTGCCCTCGGAAAAGAGGACCCCGACATCCTGCCCCGACCGGTCGAGCCCGATCGCGGACGCTGCGGCCGGCAGCAGCGCAACCGTCGCGGCCGTTGCCAAAAGTTGGGTTCTCTTCATAGCGTGTCCTCCGAAGTCCCTCGCGCCCCTCCGCGCGCACCTAGCGACCAATAAGGCCGCCAAACGCCCCATCAAACTATGACTAAACGTCAATTGGAGTGGAATTTCCCCGGACGACGGTTCGAGTGTCGCGCCTTTGCTACAAGAATGATCCCGGTTCAGCCGACTGCTGTCATTCTGTCGCAAAACAGTGACGACTTAGCCGCGATTTTGAACAAATCCACAAGAAATGACGCTCCGTCATAGTTTGAGCCACAGAAGAGCGCTCTTATGCGTGGGGAAGGGTGCGCGAGACAGCGCAAGGGAACCTGGAGGAAACGCGATGAAATCAACTCAACTTTTGGCAACAGCTGCGACGATAGCCTTGTTGCCGGCAGCGGCTTCGGCACTGGGCGTCGACCGCACGGGCCAGAACATCACCGTGCTGTTTGAAAAAGGAAACTACGCGGAGCTCAGCTTTGCCCATGGTATGCCGGACGTGACGGGTGAGGACTCTGACCTCTACGCCGCCCCCAATGTCCTTGCGCTTCCGGGCGGTGCAGACATTGACAATGTCGGCAATGACTTCAACCAGTTCGGCGCCGCGCTGAAGATGGACATCGACGACAAGCTGTCCTTCGCTCTCATCTTCGACAAGCCGTTCGGGTCGGACGGGGAATATGACGACGCGCCGTCCGTGCCCACGCCCGGTGGCGATTCGTCCAACCTGCTGGGTGGAACCAAAGCAAAGCTGAAGTCCAAGGCGATCACCGCGCTGGCACGCTACAAGTTCAACGAGAACTACTCGGTGCATGGCGGTCTGCGCTATACCAACGTCGAAGCGGATGTGACGCTACGCGGTCTCGCCTTTGGTGGGCTGAGCGGGTATTCGGCCGATTTCGAGGACGACTGGGATCTCGGCTACGTCATCGGTGCCGCCTATGAGCGCCCGGAACTGGCTCTGCGGGTCGCGCTGACCTACAACAGCAAGACCGAGCACAAGCTGCACACCGAGGAAAATCTGCCTCTGGCACTTCAGGGGGCGTTTGGCCTCCCCGCTCAGGTGACCTCCACGACCACGGTCGAAATCCCGGAATCGGTGAACCTGGATTTCCAGATGGGTCTGAACCCCAAGACGCTGCTGTTCGGTCAGCTCCGCTATGCGTGGTACGAGGACTTCCAGACCTCGCCTCGGGTGTTTGACGCAGCTGCGGATCCTGGCAATGACGGCACCAGCCTGACCGAAGCCTCCGACAAGTGGAGCCTGAAAATCGGTGTTGGCCGCCAGCTGACGGATAAGCTCGCCGGCTCGATTACGCTCGGCTATGAGCCCGATGAGGACAACAACGTCCTGACCCCGCTCAACCCGGCCAGCGACGGCTTCAAGTCGATCGCTCTGGGCCTTGCGTACAAGGCAACGGATGCCGTGACGATTTCGGGCGGCGTGACCTATATCTCGCTGAACGACACCCGCGTCGGAACGGGCATCCCCCGCGAAGAGCGGGCCACTTTCGACAGCAACGACATCGTCGCGGTTGGCATGAAGGTTGGCTATCGTTTCTGAGCCTTGGACGATCCGTTAACAGAGAAACGGCCCCGGGATCTCCGGGGCCGTTTTCGTTTGAGTATGCCCGAGCGCTGACCATCTCATTTGGCTGGTGCCCTCAGGTTTATCGCGTTCGCGGCAATAATAATCGCCCCCCCGAAGAACACCGCGATTTCGGCGGGTTCACTGTAGAGATAAAAACCTACGACCATGATGACCGGCAGCCGCAGGAAATCCATCGGCATCACCATCGGGGCCGGAGCGATGGCGAGCGCCGAGGTCAGGCAGAAATGTGCCGAAAGCCCGGCGCATCCGATGAGGATCAGCCACGGCCAGATCGCCGATGAGGGCCAGGCGATCTGCCCATCCGCTCCCGCGCAGATGAGGCCCATCACCGCTTGCATCGCCGTCAACCAGAACAGGATCGAGGTGATCCGCTCATGGCGGGTGAGCTTGCGGGTGAAGAGCGCAGAGCCCGCAAACCCCAGCGCTGCGCAGAATGCTGCGATCTGTCCCGGCCCGATCTCCGCCGCGCCGGGGCGCGCGACGATCAGGATGCCGCAAAACCCGATCACCGCCGCCAGCAGGTTGCGTGGTGTCAGCCGCTCCCCCAGCACCAGAGGCGCGAAGAGGGCAACCCAGATGGGTGAAGTGAACTCCAATGCGAAAACCTGCGCCAGCGGGATCAGCGCGATCGCGAGGAACCACAGGTTTTGCCCGGCAAAGTGAAACACGTTGCGGATCAGGTGTAGCCCCAGCCGGTCTGTGCGGATCTGACCCAGCGTGCCCGACATCCCTCCGATGGCGCAGACCAGCGCGATACCGATGAGCGACCGGTAGGTCATCAACTCGAACGTATCGAGTTCTGCGCTCACCGCCCGGCCCGCCACAGCCATGGTCGAGAAGGACACCACCGCCCCCGACATCCACATTGCCGCCCGTGCCAGTGCCATCCCGCGCTCCCTCTGCTCGCGACTCCTCTTGGCGCAAATCACGGGTGATTGCACCTGCCGTTTGGCGCGCATAACCTGAGGCAAAACAGGAGATGTCATGCCCCTGCCATTTAACGGCGCCATCAGCCGCTTTTACGACACCGCCCCCGCAGAGATCCGCCGCGCGATTTCCCATCGCAAGAAGGGCCAGATCATCACCGATGATTATCCCTACCCCGAGCGGATGGACCGCAAGGAGTACGAGGCTGCCCTGAAGGACCTGCAAATGCAGCTCGTCCGGCTTCAGGCCGATGTGAAGGCCACAGGCAAGAGGGTCGCCGTGGTGTTCGAGGGACGCGATGCGGCCGGTAAGGGTGGCGCGATCAAGCGCATCCGCGAGAACATGAACCCTCGCGTCACCCGCGTCGTCGCTCTGTCTGCACCCACCGACCGCGAGCAGACCCAGTGGTATTTTCAGCGCTACGTGAACACCCTGCCCGCGGCGGGTGAGATCGTTCTTTATGACCGCTCGTGGTACAATCGCGGAGTGGTGGAGAAGGTCTTTGGCTTTTGCACCGACGCCCAGCGGGAGACCTTTTTCCAGCAGGTGAACCCGTTTGAGAAAATGCTGGTCGAGGAAGGCATCACGCTGGTGAAGATCTGGCTGAACGTAGGCCGGGCCGAGCAGCTCCGCCGGTTCCTCGACCGAGAGGGCGACCCGATGAAGCAGTGGAAGCTCAGCTCCATCGACGTCAAAGGGCTGGAGCGCTGGGATGCCTATAGCGCCGCCATTGCCGAAACCTTTGAACGCAGCCACAGCGACCACGCCCCCTGGACGGTAATCCGCGCCGATGACAAACGCCGCGCCCGCATCGCCGTGATTCGCACCATCCTGCAGCAGGTGCACTATGATGGCCGTGATCCGGAACTGGACGCCGGACCCGACCCGAAGATCGCCGGCGGCCCGGAGATCTGGTCCCATCACGACGATGGCTAAACGCGGCTATCACCACGGCAATCTCCGGCAGGCACTGATCACGGCGACATTGACGCTGATCGAGGAGAAAGGTCCCACGGGCTTTACCCTCTCCGAGGCGGCCAAACGCGCGGGCGTCACCCCTGCTGCCGTCTACCGTCATTTCGACGGTCGCGAGGCGCTGATCGCTGAATGCGCGCGGCAAGGCTACGAGATCTTCGGCAACGAGATGACCCGCGCTTATGAGAGCGGCCAGCCCTCCGCCCTGCGCGCCTTTGCCGCTACGGGGCGCGCCTATCTCGATTTTGCCCGCACCCATCCAGGCCATTACGTGGCGATGTTCGAGTCCGGCATCTCCGTGGCGCGCTCGCCCGAGCTCTACGCCGTGGCCTCCCGCGCCAACGGGGTGCTGGAGACCGCCGCCGAGGCGCTGTCCCAGCACATCCCCGAGGCCAAGCGCCCGCCGCCCACCATGGTGTCCTCCCATATCTGGGCCATGTGCCACGGGGTGGTGGAACTGTTCGCGCGGAACTCCCCCGGCACCAAGGTCCCCTTCCCGCCCGAAGATCTTCTGGAGAGCAGCATCGGCATCTATCTGCGCGGTCTGGGCCTCCTGCCACCGGATGCCTGAACGCAGGTGCTGGACGCCGACACGCGGCGCGCTAGCCTTCGTCTCCGGGAGCATCCGATGACCGAACCCGTTCTGACCTTCACCGACCGCGGCATCTACTGCCCTGCCGCCGATGTCTTTATCGACCCGTGGCGGCCTGTGGACCGCGCGCTGATCACCCATGGCCACGCCGACCACGCGCGTCCCGGCATGGGCCGCTATCTCGCCACCGAGGCCGCCGCGCCAGTGATGCGCCACAGGTTGGGGGATATCACGCTCGACACGGTGCGCTATGGCAAGACCCTCGATCTGGGCGGCGCGCGGGTGTCGTTCCATCCGGCGGGCCATGTGCCGGGCTCAGCGCAAATCCGGGTCGAGGTCGGCGGCGAGGTCTGGGTCGTCTCGGGTGACTACAAAGTCGAGCCCGATGGTCTCTGCGAGCCCTTCGAGCCGGTGCGCTGTCACGCCTTCATCTCCGAATGCACCTTCGGCCTGCCGGTGTTCCGTTGGCAGCCGCAAGCTCAGGTCGCGGCGGAGATTAACGACTGGTGGGCGGCAAACGCGCGGGAGGGCAAGGCCAGCCTCCTCGGCGCTTACTCGCTCGGCAAAGCGCAGCGCCTGCTGGCCGCGCTCGACCCGTCCATCGGTCCGATCCTGACCCACGGCGCTGTCGAGGCGACAAACGAGGTCCTGCGCGCTCAGGGCCTGCCCCTGCCCGACACGATCCGCGTGACCCCGGATCTGGATCCGAAGGCCCACCCCGGCGCACTCGTGGTCGCGCCGCCCTCCGCGCTGGGCAGCCGATGGGCGCGGCGGTTCGGGCCGGCCTCCACCGCCCACGCATCGGGCTGGATGGCGCTCCGGGGCGTGCGCCGCAGGCGGGCCGCCGACCGGGGTTTTGTGCTGTCGGACCACGCGGACTGGGCCGGACTGAACAGCGCCATTGCGGAGACCGGGGCGGAGCGGATCTTTGTCACCCACGGATATACCGCGATCTTCCGCCGCTGGCTTTCGGAGCAAGGCTATGACGCGGCAGTGGTCGAAACAGCCTATGAGGGCGACGAGGCCGAGAGCGGCGCGGAGGAGACGGAATGAAGCGCTTTGCCGCCCTGTTTGCCGCGCTCGACCAGACGACGAAGACGAACGCCAAGGTCGATGCGCTGGCCACGTATTTCCGCGAGGCCCCCGAGAGCGACCGGCTCTGGACCATCGCACTCCTGTCCGGTCGCCGGCCCAAGCGCGCGGTGACGACGACGCTCCTGCGCCAATGGGCAGCGGAGCGGGCGGGCATCCCGCTGTGGCTGTTCGAGGAGAGCTATCCTATCGTCGGCGATCTGGCGGAGACCATCGCGCTGGTCCTGCCCGAACCCGCCCGCAGCCTTGAGTTCAGCCTGACCGAGTGGATCACCCGCATCCGGGCGCTGGCGGGCGAAGATGAGGCTGCGAAACGGGCGGCGATCTTTGAGGCTTGGGATGGTCTCGGCGGGCGGGAGCGGTTCGTGTTCAACAAGCTCATCACCGGCGGGTTTCGCATGGGCGTCAGCCAGAAGCTCACCACCCGCGCCCTCTCCCGCGCCACCGGGATCGAGGAGCCGGAACTGGCGCACCGACTGATGGGCGACTGGACGCCGGATGCGACGAGTTGGGAGGGGCTGATCCATGCGCCCGACCCACGGGGCGACCTGTTCCGCCCCTACCCGTTCTACCTCGCCTATCAGCTGGAGGACGGCCCCGAGAGCCTCGGGGATCCGGGCGACTGGGCGGCGGAGTGGAAGTGGGACGGCATTCGGGGGCAGCTCATCCTGCGCGGCGCGGAGCATTTCCTCTGGTCGCGGGGAGAGGAGCTGATCACCGACCGCTTCCCCGAATTTCAGCGGCTTATTGGCGTCGTGCCGGAGGGGACGGTGCTCGATGGTGAGGTGCTCGCGTGGGAGAACGGCGCGCCCATGGCCTTCAACGCGCTGCAAAAGCGAATCGGGCGCAAGACAGTGCCGAAGAAGCTGCTGTCCGAAGCACCTGCACTGCTCTACGCCTACGACCTGCTGGAATGGCAAGGAGAGGATCTGCGAGAGCGGCCCTATGAAGAGCGCAGGGCGCGGCTCGATGCTCTGGCGGAGACCTTGCCCAACGACGCGCCACTCCGTGTCTCGCCGCTGATCGCCTTCGAGACGTGGGACACTCTCGCGTCGGAACGTGCCCGCAGCCGGGATCTGATGGCCGAAGGGGTGATGCTGAAACGGCGTGACGCCCCCTATCGCGACGGGCGGCGCAAGGGCGACTGGTGGAAGTGGAAGGTCGATCCGCTGACCATCGACGCGGTGATGATCTACGCTCAGCAGGGCCACGGGCGGCGGGCTAACCTGTTTACCGATTTCACCTTTGCGGTGTGGGATGCCGGCCGGCTGGTCCCGTTTACCAAGGCCTATAGCGGCCTCACTGACCGTGAGTTTGCGCAGATCACCGCTTGGGTTCGGCGCAATACGGTCGAACGGTTTGGCCCAGTGCGCTCGGTGACGCCGGAGCATGTGTTCGAGATCGCCTTTGAAGGCATCCGGGAGAGCCCCCGGCATAAATCCGGCGTCGCGTTGCGCTTTCCTCGGATGTCCCGGTGGAGGCACGACAAGCCCGTGTCAGAGGCCAATACGCTCGATGATCTGAAGGCGATGCTTGCGGCATATGGCTGAGGGGGCGCTGCCCCCACGGGCCTGACGGCCCGACCCCCGGGGTATTTCGGGAAAGATGAAGCCAGGCGGGCTTGGCGGGCCGGGATGCGGCGCTTATGTGAAAGCGGAACGATGACAGGAGTTTTCATGCACCGCACCGCCGTTTTTGACACCGTTGAGGCCGCCGCTGGCGGGTCCGGGCTTGGTGACCTGCCGGTCTGGGATTTGACCGACCTCTATCCGGCACCTGACGCGCCCGAGATCGAGGCTGATCTGACGTGGCTGGAGAGTGAATGCGCCGCTTTTGCGAAGGAATACGAAGGCAATCTGTCCCGGCTTGATGCCGAAGGAATGCTGGGCGCGATCCGGCGTCAGGAGCGCATCGATGCGGTGGCCGGACGGATCATGTCCTATGCCGGGCTGCGCTATTATCAGGTGACCACAGATGCGGAACGCGCCGCGTTCCTGTCCGATTGTCAGGACAAGCTGACCGCCCACACCGCTCCTCTGGTGTTCTTCGGGCTCGAAGTGAACCGGCTGGAAGACGGGCATCTGGACCGGCTGTTTAACCAGAACGCCGATCTGGCGCGCTATCGTCCGGTCTTTGACAAGTTGCGGAAGATGCGGCCCTACCAGCTGTCGGATGAGCTGGAAAAGTTTCTGCACGACCAGTCCGTCGTTGGCGCGTCGGCATGGAACAAGCTGTTCGACGAGACGATCTCCGGCCTTGAATTCGAGGTCGATGGCGAGGTGATGGGGATCGAGGCGACCCTGAACCTGTTGAGCGAACAGGACCGTTCGGTTCGTGAAAAGGCTGCGCGGGCGCTGGGTGAGACCCTTTCGGCCAACGTCAAAACCTTTGCCCGCGTACACAACACGCTGGCCAAGGAGAAGGAGGTCGAGGATCGCTGGCGCAAGATGCCCTCGCCCCAGACCGGTCGCCATCTGTCCAACGACGTGGAACCCGAGGTGGTGGAGGCGCTGCGCAATGCCGTCGTCGCCGCTTATCCGCGTCTGAGCCACCGCTATTACGAGCTGAAGCGCAAATGGCTGGGGCTGGACCGGATGCAGGTCTGGGACCGCAACGCGCCGCTGCCCATGGAAGATGACCGCAAGATCGGCTGGACCGAGGCGCGGGAGACTGTGCTGTCCGCCTATGCGACCTTCTCGCCCCAACTGGCAGAGCTGGCGGAGCCGTTCTTTGACAAGGGCTGGATCGATGCGGGCGTGACGCCGGGCAAGGCACCCGGGGCCTTTGCGCACCCCACCGTCACTGACGCGCACCCCTATGTTCTGCTGAACTACCTGGGCAAGCCGCGCGACGTGATGACCCTCGCCCATGAGCTGGGTCACGGGGTCCATCAGCGCCTTGCCGCCGCCCAAGGCGAAATGCTGTCCAGCACGCCGCTGACGCTGGCCGAAACCGCGAGCGTGTTCGGGGAGATGCTGACCTTCCGCAAGCTCCTGTCGGAGGCCGAAACCCCCGCCCAGCGCAAGGTTTTGCTTGCCGGTAAGGTCGAGGACATGATCAACACGGTGGTCCGGCAGATCGCGTTCTACGATTTCGAGTGCAAGCTTCACGATGCCCGCCGGGAGGGAGAACTGACGCCTGACGAGATCAGCGCGCTGTGGATGAGCGTGCAGGGCGAAAGCCTCGGACCGGCGTTCGACTTCATGGACGATTACCAGACCTTCTGGGCCTATATCCCCCATTTCGTCCACTCGCCGTTCTACGTCTACGCCTATGCCTTTGGCGACGGTCTGGTGAACGCGCTTTACGCGGCCTACGAATCGGGGACGCCAGAGTTTCAGGAGAAATACTTCGACATGCTGAAAGCCGGCGGCTCGAAGCACCACAGGGAGTTGCTGGCTCCGTTTGGCCTCGACGCCTCCGACCCGGCCTTTTGGGACAAGGGGCTGTCGATGATCGAAGCCATGATCGACGAACTCGAAGCCCTCGAAGACTGACGCGGACGCGCCCGGCCAAGCTGCCGGGCGCTTTCCCTTCGGTCAGGGTGGAACCAGATCGGGACCCACCCGTTGGACCCAGACCGCCCCCAACCGGCCCACGCTGACCATAAGAGTATGATCTTGAAGCTTCTCCTCCTTTTTCTGGCTGCGATCGCGGCTGCTGTCGTCGTCCTGCGTGTGCTGTTCCCCCTGCCCGATCTGTCGGACCGTCCCGAAAGCACGGCACTCACCACCAGTGCGGACACCGCATTGGCCCAGCGGGTCAATAGCGTCTCGGCGGAGCATCCCGGGAAATCGGGCATCATCCCCCTCCTGAACGGAGGCGATGCGCTGGCGACGCGGCTGGCGCTGGCCGAAGCCGCCGAGGTCTCCATCGATGCGCAGTATTACATCTGGCACGACGATACCTCGGGGATGCTGCTGCTCGACTCGCTCTGGCGCGCCGCAGAGCGTGGGGTGCGCGTCCGGCTCCTGCTTGATGATAACGGCGTGCCGGGAATGGACGCCTATCTCGCTGCACTGAACGCCCATGAAAATTTCGAAATCCGGCTCTTCAACCCCGCCACGATCCGCAGTCCCAAGGGGCTGGGGTATCTGATCGACGGGCTGCGGATGAACCGCCGGATGCACAACAAGTCCTTCACCGTGGATGGCATCACCACCGTGATCGGGGGGCGCAACATCGGAAACGAGTATTTCCAGATTGGGCAAAACAACTTCTTCATTGATATGGATGTCCTCGCCGCCGGTCCCATTGTGGGTGATACGCTGAACAGCTTTGACAGCTACTGGAATGCGCGCTCGGTCTTTGAGGTCGAAAGCATCATCTCCGGTGACGGCGATATGGAGGCGTTCCGTACAGCCGCCGACACCGCCCGCGCGGACGAGGACGTGCAACCCGTCATCAACACCTCCCGCAGCAGTCTCGCGGCCTTTCTCGATGGGCGGGCCACCATGGAATGGACCGAAGTCAGGTTGCTGGCCGACGATCCGGTCAAGGGCCTCGGCAAAGCCACCGACGAGCAGCTGATGATTTCGGGGATGACCGAGATTCTCCGGGGCGCGGAACGGTCCCTTGACGTGGTCTCCGCCTATTTCGTCCCCGGGAAAAAGGGGACTGAACTGTTCTCCAGCCTCGCCGAGGATGGGCGCGAGGTGAGCATCCTGACAAACGCGCTGAACACCACGGATCATCTGGTGGTCCATTCAGGCTACACGAAGTACCGCCGCGATTTGCTGTCCTCCGGAGTCCATCTCTATGAGCTGAAACTGCGGGGCCAGATGCTTGAGGCGGATTTCAACCCGCACCCGTTCGGTCTGTCAGGCGCGGCCCTCCACGCCAAAACCTTTGCCATCGACGAGGATCGGATCTTCATCGGGTCGTTCAACTTCGATCCGCGCTCGGTGCGACTGAATTGCGAGATGGGGTTCCTGATCAACAGCCCGACCATGGCGCAGCAACTGCGCGATATCTTCGAAGGTCCCCTGCCCTTTGTCAGCTATCAGCCGGGACTGACGCCGCGCGAAAAGATGTTCTGGCGCGAGCCGATCGAGGGTCAGGAGCTGCCGGAGATCTATCAGGAAGAGCCCGGCACGAGCTGGGTCAAGCAGATCACCCTCGTCGTTCTGGGCATTCTCCCCATCGAGTGGTTGCTCTGACCCTCACTGATCCGGCAGATAGCGCAGCGCGTCGTCGATCATGACCTGCGTGCCGCGCGCCTGCTCGAGCGTCCAGGGATAAGGTTCGCCCGTCTGCGCAGAGCGGCAGAACGCCTCGACCTGCAACACATACTGATTGACCCCGGGCCAGCGCTCCACCGTCCGCGTGTTGCGCGCCGTCTCCAGAACCAGCTCCGCCTGATCGTAGCGCCCCGCGTTAAACGGCGCGGTCAGGGCCATCACCCCGCTGTCGCCGTGAAACACGACCTCTTGCCGGTCCCAGAGCCGGGTCGAGACCACCGAGTGGAAGGTAAACCCGTCAAAGCGCGCCGTCACCTCGGCAAAGGTATCAAAATCATGTTCCCGCTCCAGCGTCGCGTGCAGGTCCAACGGCTCCTGCCCTGTGGCAAAGCGGGTGGAGCCGAAGGTGTAGACCCCGATATCGCGCAACCCGCCGCCACCCATAGTGGGCTTGTTGCGGACATTTTCAGGGTCGGGATTGTTGTAACTGAACACCGCCTCCACGTGGCGCAAGGTCCCGATGGCGCCCGATGCCAGCAGATCTCTGGCGCGCTGCCACTGCGGGTGATGGACGATCATGTATGCCTCGGCGGCCAGTTTCCCGCTGCTGTCCCGGGCCGCGATCATCACATCGAACTCAGAGGCGGCCATGGCGATGGGCTTTTCGCAAAGAACGTGTTTGCCCGCCTGTAGGGCCTTGAGCACCCACTCCACGTGGAGATGGTTCGGCAAAGGCACATAGAGGGCGTCAATATCGTCCGCTGTCAGCAGCGCCTCATAGTCGGACTCGACGCGCAGTCCCGGCAGGTAGGCCGAAAACGGCGCGGCCTTGGAGGCGTCCCGGGTGGCCAATGCCACCACATGCGCGCCGGCCGCCATATGCAGCGCCGGGGCCATGGTTCGGCGTGCGAAATCCGACGCCCCAACGATTCCCCATCTCAGATCGGCTGCCATCTCACGTTCCCCCGCAAAAGCCACTTTTTCTCTCAGAAGGCTATCGCGCCGGGATGCCCTGCGCCAGCCATACCGGCCAGAGCAGTCACACTAAGAAATTTAGCCAGGTGAGCGCATCAGGCTGCCTCGGCAAGGACCGCCTGCATCCATTCGTCCACAGCCCCGATCTCCTCAGCGCTCATCCGCAGACCGAGCTTGGTCCGGCGCCAGACCACGTCGTCGGCACTCCGGGCATATTCGTGGTCGATGAGCCAGCGGACCTCGGCCTCGGTGAGCGTGCCGCCGAAATCGCGGCCCAGCACAGCGTAGCTGTCCGCCCCCTCGCAGATCTGTCGCGCCTCGGTGCCATATGCCCGGACCAACCGGGCCGCGTGAGCGGGCTCGAGGAACGGGCAGGCGCCCTGCAACTCAGCCACCAGCGCAGGCACCCCGTCCACCGGGAAATCGCCCCCCGGCAGCGCGACACCCGCCGTCCATTTCTCGCCCATCTGGGGGAAATAGGGCTTCAGCTTCACCAAAGCCTGCTCGGCGAGCTTGCGATAGGTGGTGATCTTGCCACCAAAGACATTCAGCAGAGGCGGCTCCATCCCCACCGGCCCGTCAGTCTGGGGCCCCGCGTCGACGCTCAGAACGTAGTCCCGCGTCGCCGCCGTGGCCGATTTCGCACCATCGTCATAAAGCGGGCGCACTCCGGAATAGGTCCAGACGATGTCCTCGGGCGTGACAGCCTGCTCGAAATACTTCGCCGCGAAATCGCACAGATACTGAGCCTCTTCCGGCGTGCATTCCGCTGGCACCGAAGGGTCGTTGCCATGATCTTTGTCGGTCGTTCCGATCAGGGTAAAATCCGTCTCATAGGGGATCGCAAAGATGATCCGCCCATCCTCGCCCTGGAAGAAATACGCCTTGTCGTGGTCGTAGAGCTTCGGCACTACGATGTGGCTGCCGCGCACGAGACGCACGCCCTCGGAGGTGTTCATCCGCACAGTGTTGCGCACCACATTCTCGACCCAGGGACCGCCCGCATTCACCAGTCCGCGCGCCTCTACCGTTTCGCGCTGGCCTGTCGCCACATCTTCAACGGTGATGGACCAAAGGCCCCTCTGCCGCTCTGCAGAAACAACCTTCGAGCGCACCATGATCCGTGCCCCCCGCTGCTCCGCATCCCGGGCGTTCAGCACGACCAGCCGCGAATCTTCCACCCAGCAATCGGAATATTCAAAGGCCTTGGCGAATCTAGACCGCAGGGGCTTGCCCTCCGGCGCGGACGCCAGATCCAGCGTCTTCGTCCCGGGCAGATACTTTCGCCCGCCCATGTGGTCGTAAAGGAACAGGCCCAGCCGGATCAGCCAGGCAGGCCGCCGCCCCTTCATCCAGGGCATCACGGTGCTCAAAAGCCGCGAGGTGGGAGTATCCCCCTCGAACCGCATGTCCGGACTGTAGGGCAGCACAAAACGCATGGGCCAGGAGATATGCGGCATCGCCTCCAAGAGCACCTCCCGCTCGATCAGGGCCTTCTTCACCAGATCGAACTCGAAGAACTCCAGATAACGAAGCCCCCCATGGAACAGCTTCGTCGATTTGGACGAGGTCGCCTCGCCCAGATCCCCCATCTCCGCCAGACAGACCTTCAGCCCCCGACCCTGCGCATCCCGGGCAATCCCGGTTCCGTTGATCCCGCCACCGATCACAAATAAATCGAACGGGCTGCTGCTCTGGGCTGTCATCTGTGAAATCTCCCGGGGTCTCAGGACAGGTGGTTCGCGCTAACGGCGATTACTTGTCCTATGCCCACAGACAGCGCCAAGGGCAAGTCCACACCCCGCGACACCAAGGCGCGGCGAGCATAGACCAACGAAAAAGGGCGGGCCCCGCAGAACTCGCCCCTATCTCTTTGTGTCCGGAAATACCCCGGGGTCCGGGGCAGAGCCCCGGCCTCAGTCAGCTTCCCTCAGCCCAGCTTTTGCAGCAGCGCATTCACGCTGGCCTTTGCGTCGCCATAGAACATCCGCGTGTTGTCCTTGTAGAACAGCGGGTTTTCGATGCCGGAATAGCCCGCCCCCTGCCCGCGCTTGGACACGAACACCTGCTTGGCCTTCCACACCTCCAGCACCGGCATCCCTGCGATGGGGCTGTTCGGATCGTCCTGAGCGGCCGGGTTCACGATGTCATTGGACCCGATCACGATGACCACATCCGTCTGCGGGAAATCCTCGTTGATCTCGTCCATCTCCAGCACGATGTCATAGGGCACCCGCGCTTCGGCCAGAAGCACGTTCATGTGCCCCGGCAGACGACCGGCAACGGGGTGGATGGCAAAGCGCACCTCTTTGCCATCACCGCGCAGCTTGTTGGTCAGCTCGGACACAGCCTGCTGCGCCTGCGCCACGGCCATGCCGTAGCCCGGCACGATGATCACGCTGTCGGCTTCTTTCAGCGCGTCGGCCACACCATCGGCATCGATGGCGATCATCTCGCCTTCTACTGCCTGTTGCTCGCCGCCACCGCCGCCGAAGCCGCCAAGGATCACGCTGACAAAGTTCCGGTTCATCGCCTTACACATGATGTAGCTCAGGATCGCACCCGATGAGCCCACCAGAGCGCCCACCACGATAAGGAGGTCATTGCCGAGGCTGAAACCGATCGCCGCCGCCGCCCAGCCCGAGTAGCTGTTCAGCATCGACACCACCACCGGCATATCGGCGCCGCCGATGCCCATGATCAGGTGATAGCCGATGAACAGCGCGGCCAGCGTCATCAGGATCAGCGGGAACCAACCACCGGTGTTGGTGTACCAGATCAGGGTCAGCAGCGAGATCGCCGCCGCGCCCGCGTTCAGGGCATGACCGCCGGGCAGCTTTTTCGCCTTGCCGTCGACCTTACCCGCGAGCTTGCCATAGGCGATCAGCGAGCCGGTAAAGGTGATGGCACCGATGAACACGCCGAGGAACAGCTCGACCTTCAGGATCGAGATCTCCACGGGCTCCTTTTTGGCGATGAGCGCGGCAAACCCTTCCAGAGCCTTCCGCCCCGTCTCGTCCATGGCCATGACCCGGCCCAGCTCGATATGGGCGTTAAAGCCCACGAACACCGCCGCGAGACCCACCAGAGAGTGCATCAGGGCGACCAGTTCCGGCATTTGCGTCATCTGCACCCGCTGGGCGAGCTGGACACCGATCACGCCGCCAAGCGCCACCATGATGATTGACACGAACCACAGGCCAGAGCCCGGGCCAATGAGCGTCGCCACCACGGCCAGCGCCATGCCGGCAATGCCGTACCACACGGCGCGCTTGGCGCTTTCCTGGCCCGACAACCCGCCCAGTGCGAGGATGAAGAGCACTGCTGCAACCACATAGGCTGCTGTCGTAAATCCGAATTCCATGTGTCTGTTCCCCTTACGACTTCTGGAACATGGCCAGCATGCGCCGGGTCACCATGAAACCGCCAAAGATGTTCACACCCGCCATAAAGACCGACAGTGCCGCGAGCAGGATCACCAGGAAGGATCCCGAGCCGATCTGCATGAGCGCCCCGAGGATAATGATCGAGGAAATCGCGTTGGTGATCGCCATCAGCGGTGTGTGCAGCGAGTGGGCAACGTTCCAGATCACCTGGAAGCCCACGAACACCGCCAGCACGAAGACGATGAAGTGCTGCATGAAGCTCGCCGGAGCCACGAGGCCCACGCCCAGCAGCAGAATAGCGCCCACGGCGATCAGGGTCACCTGTTGCTTGGTCTGCGCCTTGAATGCGGCCGCTTCGGCGGCTTTCTTCTCTTCGGGCGTCAGCTCCTTGGGCTTTTCCTTCTTCTGCGCCGCGATCGCCTGAATTTTTGGCGGCGGTGGCGGGAAGGTCACGCCCCCTTCATGGGTGATGGTCGCGCCGCGGATCACGTCGTCTTCCATGTCATGCACGATCTGGCCGTCCTTTTCGGGGGTCAGGTCGGTCAGGAAGTGACGGATGTTGGTCGCGTAGAGGTTGGAGGACTGCTTGGCCATCCGGCTGGGGAAATCCGTGTAGCCGACAATCGTCACGCCATTGTCGGTGACAATTTTCTCGTCCATGACGGTGAGCTTGCAGTTGCCACCCTTCTCGGCGGCGAGGTCCACGATCACCGAGCCCGGCTTCATCGCGGCGACCATGTCCGGCGTCCAGAGCTCGGGCGCCTCACGGTTCGGGATCAGCGCAGTGGTGATCACAATATCCATATCGGGGGCCAGTTCGCGGAACTTCGCCAGCTGCGCCTCGCGGAATTCGGGGCTGGAGACCGAGGCGTACCCGCCCGTGGCCGCACCGTCCTGCTGCTCTTCCTCGAAATCCAGATAGACGAACTCGGCACCCATGGATTCGACCTGCTCGGCCACTTCGGGCCGCACGTCGAAGGCATAGGTCACAGCGCCCAGCGAGGTCGCGGCGCCGATGGCAGCCAGACCGGCCACACCTGCCCCGACGACGAGGATCTTGGCCGGGGGGACCTTACCGGCGGCGGTCACCTGCCCGGTCATGAAGCGGCCAAAATTATTCGCCGCCTCGATCACAGCACGGTAGCCCGCGATGTTCGCCATCGACGACAGGGCGTCCATCTTCTGGGCCCGGCTGATGCGCGGCACCATATCCATGGCCACCAGTGTTGCACCGCGTTCTGCCGCGCGCTTCATCAGGTCTTCGTTCTGCACAGGATAGAAGAAGGAGATCAGCGTCTGCCCTTCGCGCAGCTGGTCGACCTCGGCCTCAGAGGGCGGGCGGACCTTGCCGATCACATCGGCGGCGGCGAAGACCTCTGCCGCGCTGTTCAGCACTTCGACACCCGCATTGCGGTAGTCATCATCTGAGATATCAGCCGCCGCGCCCGCGCCAGCCTCCACCACACAGGTATGGCCGAGCTTGACGATCCGCTCCGCCGAATCCGGCGTAAGCGCGACGCGGGCCTCCCCGTCATATGTTTCCTTTATGACACCGAATTTCATTCTGTGCTGACTCCTTCAATTGTTGATATCCCTGTAGCGTGAGCAATTTTATTGCGCAACCGGCAGGGATATCAGACCCAACGTCGGACCTGATGTGACCACGTGTCGAAACTGTCGCCGAACCCCTCTCGCAACCTGCTCTCTTCCGGACGGATGAAGCGCCAGGAAATCACCGCCATAAAGACCGGCACGAGGATCAGAGCGAGCAGATTGCCCCACCACAGGACCGCGCCCGTCAACACCAATGCGTCGCCGAGATAGATCGGATTGCGGCTACAGCGGAACGGCCCCGAGGTCACCAGAGCGTCCGGCTGCTGATGCGGGATGACCGTCGTGCGGGCCCGGATCATTGTGACGGCGGCCCAGACCATGAGTGCCAGCCCGAGCAGGATCAGCCCCTGCCCGACCCGGTCCCAGACCAGCTCCGAGACAACCGGAGGCATATCACGGAGCGCACCGGCCAGAACCAGGCACAATCCGAGCCACACAGGCGGCACATCGAGCCATTTCAACATCCGGCACCCTCCGTTTCCCTCTGTGCTCATCCGAGCGGTCATGCTTTGCTAAGCTAGACTAAAACGAGGAGACCGCCATGCCCGATCTGTCCCAACGCCACGCGCTTGTCACCGGGGGTGCAACGGGGATTGGCCTTGCCATCGCCCGCACGCTTGCAGAGGCCGGCGCCCAGGTGACCATCACCGGGCGCAATGCCGAGCGGCTGGCCGAGGCCGGAGACGCCCATGGGTTGCACCCCATGACCATGGATGTCACCGATGAGACGGCCGTGGTCACCAACATTGCTGCGGCTGTCGCGGCCCGGGGTCCGGTCCAGATCTGCGTCGCCAATGCGGGCATCGCCGAAGGGCGCAACCTGCTGAAAACCGATCTCGATTTCTGGCGGCAAATCATGGCCACCAATCTTGACGGTGCATTCCTGACCATCCGCGAGTGCCTGCGCAGCATGGGTCAAACCGACTACGGGCGCGTCATTGCCATCAGCTCTATTGCCGGTATCAGGGGCCTGAAGGGGGCACCCGCCTATACGGCGTCAAAACACGGACTCATTGGCCTGATCCGGGGGCTGTCCGAGGATTATCTGGGGAAACCGATCACCTTCAACGCTCTGTGCCCCGCCTATGTGGACACGGATATCGTCCGCCGGAACATCACCGCGATCAGTCAGCGCGCTGGAATCAGAGAGGACGAGGCTCTCGGCCTGATGGTCGCCCAGAACCGCCACGGCAGACTCCTCGGCTCAGATGAAGTCGCCGCCGCCGCGCTGTGGCTCTGCGACCCGGCCAGCGGATCGGTCAACGGTCAGTGCATCGACATCTCGGGCGGTCAGTCTTGAGCCAAACGCATCCCGTTCTGCGGTCCGCCGGGATGGCCGATTTATCCGGGCTGGGATGGTTGTTCCAAAGCGCCGTGATCGAAGGCGCTTCACCAAAATACACCGCCCGCCAGCTCAGGGCGTGGGCTGGGCAGCGCCAGCCACCGTCCTGGCTATCCTCGACCCTCAGATCCGGTCGGACGCGGATCGCTGGACCGAAACTCCGGGGATTTCTCACCGCTCGCACCGACGGATATCTGGCGCTGTTTTTCGTATATCCCTCCGAGCGCGGAGGGCCGGTGGCGCCCGCGCTCTATAACGACTGCGCGCGCTGGTGCGAGCGATCTGGCGTCCCGCAAATGTCCGCCCATGCAAGCCACCTCCTGCGCCCGTTTCTGGAGCGGCGCGGCTGGACCACAGTCCGGACCGAGTGCGTGCTCCGGCGCGGCCAGCGAATCGAACGATTCTTTATGCTGAGCAGGACTCGCGCGGTCCCCACTTCGGCAGCACCCCGAGACAGCATTTTGAAAGGATGCGAAACCGACCGGTCAGCGAGAGACCCACTCTCGCACCGCATCTCCGAACGCCTCGAATAGCGCCCGCGACACCGGATTCGCAGCAGCCTGATATTCAGGATGCCACTGCACCGACAGCGTAAAGCCCGGCGCGTCCGCGACAAAGGCCGCCTCGGGCGTGCCATCATCGGCCCAGCCGTCAATGACAAACCGCTCGCCCGCCTCGATCACCCCCTGACCGTGCAGCGTGTTGGTCATCACCACGTCCGACCCCATCAGTTTATGAAACGGCCCGCCTTCCGCAAACCGCACCTCGTGGCGCAGCGCAAACTTCTCCTCGATGGTCCCGTCGGGCGGCATCCGATGATTCATCCGCCCCGGCAACTCCCGGATCTCAGGATGAAGGGTCGAGCCCATGGCCACCGCAACCTCCTGAAAGCCCCGGCAGATCCCCAGAAACGGCTGCCCCCGCTCCACCAGCGCCCGGATCAAGGGCAAGACCACCTGATCCCGGGGACGGTCGAACTCCCCATGGGCCTCCGTCTCTGGGTGACCGTATTCCTCAGGATGGACGTTTGGCCGTCCGCCTGTGAACAGGAAGCCATCAAACCGCTCCAGCAGCTCAGGTACAGGCAAAAAACGCGGATCGGACGGCAGAATCACCGGCAGCGCGCCGCTCACCTCCGAGATCGCCTCGGAATTCATCAGCCCACCGCCATGGATCTCATAGCTGTCATTGATCAGATGCCTGTTGCCGATAATGGCCACCAATGGTCGCCCCATGGCGTCTCTCTCCTCGCACACGTCACATCCCAATAACGCCCCCGCCACCCCGTCCACAAGCTACCCCCTCTTTGTGTCGGAAAAATACCCGAACGCGAGGATCTTAACCCTTGGGACGCCCAGCCCGGCACCGGTCGCTGCAATACTTCACCTCGTCCCAAACCTCCCGCCACTTCTTCCGCCATGTGAATGGCCGCCCACAGGTCGCACAGATCTTAGTAGGCAAATCGCCCTTGCGCACCATTTTGCCGCTTCGTGCCATGTCAGCCTCCGGGATCCGCTTGAGCTTGGACGCTCCGCAAGACATGGTTGCGCCGAAGCGCTCCCCACGGAGCCATTTCGATTTTTATCCGACGGAGCCCTCCATGGACAATCCCGCGCCGATCCGCCTCGCCGATTACCAGCCGCCCGCTTTTCTGGTTGATAAGGTCTCCCTCACCTTCCGCCTCGCGCCCAATACCACGCGGGTGCTGTCGCGCATCGCTTTTCGCCGCAATCCCGATGGACCCGGCGGACCGCTGAAACTCGACGGGGACAAGCTCACACTGATCTCCGCGCAGATTGACGGCACCCCGATTACGCCGACGCTCACCGGGACAGGCCTTGAGATCGACGCGCCGGACGCCTTCACGTGGGAGGCCGAGGTCGAGATCGACCCCGAGGCCAACACCACGCTCAACGGCCTCTACATGTCGAACGGCATGTATTGCACCCAATGCGAGGCCGAGGGATTCCGCCGGATCACCTATTACCCGGACCGCCCGGACGTCATGGCGCCGTTCGAGGTCCGCATTGAGTCCGACCTGCCCGTCCTGCTGTCCAATGGCGAGGAAATCGAGCGCGGCGATGGCTTTGCTCTCTGGCACGACCCCTGGCCCAAGCCCGCCTATCTCTTCGCCCTCGTTGCGGGCGAACTGGTCGCCCGTTCCGACCGCTTTCGCACCATGGAGGGTCGCGATGTGGCGCTGAACATCTGGGTGCGACCCGGTGATGAGGACCGCTGCGATTACGCCATGGACGCGCTGAAACGTTCGATGCTCTGGGACGAAGAGGTTTATGGCCGCGCCTATGATCTGGACGTATTCAACATCGTGGCCGTGGATGATTTCAACATGGGCGCTATGGAAAATAAGGGGCTGAACATTTTCAACTCCCGCCTTGTCCTCGCCTCGCCGGAGACCGCCACCGATGCCGACTACCAGCGCATCGAATCGGTGATCGCCCATGAGTATTTCCACAACTGGACCGGGAACCGGATCACCTGTCGGGACTGGTTTCAGCTGTGTCTGAAGGAAGGTCTAACCGTCTATCGCGATCAGCAATTCTCCGGCGACGCGCGCAGTCACGCGGTGCAGCGGATTGAAGATGTGCAGATGCTCCGCGCGCGCCAGTTCCCCGAGGATGCAGGCCCCCTCGCCCATCCGGTTCGGCCCGAGAGCTATGTGGAGATCAACAACTTCTACACCGCAACCGTCTATGAAAAGGGTGCCGAGCTAATCGGAATGCTGCGGGTTCTGATCGGGGACGCGGCGTGGCAACAGGGCTGCAAGCTCTATTTTGAGCGCCATGACGGGCAGGCCTGCACCATCGAAGACTGGCTGAAGGTGTTCGAGGACGCCTCAGGCCGGGCCCTGTCTCACTTCGCCCGCTGGTATCATCAGGCGGGCACGCCGCGGCTCAGCGTCTCATCCCGGCATGAAGCTGGTGAGCTGATCCTCACCTTGGCCCAGGAGACCCGTCCGACCCCCGGCCAGCCGGAGAAATCGCCCCTGCACATGCCGATCCGCATTGGCGCCATCGCGCCAGATGGGCAGGAGGTGGTGGCTGACACAGTGCTGGAACTGACCGAGGCCAAGCAGGAATTTCGCCTGCCCTGCCAAACGCCCGAAGCCGTCCCCTCGGTTCTGCGCGGCTTTTCCGCGCCGGTGATACTCGACCAGCCGCTCTCCACCGCCGACAAGGCGCTGCTGCTGGCCCATGACACCGACCCTCTTAGCCGTTGGGACGCGGGTCGCAGTTTGGGCAAGGAAGCCCTGATGGCGATGATCCTCGACGATGCCGCACCCGACCCCACCTATCTCGACGCGCTGGGTAAGGTGCTCTCGGACATGGATCTGGACCCTGCTTTTCAGGCGCTGGTGCTGGCCCTACCCTCGGACGAAGACATGGCGCAAACCCTTGCTGAGGGCGGCGCGACCCCCGATCCGCTCCGGATCGAGGCAGCCCGCGTCGCACTCTCGACCGCCGTCGCCGGACAACACCGCGACACACTCGCCAACATCCATGACAGCCTGGCCCCAACCGGACCGTTCAGCCCCGATGCTGGTGACGCGGCGAAGCGGTCGCTTCGAAACGCAGCACTTGCGTTGCTGACGCGGATTGATAACGGCGACCGGGCCCGGGCGCAGTTCGACACCGCCAGCAACATGACCGATAGCCTTGCCGCACTGACCTGCCTCTTGCGGATTGGCGACGGCGTGACCGAAGCCGAGACTTTCCGCAAACGCTGGCAAAGCGACCGGCTGGTGATGGACAAATGGTTTGCGCTGAAGGTCGGCACCGCGCCCGGAGAAACCGGCGTCGGCATCGCACGAGAGCTGGCCGATGATCCAGACTTCACCTGGAAGACCCCCAACCGCTTCCGCGCCGTGGTTCACGCGCTAGGTGCGAATCACTCGGGTTTCCATGCGGGCGACGGATCGGGCTACGCGTTTGTCGCCGAGTGGATCCTGCGCATGGATCCGGTCGTGCCGCAGGTGGCCGCGCGGACCATGACGGTGTTCCAGACGTTCCGCCGCTACGACGCGGACCGCAAAGCCCTCGCGGAGGCGGCCTTGCGTCGGATTTCAGAGGCCGCCACCCTGTCGCGCGATACCGGTGAAATGGTCCGGAGGATCCTCGAAAGCTGACACGGCAAAGTTGATCCCGGAGATGTGAAATTTTACACATTTCTTGCCTTTTCGCTCCCGAGACACCAAAACGTGCTGAGCAAATGCAAGTGGGTGAGCCATGACCATAAAGGATCGGATTGACGAGCAGATCGTCGAACGCGCCGCGTGGCTCGACCAGCCGGGGCCTGCCGTGGCGGCGGCGCGCCGGGTTCTGCACAAGATGCTGAGCTATGACAAAACAATCGCTCTGGCCAACGAGATGGAGGACTGGTCCGGGGATGCAATGATGACTCGTCTGGGTCACATGCTCGCCCGTGACGTGGAGGTCACAGGCTTTGATCGGATCCCGCGTCACGGCGGCGCGCTCATGGTGTGTAACCACCCGACAGGCATCGCCGACGGAGTGGTGCTGTATCATCTGCTGCGCGAGGCGCGGCCCGATCTGTTCTTTTACGCCAATTCCGACATCCTGAAGGTGGTTCCGCAACTGGAGGTGATGATCGCTCCGGTCGAATGGCGCGAGGACAAGCGCAACCACGCGAAAATGCGCGAGACCATGGCCTATACGCGCAAGGCGATGAATGAAAACCGGCTTGGGATTATCTTCCCGTCAGGGCGTCTGGCGAAACGGCGGGGCCTGCGCCTTTATGAGCGACCCTGGATGACGTCAGCGGCGATGATCGCGCGTAAGTTTGACGTGCCGATCATCCCGGTGAACATCCGTGCACGCAATTCGGCGCTGTTCTATCTGTTTGATTTCATTCATCCATCGTTGCGTGACATCACTCTGTTCCACGAGACGCTGAATAAGGCCGAGCAGCCCTATCGGGTGACGGTAGGCGACCCAATTTCGCCCTCCGCACTTTCGAAAGACGCAGATGCCTCCATCGAATTGCTCCGCAAGGCGACCCTGTCGCTGGGCGGGCGTCACGCGCCCGAAGTGTCGTTGGTCGATATGACCCGGCGTCCCAGCTGGGTGTCTGGCTCGTCCTGAGCGTTACCCCGCATCAGTCAGCTCAACATCAAGCGGTTGCGGTCCGTAGATCTCGATCTCTGCAACAGGACGCGGAACCGGACGCGGGCTGGCCGTGAGCTGGCAGTAATGCTGACCGCGCACCCATTTGCGAATATCGCGCCGTGCGCCGGGCTTGCGCATGGGCGCCCAATCCGCCGCGACCCCGGACCAGCGGGGCGAGCGGGCATGGACAACCCCGTCCCGGGGAATCGTCTTCGACAGGATCCGGATGGCGCAGGACAGGTTCGCGCTGCCGTCTTTCAGCGCCGCCCCGTTCTGGGCCCGACAGCCGAAATGGCGCGCCGTGGTGGGCCAGATCTGCATCAGCCCGTACCACTGCCCCCCACCCACGGCGCGAGGATTCCAGGTGCTTTCGTATTTCGCGACACCGGACAACAAACCGACCCAGAATGCCCGGCGCGCCGCGTCCGAGGCGTGCTCGTAGCCGGGGCACCACTGGGCGATGTCACGGGGCACCGTCCGCACGAGACTTCTCCCGTGGGTTTTCAGAGCCTGCAACGCGGCGCGGCTCCAGTCATCCGCCTCGCTCCGGTGATCCCATCGGGTCACAGGGATGAAGTCCGGGGCGGGGCGGGGTTTCGGGCGCACCTCTTCGGCCCAGATCGGGCCTGCGAGTATCGAGAGAATCGCCAAGAGGGTACGCATAACGTCAAACTATAAAGAAAGAGGCGCTAACAACAAGTTAGCACCTCCGTCTCTTTATCGCGTCTGCCTCAGACCGGCTGACAGTAGTCCTGCGCGCGGGTCCATGCGGACATCTCGGCGCGCTTGGCGCTGCTGTGGAACGGCCCCCAATCGCGCATTCCGCGATTGACCGTTCCGCGCTTGGACACCTGCTTGGCTGCAATACGCACGCCGCAGCTCAGGTTGGCTTCGGGGTTCTTCAGGGCCTCGCCGCTCTGGGCGCGACAGTTATAGGCGCGGGCCGTGCGCGGATCGATCTGCACCAGACCGTACCACAGCCCACCGCCACCAACAGCCTCGGGGCGCCAGGTGCTCTCATGCTTGGCCAGTGCGGAAAACAGCCCGGCCCAGAAAGCTGCGCGATTCTCACGGGTTTGAGTCGTGTAGCCCGGGCACCAGGTCGCAATGTCCGCAGGGACCATGGAGGGCAGAACTGCGCCGTGGCTGTCCAGCGCGTTCAGGGTCGCGCGGGTCCAGTTTTCGCCATTGGGCCGGAAATCCCACCGCATGACGGGGGTCTGCTCGACGGCAGGCGACTCCGGTTCGGGGGCCTCGGTCGTCGTGGTCAGGTCCGCGCAGGCGGACAGGGCAAGCAAGCTCAGCGAGAGAATCAAACGTCGCATGGAAACCTATAGGGCAGCACCGACAGTGTGGCCGGCGGATCGGTATGTAGTTGAGCCGTCCCGCCCCTGCCTACCCTGTCCAGATGGGATCGGCGGTCTCCTGCCAGTGACGTAAGGGAGCGATCGGCGGTCCGCCGCCGCTTGCGCAAATGACGAAGGGGCGCTACCTCCCACAGCCGAACCGTTCGCCACAGGAGCCAGCCCAGATGCTCGATCTGACCTATGAGCCGCCGAAGCCCAAAGTGATTCAGGGCGCCAAAGAAGACTGGGAGCTGGTTATCGGCCTTGAGGTGCACGCGCAGGTCGCCTCGAATGCCAAGCTGTTCTCCGGCGCCTCGACGAAATTCGGCGCCGAGCCAAACTCGAACGTGGCCTTTGTGGATGCGGGTATGCCGGGCATGCTGCCGGTGATCAACGAGGGCTGCGTGGCTCTGGCGGTGAAAACCGGGCTGGGGCTGAAGGCAGGGATCAACCTGCGCTCGGCCTTCGACCGCAAGAACTACTTCTATCCCGACCTGCCGCAGGGCTACCAGATCAGCCAGCTCTATGAACCCATCGTCGGCGAAGGCGAAGTGATCGTCGATATGGGCCCCGGCGTGGCGCGGCGGGTGCGGATCGAGCGCATTCATCTGGAGCAGGACGCGGGCAAGTCGATCCACGACATGGACCCGTCCATGTCCTTTGTGGACCTCAACCGCACCGGCGTGGCGCTGATGGAGATCGTTTCCCGCCCCGACATTCGAGGCCCCGAAGAGGCCGCCGCCTATGTGGGCAAGCTGCGCCAGATCCTGCGCTACCTCGGCACCTGCAACGGCGACATGCAGAACGGCAACCTGCGGGCCGATGTGAACGTCTCGGTCTGTCGTCCCGGCGATTACGAGAAATATCAGGAAACCGGAGATTTCTCCCATCTGGGTACGCGCTGCGAAATCAAGAACATGAATTCCATGCGCTTTATCCAGCAGGCCATCGAGATCGAGGCGCGGCGCCAGATTGCCATCGTCGAGGATGGCGGCGAGGTGGTGCAGGAGACCCGGCTCTTTGACCCCGACAAGGGCGAGACCCGCTCCATGCGGTCGAAGGAAGAAGCCCACGACTACCGCTACTTCCCCGATCCCGACCTTCTGCCGCTAGAAATCGAGCAGGCCTGGGTGGACGAGATCGCTGCGTCGCTCCCCGAACTGCCGGATGAGAAGAAGACCCGCTTTGTGACAGAGTACGGCATGACCGAATATGACGCGGGGGTGCTGACGGCTGAGGTCGAGAATGCCGCGTTCTTTGAAGAGGTCGCGGCAGTCTCAGGCGACGGCAAACTCAGCGCCAACTGGGTGATCAACGAGCTGTTTGGCCGGTTGAAGAAAGAGGACCACGACATCACCGAAAGCCCCGTCTCGGCGGAGCAACTGGGGAAAATCGTGTCCCTGATCAAGGCCGGTGACATCTCCGGCAAGATCGCCAAGGACCTGTTCGAGATCGTCTATTCCGAAGGCGGCGATCCAGCCGTGATCGTCGAATCCCGCGGCATGAAGCAGGTGACCGACACCGGCGCCATCGAGGCCGCTGTGGATGAGGTGATTGCCGCCAACCCGGCACAGGTGGAAAAGGCGCAGGCCAACCCGAAACTCGCGGGCTGGTTCGTGGGTCAGGTGATGAAGGCCACCGGCGGCAAGGCGAACCCCGGCTCAGTTAACCAGATCGTGAAGGAAAAGCTAGGTCTGTAACCCAAGACTTGAGAAAACGTTGAAAATTAACTAGGCCTTTTTACTCTGTGCAAAGCCGGGGACGTTCAATGTTTATTCATCTTGGGATGCAAAAGACCGGATCTAAAGCGATTCAAACTTTCTGCACCAATAACGCATTGATGTTGCGCGAATTTGATCGTGTGTATCCAACCAAACTGTCCGGCGGTGTCTGGCATCAGGACATATTCGAGCGGTTTGGTCCGCGCCATAAAAATCGGCTGGCGCAGTTGTCAGAGGGGCCGTATCGACCGGTTCTGTCTTATGAGACCGGATATCTGGCGGACGCGGATATGTGTCGAAAGATCACTGCGGGACACGAGGCGGTCGACCTGATGCTCGTCGTGCGGCATCCCGTGAAATGGCTGAATTCCTGGCGCAACCAGATGCTGAAGTCTCACCGGACCACCATCGATGACTTCAGAAACGCCGGACCCACGAACGCCGAGGTGTTCCGATTCTTCGATCTGACGACCCATATTGCCCGATGGAAGGCCAACGCGTCAGTGTCGTCTGTGAATATCGTGGAGTACGGCGCTGACGATCTGATCGACACCTTCCTCGACTGGATTGGTGTCGGGCGCGACAGACGAGGAGATTTTCAGAAGAACGTAAGCGACCCCAATCGGTCCCTGAACCTCGACGGATTGCGGCTGTTGCACGAAGTCAAAACCCGGCTGGAAGGCGCACCGTTTTCCGCTCTTGAGCGGTCTGTGACACACTCATTGCGTGCGATTCGCAATGGAGCTCTGGACTCGTCGGACAAGCAATCCACGTTTTTGCTGACAGAGGACGACGTCTCCGCGATCAACGGCGATTGGCTCCCGGTTCTGAACGAGACACTTGAAGCGTTGGACGCAGGCTTTGCGTTCGAACCGTTCGAGATGACTGCCGGGCACATGCAAGCTGCGGATCTTTCGGCCACCGAACCGGTTCGCACCGTCGCAGATGCGATACTGCCAGATCTGTTCCTGAACTAACCCGCGTCGATCGACAGCGCGTGGATGCGCGCCATGAGTTCCTTGCCAATGGCGTCATGCACCGCGCGGTGGCGTGCAATGCGGCTGAGATCACCAAGCCCGCCCCCACGGATCCGGACTGCAAAATGGCTCTCGCCCTCCGCGGGAGCCCCCGCATGGCCCGCATGCATCGCCGACTGATCCTCCACATCAAGTTCTGTCGGCTGAAACGCGGCATCGAGCCTTGATTTAATCTTATCTGCGACACTCATGCGTCATTCCCCTCTTTCACTCTCGCCATAAAAGTCTAGACTGTCGCCCCGGAATGAATAAGGAGCCCGGTATGGTCAAGAATGACCCGTTCGGTTTCGACATCAGCGTATCCTCCGCCAAGAAGAGGAATCCGCGAGGCAGAAGAGGCATGTCCGGTGCCTTCGAAACCTCGATGCGGGTTTGCGAGCATGAGGGCTGCGAAGAAAAAGGCCTCTATCGAGCGCCCAAGTCGCCCGACCACCTCGACGAGTATCTCTGGTTCTGTAAGGAGCATATTCGCGAATATAATCTGAAATGGAACTTCTTTAACGGCTCGACCGAAGAAGAGTTCGACGAACAGATCTCCAAGGATCGGGTCTGGGGCCGCGAGACGAAGCCCTGGCGCGATGACGAACAGCGTGCCTGGGCGCGGCTGGGTGTGGATGACCCGCATCAGGTGCTGGGCACCAATGCCACCCGCAATCCGGGTAAGGCCACCGGTGGCTCGACCCGTCGTCTGCCGCCCAAGGAACGAAAGGCTCTGGAGATCCTCGATGTCAGGGACACCGCGACGAAGCCGGAGATCCGCAAAGCCTACAAGGCGCTGATCAAGGTTCTTCACCCCGACATGAACGGCGGTGATCGCGGACATGAAGAGCAGCTGAACGAGGTCGTGTGGGCCTGGGATCAGATCAAGGACAGCCGGAACTTTACCGGCTGAGACCACCATTCCGGAGCCACAGCGCTCCGGAACTAACGTAACGGCACTGGACACGGTGCCCCCCGGCATGGGACCAACGCGCAACGGAATCAACGGAACGCGCCCATGCCCCACACGCTCATCTCCCGGACCCATATTTCCGGTTTCAGGGGCGTCGTGGCCCGATGACCGAAAAATCCAACCTCCAGCCGCAATTGCGCCGCGTGGGCGTGGACGGTCTGCTCGTGACCTTTGGCGACCGCCTCAGCGAAGCCGCTAACCGTGCCGCTCTGGCTTTTCGCGCCGCTATTGAGAGCGCCGATTTGCCGGGATGCGAGGAAACCTCGACCTCTCTCACATCGACCTATTTGCGCTTTGATCCGCTGGCCTGCCCCCACGCCCGCATCGAAGCAGATCTGCAAGCGCTCATCGCCTCGCAGGACTGGTACGCTGCGCCCCTGCCCCGGGGCCGCCGCCTCTGGTATATCCCCACAGTCTTCGGCACCGACCTCGCGCCGCAGCTCGACGAAGCAGCCGCCATGGCCGGGATGAGCCCCGAGGAGGCGATCCGCTCGATTTCCGAGACGCGGGTCCGTGTGCAGACCATCGGGTTCGCCGCCGGGCAGCCTTATCTGGGAGAACTGCCTGCCGAGTGGGACATCCCGCGCCAGACCAGCCTCACCGCAAAAGTCCCCGTAGGCGCCCTGACGGTCGCGATCCGGCAATTGGTGCTGTTCGCTGTTTCGACCCCCACGGGTTGGCGCCATATCGGGCAAACAGCGTTTCGCGCGTTCCGACCCGAGAGCAACACGCCCTTCGTGCTCAGCCCCGGCGACGAGGTGCTGTTCGAGCAGATCTCGCCCGAGACCTACCACGCCATGCCCGCCGGCGAAGACGGCGCCCGTTGGGAGAAGCTGTCATGAGCCGCAGCCTGATCATTCGTCGAGCGGGTCCGATGATGACCGTGCAGGACCCGGGGCGTCCCGGCTATCTCGGGCGCGGCCTGTCCCGCGGAGGGGCTGCTGACCGGCTGGCACTTGCCGAAGGCGCGGCGCTGCTGGAGCAATCGGGAGACCTCGCAGCGCTGGAAATGGCGGGGGCAGGCGGCGTGTTCGAGGCCGCATGTGACCTGCGCATCGCTCTGACCGGTGCGCCCATGCGGGCCGAGATCGATGGCGCGGCGATTGCGTGGAATGCCAGTCACCTCTTGCCCAAGGGCGCGAAACTCAGCATCGGTGGCGCCCTCTCCGGCACCTATGGCTATCTGCATCTGGGCGGCGGGATCTCGACACCGGAGATGCTGGGATCGCGGTCCGTGCATCTGGCGGCGGGTCTCGGCGCCCCCTGCGCGGTGGGCGACACCCTGCCCGTCGGCCACGACGCGGATCCCGCTGCCGTGGGCTACAAGCTCACGGTCGCCGATCGTTTTGCCGGTGGCACCGTGCGCATCGTGCCGAGCCTGCAGACCGGCTTCTTCTCCGAGGCCGAACGGACACGCTTTGTCCAGACCGCGTTCCGGCGCGACATGCGCGGCAACCGGATGGGCGTACCTCTGGTGCTGGACGGGGACGGTTTTGCCAGTGATGGCGGCCTCTCGGTCTTGTCCGAGGTGATTACCCCCGGCGACATCCAGATCACCGGCGATGGCACGCCGTTTGTGCTCTTGTCGGAATGCCAGACGACAGGCGGTTATACCCGGATCGGGACCGTCCTGCCCGCCGATCTGCCCCGCGTTGCACAGGCCCGTTCCGGCGCCTCGCTGCGCTTTGCCTTCGTGGCGCTGGATGAGGCCGTGCGGGTCGAGGAGACGGAGGCCACCCGGAAAAAGGCCTTGCGCCAGAGCCGCGAGCGGTTGATCCGACGCCCAGAGGAGATGCGCGATCTGCTCTCCTACTCCCTCATCGGTGGCGTCACCAAGGGCGACGATCTGGAGCGGCGCTGAGTCTCAGCGCCCGGCAACCTGACGGATTTTCGCGACTTCTTCGGGCCGGTAGGGTGTGCCCTCGGCATCGAAGAGGTCGTGAAACCAGACCGAGCGGTCCGCGTGCCCGCCATGGAGCCTGACCAGTTCCGCAGGCCAGGGCAGATTGGTCTGGGTGCGCCCCTGCACGAGGCCCCACTGAAAGCACCCCACGCCGCGCTCCCGGAACAGGTCCAGCTGATCGTCGATCACGCTGCCAATGGGGCGCGCCATCCATTCTGTGCACAGCATTGGCCGGTCGTGCTGCGCCAGATGATCAATGAACCGCGCCACATGGGGCGCATCCCAATAAGCGTGAAAGGTGATGATGTCCGATAGCTCCAGCGCGATGCGGTCGGCCTCGGTCTGGTAGGGATCTGCGTCAGAGCCCGGCTCGGGGGTGACCCAGGCACCGACGGTCAGCGGCTGCATTGGGTCCTCGTCCCTTGCCCAACGAAAACTGTCACGCATCAGGCGCAGGCTGGCCGGGGTAAAGTCCGGCTCATAGGTCCCATACCCGTCAGCGGAAAACATCATCCGATTGCCGGGTTCGTTGTAGAGATCCCAGAACAGAACACGCGGATCATCGCGAAAGCTTCCGACGACCTCTCGCACATAGGCGCCAAAACTGGCCCATTCGCTGCCATCCAGCAGCGCCGCGCGGCCGGGACTCGCCACGGCGCGGCTGTTATGGACGTCCGGAACCGGGTCGGGCTGGGCCCCATAGACCGGCTCAAACCCGCCGAAGCCGCAGTCGTCAAAGGGACAGATCACGACGCCGAGACCCCGGTCCGCCGCCGCCCTGACGAACCAGCGCAGACGCTCCATCAGACCGTCCGCATCATGTTTCCACACAAGATAATGCAGATTGATGCGGACCGCGTTGAACCCCGCCTCGCCCGCCCAGACTAGCTCGCGCGAGATGGTGTCCCGGTCGAACGTCTCGGGGTGCCACATCTCAAGGAAATTCACCGCAGAGGACGGCAGGTAGTTGAACCCGCAGACCCAGCCAAGCTCCGCCCACCACGCTTGCGCGCGCTCGATGCTCCATCTCGTCATGGAATGATCCCCGGCAAGGCCCGGTCCGACCGACATGGCCGGGCCGGGCGTGTCGTTCTTAGCGATCCAGTTGATCCTGAACCTCGATCTGCGCATCGGCCAGCGCGTCATCCACCGATTTGCCGGTCAGCCAGATGGCCTGCAGCTCACGGTTCAGCACGTCCTGGATGGCGCCGTAGCGTTCGGACGGGGGGGTGTCGCGGGCGATCTCAGCGGTCCCGGCATATTCCGAGCGGTGGGGCAGCGCGGCATAGTCGTCGCTCTCCAGCACGGAGGTCCGAACCGCCATGTGACCGGTGCGGGCCCAGTCGATATTGTGGTCGTTGATAAAGGCCAGAACCTTCAGTGCAGCCTCTTTCTTCTCGCCCTCCAGCGTAGAGGGAACCGCCCACATATGGCTGTCCGCCCAGGTGGCGCCGGTCTCGAACAGCGTCGGGAAATCAGCCGCGTAGTAGGTATCGAGAGCGACCTCTTCCTTGGCGGCTTCGGCGGTGTAGAAATCCACCACCCAGGTGCCGTTCACGAGGATCGCCGCTTCGCCATTCAGGAAGGACTGCTGGCTGTCCGCGTAGTTCAGCTGAGGATCGGCCAGTTCGGCATCGAAGAGCTGAGTGATCGCGGTGATCGCGTTGCGCGCCGCCTCGCTGTCCACTGTGGCGTTGCCGTCCGCGTCAAAGATGTTGGCGTTCTGCTGCCACATCATCGCCAGCACCAGCCGCACCCCAATGGGGAACTGGGCGAAATCGGCGGCGAGGTAGTTCTGACCGGTGGCGTCTTTGACCTTCTGCGCGTGCTCCAGCATCTCTTCGGGCGAGCTGGGCAGCATCGGCTTGCCGTCTTCGACCAGACCGGCCTTCTCCATCAGTTCCATGTTCACGTGCCAGAGATTGGCATGGAAATCCATCGGCACGCCGTAAACGCCATCCTCATAGCTCACAGCAGCGAGAGCGTTTTCGCTCCAGTCGCCGGAGTCGATGCCCACGCCCTCCAGATCGCCGGAAATCTCGCCCAGCGCACCGAGACCCGCGAATTCCGGCACCCGGTGGCGGTGCATGACGAAGACATCCGGGGGCGTGCCACCTGCAAAGGCGGCCTTCAGCTGGTCATAATAATTGCCCCAATCGGTGGGCAGGGTCTCGACGGTCACGCCGTCAATCTGCTCGCTCGCCGCGTTGATGATCGACTGGATAATGCACGCCTCGCCGACGCTGGCTTTGGTGTCGGTCCCGGCATCCTCGCAGGCACCGAAGAAGCGCGCCAGCGAGATATCCGTGGCCATCGCGGGGCTCATCAGACAGGTCGCCATGGCGGCGGTCATCAGGAATTTTTTCATCGTTTTCCTCCCTTTGGGTTGTCGTTTGATTTGGGTCAGCCTTTGCTTCCGCCGACGGTCATGGCCTGCACCACGTAGCGCTGGAAGATCAGGAACAGCACCACCACCGGCAGCGAAGCGATCACGCCGGAGGCCATGACCCGCCCCAGCCCCTCGGACTGGGCAAAGTTCGACTGGATCGAAGCAAGGCCGAGGGTAATGGTGAAATAATCGCGCTTTTGCGCCGATACGAGCGGCCACAGATAGTCGTTCCACGCATAGAGAAACGTCAGGATGGCCAGGGTCATCATGGCCGGGCGGGCCAACGGCAGCATCACATGCCAGAAAATCGCCAACCATCCCACCCCATCAATGCGGGCCGCTTCTTCGATGTCCTTCGGGATTGCGCGGAAGAACTGCATCATCAGGAACACGCCGATCGGCACCGCCATGCGCGGCAGGATCAGCGCGTGGTAGGAGTTATGCCAGCCGAGATCAGCGAACATGGTGTAAAGTGGGATGAACACCGCTTGCTCCGGCACCATAAGGCCGATGAGGCAGAGCACCATGACCGGGGTTTTCAGTGGAAAATCGAGCCGTGCCAATGCGTAGCCTGCCGTTGTTGAGACCGCGAGCACCCCCAGCGTCATGCCCAGCGCCACGATAACGGAGTTCAGGAACCACAGCGGCGTCTGGCCAAAGGCGAACAGCGCGGCGTAATTCTCGGTGGTGAATGGGATCGGGACCAGCCCCAGTGCAGTGCTCGACGTGGTTCGCGCCAGCACCTCATTGGGTTGAAGCGACAGGGACACCATCCAGAGGGTCGGCACCAACCAGATAAAAGCCGGGATGGCGAGAAGCGTGACGAGCCAGTAGTAACCGCGGTTCTGCATCAGTCCTTCTCCCGGCCAAGCACGAATTGCAGGATCGAAAAGCCACCCATTATAACAAAGAGGAACACCGCCATCGCCGAGGCGCGCCCCAGCTCGCTGTCGCGGAAGGCCGTCTGGTAGATGTAGCGGACCAGCACCTGCGTTGTGTCGTTGGGCCCGCCCTGCGTCATCAGGTGCGATTGCCCAAAGACCTGAAAGTGCAGGATGATTTGCAGGACGATCACAAGGGTGATGGTGCGCTTCAGGTTTGGCAGAGTGATGTGCCAGAACGCTTTCATCCCCGTCGCATTGTCGAGGGCAGCGGCCTCATAAAGGTCCTTGGAGATGTCTTGCAGGCCCGCGAGGAACAGGATCATCGCGATCCCGAGACTCCACCAGACCGTGGTGATCACAATCGCCGCCATGGCAAACCGTTCATCCGTCAGCCACACGATGGGCGAGCCGCCGAACAACTCGGTGATGTTGGCGATCAGGCCCTGACGCGGGGAGAACATGATCTGCCAGATCAGCGTGACCACGGTGACGGACAGCACCTGTGACAGGAAAAACAGCGTCCTGAGCACCGACATGGCGCGGGTTTCACGGTTCAGCGCAGCGGCCAGCAACAGTGCGGAGATGGTGACACCCGGCACCGCCAGCGCCACAAAGACCAGCGTATTGCCCACTGTCGGCCAGAAGCGGCGGTCGTACCAGCGCCCGCCTTCGCCCGGATGGAAGCCCGGCAAGACGAACAGCAAGAGCGCCGCGATGCCCAATGCGATGGCCGTCGCACGGCTGACCCGCGCGGTGCGCCCGAGCCACAGGGCCGCGCCGATGCCGATCAGACCGAGGATTTGTAGAACCGGGGCAGCGAAGGCGCCCCAGGTGATCCCCTTGCCCCACATGACCCGCTCGTAATTGCGCAGGCCCACATATTCCTTTGCATCGGGGTTAAAGGCGACTTCGAGCAGGTTCCAGTCATGCAGGCTGATCCAGACGCCCTTGAAAAACGGATAGACCAGAAACAAACCGTAGACGGCAAGGAACGGGCTGATGAGGATCAGGGCCGCTCCGGTTTCGCTCAAACCTCTCCGTCCGGATGTCTGCTGTCCCACGGGCTCCTCCCAACCGGATCACTCCACGGGGCCCGACCCTCCCGAATCGGACCCGCCTGATACGAATATGCCGCGAGCTAAAATTATTAGCAATATTTATTAGTCTGCGATTGCCGCGTAGAGTAAGATCATGTCGAACCGCTCTAATCCCGTCAGCCCCCGCGCCACAATGAAGGACGTTGCCGTCCATGCGGGCGTGTCCCAGAGCACTGTGTCCTTTGTCCTGAACGGCAAAGAGGCCATGCGGATCAGCGCAGAGACCCGCGCGCGTGTGCTGAAGGCCGCCGAAGAGCTGGGCTACCGCCCCCGCGCCGCAGGACGCCCGCCAAAATCGGTGAGCCAACCCACGATCGGTGTGATGTTTGACGAGCTGGCCACCAGCCCCTTTGCCACGATCTCCATCGAGGGCATTCAGGACGAGGCGTGGAAACACGGCGTTATGGCCGAGGTGGTGATGACCGGCGGCGATCCCGATTACGAGGCGGCGATCCTGTCGAAATGGGCCGCCGACCGGGTCTCGGGGGTGATTTACGGCTCGATCCTCACGCGCGAGGTGGACCCGCCCCCAGCGCTGATGAAGCACCGGGCGGTGCTTCTGAACTGTTACGACGCGGCCGGTCAGATGACGTCGGTTGTCCCGGCAGAACGACGCGGCGGCGAGATCGCCACCCGCGCGCTCATCGCGGCGGGGCACCGGCGGATTGCGTTCATCACCGGCGAGCCGTGGATGGACGCGTCGCTCCAGCGGCTCGAAGGCTACAGCCGCGCCATGACCGAAGCCGGGCTGCCGCTCGAGTCAGGGCTGATCGTCGAGGGCAATTTCCTGCCCTCGGGCGGGCGCAACGCCACCCTGCGCCTGATGGCCAGCCGGGTCCGTCCCGATGCAATCTTCTGCGCCAACGACCTGACCGCCGTGGGGTGTTACGAGGCTTTGAAGGAACTGGGGGAAACCGTGGGCAAGGCCATCGCCGTGATGGGTTATGACGATCAGGAGATCGCCCAGCACCTGACCCCGGCTCTCTCCACCGTCCTGCTGCCCCATCGGGAGATGGGCCAGTGGTGTGTGGAGCGGCTGCTGGAGCCCGAAGGTTCTCCACCGTTCCAGGAGCGTATGGCTTGCCCGCTCATTCCCCGGGCTTCCCATCTGCGCCGCTGACCCGCCGTCTCTCTTGCCCTGCCGCCGCACCCGTGCCAGCCTCTGGCCGGGAGGCCCCACATGACCAAACGCATCTGTGTTTTCGACGCCTATGGCACGCTGTTTGACGTGACCGCCGCCGCCCGTCGCGCGGCGTCCGAGCCGGGGCGCAATGCGCTGGCCGGGGCGTGGCAGGCGCTGGCCCGCGACTGGCGCGCCAAGCAACTGGAATACACGTGGCTCCGCGCCGTCACCGGGCGGCATTGTGACTTTTGGCAGGTAACTCAGGACGGGCTCGACTGGGCGCTGGAGGCCGCCGGACTCGATGGGGACGCGGAGCTGCGCGCCCGGCTGCTCGCGCTCTATTGGGAGCTCGACGCCTACCCGGAGGTGCCAGAGATGCTGCAGGCATTGAAATCCGCAGGCCACACCACCGCGATCCTCTCCAACGGTGCCCCCGCCATGTTGGAGGGCGCCGTCAACTCCGCCAGCCTCGGCGCGCTGCTGGACGATGTGCTCTCGGTCGAGGCGGTGGGCGTCTTCAAACCTGCCGACGCCGTCTACGACCTTGTGGGCAAACGCTTTGGCGGCACGCGCGACGATGTGCTCTTCGTCTCCTCCAACGGCTGGGACGCAGGTTGCGCCGCCGATTATGGCTTTGAGACCGTCTGGGTGAACCGCGCGGCCCAACCCATGGACCGCCTGCCCGGTCGCCCCCATCACATTCTCTCAGACCTCACCCCCATTCCGGAGATCCTCCATGGCTGATTTCACCACCTCCGATGGCTTGCGCCTCCATTACGAGGACGAAGGCACCGGCACCCCGGTTCTCTGCCTTGCCGGCCTCACCCGCAATTCCCGCGATTTCGATTACGTGGCGACGCAATTCTCCGACATGCGTCTGATCCGCATGGACTATCGCGGTCGGGGCCAGTCCGACTGGGGTGCGCCCGAGACCTATGATATCGCCATCGAAGCGCGCGATGCGATCGAGCTTCTGAACCATCTTGGCGTGGACAAGTCTGCCATTTTGGGCACCTCTCGCGGCGGCATCATCGCAATGGCGCTCGCCGCCACCCAGCACGACCGGATCACCGGCGTCTGCCTCAACGATATCGGCCCTGAGATCGCCATGGAGGGGATCGAAATGATCAAGGGCTATATCGGCAAAGCCCCCGTCTCCCGCACGTTTGAGGAGGCCGCGCGGGCTCGGGCAAAGATGATGCTGGGCTTTGACAACGTGCCCCATGAACGCTGGTTGCAGGACACGCACGCTCAGTTCGTCGATACCGGGGACGGGCTGGGCCTCAGCTATGACCCGGCTCTGGCCGAGCAGGTCAAGGCCAATATCGAGGCTGCTGTCCCCGATCTCTGGCCTTTCTTCGACGCTTTGGCGGGATTGCCGCTGGCCTGCATCCGGGGGGCGAACTCCAACCTGCTAACCCAAGAGACCCTCGCGCAAATGCAGGAGCGTCGCCCGGACATGATCGCCGTCGAGGTGCCTGATCGCGGACATGTGCCGTTCCTGGATGAGCCGGAAGCCGCAGAGGCCCTCGCTCGCTGGAAAGCGCTTCTGTGAAGATCGAACAGATCGAAGCGGCCTACGCACGGATCGCGGGCCGGATCGTTGAGACCCCGGTCCTGCGCTCCCCGTTTCTGGATGAAATCGCCGGGCGGCGGGTCCACGTCAAAGCCGAGTGTCTGCAAGGCACCGGCAGCTTCAAGCTGCGCGGCGCAACCTCGGCTTTGACCGCACTCGACGCGGAGACCCGTGCCCGTGGCGTGCTGGCGTACTCCTCGGGCAACCATGCACAGGGCGTGGCTCTGGCGGCGCAGCGGCTTGGCGTGCCCGCAGTGATCATCATGCCCGACGACGCGCCCGCGCTGAAGATCGCCAATACCCGCGCTCTCGGGGCCGAGGTGGTGCTTTATGATCGCGTGGGCGGCCAAAGCCGCGAGGCGTTGGGGCGGCAGCTGTCCGAGGCGCGCGGCCTGACCCTCGTCAAACCCTATGACGACCGGCAGGTGATCGCCGGTCAGGGCACGGTGGGGCTGGAACTGGCGCGGCAACTGCCTGACGGGCTGGAGGCCGACGTGCTCGTTTGTTGCGGGGGCGGCGGACTGACCTCCGGGATCGCGCTGGCGCTGGAGGCGCACCGCCCGCAGCTCCGCGTTCGCCCGGTGGAGCCCGACGGCTTCGACGATGTCACCCGCTCGCTCCGCTCCGGCACCCGCGAGGAGAACGCTGCCCTTTCGGGCTCGATCTGCGACGCCATCGTGACCCCTTCGCCGGGGGAACTGACCTTTCCGATCATGCACCGGCTTTGCGGCGCCGGATTGACCGTCTCCGACAGTGAGGCTCTGCGCGCTGTGGCCCAAGCCGCCCTGCGACTGAAACTCGTCGCCGAACCCGGCGGCGCCGTCGCGCTGGCCGCTGCCCTCTGGCGCTGTGATGAAATCGAAGGCGATGACGTGGTGGTTGTGATCACCGGCGGAAATGCTGACCCGGCCACCCTTACCCGCGCCCTCGCAACGCTGGAGGAGTAACCCATGCCCAACGCGGATCTCGGTGACATCCGGCTGCATTACAGTGAGGACGGCGATCCTGCGGGTGCCCCGCTGGTGCTGACCCATGCGCTGGGTCTCGATCTGACGCTCTGGGATGCAGTCCTGCCGCTGCTGCCCGAGGGGCTGCGGATAATCCGCTATGACGCCAGAGGCCACGGCCTGTCAGACGCACCGCCCGCCCCCTATGCCATGGGGGCACTGGTCCGCGACCTGGAGCGCTTGCTAGACCATCTGAGTGTCCGCGACGCGGTGGTGCTGGGCCTCTCCATGGGCGGGTTGGTCACTCAGGCGCTGGCGGTCAAGCGCCTCGACCTCGTGCGCGCGATGATCCTGTCCGGAACAGCCGCCAAAATCGGGACCCCCGCCCTGTGGGCCCAGCGTATCGCAGTTGTCGAACAAGGCGGAACAGAGGCTATCGCCGACGCGACGCTGGAAAAATGGTTTGGACAAAAGCGGCGGGACAGTGCTGCGGCCGCTGCAATGCGCGCGATCCTCGCTGCCACCGATCCGACGGGCTATACCGGCTGCTGCGCCGCGATCTCCGGGACCGATCTGATCACACCCACCTCTGGCCTGCGCCTGCCCACCTTGGTGCTGGCGGGCGCCGAGGACGGCTCGACCCCGCCTGATCTGGTGCGTGAGACCGCCGAGCTGATCCCGGGGGCGGAGTTCCGCCTGATCCGCGGCGCGGGCCACCTGCCCCACTTGGATCAGCCGGAGGACTGGGCCGACGCAGTGACCGTGTTCCTGCGTCGGATCGGTCACATCTGACCGGGCGCAGCTGGAGTTGCGCGAACATCCCATTGCCGGATGGCGCCTTGCTGCCACCACGGGCCAGCGCAGCTTGACCCAAGCCACCTGTCCCGCCATAGCCAGCTGATCTGACCGGAGCCCCGATGCGCGCGCGCCTGCCTCTTTTGTTCATCCTGATCACGCTGATGATCGACGCCATGGGGATCGGCCTGCTGATTCCGGTCATGCCGCGCCTCATTCAGGAGCTGAACGGCGGGACTCTGGCACAGGCGGCGCTTTGGGGAGGCATCCTGTCGACCACCTATGCGGGCATGCAATTCCTGTTTGGCCCGGCACTCGGCGCCCTGTCAGACCGCTACGGCCGCCGTCCGGTCCTTCTTTTAACCCTGTCGGTGCTGGTGCTCGACTACGTTGTTCTGGCGTTGGCCAGCAGCATCTGGATCGTCCTGATCAGTCGGATGATCGGCGGGATCGCCGCCTCGACCCGCTCCGTCGCGACGGCCTTCATCGCCGACATTTCAACGCCGGAGCAAAAGACCGCCCGGTTCGGACTGGTCGGCGCGGCGTTCGGGTTTGGCTTCGTCATCGGGCCGCTGATCGGCGGGCAACTGGCGGAGGTCGGTACGCGTGCGCCCTTTTGGGGGGCCGCAGCGCTGGCGGTGTCGAACCTGCTGTTGGGACTGATCGTCCTGCCCGAAACGGTCACGCGGCGGATGCGCCGCCGGTTTCGGTTTCGGCAGGCAAACCCGGTGGGAATCCTCTTGCATCTGGGCCGTCAGGAGCGGATCGGGCGGCTTACCCTTCTCTTCTTCCTCTACCAGACCGCGTTCTTCGCCTACCCGGCCATCTGGCCCTATTTTGCGCAGGAACAATTCGGCTGGGGACCGAGGATGATCGGCGCCTCGCTGGGGCTGTTTGGCATTTCTCTGGCGCTGGTTCAGGGACTGCTGATCCGGGTGGTGATCCGCGTACTCGATGACCGGGGGGCGGTTCTCTGGGGGCTGTGTTTCAACGCACTGGCATTCCTCGCCATGGGGCTGGTGCAAAGCGGCCGGACCGCGCTGATCCTCGCCCCGCTGGCCGCGCTGGGCGCCATCGTGCCCCCGGCCCTGCAATCCATGATGTCACGCGCGATCCCCGACAACGCTCAGGGCGGTCTGCAGGGCCTCCTCACCAGCGCCGGGGGCCTGGCCATGGTGGTCAGCCCGTTTTTCATGAGCCAGGTCTTCTGGTTCGCCACCGCTGAGTCCACCAGCTATCACCTGCCCGGCGCCCCCTTCCTCGTCTCCATGGCCCTCATGCTGGCCTGCATCGTGGTGTTTCTGGGCCGCAAGCGGATGACCCCGCGCCGCTGACCCCAAAAGAAAACGCCCGCCCCGGAGATCCCGGGCCGGGCGTTGTGACGACCGAGGCCGCGTTCGTCTAGTTCGTGATGATCTCCGGCCCCATGAATGTCGTGGGCAACCACGTACTGAGCACCGGGATGTAGGTCACCATGATCAGGAACACGAACAGCACGGCGAGGAAGGGCAGCGCCGCGCGGACGACGCCCATCACCGGCATATTCGCCACGCCCGAGGTCACGAAGAGGTTCAGACCCACCGGCGGCGTGATCATCCCGATCTCCATGTTCACCACCATGATGATGCCCAGATGGATCGGATCGATCCCAAGCTGGATGGCGATGGGGAAAACCAGCGGTGCAACGATGACGATGAGGCCCGAGGGCTCCATGAACTGACCGCCGATCAGCAGGATCACATTGACGATCACGAGGAACATGATCGGCCCGAAGCCCGCCTGCAGCATGGCCCCCGCGATACTCTGGGGGATCTGCTCGTCCGTCAGAACGTGCTTGAGGATCAGGGCGTTGGCGATGATGAACATCAGCGTCACCGTCAGCTTGCCAGCCTCAAACAGCGTGTCCCGCGTGTCCGGGTGGAAGAACGCCGTGACCAGCGCATAGGGGCGCTCCAGCAGCGTCGCCTTGCGGCCCGGTGCCACGGCGCTGCCGCGTCGCTCCATCCGTGCGTGCTCAAAATCCTGCGCGGCCAGCGGCCCCATGTCCCGATAGACGAAGCAGGCAATCAGGAAGGCGTAGACCGAGGCAACCGCAGCGGCTTCGGTCGGGGTGAAGATCCCCCCGTAGATGCCCCCCAGAATGATCACGATCAGGAACAGGCCCCAGGAAGCTTCGCGCCCCGCAGCCCAGACTTCGCCCCAGCCCTGCCATTCGCCCTTGGGCAGGTGGCGGATCTTGGCGATCACATAGATCGTCGCCATCAGCATGAAGCCCGCAAGCAGCCCGGGGATGACGCCTGCAAGGAACATCCGCCCCACGGACACATCGGTGGCCGAAGCGTAGACGACCATGACGATGGAGGGCGGGATCAGGATGCCGAGCGTGCCCGCGTTACAGATCACACCGGCTGCGAAGTCTTTGGAGTAGCCCACCTGCCGCATGCCCGCGATGACGATTGTCCCGATGGCCACCACGGTGGCCGGCGACGAACCCGAAAGCGCGGCGAACATCATACAGGCGAAAACGCCCGCGATGGCAAGACCGCCCGGCAAATGCCCGACGATCGCGATGGAGAACCGGATGATCCGCTGCGCCACCCCGCCCGTGGACATGAAGCTGGAGGCCAGCACGAAGAATGGAATGGCCAGCAGCGTGTAGTGCCCGGCCATGGCCTGATAGAAGCTCTGCGCGATGGAGGCCAGCGACGTGTCCGAGAACCACAGCAGAAACAGGGTCGAACTGAGGCCGAGCGAAACCGCAATCGGCACACCGATCAGCAGAAAGGCGACGACCATGCCGAAAAGAAGAATGACGTCCATGTCTCAGATCTCCTGATCGCGCAGTTTTTCCTGCGCTTCGTGCACGTCGTCTTCGGCCTCATGGCTGACGATGAAACTCTCCCGCTGTCCCCGGAGCACGGCGATAAAGGCCTGCACCAGACGGAAGGAAAAGAGCGCGATGCCCACCGGCAGCATGGTGTAGCCAACCACACGGGGCAGCTTTTCATACTCCTCGCCCATGTTGATCAGCGGCTCCAGCCAGCGCAGGAACGGAACCATCGGCACCTGATCGGTGACATACCACGCCTGATCGCGGGTCTCCTCAAACCCCATCGGGAACCAGCGTCCCGAAGTGCGGTCGAGAGACGCGTAAGGCGCCCAGTAGTCCCACGCGCCCTTCATCAGAAGGAAGGCATAAACGAGGCAACAGAGCCCGGCGATGACGGTCAGAATGAAACGCGGCTTGTTCGGCAGGACATTCAGCAGCGCGTCCACACCCAGATGGGCAGTGACTTTGACGCAGTAGCTGATTCCGAACAGCACCAGCCACGCGAACAGGATCAGCGTGACTTCGAGCCCCCAGATAAGCGACGAATTGAAAAGATAGCGCAGCACGACGTTGACGAATGTCACCAGCGTCATGAGCCCAAGGAGCAATGCGATAGCGGTCTTTTCAAGGCTGTCGACAGCCTCCGCCAGCGCGCCTTGCGGTTCATAGGACATGGGGTTTCCCGCGGCAGAATAGAAAAACGCCCCCGGAGATTTTCCGGGGGCGCGTGAGGGCCTTACTGGGCCATCTTCATGTTGATTTTCTGTGCGGCGTCGATGTTCTCCTGCCCCACATCATCGGTGAACTGCTCCCAGACAGGCTTCATCGCATCAACCCAGGCCTGACGCTGATCGGCGTCCAGCTCACGGATCTCGGCACCCGCATCGAGCACGGACTGGCGGGCATCGGCATCGACCTGCGCGACGGCAGCGTTGCGCTCGTCGGTCACCTCCTGAAGGATGGTCAGGAACTGGTCGCGGACACCCTCATCCAGCCCGTCGAGCCAGTCCACGGAGGCCACGACCAGATAGTCGAGCACGCCATGGTTGGTCTCGGTGGTGCCGTCCTGAACCTCGAAGAACTTCTGGCCATAGATGTTCGACCAGGTGTTCTCCTGACCGTCCACAACGCCCTGTTGCAGCGCACCGTACACCTCGGAGAAGGCCATGGGCTGCGGCGAGGCATCCAGCGCTTCCATCTGCGCGACAAGCACGTCAGAGGGCTGGACACGGAATTTCAGGCCAGCGGCGTCACCCGGCGCGATCAGCGGCTTGTTGGCCGAGAACTGCTTCATCCCGTTGTGCCAGAACTGGAGCCCCTGCAAGCCACGGCGCTGCATGGAATCCTTCATCGCCTGACCGGCCTCGGATTTCTGGAACTCGTCCACCGCCTCGATGTTCAGGAACATGAAGGGCAGGTCGAACAGGCGAAACTGCTTGGTAAAGGCTTCGAATTTCGACAAGGAGGGCGCTGCGAGCTGCACATCGCCCTGCAACATGGCTTCAAGCACCTGATCATCATTATAAAGCGTCGAGTTGGGGTAGACCTCCATACAGGCGGCGCCGTCCATCTCGGTATTCACCCGCTCCTGCAGCAGCGACGCGGCGATGCCCTTGGGGTGGCGGTCGGTATTGGTGACGTGGCTGAACTTGATGACCGTTTCGCCGTCATCGCAGCCGCCCTCATGCTCGGCGGCAAAAGCGCCACTCGCGGCAATGGTCAGCGCCAGCACGCTGGTCGTCATGAATTTCATCGATAATCACTCCCTGATTGGTCTGCGGGTTGACCCCGCGTCGTATTGACCCGCCATTCTAGACGCCTCGACCGCCTTTACGTCAACCATTCATGACAAATTAGCGATATCAGGTTGCGATAACTATTCTGTTGGCGCGACTGGGTCCTAACAAGCCTCATCCTTGGGCTGCGGCCAAACAACCTATAGCGGCAGTTCCGTCGTGAACTTCAGCTCCTCCATGGAGAGAAGCGCGGTCACATTGTGGATTCGAACCTCAGATATAAGTGCTTGATAAAAAGTGTCGTACGCGCGGGCATTGGGAACGCGGACCTTTAAGATATAGTCGATATCCCCGGCCAGCCGGTGCGCTTCCTGGACCTCGGGCCGGGCACGCAGGGCCGCGAGGAATTTCTGCTGCCACTCCGCCTCATGCTCTGACGTGCGGATCAGCACGAAGAAGCACGCATCGAACCCCAGCGCCTCCGCGTCCAGCCGCACGGTCGGCGCGCCCATGATTCCCGCCTCACGCAATTTCCGGATCCGGTTCCAGACCGGGGTCTTGGACGAGCCCGTCCGGCGCGCGATTTCATCCAAGGATTGTCCCGCATCCTGCTGCATTTCCCGGAGAATTTTCCGGTCCAGATCGTCGAGGCGGACATTCATTTCAGTTCTCCGGTGAAAAGGCGAACGGTCGACGCCCGCGGATGAGTTATCCGGAACAATATCCCTATCCGTTGCCCATATCTACTCTGAACCGGGAAATTATTCTATATTGCTCGGCGAAGAGGAGCGCCTGATGAAACATTTTCCCGTTTTCATGTCTGTCGAAGGCCGCCGGATTGTCCTGTCGGGCGGCGGCGATGCCGCGCTGGCCAAGCTGCGCCTGTTGCTGAAGACTGAGGCCCGCGTGACCGTCATCGCCCCCGACCCCGCGCCGCAGATCATGCGCTGGGCGCTTGAGGGCCGTCTGACGCTGATCGAGCGCCCGGTCGAGCCCGGCGATGCCCTCTGCGCCGTACTGTTTTACGCCGCCAATGACGACGACGCCGAGGATGCCCGCGTGGCGGCGCTTGCCCGCGCAGACGGGGCGACGGTGAACATGGTGGACAATCTCCACGGCTCCGATTTCATCACGCCCGCCATCGTGGACCGCGATCCGGTCACCGTGGCCATCGGTACGGAGGGCGCGGCTCCTGTCCTCGCCCGCCGGATCAAGCGCGACCTCGAAGAACGGCTCTCCCCGAATCTCGGCACGCTCGCGCGGATCGGTAAGGGCTTTCGCCACGCCGTCGAAGCGTTGCCCTTTGGTCGCGCGCGCCGGGACTTCTGGTCCGCCTATTACGACGAAACGGGACCACGGGCCCTCGCCGAAGGCGGCGAAGAGGCCCTGCGCCCGGCGCTCAAATCCCTGCTCGACCGTCATCTGAAGGGCGACGCGACCGAAGGCCATGTGGCCTTTGTCGGCTCGGGCCCGGGCGACCCGGACCTGCTGACCATGAAGGCCCGCAAAGCGCTCGACGCGGCGGATGTGGTGATCTTTGACCGGCTGGTCTCGCCCGAGATCCTCGAACTGGCCCGCCGCGAAGCCGAGATGATCGACGTGGGCAAAGAAGGCTTTGGCCGTCACACTCCGCAGGAGCATATCAACGCTCTGATCGTTCGCCATGTCGCCGATGGCGCACAGGTGGTGCGGCTGAAATCCGGCGATCCTACGGTGTTCGGACGGCTCGACGAAGAGATCGAGGCCGTCGAGGCCGAGGGGCTGAACTGGTCCGTGGTGCCCGGCATCACCGCCGCCTCCGCTGCCGTCGCCTCCATCGGCCAGAGCCTCACCCGTCGGGGTCGGAACCAGTCGGTGCGCTTCCTGACCGGGCATGACGTGGCGGGGTTTGCCGACCATGACTGGGCCGCGCTCGCCCGCCCCGGTGAGGTGACTGCCATTTACATGGGCAAAAAGGCCGCACGTTTTATCCAGGGCCGTCTGCTGATGCATGGAGCCAATCCCGACACGGCGGTGACCGTGATCGAGAATGCCAGCCGCGCCGATGAGCGGGTGCTGGAAACCCGCCTCTTCACGCTGGAGCCGGATCTCGGCAATGCCGGCCTGTCCGGCCCCGCCCTCGTCTTCATCGGCCTTGCGCCCCGCCGCGCGGCCCGTGCCCTCTCAACACCCGATTTGCAGGAGGCCCTTTGATGCCCCGCCCCTTTACCCCCAAGGTCGTGACCGCCAACCACCTGATGCGCGGCGATGCCATCTGGCTGACTGCGGAAGGCGACTGGAGCGCCGACATCTCCGAGGCCGAGCTGATCGAGACCGAAGCCCGCGCCGAGGCGCGTCTGGCCCTCGCCGCCGCGCAGCCGGAGATCGCCGTCGGTCCCTATCTGGCGGATGCCAAAGCCGGGGCGACCGGTCCCGAGCCAACCCATTTCCGCGAAGTGTTCCGCACCCGCGGTCCTTCGAACTATGCCCACGGCAAGCAGGAGCGCGCGTGATGTATCAATACAACGACTTCGACGAAGCTTTCCTCCGCGAGCGCGTAGCCCAGTTCCGGGGACAGGTGGAGCGGCGCATCGATGGCAGCCTGACCGAGGATGAGTTCAAGCCCCTGCGGCTGATGAACGGACTCTATCTCCAGCTTCACGCCTACATGCTGCGGGTGGCCATCCCCTACGGCACGCTGAACGCGCGCCAGATGCGCCAGCTCGCCCGGATTGCGCGCAAGTGGGACAAGGGATACGGCCATTTCACCACGCGCCAGAACATCCAGTACAACTGGCCCGAGCTCAAGGACGTGCCGGAGATGCTGGACGCGCTGGCCGATGTGGGAATGCATGCCATCCAGACCTCGGGCAACACCATCCGGAACGTGACCTCGGACCATTTCGCGGGCGCCACCGCCGATGAGGTGACGGATCCCCGTCCCTATGCGGAACTGTTGCGCCAGTGGTCCACCGACCACCCGGAATTCCAGTTCCTGCCGCGCAAGTTCAAGGTTGCCGTCACCGGCGCAGAGGCCGACCGGGCGGTGATCCGCGCCCATGATATCGGCCTCCAGATCGTCGAGCAGGACGGCGAGATTGGCTTTCGCGTCTTCGTCGGCGGTGGTCTTGGCCGGACGCCGATGATCGGTAAAGTACTGCGGGTGTTCCTGCCCGAAGCAGACCTGCTGCCCTATTGCGAGGCCATCGTCTCGGTCTACAACCTGCTGGGTCGGCGGGATAATAAGTACAAGGCCCGGATCAAGATCACCGTTCATGAGAACGGCATCGAGGAAATCCGGAGCCGGGTCGAAACGCGCTTTACCGAGATCCGGCCGCAGTTCTCAGGTGTCGATCAGGAATGGCTGGACCGCATTCGCGCCCAGTTCGCCGCGCCCGACTTTGCCCGACGCGACCTGACCGAGTTCACCGTAGCCTATGACAGCAACCCGGTGTTCCGCTCTTGGGTAGACACCAACGTCACCGCCCATAAGCGCGACGATCACGCCATCGTCTCCGTCTCGCTGAAGGCCCCGGGCCAGACCCCCGGCGACGCGACCTCGGAGCAGATGGAAGTGCTTGCCGCGCTGGCCGAATCCATCGGCTATGACGAGCTGCGCATCAGCCATGAGCAGAACGTGATTCTGCCTCATGTGGCTCGCGCCGACCTGCCCGCGCTGTTCGAAGCGCTGAAGGAAGCCGGTCTCGGCACAGCGAATATCGGTCTCGTCTCTGACATCATCGCCTGCCCCGGCATGGATTACTGCGCGCTGGCGACCGCCCGCTCGATCCCCATTGCAACGGAGATCGCAGAGCGCTTTGAAGAGCTGCGGCTGGAGCATGAGATTGGCCCGCTGAAGATCAAGATCTCCGGCTGCATCAACGCCTGCGGCCACCACCATGTGGGCCATATCGGTATCCTCGGCCTCGACCGGGCCGGTGTGGAGAACTACCAGATCACGCTGGGCGGCTCCGGCGCCGAGGATGCGGTGATCGGCACGCGCACGGGTCCAGGCTTTGCCTATGACGAGATCGTGCCCGCCATCGAGCGCCTCCTCATGGCCTATCTGGATCTGCGCGAGGGCCCCCAGGAGACCTTCCTCGACGCCTATCGGCGGCTCGGCATGGCGCCGTTCAAAGCGGCCCTCTATGAGACCGAGGCCGGAGACCGCGCCGATGCGGCATGATCCTGGCCTCGCAGAGATTGATGCGCGGGTCGCCGGGCTGAACCGGCGCTACGCGCATCACGCCGCCATCGACGTTCTGCGCCTCGCGCTCAGGGATCGCGATGTGGGCCGTGTGGCGATGGTGTCGTCTTTTGGGGCGGAATCGGTGGCACTCCTGCATCTTGTCTCGGTCGTCGATCCACGCACGCCGGTTTTGTTCATAGACACGGAGATGCTGTTCCCCGAAACCCGCGCCTATCAGGTCGAGCTGGCCGAAAAGCTCGGGCTTGAGGAGGTGCGGGTCCTGCGCGCGCCCCGTACCGGGATCGTCGGCGAAGACCCCGAGGGCGACCTGCATAAGACCGATCCCGACGCCTGCTGCACTCTGCGCAAGACCCGGCCACTGGCCCGCGCGCTGGAGCCGTTCGATGCGTGGATCACCGGGCGCAAACGCTTTCAGGGCGGGACACGGGCGGAGCTGGAGTTCTTTGAGCGCGAGCCCGGAGCCGACCGGATCAAGATCAACCCGCTCGCCCATTGGGACAAGGACGGCGTGCAGGATTACGTCGTCAACAACCGCCTGCCCCGCCACCCGCTTGTGCGGCAGGGCTATCCCTCCATCGGCTGTGCGCCCTGCACCAGCCCGGTGGCCGAGGGCGAGGATGAGCGCGCCGGACGCTGGCGCGGCAGTGACAAAACGGAATGCGGCATCCACTTCATCAACGGCAAGGCCGTGCGTGGACCGATCGAACAGGAGAACGACACATGAGCGTGATCGTCACCGACCGGGGTTTCGGCTCCGATGACTGGCAGGGCGAGGTCGTCGACCTCGCCTCCGACACCGACCCCGCCGCGCTCGGCGAACTGGCCGCAGGGGCTGAGATGGTCCGCGTGGACTTCCCCAGCTTTGCCGACGGGCGCGGCTTCACCCTCGCCCGGCAGCTCCGCCGTCTGGGCTATACGGGCCGCCTGCGCGCCCGGGGTCACGTGATCGCCGATCAATACGCCATGGCCCGCCGCTCGGGCTTTGACGAGGTGGAGATCGACGCGGATCTGGCGGCCCGCCAGCCCGAGGATCAGTGGCAGGCCCGTGCCGACTGGCGCGCTCACGACTATCAGTCACGCCTGCGCGGCTGAGCCGCCCCTTCCCCAACCGCATTCCAATCTGTAGAGAGGGCGGGAGCCGATCTCCCGCAACGACCCATGAATGACATGACCCCATTGGACACTTCGAAAAAGCCGCAGGTCAAAACCCTGCCGGACGCCCAGACCGTCCTGTCGGTCAAGCACTGGACCGACCGGCTGTTCTCGTTCCGCGTGACCCGCCCCCAGACACTCCGGTTCCGCTCCGGCGAGTTCGTGATGATCGGCCTCCTGAAAGATGACGGCAAGCCGCTCCTGCGCGCCTACTCCATCGCCTCCCCCGCCTGGGACGATGAGCTGGAATTCTACTCGATCAAGGTGCAGGACGGCCCGCTGACCTCGCGCCTCCAGCACATACAGCCCGGCGACCAGATCATCCTGCGCCCCAAGCCAGTAGGCACGCTGGTCCATGACGCGCTCCTGCCCGGCAAGCGGCTTTGGTTCTTCTCCACCGGCACCGGTATCGCGCCTTTTGCCTCGCTGATCCGCGAACCGCAGACCTACGAGGATTACGATCAGGTGATCCTGACCCACACCTGCCGCGAAGTGGCCGATCTGGAATATGGCCGCCAGCTGGTCGAAGAGGTCAAATCCGACGAAATGCTGCGCGAACTGACCGAGGGCGGCGTGGATAAGCTGGTCTACTACCCCACCACCACCCGCGAAGAGAGCCCGAAGATGGGCCGGATCACCGATCTGCTGAAATCGGGCGAGGTGTTCCGCGATCTGGGCATTGACGGCATCTCTGCCGAGACCGACCGCGCCATGGTCTGCGGTTCCATGGGACTGAACATGGACATCAAAGAGATCCTCGAAAGCTACGGCCTCCGCGAAGGCGCCAACAGCGACCCCGCCGAATACGTGGTCGAAAAGGCTTTCGTTGGCTGATCCCTAGCTGAAGTGACGTGGTAAAGTGGACCCTTCGGGGTCCATTTTTTATGTCTGCCGCATTGCAATTTGATGCCACCTCCCGGAGCATTTGGCCCTGACAAAGGGGACGATATGGAGGAAGCCGAACAGGTTCTCAGAGACGCACGCGCCGTGCTCAATCCTGCGGGGATATCCGTCGCGCGCGTCTCGTTTGTCGCCTCAGGTGCGACAGCTCAGGTGTGGAAGCTTGAAAGCGCCTCCAAAACGTGGGCGCTGAGGATTGTGACCGGTAATCGCGGCGCAGAAGATCAGGTTGGATACGCTATCCGTCGTGAACTCTTTGACCGCGGCGGTCACGTGGCAGAACCTGTTCTGACCTCGGCGGAGTTGCAGCCCATCGCCGGACGCGACTGGAGTCTGGATCGGTTCATCCATGGCGTCCATCCCGCCCGCGGTTGCCTGCCGGACCGGGCGGCAGTGCAGCTGGGCCAGACCCTGTCGCTGCTGCACCACCTCCCTGCGCGTGGGTTTGGGCGTCCGTCGGGGATGGCAGAGGGAACCGCCATTGGTCCCTGCGAGGCCCCCATGGACGGGGTCAGGCATCGCTTTGAAAATCCGCTGCCAGAATGCTGGCCGCGGGGATACACGCATCCGCTCCTGACGAGACTACCGGAACTAAGGGATCAGATTCTGTCCCGGCTGGCACGTGTCACAGAGAGGGTTCAACAGGGTCACGGTGTACTCTGCCACAGCGATCTGCACGAGCGACAGTTCATCTGCTCGGGTGACGACCTCGGCGCGCTGATTGATTTCGGCGACGTCACCCTCATGGATCAGCACTGGGATCTGGGCTCTCTGCTGTACTTTCACGGCCCAGAGATCTGTGGCAAAGTTCTTCGCGGTTATGGAGCCACGCAGATCTGCCCTGACATGGTTGCCTCTTTTTCAATCGCCGTTGCTATGCATCACGCCTCCCGGGCCCGGCTGCCGGGCAAGGAACACCGTTTTGATGTGGCAGCGAAGTACATCCGGCGCCTGTTGAGCGACGTTGACCGCGACCCTGCATAACCGGAGCAACGGGGCTTGCCACGGGTTGAGCTGCGCGCGATTGTCGATCCCGTAAAGCGGGAGCCTCACAATGCCAAAAGTTCACATTGACGCCATTGGCGTCACCGCGACCGACATGGCGCGGACTGTCGCTTTTTATGAGCTGTTGGGTTTTGAATTCGACGGTGCCGATCTGGAGGCGCAGCATGTGGAGCCGAAGACCGAACCCGGACAGCCGCGACTGATGATCGACCATCACGACCTGGCGACCAAACTGATCGGAGAGCCGCCACGCCCCTCGAATCATGCGCATTTCGCCCTGCTGATGGACAGTGCGGCGGAGGTGGATGCTGTGGCGGAGAAGGTAGAGCGCGCGGGGTTTGCGCTGCTCAAGGCGCCCTGGGACGCATTCTGGGGTCAGCGATACGCGGTGATCGCTGACCCCGATGGTTACCAGATCGACCTCTTCGCGCCGCTGTGACGCGAGGAGGTCAACCGGAGTTTACTGAAGGCCGAGCGCTTCGCGTGCCTTCTCAAGCGCCATCTTCAGCAGGTCCGGGTTGTCCTTGGCGGCGGTGATCGCCTGCTCCAGCCCGGTTTTGGCCAGCGCGTTCAGCTCGGAGCCCTGAATGGCCTCAACGGCCTTGTCATAGTCGAAGCCATCCACGGTCAGGATGTCACGCAGCTGCGGCTCGGTGACATCGGCAGCCTCGGCGGCCTCTTCAGCCATGTCGTCGCTGGCGGCATCGGCCTCTGCTTCGGTCTCAGCGGCAGCCTCGTTGGCTTCGGCAGCGGCCTCATCAGTCGCTTCCTCGGCGGCGTCGGCAGCCTCTTCCGCAGCTTCGGCGGACTCGGCAGCGGCCTCAGCGGCGGCAGCTTCGGCGTTGTCAGCAGCTTCGTCCGCGGCCTCCGCTACGTTTTCGGCGGCGTCCGCGGTCGCTTCGGCAGCGGCCTCAGTGGCCTCGGCAGCCGCTTCCTGCGTGGCATCTACTGCGTCGCCAGCGGCTTCGGCGGTCGCTTCGGCCGCATTCTCGACCGCCTCACCCGTCGCCTCGGCAGCGTCAGCCGCAGCTTCCTGAGCGTCATCAACGGCCTCGGCAGCCGCTTCGCCCGCATTGTCGGTGGCCTCATCAATGGCTTCACCCGCAGCACCTGCGGCATCGCCAACGGCCTCTACAGCGTCACCGGTCGCCTCGGCGGCGCCTTCGACAGCCGCATCTGCGGCGTCGACAGCAGCATCCGCAGCCTCAGCAGTCGCTTCGGCGGCGTCGGAGGCCATCTCCTGGGTGGCGTCCACCGCATCACCGGCAGCCTCGGCGGTCGCTTCGGCAGCACTTTCAGCGGCATCAGCCGCTTCGGCAGCAGCTTCCTGAGTGGCGTCGACAGCGTCAGAGGCCATTTCCCCGGCCGCATCAACCGCATCGCCAGCGGCTTCGACAGTCGCTTCGGCGGCGTCACTGACGGCATCGGCAGCGTCGGAAGCCATTTCACCGGCGGCCTCGACCGCTTCACCGGCAGCGTCAGCCACCGCTTCACCGGCCTCAACGACAGCCTTACCAGCGGCGCTGGCGCCTTCGACGACGGCCTCGCCGGCGGCCTTCATTGCTTCGCCGGCATGTTCAGCGGCTTCACCCGCCGCATCAGCGGCGTCCGATGCCTCTTCGGCAGCCGTCTCTTCCACCGCACTCTCTTCGGTGGTGGAGGTCTCGGCCTCATCTTCCTGGCACGCGGCCAGAACCATACCAGCAGCCAGAAGGGCTGCGATCGACGTCATACGTGTAATCATAGATACGCTCCGTTTCTCGGATTCCGTAGTGTGGGTAGGGCATATGACGTATTTCGACGGATCGGCAAGCGGATTACGGGAAACTCCCGTGAGATAAGCGGCTCATCGCATCTTGGCGGCTTGAACAGGCCCGGTGGGCTCGTTATTTTAAGGCCGTAGGAGTTTATCAGAAAGGACGCCTCCCATCGCCCGCAGACCGCACAACGCGCCCCCGACGCGCGACACCGGACCCCGTGTCAACGACCGGATCCGTGCCCAGGAAATTCGCCTCATTGGCCCCGAAGGGGAAAATGTCGGAGTCGTGACACCCGAACGCGCCATGACCCTCGCCAACGCAGCCGGGCTTGATCTGGTGGAGATTTCCCCCAATGCAAACCCGCCAGTTTGCAAGATCATGGATTTCGGCAAGTTCAAATATGAACAGCAAAAGCGGGAATCCGAAGCCCGGAAAAAGCAGAAGACGATCGAAGTCAAAGAGGTCAAGTTCCGCCCGAACACCGACACCCACGATTACGGCGTCAAGATGCGGAACGTGTTCAAGTTTCTTGAGAACGGCGACAAGGTGAAAGTCACTCTGCGGTTCCGTGGGCGCGAGATGGCGCACCAGAACCTCGGGCGCGAACTGCTGGAGCGCGTGGCTGAGGACACCAAAGAGATCGGCAAGGTCGAGAACTTCCCGAAGATGGAAGGTCGCCAGATGGTGATGATGATCGGCCCGCTCAAGTAGTCGCCCGACCCTCAAAGCTACGAAAGCCCGGCGCGTGTGCCGGGCTTTTTTTATGCTCAAAGATCAACCGCTCCGCAGGACCTGCACAACCTCGGCAACAATCGACACCGCGATTTCGGCCGGGCTGCGCGCCCCAATATCGAGGCCAATCGGGCCGTGGATTCGTGACAGCTGAGTCTCGGCAATCCCCTCCTGCCGCATCCGCTCAAGCCGTTTGCCATGGGTGCGGGTGGACCCGAGGGAACCGATATAGAAGACCTCCGACCGCAACGCGGCAATCAGCGCCGGATCGTCGATCTTCGGATCATGGGTCAGCGTGATGACCGCAGTACGGGGATCAAGCCCATGGTCCGCCAGCGCCTCGTCGGGCCAGTCATGGCGGATCGTGACCCCGGGAAACCGGACCTCAGAAGCGAAACTGTCGCGCGGGTCGATCAGCGTCACGTCAAAGCCCAGAGAACCCGCCATGGGAATCAGGGTCTGTGCGATATGCACGCCCCCGATCACAGCCATGCGGAGCGGGGGATTGTGGATAGCGACGAAACTGCGCCCGTCCTCCAGAACCCCGGACCGATCCGCACGAAACCGCTCACCATGGGCAGGCGGCGCCACGATCCGCCGGCTGAAGTCGTCGAGTGTCACTTCATAGGCAACCGCCCGGCGCGCCTGCCGTGCTGAGACAAGCTCGGCCAGCAGCCCGGGCGCCAGATCACCGTCGGCAACGGGTTCGACCAGAACCAGAATGCGCCCCCCGCAGGCAAGACCCACCGCAAAGGCATCATCGTCGGACACCCCAAATTCGAGGAGGCGGGCGCCGCCCTCTTGGATTGCATCCTGTGCTTCGAGCAGCACCGCACCCTCGACGCATCCCCCTGAGACCGACCCGGCGATCTCCCCATCCCCCGAAATGGCCATCTGACTGCCGGTGGGGCGCGGTGCGGAACCCCAGGTCTCGACAACGGTCGCCAGAGCGGCTCCGCGACCCGCATCGTGCCAGTCGAGAGCGACGGTCGGGATATGCTCAAACCGCATCAGCATGACGGAACCGGCGGAGGGGCGCTGCCCCGCTGCCCTCCGGGCAGCCCCCGGGGTATTTTCAGAAAGATGAAGCCCATGTCAGCTTTCCCCTTTGGTTTGTGCGGCCGCGTAGATGCGAACGAGCTCGCGGGCGAGCGACTCAGGAGGCGGAACGCTGTTCTCGGCGAGGATCAGGCGTCCATAAAGCCTCGCCAGATCGGGATTTTTGAGCAACGTTTCGAAGCGGCGGGCGTGGTGTGTGCGGGCGATTGCCTCGATGTCGGCCACTTGTGGCAAAGCGCGGAGGCGGGTGGCTTCGGCCTCGGTGGCGTCGGCATGGCGGAGGATCGTCTTGTCCTCGACACTGTTGAAATTGCGCTCCACCCAATAGGTGAGCCCGACCTCCTTATCGGTGTGGTTGGGCAAACCGCGACTGCGCTTGATGATGAAATCTTCTGCGGAGCGCAGGGAGTAGTGGTTGAGCTGCACCAGATCCGTCGCCATGGGCGCACCCCAGAGCATGATACGCTGTTGCTGGGCGCGAAAGTCCGGAGGCAAGGGCTGGCCTGAGCCGTTGGACCAGCGAGGGCTGTCTCCCTTACGAGCTTTAGGTCGGTGGACGCCGGGTTCGCGGAAGGCGGCGGGGCGGTAAAGGGTTTTGAAGAACCGCGCCAACGCCGGATAGAGGGCGTCCTCGGGGATCGCTTTCGTATAGGCCCGGAGCGGCGACAGGTCAGAACGGCGGGCATGGCCGGAATGGCCAAAGAGCCGCCATGGCAGGACAATGGCGTCGGCGTCGCAAGCGGCGATGAGGCCGGCAAAGCTGTTCAGTGGCGAGCGGAGATTGACGTATTCATCGCAATCCAGCACCGCCACCCAGTCCGCGTCTTTCAGAAGCGGATGGGCGCGCGCCTGTTTCAGAGCCGACCATTGGGGGGTGCGGCCTTCGGGGATCTCATTGTGGATATGGGTGACACCGGCAGGAGCCAGCGCGTCGAGCAGCGCCTCGGTGCCGTCGGCGCAATCGTTGGTGAAGATGAGGAAATCCGTGGCGCCCAAAGCCCGGTGATGGGCAATCCAGTCAACGAGGTTGTGGGCTTCGTCCCGGACCGCCGTGATGATGGTGAGCCGCATGACCGCCCCGCCCTAACGACAGATCCGGAACAGGCCCTGATGCTCGTCTCTCAGGATGTTCTTCTGGACCTTGCCCATGGTGTTGCGGGGTAGCGCCGGGGTGAGGATGACCTCTTTCGGCAGCTTGAACCCTGCGAGGCGGTTTCGGAGGCCATCGAGAATATCGCCGGGGTCGATTTCCGTGCCAACCTGCGGCACCACCACGGCGACAATGGCCTCTCCGAAATCCGCGTGGGGGACGCCGATCACCGCGCTTTCGACCACGCCGGGAAGATCGTCGATCTCGGCCTCGATTTCCTTGGGGTAGACATTCAGTCCGCCGGTGATGATCAGGTCCTTGGCGCGGCCCACAATGGTTACGTAGCCATCTTCATCCACCCGGCCCAGATCGCCGGTGATAAAAAACCCGTCAGCGCGCAGTTCCTCGGCGGTCTTTTCAGGCATCTTCCAGTACCCGGCAAAGACGTTGGGACCGCGCACTTCGAGGATGCCGGTCTCCCCCTGTGGCATTTCGGAGCCGGTCTCGGGGTCTGTGATCTTCAGCTCAACCCCGGGCAAGGGGAAACCCACGGTGCCCGCACGACGGTCGCCGTCATAGGGGTTTGACGTGTTCATGTTGGTCTCTGTCATACCGTAGCGCTCGAGGATCGCGTGGCCCGTGATCTCGCGCCAGCGGTCATGGGTTTCCGCGAGGAGCGGCGCGGAGCCCGAGACAAAGAGCCGCATGTTACCGGCGGCCCCGACCAGACCGGGACGTTGGAGCAGACGTGTGTAGAAGGTTGGGACGCCCATCATGGCGGTGGCGCGCGGCATCAGGCGCAAGATGGCGTCGGCGTCGAAACCCGGAAGAAACAGACACGACCCTGCAGCCATCAAGGTCACATTCGTCGCCACAAAGAGCCCGTGGGTATGGTAGATCGGCAGGGCGTGGATCAGCACATCGTCGCGGGTGAACCGCCAGACATCGCGCAGGGTTTCCGAGTTCGAGGCCAGCGCGCCATGGGTCAGCATCGCACCCTTGGACCGCCCCGTTGTGCCGGAGGTATAGAGGATCGCGGCAAGATCGCTTGCCTCCCGCCGGACCGCCGCAAAGCCGGGGGCGTGTTCGTCGCGGGCGTCGGTGAGCGTGCCTGTCTCATCGGGTCCGAGCGTCAGGACATGGGCGACGTTACAGGCGGTTGCCACCGGGGCCAGAGCATCAAGAGCGCCGGGATCGCAGACCAAGACACGGGGACTGGCGTCGGAGAGAAAATAGTCGACCTCAGCGGGGGTATAGGCCGTGTTCAGAGGGAGAAACACCGCACCGGCCAGCACCGTTCCCACGTAGAGTTGCAGCATGGCCACCGTCTTCGGGGCCTGCACGGCCACCCTATCGCCCGGCTCTACCCCAAGCGCGACCAGAGCCGCCGCCATCTGCTCGGCACCTTCGAAAAACCTACGATAACTGCTGATCTCACTGGTGAGCCCGTGCTCGAGAAACGGCGCGTCCGCGTGACCCAGACTGGCGGCGCGCAGGCTCCGGGCGAGGTGATTGGCGGCGTAGCTGGCGTCAGGCATGGGGCACACTCCCGAAGGCCGGAAACAGAACGGGCGGCGCTCGTCTCGGCGCCGCCCGGGGATCTCGTGTCAGACGGCCTCAGACCGCACGTTCGACCATCATCTTCTTGATCTGCATGATGGCCTTGGCCGGGTTCAGACCCTTGGGGCAGGTCTGGGTGCAGTTCATGATGGTGTGGCAGCGGTAGAGCTTGAACGGATCTTCAAGGTCGTCCAGCCGCTCGCCCGTCGCCTCGTCCCGGCTGTCGATGATCCAGCGATAGGCATGGAGCAGCGCGGCCGGGCCGAGATATTTGTCACCGTTCCACCAGTAGCTGGGGCAGGAAGTCGAGCAGCAGGCGCACATGACGCATTCATAGAGACCGTCGAGCTTCTTGCGGTCGTCGATGGACTGGCGCCACTCTTTCTGCGGCAGGTTAGTCTTGGTCTCCAGCCACGGCATGACGCTTTCATGCTGAGCGTAGAAATGCGTCAGGTCAGGAATCAGATCCTTGACCACCGGCATATGCGGCAGCGGATAGACCTTTACGTCGCCATCCACCTCGTCGATGCCGAAGATACAGGCCAGCGTGTTGATCCCCCCGATATTCATCGCGCAGGAGCCACAGATGCCCTCACGGCATGAGCGGCGGAAAGACAGGGTTGGGTCGATCTCGTTTTTAATCTTGATCAGCGCGTCGAGCATCATCGGCCCGCAGCTGTCGAGATCGACGAAATAGGTATCGACCCGCGGGTTCTCGCCATCATCCGGGTTCCAGCGGTAGATATCGAACCGCTTGAGGTTGGTGGAGCCTTCCGGCTTCGGCCAGGTCTTGCCCGTCCGGATGGTCGAGTTCTTGGGCAGCGTCAGTTGCACCATGTGATGTCTCCCTCAACGGGTCTTTGTGAGAACGTTGCTTTCCCTCAGGCACCGCTGTGTCTGAGGGCGTTGGGCGATGACCTGAACAGTCTGCACCGTAGCCGCACCAATGCCCCGACGCGCATCGGACGCAAGCGCCGCGCGCTCGGCTTCCGTGGCATGGAACATCAGGCAGCGCACGCCCCTCTTCTTTTGTCCATAGGTGAACCCGTCCCCGGCCACCTGCAGGATCGCCTGCGACGTTGCGTCGGGACTGATCCCATCCTTGGTCTCGCTGCACCCCGTCAGGAGCGTCGCCGCAACGAGCGCACCTGACAGACAACAGCGGGTGACCATCGACCTCCGGCGCATCAGTAGACCCGCGCCTTGGGCTTGATCTTGTCGAGGTCGATGCCGCCCTCATTGTGACCGATCAGCGGATCCACGTGGACGGGACGATAATCGAGCTCAACCTTGCCATTGATGCGGGCGAGCGTATGCACACGCCAGTTCTCGTCGTCGCGATCCGGGTAATCTTCGTGCGCGTGAGCGCCCCGGCTTTCCTTGCGGGCCTCGGCGGAAACGATGGTCGCCAGCGCGTTCGGCATCAGGTTGGTGAGTTCCAACGTCTCCATGAGGTCGGTGTTCCAGATCAGCGACCTATCGGTGACCTGCAGATCGTCCATTTTCTCCGCGACTTTGTACATCCGGTCGACGCCCTGAGCGAGCGTCTTGTCAGTGCGGAACACGGCCGCGTCGTCCTGCATGGCCTTTTGCATCTCGAGCCGCAGTTCGGCGGTGGGCGTGCCGCCCTTGGCGTGGCGCAGCCCGTCGAAGCGGTCGAGCGCCTTATCGACCTGCCCGGTGTTCACCGCAGCCGGTGCCGCGCCCCGGTCAACAACTTCGCCCGCCTTGATCGCAGCGGCGCGACCAAAGACCACGAGGTCGATCAGCGAGTTCGAGCCCAGCCGGTTCGCCCCATGCACCGAGGCACAACCCGCCTCGCCCACGGCCATCAGGCCGGGCACCACGCGGTCGGGATTACCTTCGGTCGGGTTCAGCACCTCGCCCCAGTAATTGGTCGGGATGCCGCCCATGTTATAGTGAACCGTCGGCAGAACCGGGATCGGCTCCTTCGTCACGTCCACCCCGGCAAAGATGCGGGCGCTCTCGGAGATACCCGGCAGCCGCTCGGCCAGCGCTTCGGCGGGCAGGTGGTTCAGGTGCAGGTGAATATGGTCGCCGTCTTTGCCGACGCCCCGGCCCTCGCGGATCTCCATGGTCATGCAGCGCGAGACTACATCACGGCTGGCGAGGTCCTTATAGGTCGGCGCATAGCGCTCCATAAATCGCTCACCTTCGGAGTTGGTGAGGTAGCCGCCCTCGCCCCGGGCGCCTTCGGTGATCAGGCAGCCCGCGCCGTAGATCCCAGTCGGGTGGAACTGGACAAACTCCATGTCCTGCAGCGGCAGACCAGCGCGCGCTACCATGCCGCCCCCGTCGCCGGTGCAGGTATGGGCGGAGGTCGCCGAAAAATAGGCCCGGCCATAGCCGCCGGTCGCCAGCACAGTCATCTTGGCGTTAAAGACATGGATGGAGCCGTCTTCGAGGCACCAGGCCACCACGCCCTGACACTGGCCGTCATCGCTCATCAGCAGGTCGATCGCGAAATACTCGATGAAGAACTCGGCGCCCTGTTTCAGGCTCTGACCGTAGAGCGTGTGAAGAATCGCGTGGCCGGTCCGGTCGGCGGCGGCGCAGGTCCGCTGCACCGGGGGGCCTTCGCCGAACTCGGTGGTATGGCCGCCGAAGGGACGCTGGTAGATCTTGCCTTCCTCAGTGCGGGAGAAGGGCACGCCATAATGGTCGAGCTCATAGACGGCCTTGGGCGCTTCACGGGCGAGGTATTCCATCGCATCCAGATCGCCCAGCCAGTCGGAGCCTTTGACCGTGTCATAGAGGTGCCACTGCCAGTGATCGGGGCCCATATTCCCGAGGCTCGCGGCGATACCGCCCTGCGCGGCCACGGTGTGGGAGCGCGTCGGGAAGACCTTGGTGACGCAGGCGGTTTTCAACCCCTGCTCGGCCAGACCCAGCGTCGCGCGGAGGCCGGAGCCACCGGCGCCGATGACGATGGCATCGTAATTATGGGTGACGTAGTCGTAGCTTGCCATTTCGGTCTCCTCAGAGCGCGATGCGCAGGATGCCCAGGGCACCCGCGGCCAGCGCGGCGTAGGAAATGCAGTTCAGGACGATCACGGCGATCTTCAGGGGCATTCCGCGGACATAATCTTCGAGCATGACCTGCGCGCCGTTCTTAAAGTGCAGCCAACCGACCGTGAGGGTCAGCAGAGCGATGATCGCCGGATAGGGGCGGGAATAATAGGCCACGACCTCTTCATAAGACGAGCCGAGCACCGACCCGAAGGTAAAGATGAAGGACGGAACGAGGAACAACAGCGCCACGGCGGAGATGGTCTGCGACCAGTAATGCTCGGTGCCCGACTTGGCGGAGCCCAGCCCGGAGGCGCGCTTTCTTGCGGTCAGATAAGACATGTGGGCCTCCTTCAGACGATCAGGGCGGTCAGGATGGTCAGCACGGCGGAGCCGCCGAGGACCGCGAGGCTGAGGTTCTTGATCTCGGATTTGTCGAGACCGCGTCCGGTATCCCAGTAGAGGTGACGCAGGCCCGCAAGCAGATGATACCACAGCGCCCAGAGCGAACCGAACAGGATCAGATCACCAAACCACGAGGTCAGGAAACCGTTGAAACTCTCGAAGGCTTCGGGCCCTGATGCCGCCGCGACAAACCACCAGGTCACAAGGATACCACCCAGAATGAGCGCATTGCCGGTGATGCGGGTGAGAATTGACGTTACCATGTTAAGCTGCGGACGGTAGATCTGCAGGTGCGGGCTCAGGGGCCGGTTGCCCCGGTTCACATCAGCCATCTGGATCCCTTCTTTGTTGGGGCGGTCGCTCCCGCCTTTGGACCAAGTTGTATCACCTTCGGCCACGGTGTCACGCAGAACCCGCATGGGACCGGCGGTCGCAGGTCGCTAACATCGTCTTTTGTGATCACAGCTCTGAAAACTGTGATCACAGAGCCCTCAGCTCGGCATCAGCGCCCAGTAATCGAGGTCGAGCAGAACATGGGGCAGGTATTTCCCGTCCTCGCCCTTCAGTCCCGCGCCGGGTCCGTTGGTGGCCACCAGCCGCAACCGGATCGCACCAACACCGGGCGTGCCGGTCTCTGCCTTGTCCAGCACTTCCGACCATGCGCGCACCGTCTGCCCGGCAAAAAGCGGGTTGGCATGGGCGCCGCCATTGAGACCCACGATCATCTGCGCATTCGCCAGCCCATTGAAGGACAACGCCCGGGCCAGAGAGATCACGTGACCGCCATAGATCAACCGCTTGCCATCCTCGCGGAAGGTGGCGTCAAAATGCACCTTAGCGGTGTTCTGCCACAGACGCGTGGCCATCATATGCTCGGCTTCTTCGACGGTGACGCCGTCGACATGGTCGATCACCTCGCCGATTTCGTAATCGGCCATCCGGTAGGGTTCACCCGCCAGATCAAAGTCATAGCCGTCAAAGCTCAACCCCTCGGGGATCACCAGATCCTCTGGCGCGACCACCTTGGCCAGCTCGGGCACGACCGTCTCAGGTGCAGGCGCAGCCGGGTCGCGCTTCAGCACCATGACCCAGCGCACGTAGGAGAGCACCTCTTCGCCCACCTGATTGAGGCCACGCGTGCGGACCCAGACAACGCCGGTTTTGCCGTTGGAGTTCTCCTTCAGCCCGATCACCTCACTCTCGGAGGTCAGCGTGTCGCCGGGCCAGACGGGGGACAGCCAACGTCCCTCGGCATAGCCCAGATTAGCCCGCGCGTTCAGGGAGATATCTGGAACCGTCTTACCGAACACCGTGTGAAACGCGATCAGATCATCCAGCGGGCTCGACTCAAGACCGCAATCCTGCGCGAAAGCGTCGGAGGAATAGAGCGCGTGTCGCGCCGGGTAGAGCGCGTGATAGAGCGCCCTCTCCCCCTCGGCCACAGTGCGGGGCACGGCGTGGCGGATCACCTGACCGATGCGGTAATCCTCGAAGAAATAGCCGGGATTGGTCTTCGTCATCATTGCGCTCCGAGCTTCATATCCGGGTCGTAGGGGGCGTGGTCGTGCTTTACCACCGCCTGCGCGCAGCGCATCACGCCGTTCTGCGCGTCAAAGGCATAGGAGGGGGAGCCGTACAGCTCCCAGCCTTTTGACAGGGCCTCGGACACTTTGTGGCAAAAGGCCGACGTGTCGTCGCCAGTGAGCAACCTGTAGATCATCGGCTCACCCCCCGAACGGCGAGACACCGAGCCACGTGTGGATCCCGGCAATGATGGCGTAGAGGACGAGCGAGATCACCAGCAGTCGGATATTTCCGGCCATGCTGCCACCCTTCCAAGGAGCGGGTGCAGGCTCGGCGCGATTGATCAGCGGGATCTGGACGAAAACCCATAGCAGAAGCCCGCCAAAGAGGACCACAGAGGCCAGATCGCCGTTCACGATCAGGTGCAGAAACGCCCAGAGGCCAAAGCCTGTAAGCTGCGGGTGGCGCAGTTTGCCCCGCAGGGTGGATTTCGATTTTCCAAGACCGAACAGGGCGATGGCGGCGATCATGAACAGATCCACCAGATGCACGGTCCAGCTTGGCGGGGTGTAGACGGGGATGAAATCGGCACCGCGATAGCCGATCACCATGAGAATCACCGACAGCAGGAGCAGCAGCGCGAACACGCCCTTGCCCTTGTCCCCCATGCGGGCGCGGGCGTCAGGGGCGACGCGTTTGAAGATATGGGCGCCCCACCAAAGGATGAGGCCGATAATCAGTAAAGTCATTCGACAATTCCCGCCTTTGCCAGCGTCTTGCGCGCGGTGGCCACATGAAGGTTCTCGACGATCTTCCCGTCGACCACGGCAACGCCCTGCCCCGCAGCCTCGGCCTCTTCAAAGGCCGCGATCTGGCGGCGGGCCAGCTCGACCTCGGCCTCGGACGGGCTGAACACCTCGTGGCAGATCGCCACCTGAGCCGGGTGGATCAGGGTTTTACCATCCATCCCAAGCGCCTTGCCCTGCTCACATTCCGCGCGAAAGCCCGCCTCGTCCTTGAACGCATTGAACACGCCATCCACGCAAACGAGACCGTTGGACCGCGCGCCCGCCAGGTATGCCTGTAGCCCCATCATCAGAGGCAGGCGATCACCGCCCGTCTGGCAACCCAATTCGGCGGCCAGATCGTTGGTCCCGATGACAAACCCCTCAATGCGTGGCGCGCGCGCGATCTCGGCGGCGTTGAACATGGCGCGGGCGGTTTCCATCATCGCCCAGACGCGGGTCTCGGCAGCGGCGGAATGAGCCTCCATCATCTCGACCAGCCGCTGCACATCGCCTGCGGAGTTCACTTTGGGCAACAGGATCGCATGGGGCTCCGCATCGGCGATGGCCTCGAAATCCTCCACGCCCCAAGACGTATCAAGCGCATTGATCCGCACGATGGTCGCCCGGTCGCCGTAGCCGCCAACATGGAGTTCCTTCGCCAGAGTTTCGCGGGCTGTCTCCTTCTCAGACACGGTCACCGCGTCCTCCAGGTCGAAAATGATCGCATCCACCTCCAGCGAGCGCGCTTTTTCCAACGCGCGTTCGTTCGAGCCGGGAATATAGAGAACCGATCTCCAGGGACGGGTCGCTGCGGTCATAGGGCACCTCCGGGTAATATTGTGTCGCTGGATGACATGTCCGAGTCACATCATGCAAGGCTTTTCCGCGCAGGTGCAGCGTGTTTTGCTGCGGCGCGGCGTCCATGATGAATGCACCGTTCTCATCTCCGGGTCATTATCAACCCTACGTAAACCATGCTGGGTCACACTGTCTGTACAGATCGGAGACTGACATGACCAAAGCACTGACCTTCCTGATCGCCGGAGCAAGCGCGCTGTGCATGTCTCCGGCTCTCGCCGAGACCCAGCCATGCGGACAACGCGACGGCATTCTTGATGCGCTAAGCCAGAAATACGGCGAGGTCCGGACCTCTGTGGGGCTGACCTCGAACGGCTGGATGATGGAAACCTTCGCGGCCGATGGCGGTAGCTGGACCATCACCGTGACGAAGCCCGACGGGACCACCTGTCTCATCGCCGCGGGCAAGTCCTATGAACAGGTGGCTGCGGGGGCCGCTATCGCGGGCGAACCGTCCTGATCAGCGGCGGTCGCGCCAGCGGTTTACAATCGGATAGCGCCGGTCCAGCCAGAAGGCGCGTTTCGTCAATCGGGTGCCCGGCGCGGATTGGGAACGCTTGTACTCGCTGATGTAGATCAGCTTTTCCACCCTCTCGACCAGGGCCCGGTCATGACCCAGCGCAACCACCTGAGCAACCGAGGCATCCTCGTCGATCAGCATATGCAGGATTTCGTCGAGCACGGCATAAGGCGGCAGGGAATCCTCATCTTTCTGATCAGGGCGAAGCTCCGCACTGGGCGGTTTGTCGATCACCCGCTCGGGCATCACTGGACCCTCAGGCCCCATCATCCAGTCACGGTGATGGGTGTTGCGCCAACGGCAGGTCTCGAAAACGCGGGTCTTGTAGAGATCCTTGATCGGGTTAAAGCCGCCCGACATATCTCCGTAAATCGTCGCATAGCCCACGGCCACCTCGGATTTATTGCCCGTGGTCAGGAGCATCTCGCCGAACTTGTTGGACAGTGCCATCAGCAGAACGCCGCGCAAACGGGACTGGATGTTCTCCTCGGTGACGTCCGCAGCCATCCCCTCGAAGAGCGGCGCGAGCACCTCGGTTACCGCCTGACGCGGACCCGAGATCGGCAATTCGTGGAGCTGACAGCCGAGCATTTTTGCCACCGCCGCCGCATCCTCAAGCGACTCGCGCGAGGTATATTCCGACGGCAGCATCACGCAGCGCACGTTCTCCGGCCCCAGCGCGTCCGCAGCAATCACCGCCACCAGCGCCGAATCGATGCCGCCGGACAAGCCGAGGAGCACTTTGCCAAAGCCGGTCTTGGCGCAATAATCGCGCAGGGCCTGCACCATGACGCGGTAATCGGCCTCATAGGCGTCGGGCACCGGGACCACATCGCCCGGCACGGCGCGCCAGCCGTCGCTGGTCCGCTCGAAATCCAGATGGGTCACATCGTCGCTGACAAAACCCAGTTGCCGGACAATCTTACCGCCCGGATTTACCGCAAAGCTGCACCCGTCAAAGACCTGATCGTCTTGCCCGCCCCACATGTTGAGATAGACCAGCGGCAGGCCCGTCTCAGCGACCCTCTCGCGCATCAGACGCTGGCGCAGGGCATGCTTGTCCCGGCGATAGGGGGAGCCGTTGGGCACCAGCAGAATCTCCGCCCCTCGCCCAGCCAGCGCGGCGGCGACTTCGGGATGCCAAGAATCCTCACAAATCGGCGACCCAATCCGGAGCGGGCCAATTTGGTAGGGCTCAGAAATCGGCCCACTGTCATAGACGCGCACCTCGTCGAACACGTCCTCGTTCGGCAGGCGGTGTTTGTGCAGGCGGGCCGTGACCGTGCCCCCCTCACAGATCCAGTAGGAGTTATAGAGCTTGTCGCCCTCGACCGTCAGGCATCCCATGGCAATGGCCGGGCCGTCCGCACAGTCGCGGGCGAGTTCCTCTACGGTCATCATGACATCGCACTGAAAGGCAGGTTTCGACGCGAGGTCCTGCAACTGATAGCCTGCGATAAACATCTCCGGGAAAGCCACCAGATCGCTGCCCGCGGCCTTTGCGTCTGCCCACGCCGCACGCGCCTTCGCGGCATTTCCGGCCAGATCGCCCACCACAGGGTTGAGCTGCGCGAGGGTCAGTCGGAACCTGTCAGTCATGTCACACACCTGCTATCATCGGGTCGGGCCGCATCAGTGCGGGACTAATAAGAAAGACACAGGATGGGAAGGGTCTGCGGCAAAAGCGTTGCCGTTCCCGAACCATCCGCCTACCGTTTGGGCAAAAAGATGACGCAACGGCATGGAAGGGAGCGATAGTGCGACATCCGCTGATCTGGATCACGACCGCAACACTGGCTCTGACGGGGTACGCTGCCGCTCAGGAGAGCGTGAGCACGCAATATGCCGATGGCGGCATCTATGAGGGCACGCTCAAAGACGGCAAACAGCACGGTATGGGGACGTATACCCTGCCCAACGGCTACCGCTACGAAGGCGAATGGGTGGCGGGCGAGATCCGCGGCAATGGCACAGCGCGCTTTCCCGATGGATCGGTCTATGAAGGCCAGTTCGCCGCCGGCAAGCCCGATGGCGAGGGCCGGATGAGCTTTGCCGACGGGTCGGTCTACGAGGGCCAGTGGCGTGAAGGCGTGATCGAAGGCACCGGGGTCGCGACGTATCCCAACGGCATGCGCTATGAGGGCGCGTTCCGTCAGGCCCAACGTCACGGCGAAGGACGGCTCGAGACGCCGGACGGGTACATTTACGAAGGCGCGTGGCAGGATGGCGCCAAGACCGGAACGGCGACAATCACTTACGCGGACGGATCCGTTTATACCGGCGACGTGACAGAGGGGCTGCGCGACGGTCAGGGGCGGCTTGAGGCGCCGGATGGGCTGATCTACGAGGGCGGCTGGCAAGCGGGCGAACGCACTGGCGAGGGCACGCTGACGATGCCGACCGGGAATGTCTTTACCGGCAGCTTCGTCAACGGTTTGCGGCAGGGTCCCGGACGCATGGAATATGCCAACGGGGATGTGTTCGAAGGCAATTTCGAAGACGACCTTCGCAACGGGGACGGCACGTTCAGCCGGCCCGATGGCTACCGTTATGCAGGCATGTGGCAAGCGGGGCGCATGGCGGGGCAAGGGTCGCTGACCTATCCCGACGGCGCCGTCTATGAGGGAGAGTTCGCCGAAGATCTTCCCGAAGGCACCGGCTCTGTCACCTATCCTGACGGCTCCAGCTATGCTGGTGCCTGGGCAGGCGGTCAGATCGAGGGACAGGGACGCGCCGAATACGCCAATGGCGCCGTCTACGAGGGCGGATTCGTCGCGGCCAAGCGTTCGGGACAAGGCACGCTCACCCTACCCGACGGCTCCACCTATGAGGGCGAGTGGGCGAACGGGCTGCGCTCGGGCGATGGCACAGCACGGTATACGGATGGCACGGTCTATGAGGGCGACTTTGCCGAAGATCTGCGCGACGGACTGGGCAAGATCACCTACCCTGACGGCTCCAGCTATGAGGGCGAATGGGTCCAGGGCCGGATCGAGGGAGAGGGCCGCGCGACCTATGCCAATGGCGACGTCTACGAAGGCCAGTTTGTGGATGGCCAGCGGGATGGACAGGGCACGCTCCGCTACGCGTCGGGCGAGGTGGAGACGGGGATCTGGCTCGACGGCTTTCTGGGCGAGATCACGGAACCTGCGGGCGTGAACTGAGCGCGCGGACTGACGCTGCGTCGCGGGATTTGGAACATGCGGCCGCTGTGCCCACATGGAGATCAAAGGAGATCTCTCATGCGTTATTCCATTCTCGATCTCGCCCATGTCACCGATACCGGGACCCCGCGGGACGCTCTTGAACAGTCGATTGATCTGGCCCGCCACGCAGAAAAGTGGAGCTATCACCGCTTCTGGCTGGCCGAGCATCACAGTCTGCGCGGTGTCGCGTCGTCCGCCACGGCAGTGATGCTGGGCCAGATTGCCGCTGCCACCAACCAGATTCGCGTGGGTTCCGGCGGCATCATGTTGCCGAATCATGCGCCTCTGGTGGTGGCCGAAGCCTTCGGCACCCTCGAAACACTCTACCCGGGCCGGATCGACCTCGGGCTCGGTCGCGCACCCGGGGGCGATATGGCGGTGATCCGCGCGCTCCGCCGGGGGCCCCATGACGATTTTCAGGAGGATGTGCAGGAGCTGCAACGGCTGCTGGGCCCCATCGAGGCCAGCGCGAAGGTCCGCGCGGTCCCGGGCGAGGGCACAAACGTCCCGATCTGGATCCTCGGGTCGTCGCTCTACGGCGCCTCGCTCGCCGCGCAACTGGGTCTGCCCTATGCCTTTGCCTCCCACTTTGCCCCCGACGCGCTGGAGGAAGCGTTGACGGTCTACCGTCAAAACTTCCGCCCCTCCGCGCAACTGGACCAACCCCACGCCATGGTCGCGGTGAACGTCTTTGCCGCCGAAAGCCGCGACGAGGCGCGCTATCTGCGCAGCTCCGCCGAGCAGAGTTTTGCCAATCTGGTGCAGGGCCGCCCGTCGAAGCTGCCCGCCCCGGTCGCCGACATCACTTCGGTCGTGGCAGAGCCGGTGCTGGGGCGGGTGCAGCATATGATGGCTGTCACCGCCACCGGCACACGGACCGATGTGTCGGGGCAACTGGCGTCACTGATCGACTGGCTCCGGCCTGATGAGCTGATCCTGACTGGCGCGATCCACGACCACGCCGCGCGACTGAAGTCTTTCCGGCTGGCCAGCGAAGCCCTCGCGGACCTTCAGTCCGTGGCGGCCTGAGCGCCCAGCGCTTCGGGGCGGAACCGTTCCTCCACAAATGAGACGGGCCGCCCGTCCAGCGATACGACCCCGCGCAAGGTCAGCAGCGCGACGCCGGGCGCGGGATGCCCCTGCCCCGTCGCGCCCTCGGGCAAGAGGACTTCGGCGCTGCGGCGGGTTTGCCGCCCGCCCCGAAGCGCCGCCCCAAAGGGCGTGTCCGTCTCCCGAAGGAGCCGCACGGCCTCTGCGGGCAAGCGTCCGGGCAGAAACCAGTTATCCGCATCGAGCAGCCGCACATCGCCCGCCATCAGGGTGATCTGGCGAAAACAGACCTCCTCGCCCGCCTCCCGGCCCAGACCCAACCCACGCGGCAGCTCGGCCTCATCCGCCCGGATATGAACGGCAGAGTGCAGCGGCAAGGCGCCGATGCCATGTTCCCGGCACCAGTCCTCCATGGCCAGCGTCACCGAGTTAGCAGCGAGAACATGGGCGCGAAACCGGTCGGCCAGGGTCATACCAGCCCGCCCTGCGCCATCCGATTGAGGAAGGTCTCGGCCTCAGACAGGATCGTCGCGCGCTTATCCTCCGCCATGCGGTCCCATGTGGCATACATCTGACCCATGCGTGGATTTCCTTTGAACGTCTCGCGGTGGCGGTCGAGGAAATGCCAGTACAGAAGGTTGAACGGACAGGCGCCCTCGCCGGTTTTGACCTTTGGCTTATAGTGGCAGCCGCTGCAATAGCCCGACATCTTGTCGACATAATTGGCCGAGGACACATAAGGTTTCGAGGCCACCACGCCGCCATCGGCAAACTGGCTCATGCCGATCACATTGGCCGACATCACCCATTCATAAGCGTCGGCGTAAACGCTCATATACCAGTGCTGCACCTCCTGCGGGTTTATGCCCGCGAGAAGGGCAAAGTTGCCGGTGACCATCAAACGTTGGATGTGGTGCGCATAGGCATGGTCGCGGGTCTGGGAGACGGTCTGGGCGATACAGCGCATCCGCGTCTCCGCACCCCAGAAGAACTCCGGCAACTGGCGGTTTTGGTCCAGCCAGTTTTCCTGCGCGTAATCCGGCCCCTTCAGGTAATAAATCCCACGCACATATTCGCGCCAGCCAATGACCTGACGGATGAAGCCCTCGACGGCATTCAGCGGCGCATCTCCGGCCTTCCACGCATCCTCGGCGGCGCGGCAGACCTCCATCGGCGACAGCAGCCCGGCATTGAGATAAAGCGCGATGAAGCTGTGCCACATGAAGGGCTCATCGGGCAGCATCGCATCCTGATAATCGCCGAATTTCGGCAGGGCGTAGCGGACCCAATGGGCGAGCGCCCGCCGCGCCTGACCGGCCTCCGTGGCAAAGAAGAACCCGTCAAGGGTCCCGAAATTCATGCTGAATTTCCTCTCCACGAGGGACAGGATGTCTTCGGTGATCTCATCGGGGGTAAAGTTCATCGGACCGGAATGATCGACCTCACCGGGGGCGGGCTTGCGGTTGTCGTGGTCGTAGTTCCACTTCCCCCCCACTGGCTCACCGCCCTCCATCAGCAGACCAGTCTGGCGGCGCATTTCCCGGTAGAACCACTCCATCCGCAGCTCTTTGCGCCCCTTGGCCCAGGTCTCGAACTGAGCATGGGATGCGAGAAAACGGTCATCTTCAAGCTGCCGCACATCGAGCGGGCAGTCCTCCAGCGCTTCGATCAGACGCCATTCGCCGGGCTCGGTGGCGATCACCTCGGTGGCGCCGAATTCTTCGGCGCGGCGCAGAAGTTCGCCGGTGATGGAGCCCGCGTTCTCCGGATCGTCGAGGGTCGTATAGGCGACGTTCAGTCCGTCTTCTTTCAGCGCGGCGGCGAATTTGCGCATGGCGGCAAAACAAAATGCGATCTTCTTAGGGTGATGCGGCACATAGCTGGCCTCTTCGGCCACCTCGGCCATCACCACCACATCGCCATCGCGATACTCCCGCAGCGCCGCCACATCGCGGGTCAGTTGATCGCCGAGAACGAGGATAAGCCGTGTCACCAGGGGATCTCCTTTCCGGCATAGTCAAAGAACCTGCCCGAATCGGCGGGGGTCAGCCCCTCGATCACGTTAAGAAGGTTGCGGGCAGCGGTCTGGGGCGTGACCTTGGCGTGGTCGGGGTAATTGAGGGTAAAGCGCGTCTCGACCGTGCCAGGGTGCAGGCAAGTGAGAATCGCCTGTTTCCGGGTTCGTGCGATCTCTACCGCCGCCCCGTGGATCAGCGCATTCAGAGCGGCTTTGGATGTGCGGTAGGAGTACCAGCCGCCGAGCCGGTTGTCGCCGATGGACCCCACCCGCGCCGAAAGACAGGCAAAAACGAATCGTTCGGCACGCGGGATCCGGGGACGCAGGTGTTTGAGCACCAGCGCAGGCCCCAGCGCGTTCAGCCGCACCTGTTCGATCACCTCGTCGGCGCCGAAATCCGCGAGAGACTTCTCCGGCGCGTCACGCGTGGAGGCCAGCGCGCCTGTCGCAACAAAGACCAGATCGAGCGGGTCCGGAACGTTGGCAAGCCCCGCCACCACACTGTCTTCATCGGTAATGTCGAACCCATCGGCCCGCGACAGCGAGACCACGTCGAGGCCTCGTGTCTGCAACTCGGCTACAACCGCCCGGCCTACGCCCCCTGTGGCCCCGATCACCAAAGCCCTCTTCATGCACACACCTCTATGTTTAGCTGACGGGCAACTAGCAGGATGACCGAAAAAGAACATGGGGCGTTTCGGCGCTCTGGTGCTGAGACCTGCCGTCATCGTTCAGAGATTATTCAGAACGTGCTACTATGGCGAGTGACACATATCATATTGGAGACAGCACATGTCCGGTTCGTTCCTCAGATCCACCGCCGCAGCCATTGCCATGACAGCCCTCGCAGGCCCCGTTTCCGCGCAGAGCTTCGGCACACTGGACCTCGATGGGGACGGCGTCCTCAGCTTGCAGGAATTCGTCAGCGAATTCGGAAACGGTCGCGCCCGTCGGGCTCTCGAAAAATACGATAGCGACAGAGATGGCGTCGTCACCGCGGACGAGGTCCGGGCCGTGTCGGCCAATGACGATGATGATGACGACGATGATGAGGACCGAGGTGGTGAGGGCCGACGCCACGGCCAGAGCACCGCTGAACAGGCGCGTGAGGACGGTCGCGCTGTCGCGGATGACGCCCGTGGACGCGGACGCGGGTTGGGCCGCTCCGATGATCGCGACGATGACGATGATGACGACGACAGCGGAAGTGATGACCGCGACGATGATGATGACGATGGCGGAAGTGATGACCAGGACGATGACGATGATGACGGCGGAAGTAATGACCGTGACGATGACGATGACGATGACGATGATCGGGGCGGCAACGGTCGCGGAAACGGCAAGGGTCGTCGCTAGGCTGAATTGGTAAGTGTTTTTTCGCTGGCAGATGGAATGATTGACCTGCGTCAATGCGCGTCGCACGGTTCGTTGCTAAGGAGAACCGGATCAAACGGAGATCAATGTGACGAACACCAGCACCACCGCGAAAACCACCACTACTGCCGAAAAGCCCGCCACCGCTGCCAAAGCGGCAGTGCCTGAGCTGAAGGTCGAACGCGACGAAAACGTTGCGGGCTTCGAGCAAACTTATCCCTACTCGGATAAGATGAAGCGCAAAGAGTACGAAGATCAGAAGGCTGAGTTACAGGTCGAACTTCTGAAGGCACAGCTTTGGATTCAGGAAACCGGTCAGAAATACGTGCTCCTGTTCGAGGGCCGGGATGCGGCCGGCAAGGGCGGGACGATCAAGCGCTTTATGGAGCACCTGAACCCCCGCGCCTCCCGCGTCGTCGCCTTGAACAAGCCCAGCGAAGAGGAAAAGGGGCAGTGGTTTTTCCAACGCTATATCAAGCACCTGCCCACCGCCGGCGAATTGGTCCTCTACGACAGGTCCTGGTACAATCGCGCGGGCGTCGAGCGAGTGATGGGCTTCTGTAAGCCGAATGATTACCTCGAATTCATGCGCCAGACCCCTGAGTTTGAGCGGATGCTGGTGCGCAGCGGGATTCATCTGTTCAAATACTGGTTCTCGGTGACCCGTGACGAGCAGCTCCGCCGGTTCAAATCGCGCGAGCACGACCCGCTGAAACAGTGGAAGCTCTCACCGGTGGACCGCGCCAGCCTCGATAAGTGGGACGACTACACCGAGGCAAAAGAGGCGATGTTTTTCTACACGGACACCGCCGATGCGCCTTGGACGGTAATCCGGTCGAACGACAAGAAACGCGCCCGTCTGAACTGCATGCGTCACTTCCTGTCGAAGATCGACTACCCGAACAAGAACCACGACGTGGCCACGCCTCCCGACCCGAAGATCGTCTATCACGCCGACGATATCGTGCATTCCCACGATGAAATCATCTCGGCCTCGGTTCATCCGGGCAAACGCCATCGCTAAGAGCCGCGCCCCCGCGGGGGCGCCGCCATTGACACGGCTCGCGACAGTTTCGTGCTTTTCGGGATTGTTCCCGGCCCGAAACTGTCGCATCTTGCCGCCATGAGACATTGCCTCGACACCCTGCTTCTGCTTATGCGCCTCTGAGCGTGCCGTCTCCCGGTGCGCCGCTCAGAGGTGGACCCAGCGCCGGACAGCAGAAACAGACACGATCCGAGGACCTTACCCATGAACCGCGAAAAGCAGGCCATCGCCGACAACCCCCAGCGCGTGCTGATCTTTGACACGACGCTGCGGGACGGGGAACAATCGCCCGGCGCCACCATGTCCCATGCCGAAAAGCTGGAAATCGCCGAACTGCTCGACGAGATGGGCGTCGATATCATCGAGGCGGGCTTTCCGATCGCCTCTGAGGGGGATTTTGCCGCCGTCTCCGAAATCGCCCAGCGCTCGAAAAACTCGACCATCTGCGGTCTGGCGCGCGCCAATTACAAGGATATCGACCGCTGTTGGGAGGCCGTGAAACATGCCGCCAGCCCGCGCATCCACACCTTTATCGGCACCTCACCGCTGCACCGGGCGATCCCGAACTTGACCATGGATGAGATGGCAGAGCGGATCCACGACACCGTGACCCACGCCCGAAATCTCTGCGAGAACGTGCAGTGGTCGCCCATGGATGCGACGCGGACCGAGTGGGACTACCTGAGGCGCGTGGTCGAGATCGCCATCAAGGCCGGCGCGACCACGATCAACATCCCCGACACCGTAGGCTACACCGCCCCGAACGAGAGTGCGGACCTGATCCGGCGGCTGCTCGCCGAGGTGGACGGCGCCTCCGACGTGATCTTTGCCACCCATTGTCACAACGACCTCGGCATGGCTACGGCAAATGCGCTGGCGGCTGTCGAGGGCGGCGCGCGGCAGATTGAGTGCACGATCAACGGCTTGGGCGAGCGTGCGGGCAACACCGCGCTCGAAGAGGTGGTGATGGCAATGAAGGTCCGCCACGACATCATCCCCTACTCCACGGGCATCGATTCCACGAAGATCATGCATATCTCCCGCCGGGTCGCCACGGTCGCGGGCTTCCCGGTCCAGTTCAACAAGGCGATCGTGGGCAAGAACGCCTTTGCCCATGAGAGCGGCATCCACCAGGACGGGATGCTGAAGAACGCCGAGACGTTTGAGATCATGCGCCCCGCCGATGTGGGTCTGAAAGAGACCAATATCGTCATGGGCAAGCATTCTGGCCGCGCCGCGCTCCGTTCGAAGCTGAAGGATCTGGGCTATGAACTGGCCGACAACCAGCTTCAGGACATTTTCGTGCGGTTCAAGGCTTTGGCCGACCGTAAGAAAGAGGTCTATGACGAGGATATCGAGGCGCTGGTGCAGGCGCAGGGTGATGCCGAGGACCACGTTGAGCTGAAATTCCTGCGGGTGATCTGTGGCACCGAGGCGCCGCAATCGGCCGATCTGACCTTGCGGGTGGGGGGCGAGACCCAGCAGATCACCGCGACCGGGGACGGGCCGGTAGACGCGACCTTCAACGCCATCAAAGCGCTGGTCCCCCACAACGCCCGCTTGCAGCTCTATCAGGTCCATGCGGTGACCGAAGGCACCGACGCACAGGCCACCGTCACCGTGCGGATGGAGGAATCCGGTCGCATTGTCACAGGGCAATCCTCGGACACCGACACGGTGGTGGCCTCAGCCCGTGCTTATATCGCGGCGCTGAACCGGCTGATCGTCCGCCGCGGAACCACGCCCGAAGGCGCCGATAAGCGCACGATCAGCTATCGCGACACCGTATAACGTGATACTCAGAACGGACCCGGTGTCGCGGCCCCGGGTCCACTGACCTCGCATCGCCGTGATCCCATCAGGTGACCCCACGCAGTTTTTCGCTGCTGCCTCTTTCTTAACCATGACTGGTTGATATAAGCCGCGTCAGCGCGACCGGCATAGAGTCGCGGCACTGCCCCTCGGAAGGACTAGGATATGAGCAGTCTCAGCGGCCTTTTCTCGTCGGATATGGCCATCGACCTCGGAACGGCAAACACCCTCGTCTACGTGAAGGGGCGCGGCATCGTCCTGAACGAACCCTCCGTGGTGGCGTTTCATGTGAAAGATGGCCGTAAGCAAGTGCTTGCCGTGGGCGAAGATGCCAAGCTGATGCTCGGTCGGACCCCCGGTTCCATCCAGGCCATCCGTCCGATGCGCCAAGGGGTGATCGCCGATTTCGACGTCGCCGAAGAGATGATCAAGCATTTCATCCGCAAGGTGCATAAGCGCACGACCTTTTCCAAGCCGAAGATCATCGTCTGCGTCCCCCATGGCGCGACCCCGGTGGAAAAGCGTGCGATTCGCCAGTCGGTGATTTCCGCAGGTGGGCGCAAGGCGGGCCTGATCGCCGAACCCATCGCGGCGGCCATCGGCGCGGGCATGCCGATCACCGATCCCACCGGCTCCATGGTTGTGGATGTGGGCGGCGGCACGACCGAAGTCGCGGTGCTGTCGCTGGGCGATATCGTGTATGCGCGCTCCGTCCGCGTCGGCGGCGACAGCATGGATGAAGCGATAATCAACTACCTGCGCCGCCAGCAGAATATCCTGATCGGCGACGCGACCGCCGAACGCATCAAGACCACCATCGGTTCGGCCCGTATGCCTTCCGACGGTCGCGGGCAATCGATGCTGATCCGGGGACGGGATCTGGTGAATGGCGTGCCGCGCGAGGTCGAGATCACGCAGGCACAGATCGCCGAGGCGCTCTCCGATCCGGTTCAGGCCATCTGCGAAGCCGTGATGACCGCGCTGGAAACCACCCCGCCGGATCTGGCTGCCGACATTGTGGATCGTGGCGTCATGCTGACGGGGGGCGGTGCGCTCCTGGGAGAGCTTGACCTCGCTCTGCGGGAGCGAACTGGTCTCGCCGTCTCCATTGCTGATGAGACGCTGAACTGCGTCGCTCTCGGAACGGGCAAGGCGATGGAGTACGAAAAACAGCTGCGCCACGTTATCGACTACGAAAGTTGAGCCCGGATCGTGTAAGATCTCGCCATGGCACGTCAGCGCAGCGATGACTTCTCAACCCCAACCCGGCGGATCCTGATCGGCACATTGATCGTGTGCCTGCTCGCCGTCTTGGTGTTTTGGCGGATCGATAGCCCGCGGGCCGAACGAATGCGGGCGGAGGTCGTGGATCGGGTTATCCCGCCGATGGACTGGGCCTTGCTGCCGGTCACAAAGTTTATGGGGATGGTTGAGAACTTTCAGAGCTACTCGCGGATTTACGAACAAAACCGCGAGCTTCGGCGCGAGTTGCAACAGATGCGCGCCTGGAAGGAGGCCGCGCTCCAGCTTGAGCAGGAGAACGCGAAACTTCTGGATCTGAACAAGGTCAACCTCGACCCGAAGCTTACCTTTGTCACCGGGGTTGTGCTCGCCGATTCGGGCAGCCCGTTCAACAAGTCTGTCCTGCTGAATATCGGGGCGCAGGATGGCATTCAGGACGGCTGGGCTGCGACTGACGGGTTGGGGTTAGTCGGTCGCATTTCAGGCGTGGGGGCCAGTTCCAGCCGGGTGATTCTGCTCACGGACTCGAACAGCCGGGTTCCGGTGACCATTCAGCCCTCGGGGCAACAGGCCATCCTGAGCGGCAACAATCAGTTTCTGCCGCTGATCGACTTTCTTGAACCGACTGATCTGGTCCGGCCCGGCGATCGGGTCGTAACGTCCGGCGATGGCGGGATGCTCCCGGCGGGTCTGCTGGTCGGCTCTCTGGTGATCGGAGCGGACCGGAGGTTGCGGGTCCGTCTGGCCGCCGATTACGAACGTCTGGAATTCCTGCGTGTGCTGCGCGCCCTTCCCGCAGAAGCCATCGGCGGCACCGGCGATCTTGTGCCACCGCTGAGCGAGACGCCCCTTGTCTCGATGCCGGAATCGAGGGGTGAGTTGACCGACGGAGCTGGCGATGGTTGACGCGGTAACCTATCGGCGGCTGGGTCATTGGGCGGTGTTCCTGTCGCTCGTGGTGCTGACCATTTTTCTTCAGCTCATGCCGCTGCATTTAGGGCGCGACGACATCCCCGCCCCGGATCTGATCAGCCAGATCTGCTTTGTCTGGGTTCTCCGGCGTCCCGAATACATTCCCGTCTGGCTCATCGCGCTGGCCGGGTTCTGTGCCGATATCCTGCTGATGGGGCCGCCGGGGCTCGGAGCGATTGCCCTGATCGTTGGGACGGAGTTTCTGCGGCGGCGGTCCTACGTGGTCTCAGAGCAGCCTTTTGTAGTTGAGTGGGCTTTGGTTGCGGCCGTGCTTTTGGGCACGACACTGTTTCAGTGGTTTGCCATGGCGGCTCTGGCAGCCCCGCACCCACCTCTGGGCGAAGCCCTCGTGCCGCTAGCGGTCACCGTGGTAACCTACCCCTTCGTGATGGTGTTTAACGCCTATGGTCTCGGGATACGACAGGCCAGCCCGGCGGAAAAAGACGCAGAGGCCCGCATATGAGACGCACGCGCAACGATACCGATTTCTCGGTCCGGACCATCGGGCGTCGGTCCATGGTGCTCGGCGGCGTACAGCTCGGAGTGGCGGGCCTTCTGGGTTGGCGGATGCGGCAAATGCAAGTGGAGCAGGCCGATGAATACCGGCTGCTTGCAGAAGAAAACCGGGTCAATATCCGGCTGCTCGCGCCCGGGCGGGGCATGATCTTTGACCGCAACGGCATTTCTCTGGCTGAAAATGCTCAGAATTACCGTATTGTCATCGTTCGCGAAGAGGCCGGTGACGTGGAAAAGGCAATTTCCGATCTGCGCCAGCTTATTCAGCTCGACGATATCGAGGTCGAGCGGGCTCTGCGCGAGATTGAGCGGCGCTCGCCTTTTGTACCCGTCACCATCACCGATCAGCGCAGCTGGGAGGATGTGGCTACGGTCGCAGTGAATGCACCCGCCCTGCCCGGCATCACACCCGATGTGGGCCTGACGCGGAACTACCCGCTGGAGCAAGACTACGCCCATGTGGTCGGCTATGTGGGGCCGGTGTCCGATTACGACCTGTCCCGGCTGGACGATGACGACCCGCTCTTGCAGATCCCGAAATTCCAGATTGGAAAGACCGGGGTCGAGCAGAAATTCGACAAAATGCTGCGCGGCAAGGCTGGCGCGCTGAGTATTGAGGTGAACGCCGCCGGACGGGTCATGCGCGAACTGGGCCGGGATGAAGGGCAGACCGGCGCCAATCTCCAGCTCACGGTGGAGAGCCGCCTTCAGAACTTTACCGAAGCGCGATTGGCCCTCGGCCTCTCCGCTGCCGCCGTGGTGATGGATGTGCGCAATGGCGATCTGCTGGCCGTCGGCAATGCGCCGTCCTTCGACGCCAATAAATTTGTGCGCGGGATATCGGTGCCGGACTACCGTGATCTGACGGAGAACAAGTATCGTCCGCTTGCGAACAAGGCCGTACAGGGCGCCTACCCGCCCGGTTCGACCTTCAAGATGATGGTAGCCATGGCCGCGATGGAGGCCGGAATGCTCTCCTCGGCGGACACGTTCTATTGCCCGGGCTACACCCAGCTGGGCAACCGGCGCTTCCATTGCTGGCGGCGTGGCGGGCACGGCACCGTTAATCTCGAAAAGAGCCTCCAGCAAAGCTGCGACGTCTATTACTACGAACTTGCCCAAAGGATCGGCATCGACCGGATCGCCGAGACGGCGCGCAAGTTTGGCATCGGGGAGCGGTTCGATCTGCCCATGTCGGCCGTCAGTGCTGGGGTCATGCCGGACAAGGACTGGATCCGCAGCGCCTATGATCAGGAATGGCGCGTGGGCGACAGCCTCAACGCCTCCATCGGTCAGGGCTATGTGCTCTCCACCCCCCTGCAACTGGCGGTGATGACTGCGAGGCTGGCCTCGGGCACGTCCATCCAGCCCCGGCTGATCAAGTCCATCGACGGCGTCGAGACCCCGGTGGTGGGCGCCGAGCCGCTCGATGTGAACCGAAACCACCTGCGGCTGGTGCGGCGGGGGATGTTTTCGGTGTCGAACAGCCGCCGGGGGACCGCCTACCGCTCGCGCATCGCCGATGACAGCATGCAGATCGCCGGGAAGACCGGGACCAGTCAGGTCCGCTCGGTCGTGGTAAAGAACTCCGAAGTCCCTTGGGAACAGCGGGATCACGCGCTGTTCGTGGGCTTTGCCCCCTTTGACAACCCGAAATACGCCGTCTCTGTCGTCGTTGAGCATGGTGGCGGTGGCTCGGCGGCGGCGGCGCCAGTAGCGCGGGACATCCTGCTTTTTGCTCTGCATGGCAAGCTGCCGCCCCTCGACGCCTACCCCGCTGGTCAGCAAGGCGAGATCGCCGAGACGTTCGGCCAGCTTGATCTGAGGCAGGATTTCGGGCCAAGCGAGACCGGGAGAAGCCGGGCGTGAGTTATCTCGAATATACCGTCGCCCGAACTCCATCCGGGCTGCGTAAGATCCTCTACCTGAACTGGCCGCTCTTCCTGCTGCTCTGCGCCGTGGCCAGCATCGGGTTCCTGATGCTCTATTCAGTTGCCGGCGGGTCCTTTAACCCTTGGGCCGAGCCGCAGATGAAGCGCTTTGGTCTCGGGGTCGCGGTAATGTTCACTGTTGCCATGGTCCCGATCCATATCTGGCGCAACCTCGCGGGGCTCGCCTATGGGATCTCGCTGGCGCTGCTTGTGGCGGTTGAGTTCGTGGGCTCGGTCGGCATGGGTGCGCAACGCTGGATCGACCTCGGCTTCATGCGGCTGCAACCCTCCGAGCTGATGAAGATAGCCCTCGTGATGATGCTGGCGGCCTATTACGACTGGCTCGATGTGAAAAAGGTCTCGCGTCCGATCTGGGTGCTGCTGCCCCTGATCCTCATCGCCCTGCCGACCCTGCTGGTGCTGAAACAGCCGGATCTCGGCACGTCGATCCTGCTGGTTGCGGGCGGTGGTATCATCATGTTTCTCGCAGGGGTCTCCTGGTGGTATTTCGCCGCCGTGATCGGCGCGGGAGTCGGCGTCGTCACCGCCGTGTTCAAATCCCGCGGCACTGACTGGCAACTCCTGAAAGACTACCAGTTCCGCCGCATCGACACCTTCCTCGACCCCTCATCGGACCCACTGGGCGCCGGATATCACATCACGCAGGCGAAGATCGCACTGGGCTCCGGTGGCTTTAACGGGCGCGGCTTCATGCAAGGCACCCAGTCACGGCTGAACTTCCTGCCGGAGAAGCACACGGATTTCATCTTTGTGACGCTGGCCGAAGAGTTCGGATTCGTTGGCGCGTTTTCTCTCCTCGGCGTCTATGTGGGCATCCTCGCCTTCTGTATCATCTCGGCAGTCAGCAACCGCGACCGCTTTGGCTCACTCCTTACGCTGGGAATCGGCGCGACGTTCTTCCTGTTCTTCGCAGTGAACATGGCCATGGTCATGGGCCTCGCGCCGGTTGTGGGGGTTCCTCTGCCGCTGGTCAGCTATGGCGGCTCGGCCATGCTGGTGCTGATGCTGGGCTTTGGCCTCGCGCAATCGGCCCATGTGCATAAGCCCCGGGGCGTCAAATGATCCCCATCCTGTTTGCGGCAGGCGCGGAGCGGTGGGACGCGTGGCGCGATCCGCTGGAGCGGTCGTTCCGAGAGGTCGGGGTCACGGCAGATCTGTCGCAGGACCATGCGCCTGACGCGGTTCGTTACATCGTCTATGCGCCGGGGTCCGAAGTGCAGGACTTCCGTCCGTTTACGGAGCTCCGGGCGGTGCTGAATATCTGGGCCGGGGTGGAGCATATCACGGACAATGAAACCCTCGCCGTGCCTCTGACGCGGATGGTCGATCCGGGCCTCACCGAAGGCATGGTCGAGTATGTGACCGGCCACGTCCTGCGTCATCATCTGGGCATGGACCCCTATATCACCGGCGCGCTCGGGTGGGAGCCGCGCGTGCCCCCACTGGCCCGCAACCGCTCTGTCACCGTTCTCGGGCTGGGTGCTCTGGGCGGGGCCTGCGCGCAGGCGCTTGCAGCGTTGAACTTCCGCGTGACCGGCTGGTCGAGGCGGCCCAAGGAGCTACCGGGCATCCGCTGCCTGCACGGCGAAGAGGGGCTGACCGAGGCGCTGTCCGCCGCAGAAATCCTCGTCCTCCTTCTGCCCCGCACGCCGGAGACCGAGGAGTTGATGAATGTGGAACGGTTGGCGGTGCTGCCCGATGGTGCAGTCCTCATCAACCCAGGTCGCGGCGCGCTGATCGAAGACGCAGCGCTCCTCGCGGCGCTGGACAGCGGACACGTTGGCCACGCGACGCTCGACGTATTTCACACCGAACCGCTGCCCGCCGAGCATCCGTTCTGGAGCCATCCGAGCGTGACCGTCACGCCTCATATCGCCTCCGAGACCCGCCCCGAGACGGCCGCCCCGGTCATCGCCGAAAACATCCGCCGCGCCGAGGCGGGCCTGCCGCTCCTTCATGTGGTGGACCGGCAGGCAGGGTATTAACGCAGTTTCGGCGGGCTGTCCGGGTCCATGCCGGGAGCCTTGGGCTCCGACGTGGGCTCGTAGCGGGGGATGTCAAAGCGCAGCCCGACCTTGGCGAGTTGCGCCGAGACCGGGTCGCTGGCGCGGAAAAATGCCACATCGAGCACGCCTGCCTCCAGCCCCGAGAACACCAGTGCATCTCGGACCGACCGGGCCAGTGCGCGCTCTGCGCCGGGAGCCGGATCAACCAGCGCCAGCAAGTGACCGCGTCCCCCATCGCGCCAACGGACCTGCGCCAGATAGGCCATCGCCGCCAGGCCTTGCGCCGCTGCGAGACGGGCATCGAGAGCAGTCAGCAGGGCTTCAGGTAACTCACCGGGGGCAAAGAGCTCTTCGGGGCGAGCTTCGACCTCTTGGGGGCGCTCGCCGGTCGTTTGTGCCAGCCAGTCCATCGCGTCGGACCCTAGAATCTGGCTCGACGGGGCGACGTCTGGGTTCAGGGCGATCCCGATGCCCTGCCCGCCGAGCATCTCTGCCAGCACCCTCCCCGGCAGAGCGGCATAGGGCGAATGATCGCCCGCAAACTCCGCCAACCGCTCCAGCGTGTCGAAAACCAGCACGAAGCTGCCTTCGGTCGTCTCAAATAGCTGCGGATCGAGGGAACCGCCTCGCTCAGGCTCCTGCGTCAGCAGCAGATAGACCTCCGCTCCGGCTAGGGCCGCATAGAATGCCAATCTTGCACGGCCATCCTCGGGCGCATTTTCCATCGCCGCATAGGCATCATCGAGAAGGGTCATCCAGCACCTCAGCAATTCGAACGCGCAACGCGGGCAGCAGCTCGGCTTCGAACCACGGATTGCGCTTGAGCCATGCGGTATTGCGCCAGGACGGGTGCGGCAAGGGGAAGATGGCGGGCGCATGGTCGCGCCACCCCGCCACTGTCTCGGTCAGCGGGTGACGGGTCCCCAGATGCCACCTTTGCGCGTAGGCGCCAATGAGCAGGGTCAGCGGCACAGGACCGATCTCCGCCATCGCGGCGTCTCTCCAAGTCTCCGCACAAATCTTCGGCGGCGGCAGGTCTGACCCGCGCGCGTCGTAACCCGGAAAACAGAATCCCATGGGCGCGATGGCAATCCGCTCACGGTCGTAGAAGCGTGCGTGGTCCAGCCCCATCCAGTCGCGCAGCCGGTCACCGGAGGGATCCAGAAACGGCCGATCCGCCAGATGGGCCCGAATCCCCGGCGCCTGACTCGCAATCAAGATTCGCACGCCAGACCGGAACCAGACCACGGGCCGCGGCGAATGGGCCGTCGCAGTCAAGGCAAAGCGCTCTCGGCACAGCGTACAGGCGGAGATCCGGGACTGTATGTCAGACATGGGTCCGGAATAGGCCAGCCCCTTGACCCCGACAAGACAAGCTGCGACCGCAGTGTCAGGTGAGTTGCTTCTCATTTTTTCGGGAGCGCCTCCCATCTGTCGGCAAAACGCCGTATGTAGACCGAAACAACCTATGGTGTGGCACCAAGGCCTATGATTGAGTTCGACAAAGTCTCCAAGTCCTTCTGGACGAAGACGCAGCGCAAGATCATTCTGAGCGAGGCGTCGTTTCGTGTGACTCTCGGGAAGTCCATGGGAATTCTGGCGCCGAATGGCACGGGCAAAACCACCCTCATCAACATGATGGCCAATCTCGAACAGCCCGACGAAGGCACAATCCGGCGAACCTCCCGGGTGTCCTTTCCGCTGGGCTTTATGGGGGGGCTAAAGGGATCACTTACTGCGGCCGAGAACTGCCGTTTCATCGCAGATATCTACGGCATTGATCCAGATTATATGGAAGCCTATTGCCGCTGGATCTGCGAACTCGGTGATTATTTCGAGATGCCGGTGAATACCTATTCGTCCGGGATGAGGGCGCGTTTGAACTTTGCGCTGCTTATGGCCATCGAGTTTGATATCTATCTGATTGACGAAAGCGCGCCAGTCACCACGGATGCCAGATTTAATATGATTATCGGCAAGATCCTGAAGGAGCGCCTGTCCCGTACCACACTGGTTCTGGTCTCCCACGATCCCGGGATCGTGGAAAGATACTGTGATTGTGCCGCGGTTTTGCAGAATGGCAAAATCCATATGTTCGACTCACTTGCGGAAGCGAAACGCCTGTATGACTACACCAAATCCTCGTAAAAAATACCGTATGCGGCGTAGTTCTGCCGCACCTTCTGCAACAGGCTCGGACAGGGCGGATCCGTCTTCGGATGCCGTATCGGATACTGAAACCATCGCGGCTTCTGACCGCGTCGAAGCAGAGACGCTGGCTCGTGATGACCGGACCGCCGAACCCGCACAGGATGCGGTATTCGAAGAAGGCACCGAGAACAGCCCGGAACTCGACGCGATCAAGCACGAAGGTCTCAGCGACCGGCAGTTGCGGATCGCCCGGCGTCTGGCAAAGCGGCAGAACCTCGATTTCAGCTCCGACCTCGACGCGGTGCGGCAGCTGCGCAAGGCCGGGATAGATCCATTCGGTGGCACCTACTCCACCACAGTGCCGCCCGCCCCTGTGCCGACCGAAGCGCTGCCGACCGGACAGTCGCTGGTGCCCGCCGAGGGTAATGCCCTTGCCCTGCCCGACACCAACGGAGCCGACGATCCCGATCTGAAACTATCCGATCTGCGCGAGATTCACCGCGATCTGGTCCGGCGGCGCCGTCGCCGCTTTGCGCTGCTCATGGGGCGGCTTGCGTTCTTCATCGGCCTGCCCACCGCGATGACGGGCTATTACTATTACAACCTCGCCACGCCAATGTACGCGACAAAGTCGGAATTCGTGATTCAACAGGCTGACGGGGCGGGCTCGACCTCACTCGGAGGTCTGTTTGCGGGAACCGGCTTTGCCACCAGCCAGGATTCGATCACAGTTCAATCCTATCTGACCTCGCGCGATGCCATGCTACGCCTCGACGAAGAGCTGAGCTTCAAGGATCATTTCGAGCAGGATTTTATCGACCCGATCCGTCGTTTGCCTCAGGAGGCCACAAACGAAGAGGCCTACAAGCTGTACGAAGACAACGTGAAGATCGGCTACGACACCACCGAAGGCATCATCAAAATGGAGGTGATTGCCGCGGATCCTCTGACCTCTGCCGAGTTTTCCCTCCGGTTGCTCAGCTATGCCGAAGAACGGGTTGACCAACTGACCCAGCGGATGCGGGAGGACCAGATGTCTGGTGCCCGCGCGAGCTACGAAGACGCCGAGCTGAAGATGTACGAGGCCCAGCAGCGGGTTCTGGCCTTGCAGGAACAGCTCGGCATTCTGGATCCCGAGGCAGAATCGGGGGCGGTGTTTGGCCAGATCACCCGGTTTGAGACGGAAATCCGGGAAAAGCAGCTCTCTCTGCAGCAGCTCATGTCAAATGAACAGCCCAATGAGGCGCGGGTGAATGGTCTGCGCGCAGACATTTCACGGCTGGAGGACATCGTCGCAGAACTGCGGACGCAGCTGACCGAAGGTACCAACAGCGCCCAGTCTCTGGCCAAGGTGACGGCAGAACTGCGCATCGCAGAGACGGAGCTGACCACCCGGACAGCCTTGATGCAGCAGGCGCTGCAACAGCTCGAAACCGCCCGGATCGAGGCAAACCGGCAGGTGCGCTACCTGTCTCTTGGGGTGACTCCAATCGCCCCGGATGAGCCGTCCTACCCACGCGCCTTCGAGAACACACTGGTCGCGTTCTTCATCTACTCCGGCATCTACCTGATGATCTCGCTCACCGCTTCGGTGCTGCGCGAACAGGTGTCGTCCTAAGACAGGCTCACGCCCGGCCGGCGGCGGTGACGTCCTCCAGCCAGCCGGGCGAGAGTGGCACAGTCAGGCGAAACGCCGCCCCGCCCTGACCAGGCAGATAGCGGATGGTGCCGCCCAAGCGCAGCATGATCTCTCGGCAGATCGCGAGACCCAGCCCGGCGCCACCGGCCGCGCGCGTATCCGTGGCGCGGGCGAATTTCTCGAAGATCATTTCCCGCGCTTCGGCAGCCACGCCGGAGCCGTTATCCACGAAGTCAATCTCGGCCATCCCTTCCGCGATTTTTGCCGAAATCGTGAGGCGCGGAACGTCGGCATCGCAATATTTCGCTGCGTTGGTGATAAGGTTGATAAACACCTGCACCAGCCGGTCGCCATCGGTTTCCAGCATCAGATCTTCGCGCCCGGGGCGATAGATCTTCAGCCGTGCCGCCTGATCCGACATCGCCAAAGCGCGCTCAAGCAATGTGCCGAGCCGCACGTGATCGAGGCGAAGACTGATCTGACCGCTCTCAAGAACCCCGAGATCCAGCAAGTCATCCAGCAGCCGCGTCAACCGGATCGCTTCGTCATAAATGATGCCGGCAAAACGCTCGCGATCCTCCTGAGCCATGCCCTCGCCGCCGTCGCGCAAGAGTTCGGAAAACGCCCGGATCGAGGTCATGGGCGTCCGCAGCTCGTGGCTGATCTGGCTCAGGAAGGCGTCCTTCTGCACCGAAAGCCGGGTAAGCTTTTCATTGGCCTCGCTGAGCCGCGCCGCGGTGCGGCTCAGTTCCTGTGACTTTGTCTCAAGCTGGGCGGAATACTCCATGATCTGCTGGGTTTCATCGGCAACGCGCATCAGCTCCTCGACCGAAACCGCCCCTCCCCCGGTGATCTGGGTCAGCATTGCATGGGCCGTCGCGGCCCCGACAGCACCGGAGAGTTCCCGCTCCAGCCTGTCGAGGAAAATCTGATCGGCATCCGGCAGGTAGCCTGTCTTGCCTTGCCTCAACGCGGCGCTGCGAAACAGGGCCTGCGCTTTGTAGTGACCGAGAATCCGCTGGGTCATCACCAGCAGATCCTCACTGTCAGCCTGCCCCGGCCGCCAGCTCACCGGCCCTGCCCCCACCGTATCCACATTCACCATCGCCGCGCCCTGAAGCCGCTCCATTGGCGTCGCAATCGTCCCGAGCGAAACCCCGACCACACCAAGCGTGTTTGCAAAGAGGGACCAGAACAGACCGTGCAACAACGGGTCCGAGCCCTCGACACCAAAGAGCGCCTGTGGGCGCAGCCAGCCTAAGCCGAACGGACCGTTGCGCATCACATGGGCGGGGATCACCTCCCCGACCGGCAAGGACGGCAAGAACAGGCACCAGGCCCAGACCGCAAAGCCAAGGCAGAGCCCGGTTGCCGCCCCCGCCCGTGTCGCGCCGCGCCAGAAGATCCCGGCGAGCAACGCGGGCAAAACTTGTGCGGATCCCGCGAAGGACACGAGCCCGATAGAGGCCAGCGCCGCGCCCCCGCCCGACAGGTTGTAGTAGAGGTAGCCAAGGGCGAGGACGCCGACAATGGCCGCGCGCCGTGCGGTGAGAACGGCGCGGCGCAGGTCCCCCTCCTCCGCAGCGCCCGACCGCAGCCAGATCGGCGCCACAAGGTGGTTCGAGATCATCGTCGCAAGCGCAATCGCCGCCACGATGACCATGGAGGTCGCGGAGGAAAACCCGCCCAGAAAGGACAGCATAGCAATCGCCTGAGCGTTCTCTGCGAGCGGCAGGGTAAGAACAAACAGGTCGGGGTTGCTGCCCTCGGGCAAGCGGTCGAGACCGATCACCGCAATCGGCACCACGAAGAGCGACATGGCCAGAAGATAGAGCGGAAACGCCCAGGAGGCGGTCGCCAGATGCCGCTCATCGGCGTTTTCAACCACCATCACATGGAACATGCGCGGCAGGCAGAGAAACGCCGCCGCCGAGAGAAAGACCAGCGCTTGCCAGCGCCCCGGCTGAAACTCCCAGACGGCGATCTCGGAGGCTTCGATCAGGCGGAAGGTTTCCACCGGCCCGCCCGCGACGACAAAGACGGCGAAAATGCCGACCGCCAGGAGGGCCATCAGCTTGACCACCGCTTCGACGGCGATGGCGGTGACGATGCCTTCGTGGCGCTCGTTCACATTCACCCGCCGCGTGCCAAACAGGATCGTAAACACCGCGAGGCCACCCGCCACCCAGATCGCGATTGCGGGGTCGGGCTCTGTCTCCGCCGCGCCGGACACGGCTGTGAAGCTCAGGGCAACCGACTGAAGTTGCAGCGCGATATAGGGCGTCGCCGCGATCACTGCGAGCACGGTAACGACACCGCCCAAAAGGTTGGACTTGCCGAAACGGGCCGAGATCAGGTCGGCGATGGAGGTGATCCGCTGCTGATGGCCGATCCGCACGAGCTTGCGCAGGAGGAGCCACCAGCCGATCATCACCAACGACGGCCCGAGATATATGGTCACGAATTCGAGTCCCGACCGGGCGGCAAAGCCCACAGCACCGTAAAAGGTCCACGCGGTGCAATAGATCGACAGGGACAGCGTGTAGACGATGGGCGCGCGAAGCCAGCGCGCCTTGCCCTGCGCCACCAGCCGTTCGGCCATGAAGGCCACCGCGAACAGCGTGGCCACGTAGAACAGGCAACCAGCGACAAGCAGATTGAAGGTCGTCATGTCTTGCGCCCGGAGCCCTCATCCTCGGCAATCCGGGCGAGACGCCGCGACAGGAACGCCGCCGCAACGATCAGGCCGGCCCACGAGCCAAACAGAAAGAGGCCTGTGCTCGCCGTTGAGTGGGGATTGTCACTGCCGTAGAGGCCGGGCAGAAAAAATAAAAACAGCCCCGCAAATGGAAGCACCCGCGCCGCATCCATAACGCGCCGGCGGCGATAATGGGCGCGGTCGAGAAAGGCAGGACGACGGTCGCGGCTCAAGGCGATCCCGCCATCAGGCTACGCACCGTGTCGAGCATCTCACGATTGGAGAATGGCTTGGTCATGAAGCAATCCGCCCCGATTCTCAGTGCGGTTTCCCGCTCAGGGCTGCTCCCACGCGCGGTCAGCATCATCACCGGGATCGTCCGCAGATCCGCATCGGCCTTCAGATCCGCAAGAATGTCCAGCCCGGAGCGGTTGGGCAGCATAACATCGAGGATCACCAGATCGGGCTTGCGCTCGCGCACCGTCTCGACCGCGTCCCGGCCTTCGGCATGAGTCTGCACATGCCAACCCTCGCGGGTCAGCACGAAGCGGATCGCTTCGGTGATATTGGGCTCGTCCTCGATCAGGAGAACGCGCTTGCTGTCGGACACGCCGGGTCCTCCTCCCTGCATCTGACATGCTCTTGGCTGGCGCGAGTATTGGAGACCGGCGGGGCCTTGTCAAAGCCTCATCCGCCCGCGTGAGCGATCACAGCACTGCGGACTCCCGGCGCACCGGACAGGCGGGGGCCGGACACAGGGCGCAACTGGCCCCGACCGTCTCCGGAACCCCGTCCCCGGCGACCCCTTCGAGCGGCGCGACAAGCATCACCGCCCGCGCCACGACCGGCCCGGCGAGGCCTCCCGGACGCGTAAGGTCCACCGCGCTCCAGCTCTCCAGCGGCCTCGTGTCGCGGCCATGCTGGCGAAAGCGCCGGTGGATCGGATGGGCCGGCGTTAAAAGCGCCTCGAAGACCGGCCATAGCGCACAGGCCGCCCCGTAGCGGGGGATGAGAAACCCTGTGACCTGACGCCGGAACAAGAGCGCTCCGGCCCCGTCGATCTCAACCAGGCCAAGAGGGCGTGGCATGGCCCGTGCCGGGAGTGCTGCGAGGCGCCGAATGACACGCGTCACCGGGGCGCCCAACGTGTCTGCAAGGCGGAACGGATCCAGCCCGACCTCCTTCAGCGCCGCCCGCAGCGCCTCATCGGGCAGGCAGTCTGCATCTGCTGTGACCCGCGCCGTATGCCGCGCCAGAGCGGTTTCTCCCGCCTCACTCAAGCCGCAACTCTCTGACATGTCCAAGGACCAGTCATTTGCGCTGAGCCACGCCTCGACCTCTTCCTGTGGCGAGACGGCGTCCGAATTCGCGGCCTCCCCTACATTCAGATAGCCCGCCAGCCGCTGCGCCCCGTCCGCCAGACGCTGGCTGTCCTCATGCAGGTTGCGATGGAATCGCGCCTGCCATTGAGGATCCAGCCCGTCTTCGGCGAGAATCCCGGCGGTCGAGCGGATGGCGGTGACAGTGGACAGCACGTCATGTACCGCTTCGGACAAGACCGGGTCATGGGACATGCGTTCACCCAGCGCCGTGATCCGATGTTCGAGCGCCGCGACACGGGTATCGAGCGCGGCAATCAGCGCCGCCCAGCCGGGATAATCGGTGGCCAGTCCATCGATCCGGTCGCGCTCGGGCGGCGGGTTGGAGGGGATGCGCTCGGCCACGCTCTCCAGCGCCGCGTAGAGATCCGGGCCAAGCCCCTCCGTCAGCGTCGCCGGATCGGTGCCCAAAGCCCGCGCCACCCGCCCCAGAACGCCGCCACCAATGCGCCGTTTGTCATGCTCGATGAGGTTCAGATAGGAGGCGGAGATCCCCGCCGCCTCGGCCAGTGCGGCCTGCGTCATCCGCCGCTCCGCCCGCCGCGCCCGGATCCGCGCGCCGGTCAGCCTGTGCTCTCTGTCCCTGACCATGCGCCGCCTCCCTCACGCCCCCATGTTTCCCCGAAACCTGCCCGGCCTCAAGAGCCTGCTCCAGATGAAAAGAGGGGCCCGAAGGCCCCTCAGTCTTGCCAGCCAGGATCTGTACATTACTGCCCGATCCGTTTTTCGTTGCCTGTGCCTGACTGACACCCAGGGCGAGCGCACCCGCCCCGTGACTCGTTAGCGATCAACCAAGATTGTTGTCGGTCGAACCGTCGGGGTTCGACGCGATGACCCTATGACCGTTGACGCGACGTACGTGGTAGCCTTGGTGTCGACCACGCTCAACTTGGTTAGCCAGTTCGCCGCGTCGAACCGCACCCTGCCCTAGAACATCGAACACTTGGTTCAGTCCAGTTCGGCTTTCAGAGATTACTGATATCTTTTTCTTGCTCATATCTGAGCCTCATTTTTTCCACAGGACCATCTACAAATCTGTGTATTTCTGCAGAATAAGTCCTGTATTACTCAGCACGCCCTTGATCACTGCTCCGAACGTTGTTTGATCAACATATCGACTCGGATGAGCCGAAACAGCTTACCGGCGAGCGCACCAGGCGAATGCCGGAAGCTGGGGGCTGGTGGTAGGACACCAGCCCCCAACCCTCATTCTTTTCAGCTACACCCCGACGTGCCGCCGCAGGTGTTGCACTTCATGCAGGTGCCGTTGCGCACCAGCGTGTAGTTGCCGCATTCCCCGCAGGGATCGCCCTCGTAGCCCTGCATCCGGGCCTTGGCGCGGGCATCCATGGGGGCGGCGGCAACGGTCGTTTCGGTCTCGACCTGTGCCACGGCGACGGCTCCGTTGTCGCTGAGCGCCACGGCCTCGGTGGCGCGGCCCCCCTGCATGACCACCAGCTCCTTGGGCGCACGGCCCCGCAGATAGCCAGTCGAGGCGACCTGACGCAGCACGTCGAGCGGCGAGGACCCGGTGCTCTCCGGCACCTCGGAGAAGTTCCGCTTGCCCTCTTCTTCGCCCCGGCCCAGCGCGTCGAAGGTATCGCCTTCGGGCTTCACATGGGCCAAATCGCTGCGGTCGAGATAGGACACGGCCAGTTCGCGGAAGATATAGTCGAGGATCGAGGTCGCGTTCTTGATCGCCTCGTTGCCCTGCACCATGCCCGCCGGTTCGAACCGGGTGAAGGTGAAGGCGTCTACGAATTCTTCCAGCGGCACGCCGTATTGCAGGCCTACGGAGACCGCGATGGCGAAGTTGTTCATCATCGCCCGGAAGCCCGCGCCTTCCTTGTGCATATCGATGAAGATTTCACCGAGGGAGCCGTCGGAATATTCGCCGGTCCGCAGATAGACCTTGTGGCCACCAACCACGGCTTTCTGGGTGTAGCCACGACGCCGTTCGGGCATCTTTTCGCGGCCACGGGCGACCTCTTTGACGATGATCTTCTCGACGATCTTCTCTGCCATGACGACGGCTTTTTCCTGAGCCGAGCCATTGGCGAGCACCTCTTCGGCCTCTTCGTCATCCTCGATCAGCGCAGCGGCCAGCGGCTGGCTGAGTTTGGACCCGTCGCGGTAGAGCGCATTGGCCTTCACCCCGAGCGACCAGCTCAGTTCATAGGCCTTCTGGCAATCCTCGATGGTGGCGGTGTTCGCCATGTTGATGGTCTTTGAGATCGCGCCGGAGATGAAGCTCTGGGCGGCGGCCATCATTCGGATGTGGCTGTCCACCGACAGGTAACGCTTGCCGATCTTGCCACAGGCATTGGCGCAGTCAAAGACGGCGTAATGTTCTTCCTTCAGATGGGGGGCGCCCTCCAGCGTCATGGTACCGCAGACATGGGCGTTGGCGGCCTCGATGTCCTTTTTGGAGAAGCCCAGATGGCGCAGCAGGTCGAAGGTCGGATCGTTCAGCTTCGCCGCAGGGATGCCCAGCGTACGGGTGCAGAACTCCTCGCCCAGCGTCCACTGGTTGAACACAAACCGGATGTCGAAGGCCGAGGGCAGCGCGGCCTCGATCTTGTCGATCTCGGTCTGGCCAAAGCCGTGGCCGATCAGCGCCGCATGGGTGATGCCGGGCGCATTCCCGAGCGTGGCGTGACCCACCGCATAGGCGATAATTTCCTCGATCGCCGCCGAGCCATAGCCCAGTGTCTCCAGCGCTGCGGGCACCGAGCGGTTGATGATCTTGAAATAGCCGCCACCCGCGAGCTTCTTGAATTTGACCAGCGCAAAGTCCGGCTCGATCCCGGTGGTGTCGCAATCCATGACCAGCCCGATGGTTCCGGTGGGCGCGATCACCGAGACCTGCGCGTTGCGGTAGCCGTGCTTTTTGCCCAGCTCCAGCGCACGATCCCAGGAGGCCACGGCGCGGGAGACGAGCTCCTGATCCGGGCAGTTCTTGTGATCGAGCGGCACCGGCTTCACCGCCAGCGCCTCGTAGCCCTTGGCCTTGCCATGGGCGGCGGTGCGGTGGTTGCGGATGACACGCAGCATGTGCGGTGCGTTCTTCTCGTAGCCCGGGAAAGACCCCAGCTCGCCCGCCATCTCGGCGGAGGTCGCGTAGCTGACGCCGGTCATCAGCGCGGTAAGCGCGCCGCAGAGCGCCCGGCCCTCGTCGCTGTCATAGCCGTAGCCCATGTTCATCAGCAGGCCGCCGATATTGGCGTAGCCGAGACCCAGCGTGCGGAAATCATAGCTGCGCTGGGCGATTTCCTTTGACGGGAACTGGGCCATCATCACGCTGATTTCCAGCGTCACGGTCCAGAGCCGGGTGGCATGCATATAGCCATCCGCATCGAACTCGCCGTCCTTCAGGAAGGTCAGCAGGTTCATCGACGCAAGGTTACAGGCCGTGTCGTCGAGGAACATATACTCCGAGCATGGGTTCGAGCCGCGGATCTCCCCGTCTTCGGGGCAGGTGTGCCAGGCATTCACGGTGTCGTGGAACTGGATGCCGGGATCGGCACAGGCCCAGGCGGCGTGACCCACCTGCTCCCAGAGATCGCGCGCTTTGATCGTTTTGGCGACGGAGCCGTCCGTGCGGCGGATCAGCTCCCAATCGGCATCGTCCTTCACCGCCTGCAGGAAGGCATCGGTGACGCGGATCGAGTTGTTCGAGTTCTGACCCGAGACCGAGCTGTAGGCTTCGCTGTCCCAGTCGGTGTCATAGGTCGGGAATTCGATGGACCCGAAACCCTGCCGCGCGTAGTCGAGCACGCGCTTGATGTAAGTATCGGGAATCGCGCATTTCTTGGCGGACCGGATGGCGGTGCGCAGGGCGGCGTTATCCTTCGGATCGAAGGCGTCGTCTTCGCCGCTATACTCGCGGATCGCCGTAAAGATGCCGTTCAGCTCGCGCTCATGCATCTTGGAGCCGGCCACGAGGCTCGCGACCTTCTGCTCCTCGATGACCTTCCAGTTGATGAAGTCCTCGATATCCGGGTGGTCGGCGTCGCAGATCACCATCTTGGCCGCGCGGCGGGTGGTGCCGCCGGATTTGATCGCACCGGCCGCCCGGTCGCCGATCTTCAGGAAGCCCATCAGGCCGGAGGATTTGCCACCGCCCGACAGCGATTCACCCTCGCCGCGCAGCGAGGAAAAGTTGGTGCCGGTGCCGGAGCCGTATTTGAACAGCCGCGCCTCACGGACCCACAGATCCATGATTCCGCCCTCGTTCACCAGATCGTCGCTGACCGACTGGATAAAGCACGCATGGGGCTGCGGGTGCTCATAGGCGGTTTTCGACTTGGTGAGCTTGCCGGTCTTCCAGTCCACGTAGAAGTGCCCCTGACTCGGGCCGTCAATGCCATAGGCCCAGTGTAGGCCGGTGTTGAACCACTGGGGCGAGTTCGGCGCGGCCATCTGGCTGGCCAGCATGTAGCGCATTTCGTCGAAGTAGGCCTGCGCATCCTCCTCGGTGGAGAAATAGCCGCCCTTCCAGCCCCAATAGGCCCAGGCCCCGGCGAGACGGTCGAAGACCTGCCGCGCGGAGGTCTCACCGACCTTCTCGCAGTCGCCATCAGGTACCGAGCGCCACAGGAACTCGGGCACACCCTTTTCCTTCACGCGCTTCAGTTTCGCGGGCACCCCGGCTTTGCGGAAATATTTCTGCGCAATAACGTCCGAGGCCACCTGGCTCCAATCCGCAGGAACCTCGACGGACTCGTTGCGGAACACCACAGTGCCGTCGGGATTACGAATCTCGCTGACGGTGGTGGTGAATTCCAGATCCGCGTATGCGTCCTGACCTGCCTTGGTAAACCTGCGCTCGATCTTCATAGCTGCCCCGTTAGATACAAACTGTTCGGTGTGCGGACCATATCCACCGCAGCGGGGGCCACTCACCCCAAGGGAACGCCGTCGCTACTAGATGTGGTGCCGGATTGATCTGTTCGCACAAATTGCCGTGACGGTGGGTCTGTGACAATGAATTTTTTTACCTTCTCCACAAGAGAAACCGGTTGACCCACAAACGTGCAGATTCGTCGGGTCTCTGCCGTGGAGCAACCCTGTGGAAAACTTCGGAAAACCCGTTTCAAGCGAGAAACCGCGCGGCATACCAACCGAATCGGGCAGGATCCCCATGTCGGGACACACCCGGCGCCGACACAAGATCTTGGTGAAATTAGGGCCCCACACCACCATATCCGCGATCCGTTATGGCACGGGAGGCACAGTGCCGTGAGTCGCAACCAGCAGATGATGTGAGGAAGAGCAAACCCGTGCGCACACGCTCCGAGAGAGCTGGATGGTCGGGGCGAGAGGATTCGAACCTCCGACCTACGGCACCCAAAGCCGCCGCGCTACCAGGCTGCGCCACGCCCCGACACGGGTCTCTCTAGAGATAAATTGCGGGAATGAAAAGCACCTCAGGAATGCTCTTCGGCCGCCGTGGCCGCGAGGGCCTGATTGTAGCGTTGCAGGGCATCCACATGGTGCAGCGTCCCGAGGATCTGCGGTGCCTCGCCCTCCCCGCCCATCTTCACCACCGGGATCCAGAGCCGCATCGAGCGGCGAAACAGTGGCATCGCATCCTCCAGCGTCGCATTGGGCTCGATATGGAACCCGGCCTCCAGCGCCTCCCAGACCTCGTCACTCGGAACCGCATGCTTGTCATTCGGTTTGCGCATGACGTTGGAGACCCGGAACATACCGAGCAGATAGGCTTGCGGCCCCGGCGCCACGTGCAACCCGCGATTTTCGAGCTGGCTAAGAAAAAAGGAATGATCCACCAGCCGCGAGGCCAGCGCGACGGAGGTGGAGACCGCGACCATCACCGCTAGCCCCGTCTGCCAGTCCCCGGTCAGCTCAAACACGATGAGCGTGGTGGAGATCGGCGCGCCCAGCACTGCCGCCGCCACCGCGCCCATCCCCGCCAGCGCATAGAGAGTCGGGACGCTGGAGACGGTAGGAAAGACACTGGTGGCGATCAGGCCAAACGACAATCCCACCAGCGCGCCGACCATCAGCGAGGGCGAGAACACGCCGCCCCCCATCCGTCCGCCCATGGTGATCGCCACAGCCATGACCTTTACGACCGCCAGCAGCACCGCGTGCCAGAGCACCAGCTGGCCGGTCAGCGCCAGCGAGGTCGTCTCGTAGCCCACGCCGATGATCTGCGGAAACCCCAGCGCCAGAACGCCCAACAGCGCCCCGGCGATGGCGGGCCGGAGCCAGGACGGAATGCCCATCCGCGCCCGCCAGTGCTCCGCGATTTTGTCCGTCCAGAAGATCGCCTTCATCAGCACAACCGCCACAGCGCCGCAGACCAGACCCAGAATGAGGAAGGCTGGCAATTCGCGGTAAAAGGCCAATGCACCCTGCTCACCCAGCCGGAACTCCGTGACGCCACCAAAATGCAGGTGGTTGATCACCGTGCCCACGGCGCTCGCGATCACGATGGGCGCAAAGGCGTGGAGAGCGAAGTGCCGCAAGACGACTTCGAGGGCAAAGAGCGCCCCGGCGATGGGCGCGTTGAACGACGCGGAAACAGCGGCAGCCACGGCGCAGCCCAGCAGGTCGCGCGCCGTGATGCCGCGGGCCCGGATCAGGTCATTTACCCAGGTGGCGATGACGGCGGCCAGATGCACCACCGGCCCCTCGCGCCCTGAGGAGCCGCCGGACCCCAGCGTGATCAGTGAGGCCAAAGCCGAGCCGAGGCCCGCCCGGACCTCCACCCGTCCGTCGCGCAAGGCCGCACCCTCGATCACGTCCGCCACCGAATGCACGCGCCCGCCGGGGGTCGTGCGGTGCAGGATAATCCCCACCACCAGCCCCCCGAGGATCGGCCAGACAAGAAACAGAAACCACGGCAGATTAGCCGTGGCCACCAGACGGTTCACATCATCGACCCGGTAGAGCGTGGCTTGCAGCGCTTCGATGCCACGGCGGAAGAACAGCGCGGCAAAGCCAGACGCCGTCCCGATCAGCAGCGCAATCAGCCAGAATTGCAGCTGATCGGGGCCCCTGTCGCGCAGAAGCTGGGCAGCGCGATGCAAACGCGCTTTGATCCGCTGAGATATGCTGTCGCCCTCGGTCATCCCGTCTTCGCCCCCTCACACCGTGATAACGGCACCGCAGGGGAAAGTGAAACGCGAGTGGCTCAGTCGAGGAGCGCCCGCGCCGCGCCACGGGCCTCGTCGGTGATCCGGTCGCCCGCCAGCATCCGCGCCACCTCGGTCACTCGCTCGGCCTCGGACAGGGGCACAACATTGGAGGTCGTCAGACCGTCCGCGACGGATTTCTCCACCCGCCAGTGATGCGCGCCCTTGGCCGCCACTTGCGGCGAGTGTGTGACAACAAGCACCTGTCCGCCCTCCGCCAGAGATGCGAGCCGACGTCCCACAGCGTCCGCCGTCGCCCCGCCAACGCCCCGGTCGATCTCGTCAAAGATCAGCGTCAGGCCCGATTCGTCGCCAGTCAGGCAGACCTTGAGCGCAAGCAGAAAGCGGGACAGTTCGCCGCCGCTGGCGATCTTGCCCAACGGACCGGCAGGGGCGCCGGGGTTGGTGGCGACGGTGAACTCCACCATGTCACGCCCCAAGGCCGAGGGCTCGGCGGGCGTCACATGGGTGGCGAAAACCGCGCGCTCCATCTTCAGGGGCGCCAACTCCCGCGCCATGGCCGCATCGAGCCGCCCGCCTGCCTCGCGGCGACGCTCCGACAGCTTTGTGGAAGCGGCGTCATAGGTGCCGTTGGCGGCGATCAGATCGGCGCGAAGCTGCTCCAGATCGCGCTCGCCTGAATCGAGCGCCATCAGCCGTGCACGCAGCACATCCGCATGGGCGGCGAGGTCATCGGGCAGCACGTCATATTTGCGGGCTAGAGCGCGGATCGCAAAGAGACGCTCTTCGGTCCGCTCCAGCTCGTCCGGGTCATAATCCAGCGCTTCGAGGACCCGCGCAGCGCCCTGCTCCGCTTCGGCCAGCGCGTCCATGGCGCGGGTCAGCGCCTCGGTCACGTCATCCAGCGCGCCTTCGAGCGTCGGGGCGGCGGCGTCAAAGCGGCGATAGGCGTCGCTGAGCAAACCATCCGCGCCCTCAGGTCCCAGCGCCGCGTGGGCACGGGCCAGATCTTCGCGCACCCGCTCGGCGGCCTGCATGTGACGACGCCGGATATCCAGCGCTTCATCCTCGCCCGGTTGCGGATCAAGCTGGTCCAGCTCGCCCACGGCATGGCGCAGGAACTCCTCCTCATCCCGCGCAGCGGTCAAGCGCGCCTCGGCCTCAGACAGCGCACGCGCCGCCCTTTGCCGCACGCTCCATGCCGTCCTGACAGCCTCCAATTCCGACTCTACACCGGCAAACGCGTCGAGCAACTCCCGGTGTCCGCGAGGGTCCAGCAGACCGCGATCATCGTGCTGGCCGTGCAGTTCCACCAAAGTCTCGGACACCCGTCGCAGGATTTCCCCCGATGCGCGACGGTCGTTGATCCATGCGGTCTTTCGCCCGTCGCGGTTGTTCACGCGGCGCAGGATCACCTCGCCCTCATGCTCGAAACCGGCCTCGTCCAGCACCGCCAGCGCCGGATGACCGGGCGCCAGATCGAATACCGCCGTGACCTCGCCCCGCTCAGCCCCCTGCCGCACCAGCTCGGCCCGGCCCCGCCAGCCGAGTACAAAGCCCAGCGAGTCGAGCAGGATTGACTTACCCGCGCCGGTCTCGCCGGTCAGCACATTCAGCCCCGGCTGGAACTCCAGATCCAGCCGGTCGATGAGCAGCAGGTCGCGGATGGTCAGGGTGGTCAACATGGGCGGGTCCGGGACCTCAGTTCACAGCCACTCGCCACGGATCACCTGACGGTAAATGACGGTCAGCCACGACTCGCCCGCAGGCTCCAGCGTCAGACCACGACCGGTGAGCAGAGCGTAGGCATCCTGATACCAAGGCGTCGAGCGATAGTTATACCCGAGGATTGCCCCCGCCGTCCGGGCCTCATTCACCAGACCCAGCGACAGATACGCCTCTACCAGACGCAACAGCGCTTCGGGCGTGTGGGTGGTGGTCTGGAAATCCTCGACCACGACGCGGAACCGCTTGATCGCAGCGGCGTAATGGCGGCGCTTCAGGTAATAGCGACCGATCTCCATTTCCTTACCCGCCAGATGGTCGAAGGCCAGATCAAATTTCAGGACCGAAGAGCGTGCGTATTCTGTGTCAGGATGCAGTTCGATCACCTCCCGCAGGGCCTGAAGAGCCTGGAACGTCAGCCCCTGATCCCGCCCCACGTCGTCGATCTGGTCGTAATAGCTAAGCGCCAACAGATACTGAGCATAGGCCGCGTCCTCGCCAGTGGGATAGAACTCCAGATAGCGCTGGGCCGATCCACGGGCGCTCTCGTAATCACCGTCCCGGTGATAGGACAAAGCCTGCATCACAAGCGCGCGGCGCCCCCATTCGGAATAGGGATAGAGACGCTCTACTTCGCCGAAATAGGTCGCGGCGCGCTCAGGGTTGTTGGTCTCCAGCTCCAGTTCAGCACGCTGGTAGATGCTGGCGGCGTCAAGACTCTCCAGCGGAGCCTCCTGATCTCCGCCCGGCAGCCCGAAACGCCCACACCCGGTCACCGCAATGCTCAACGCGATCACGCAGATCAGACGCCCTGAAAACCCTGCCATGCCCAAATCCTGCTATCCCATTTCCGCATTCAGGGCCAAGCAAGCCCCCTTTGGTCGGGTTGTTAGCACAGAAAAATCCGGTGCAAAACGCCGAAGCGTCAGGCCGCGAGAAGCCGCGCGTCGCTGGCCCGAAGACCCGCACCGGGCAAGCGCACCAAGGTTTCGGCATCCGCCTCAACCCAACGCACCGCCCCCGACCGCGCAAACAAGGTCCGCAGCAGCGCATTGGTCAGGGCATGGCCCGCACGAACGCCCGTATACCGCCCGAGAATCGGTCCACCAGCCAGAGCAAGATCTCCGAGCGCGTCGAGCATCTTGTGGCGGACGGCTTCATCGGCGTGCCGCAGACCGCCGGGGTTGAGCACCTCGGCCCCGTCAACAACAACAGCGTTATCGTACGATCCCCCCAACGCGAGGCCGCGCTCCCGCATGGCGTCCACATCGGCCCGGCGGCAGAACGTCCGGCTGTCGCAGAGCTCATGCACAAAGGTGCCGTTCGCCATGGAGAGATGCTTGCTCTGCCTCCCGATGGCCGCGTCCACGAAGTCGATGGAAAAGTCGATTTCAAGACCGTCTGCGGGCTCCAGCCGCGCATAGGCCGGGCCGTTGCGGACCTCGACCACGTCAAGCACACGCAACGCCCGCACTGGCGCGTCCTGTCGCGCGATGCCCACGCGCAGAATCTCGCTGACGAACGGGGCCGAAGACCCGTCGAGGATCGGAACTTCGGGACCGTCGATCTCGATTCGGGCATTGTGAACACCGCATCCGGCAAGCGCAGCCATCACGTGCTCAATCGTGCTGATCTCGACCCCGTCATCGCTCCGCAGGCGAGTGCAGAGTTCCACCTGCTCGACACGGTTCCAGCGCGCCGGAATGGACACGGCCCTGCCATCTGAAAACAGCCTGACAAAAACGATACCGTGATCTGCAGGGGCCGGGTTGAGACGCAAACGCGCTGGCGCTCCGGAGTGGAGGCCCACGCCGTCGAGCGTGATCGGGTGTGCGAGGGTCGCCTGCATGGGGTGGTCCTTTCCGGGTGGCTCCGGGTTACGAAAGATCAGTTAGTGATCCTCGCACAGACCTCAAATCAAGCATTGTGACGGTTTGTAACAGAACCTGTCACAAACGGTGCCATCCCGCCGGGTTCCATCACAAATTACGGTAAAACCCTACGTCAAAACAAAAAAGCCGGCACAAGGCCGGCTCCTTAAGATGGTAAAACGTGATGGATCAGTTGGCCTGACGGCGCAGGAACGCCGGGATTTCGATCCGGTCGTCCAATGCTCCACTGTCGTCATCGTCCTCGAACCGTGCCGCCGGATGGGCCGACGGACGGGCCAGACCAGTGGCTGCCGGGGCCTGACGCTGGGGGGCGGCGGGACGGGCCTGGGGCTCGGCAGGGCGCGCATCAGCCTGCCCTGTCACCCGGTTGATCAGCGAGTTGATACCAAAGCGAGGGCGTTCCTCGCTCGGCTGAGGATGCGTCCGACTGTAGCCTTGCTGCGCCGAGGACGCGGGTTGTTTGCGTACGGCCTGCTCCAATCGCGCCAGCGTCTCCGGCGACGGTTGTCCGGGCACCGCGGTGCGCGGCGGCTGAGCTTCGGCCACTGGCTGCGGCGCAGGGTCATGAGCGGCAGGCTCTGCATCAGTGCGGTGACGCTCTTCGGCCCGGCGGGTCTCCCAGTCGGCGAAGAAATCAGGCTCGGACGCTTCGCTGCGGATCGGCGCGGGGCGTTCAGCGGCCACACTCGCAACGGGGGCCGGTGCGGGCTCTTCCACGACGGGCTGCGGGGCCTGAGCGGGCTCTTCGGCGCGCCGCGGCATGGGCGTATCGCGGCTGACCTCGGCGGCGTCGATGCCAGTGGCCACGACGCTCACACGCATCCGGCCATGCATCTCGGGATCAAGTGTGGAACCGACGATGATATTCGCGTCCTGATCCACTTTCTCGCGGATCACGTTGGCCGCTTCGTCCAGCTCATACAGGGTCAGGTCGTCACCACCGGTGACGTTGATCAGCACACCCTTGGCGCCGTTGAGGCTGATCTCGTCCAGTAGCGGGTTGGCAATGGCCTTTTCGGCGGCCTCACGAGCGCGTTCTTCGCCCTCGGCCTCGCCGGTTCCCATCATCGCCTTGCCCATCTCGTCCATCACGGCCCGCACATCAGCGAAGTCGAGATTGATGATGCCGGGGCGGACCATGAGATCCGTGACACCCTTCACCCCCTGATACAGAACGTCATCAGCCATGCCAAAGGCGTCGGTGCAGGTGGTTTTCTCGTTGGCAAGCCGGAAAAGGTTCTGGTTCGGGATGATAATGAGCGTATCAACCATCTTCTGGAGGTTTTCGATCCCCTCCTCAGCCTGCCGCATCCGACGCGAGCCTTCGAACTGGAACGGCTTCGTCACCACGCCCACGGTCAGCACGCCCAGCTCACGGGCGGCCTGCGCGATGATCGGCGTGGCCCCGGTGCCGGTGCCACCGCCCATCCCGGCGGTGATAAAGCACATATGCGAGCCCGCCAAATGGTTTACGATATCCTCGATGCTCTCCTCAGCGGCAGCGGCACCAACGGCGGCACGGGCGCCTGCACCGAGGCCCTCGGTGATCTTCGCGCCAAGCTGCACCCGGGCAGGAGAGGCCGACTGGGCCAACGCCTGCGCGTCGGTGTTGGCGACCACGAAATCCACGCCCTCGAGGTTCTTCTGGATCATGTTGTTGACGGCATTGCCGCCCGCCCCACCGACCCCGAAAACGGTGATCCGCGGCTTCAGTTCTTCACCCACGCTGGGCATTGAGAGATTCAATGTCATTGCTCTGTCCGCCTGTAATTTAATCCGCCATCGTTGGGCGGTGCTGCCGATTGAGATCTAACGTAACGTCGAAATACGGCCGCGTCACCCAAAAATGTCGCAACTTGGCACGAAATGTGGCGGAATTATGGCGACTGTCAGCGGCATCTTGCCGGCCCGTGGATATGTGGGGCTTACCAGTTATCCCGGAACCATCGCACCGCGCGCCGCAAGGAGCGGGCGGGATAACGGGTAGACGGGATATCGAAATCCCACCACTCGTCTTGCGGGTGCGCCGCCTGAAGGCACAATCCAACCGCACTGGAAAACGCCGGTCCGGTTGCCTTTTCGGGCAAGCCAGCCACACGGATTGGGCGACCCGGACGCACCTGGCTGCCAAGAATGCGGGGCGCGAGCGTATCAATACCGGGGATCTGGCTGCCGCCGCCTGTCAGGACGATCCGCTGAGACGGAAGTGTACTGAACCCGGCGCCGTCGAGCCGCGCCCGAACTTCTTCGAGGATCTCTTCGACGCGCGGTCGCATGATGCCGATGATTTCGGCGCGGGTGACGGTGCGACGGTCGCTTTCCCAGTCGCCAGTCTCCTCGCTGCCGATCTCCACCATATCACGGTCATCCATAGAGGTCGCCACGACGCCGCCATAGACAGTCTTCAACCGTTCAGCGGTGGACATAGAGACCTGCAAGCCCTTGGAGATATCCGACGTCACATGGTCCCCGCCCATCGCGACGCAATCGCCGTAGATGAACTGTTTGCGCCAGAAAATCGACACGCTGGTCGTCCCGCCGCCCAGATCAATACAGGCCGCGCCCAGCTCCTGCTCGTCCTCGATGAGGCTCGACAGGCCGGACACATAGGCGCCGGAGACAAGCCCCGCGAGCTCCAGATCGCACCGCTTTATGCAGTGAATGAGGTTCGCCACCACGCGTCGGTCCACGGTCAGGGCATGCATATCACAGAACAGCTCATCACCAACCAGTCCGCGCGGATCGCTCAGGCCGCTGCGATGGTCGATGGCGAAATTCACCGGCTGAGCGTGCAGGACTTCACGCCCTTCACCAAAATCGGGCACGTCGCAGGAGGCCAGCACCCGCGCGACATCACATTGTTCGACGGCCATGCCATCAAGCTCTGCCCGCCCGGCCAGACCATAGCTGCGGGGGCCGCCCCCGGACATGGCAGCAATAACATGATCGACCCTGACTTGCGCGGCCTTTTGCGCGCCCTGTACGGCGGTCCGGATGGCCCGCTCTGTTTCGGGCATGGCGTTGATCTCGCCAAAGCGCACCCCACGGGACCGGGTGACAGCCGCGCCGATCACCCGGAACGCGGATTGTCCGGCCAGCGCACCGATCCCCTCGCCTTCGACAGCAGATCCGTCAAAGCGGAGGATCAGGCAGGCGACCTTGGAGGTGCCCACGTCGAGAATGGCGATGACACCCCGCTGCAAAGCGGCCTGCCGCATGGCACGCATCGCCCGTTGCGTTTGATACAGGTCAGACATCGCTCATTTCTCTCCGAGTTGTTGTACACGTTCATCACGCGAGACTTCTGCCGATTTCGGCTTCAGCCGGACGGTCGGGCGACGGGGCATCCGCATGTCCACCAGCACCACCTGACGGCTCAGAAGCTCCTCGGCCTCATCAATGGCAAGCACCTGCTCAAGTGCGCGAACCGGATTGTCTTCGGGCAATTTCACCTTCTGACCCTCGCTGAGCACTAGATCCCAGCGGCGCTCACCAATTCGAACCAGCCCGCGAATGCGGGGCAGCACGGGGCGCGCGGCAGCGTAAAGCTGCAGGGCCTCGGGAACCGCACGATCCGCGCCATACCCCGAGATGAGCGGCAGATCAGCGCGCTCATCGCGAAATCCGAGCGACGAGACCCGGTTGCCTTCGGCGTCCAGCAATTGCAGGCCGGTTCGGGTGCGCCAGATCATGGCGGGCACACGTTGGGTCACAGCAATGTCCAGAACGCCGCCCTTCCGGATCCGCAGATGGGCAGATTCGACCGCATCAAGCGCCTCAACCTGCGCCCGCATGGCTTCAAGATCCAGATCAAAGGAGCTGACGGGAAACCGCAGATCCATCCGGGCGCGGATTTCATCGGCCAGCGGATCCAGCGCTCCATTGATCGAGACCGTATTCACCGCGAATTCCTTGCGGTTCTGGATTTGATCCACGACGCCATGATACCAGCTCACCATCGCGGCGCGGCGCTCCAGATCGGCAAAGATCAGCGTCAGCACCAACGCAGCCGCCACCAGCGGACCGCCGAGCACGAAAGCACGCCGCAAATGCGGCGTGAGAGCGAGGCGGTGCAGGCGATAGGACAGCCGCGAGGGCGCCGGATCGCGATAGCCGCGGGGATGGGTCAGCGATCGCATGACGCATCCTCCACCAGCCAGGCGCAGAACTGGCCGAATGTGTAACCCGCGTGGGCCGCCTGTTCCGGCGTCAGGGATGTCGGCGTCATGCCCGGCTGGGTGTTGGTCTCCAAAAGCACCAGCCCCTCAAGGCCACGGCTCTCGTCCCAGCGGAAATCGGTCCGGCTCACGCCGCGACACCCCAGCACCTCATGGGCACGGATTGCATAGTGGAGACAGGCCGCGCTGATCTCGTCAGGAATCTCGGCCGGCAGCACATGGCGCGAGCCCCCGGCTGCATATTTGGCGTCGTAATCGTACCAGGTGTCCGTGAGGATCTCGGTCACGCCCAGCGCCCGCACAGGCTGATCGCCCTTTGCGCTCATCACCGTGGTGGTCAACTCGCGCCCGGGGGCGAACTTCTCGACCATCACCCGGGCTGGCATGTCCTGCGACAGTTTGGGAGGCGCGTTGGCACCCTCCTGAACCAGATACACTCCGACCGAGGATCCCTCGTTGTTGGGCTTCACCACATAGGGCGGCTCCATCACGTGGGCCTCGGACACCGCCTCGCGATCCACCAGCAGGGACGGCACGACCGGCAGCCCGGCGGCACGGTAGGAGAGCTTCGTACGCTCCTTATCCAGCGCCAGCGCAGAGGCCGCGACACCGGAATGGGTGTAAGGGATCTTCATCCATTCCAGCAGCCCCTGAACGCAGCCATCCTCGCCAAAGCGGCCATGCAGCGCGTTGAACACCACATCGGGCGCCAGCTCTGCCAGCCGCGCGGCCAGATCCTGACCCGCATCCAGTTCTGTGACGTTAAATCCTTCGCCCCGCAATGCGGCCGCACATTCACGACCTGTCGACAGGGAAACCTCACGCTCTGCGGAGGGACCGCCCATCAATACGACCACATGGGGGAATGCCCTGCTCGACATACCCGCTCTTTCGCCTGCCGGATCCGTTGATCGGACCACTTGCCTCAAATTCGCGCCCGTTTGCCGGACGCTTGCTCCTTTTAATTGGCAGCTTCGTGCTGCTCATTGGGGTGAGCTTTGCGCCCTACCCGCTTAATTTCCCACTCTAGCCGAATTCCCGAATTTTGGAAGACCTTATCTCGCACCAATTCCCCCAGAGCCTCCAGATCCGCCGCCGTGGCTCCGTTCGCATTCAGCAGAAAATTGGGGTGTTTCTCGGACATCTGAGCCCCGCCAAGGACATAGCCCCTGAGCCCGGCCTCCTCGATCACCTTCCAGGCCTTCAACTCATGACTGTCATCGGCACGCCCGGTGGACGAAAATCCGGCCGGATTGCGAAAGGTCGAGCCAGCGCTCAGCTCTTTCGTCGGCTGCGTCGTATCGCGCTTGGCGATCTGTTCGGCCATCCGGGCGTGGAGCGCTTCGGGATCGCCCGCGGGCGCCTCGAACAGCGCCTCGGTGATCACCCAGCCCTCCGGCAGCTCAGAATTGCGGTAGGAGAGGCGGAGATCATCAGCGCTCACCGTGACGATCTCGCCCGCCCGCGTCACCGCCCGGATCTCCACCAGATGATCAGCCACATACGACCCGTAGCACCCCGCATTCATCCGCACCGCGCCGCCAATGGCCCCCGGGATCGTCCGCAGGAAGGTCAAATCCCGCCCCGCATCCGCCGCCTTGCGCGCCACATGCCCGTCCAGCGCCGCCGCCCCGGCCCGCACCCGGTCGCCCTCGATTGAAATGCCGTTAAAGCCCCGCCCCAGCCGGATCACCACCCCGTCGATGCCGCCATCGCGCACGATCAGGTTCGACCCGACCCCCATGGGAAACACCGGCATATCCGGCCCCAGCCCCGCCAGAAACGCCGCCAGATCGGCTTCATCCGCAGGCTGGAAAAACCACTCCGCCGGCCCGCCCACGCGCAGCCAGGTCAGATCAGATAGCAAACGGTCCGGCGTCAGGCGACCCCGGGTCTCAGGCATGTCAGTCATGCGCGCCGATGTGCACCGGATGACGCGGGAGGTAAAGGGTCAGCCGCCGCCCATCTTCTGCCAGATCTCCCGCACCCAGGCCACGAGATCCTCGACCCCGTCCACCCGCTTCTTGCCCTTGAGCAACGCGTCGATCATCTCCAGCGCAGCCCCGCGCTCATCCCAGCACAGCCGGATCGTCACTGCCAGTTGTGCAATCCGGAAATCTGCCTCCTTCCGCAAGGCACTGCGCACATCTTCGGAGCCGACCATCATCTGCTGTCCCAGCAGCCGGTCGATGCCATCCGCCAGATCATCCAGCACGGCCAGATCATCCGGGTCCAGCGGCGCGTCATTGGGGTCAAGCAACCCGATCCCGCGTCGGAGATCCGCCAGCAGGTCCCATTGATCCGTCGCGGGGTCTGTCGCCACCTCACGCAGCGGCGCGATCCTGGTAAAGGTCGCCGCAAAATGCGTATGTGTCAGCTCTGACAGGGCCGCAACCCGGTCGCACAGCCCCTCATGCAGCGGCGCGCCAAGCTCCTCCTGAGCCCCTCATCGCCCTGAATACGCTCCAGATCCCGGCCAAGCTGCACCAGCCGCCCCACCCGCAAATGCTGGTGATCCTCGGCCCGGTCGAGTTCCGCCAACACTTTGGACAGGAAACTCGCCGCAGCGCCCGCGCCCTGCCGGCCGCCTTCTGCCGCCAGCGCGTCCCGCAGATCCTCGATGGAGTCCCGCAACTCCTCCGCATCATCCAGAAACGACCTCAGCCGGTCCGGGTCCCGCAAATGCTTCAGGTCGCTCTCAAACGGAACCATCCGCATCAATCGGTACTGGTGGTCAAAGCTGAAATTGCTGAAGGCCGCCCGCAGGAACCGCTCCCGCTCACCCTGGACCACTTGCCCCGCCCGCCACGCGTCGAACAGCGGCGCGATCCGCGCGTTCACATCGGCATCGCCGCCCTCCCAGAAGCCCTCATCCTGCTGCGCGATTTCCAGCAGCAGTTCCGTATACCCCTCCGGCAAAGGTCCACCCGCCAGCATCCGCTCATAGAAATCCACCCAGAACCCGCACTCGGGATCCGCCTCCCACCGCGCCTGCACCCTCGCCCATATCTCCCCCAAACGCTCCGGCACCCCATCCGCCCACAATTCCGGCCAGCCCCCCGCCCCCCCCTTTCCTGCAAAAAAGCGGCGTCGGAGGCCGCGAAGGCGGCGGCGTTGGCGGCGGAGGCGGCGTTGGCGGCGGAGGCGGCGTTGGCGGCGGAGGCGGCGTTGGCGACGGAGGCGCGGGAGGTGGAGGCGTTGGCGGCGGAGGCGGAGGCGGAGGCGGAGGCGGAGGCGGAGGCGCCCCTGATATCGGCGGTTGGCACAAGAGCCGCAACCGCCGTTATCAACACACTGCGGCTCACCAGATGATCTGTCAAATCATCATCCCGTGACACCGCATCCCACCACACCGGCGCCACCCGCAGCGCCGCGCGGGACGCGATGAACAGCGCGTCCTCCCGCGGCCGCCCCTCCAGCCAGCGCTCAAGACTCTCTCGGTCCGTAGTCTCAACCATCCCGCGCAGCCTGCCCCGCCCCCTTGCCCCGCACAAGTCCCTTCTTTGTGTCCCGAAATACCCCGGGGCAGCGGCTCACAGGGACGCAGGGGCAGCGCCCCTAATAACAACGTTCCCGCCGCTCAGGTTATAGCACTGCGCAAGGTCTAAAAGGCCCAACCGGAGCTGACGCACCTCTCGCCGCCAGGCGACCAAACACGGTCATGCGACGGCTTGCTGGCCCCGATCCTGGTCGCGGATGCGGTCGCTCTCGGCTTGCTTGGCGGCCTCCCAGAACGCATCCAGCTCCTCCAGCGACAAATCCGCAGGGCTCTCACCCGCGGCCGCCAGCGCCGTTTCGAGAAAGGCGAAACGGTTGTGGAACTTGTCGTTGGACGCACGCAATGCGCTTTCCGCATCGACCCCCAGATGCCGGGCTAGGTTGACCACCGTAAACAGCAGATCCCCAACTTCCTCGAAAATCTCCGCCGGGTCAGCTTTTTGCCGGGCGTCTGTCAGCTCGCTCGCTTCCTCGATCAGCTTTTCGGTCACACCGCTGATGTCCGGCCAGTCGAAACCGACCCGCGCCGCCCGCTTTTGCAGCTTTTCAGCGCGCATCAGCGCGGGCAGACCCAGTGCCACCCCATCCAGAGCCCCCGTCTCGTTGCGACGCGCGCGCTCCCTGGCTTTTTCCAGATCCCAGTCGATGACTTGTTGTTCGGCACTCTTGTCGCGGCTGTCGGTGCCAAAAACGTGAGGATGCCGGGCGATCATTTTTTCGGTGATGCCATTCACCACGTCCTCGAGGGTGAATGCGCCGACCTCCTCGGCCATCCGTGCGTGAAACACGGACTGGAACATCAGGTCGCCTAGCTCGCCGCAGAGATCTTCCATATTGCCGCGCGAGATCGCGTCTTCGACCTCGTAGGCTTCCTCGATGGTATAGGGGGCGATCGTGGCAAAGGTCTGCTCGACATCCCAGGGACAGCCGGTTTCGGGGTCCCTCAGCCGCGCCATGACCTCTTTCAACCGCTCCAGACCTGCGGGCGTCTCGAAAATACGATCGTCCTTCTGCGTCATGACGGACCTCCTCACATTCGACGGATGCAATGCGAATATATTTCGCGCTATGCTGGCAAGCCTGCCCGATAATTTCATTAACAAGGATTCCCCAAAAAGGATAGGCGAGCAAAAAATGAGCCGAATGCAGACTGCATCCGGCTCATCTGTGATCATGAGGCGGGGGAGCGAAGACTAGGAGGCCCCCTCGACAATCAGAGCTCAGGTTTTCGGATAGCCCAGCTTTTTCAACCGTTCGCGAATTTCCTCGATAATCGCGGGATCATCAATGGTGGCGGGGGTGTTGAAGTCCTTGCCATCAGCGATCTGGGCCATGGTCTTGCGCAGGATTTTACCTGAGCGCGTTTTGGGCAGACGGTCCACGACAGTGGCGAGTTTGAAGGCCGCCACGGGGCCGATCTTTTCCCGCACGAGTTTGACCAGTTCGCCGCAGACTTCGTCATCGGTTTTCTCAGTACCAGCCTGAAGGGTGACGAAACCCATGGGCATCTGCCCCTTCAGCGCGTCCTCGACCCCCACAACGGCGCATTCGGCGACGTTGGGATGGGTGGCAAGGACTTCTTCCATCTGGCCGGTGGAGAGACGGTGACCGGCGACGTTGATCACGTCATCGGTGCGCGACATGATCCAGAGATAGCCGTCTTCGTCCATCATCCCGGCGTCGCCCGTGGCATAATAGCCGGGGAACTCATTGAGATAGGAACTCTGGAACCGGTCCTCGGCCTGCCAGAGGGTCGGCAAAGTGCCTGGCGGCAGGGGCATCTTCACCGCAATGGACCCCAGCTCGCCATGAGGCATTTCGTTGCCCGCCTCGTCGAGAATGTGGACGTCATAGCCCGGCATCGGCACGGTCGGGGAGCCGATCTTGACCGGCAGTGCCTCAATGCCCGCCGGGTTGCCTGCAATCGCGAAGCCAGTCTCGGTCTGCCACCAGTGGTCGTAGACCGGCACGCCCATGACCTTGCCCGCCCATTCGATGGTATCGGGGTCGGCGCGCTCGCCGGCCAGATAGAGCGCCCGCAGGCCGGAGATATCGTGACCCTGCATGTAGGACGCATCCGGATCGTCCTTGCGGATCGCGCGGATGGCGGTGGGCGCGGTAAAGAACGCCTTGACGTTATGTTCGGCAATCACCCGCCAGAAGGTCGATGGATCGGGGGTACCGACGGGCTTGCCTTCGAACACGATGGTGGTGTTGCCGTGGATCAGCGGGCCGTAGCAGATATAGCTGTGCCCCACGACCCAGCCCACATCCGACGCCGCCCAGAACACTTCGCCCGGCTCCACGTTATAGATCGACTTCATCGTCCAGTTCAGGGCGACGAGATGCCCGCCGGTGGCGCGGATGACACCTTTGGGTTTGCCGGTCGTGCCGGAGGTGTAGAGGATATAGGCCGGATGATCGCCCTCGACCGGCAGACAATCGGCCAGCTCGGCGCCCTCCTGAAAGGCATTCCATTCATGGTCGCGGCCCTCAATCAGATCCGCCGGCCCCGCGTCGCGCTGCAACACAACGCAGAAGTCAGGTTTATGGCTGGCCTGCTCGATCGCGCCGTCAAGCAGCGGTTTATAAGCCACGACGCGGTTTGGCTCGATCCCGCAGGAGCCCGCGATGATCGCCTTGGGACGCGCATCGTCGATCCGTGTGGCCAGCTCATTCGCCGCAAAGCCCCCGAACACCACGGAATGCACCGCCCCGATCCGGGTACAGGCCAGCATCGCCACCAGCGCCTCGGGCACCATGGGCATATAGATGATCACCCGGTCGCCTTTGCCGACGCCACGTGCGGAAAGAGCGCCGGCCAGTCGGGCGCAGCGCTCTTGCAAGTCGGAGTAGGTGATTGTGGTCTTGGTGCCCGTCACCGGGCTGTCATGGATGATCGCGGCTTGATCGTCGCGACCGCTCTCCACGTGACGGTCCACGGCGTTGTAGCAGGTGTTCGTCAACCCATCCGGAAACCAGGCCCTGTTGCCGTCAGCCAGCGCGGTTTCAGGAAATTTGCTCCAGTGAACGGCTTTCGCCTGCTCCATCCACCACCCCTCGGGGTCGGCTTTCCATGCGGCGTAAACGTCACTGTATCCCATCACTCGTATCCTCCTGAATGCTAACAGGAGGATTGCTCAGGTTGACCGACCGGGCAACAATTTCACGCTAACTGTTTGCGCGAAACACCATCTTGCGGCCCTCTTCATTGGTCAAAATGACCACCGGGCCGCTAATTTCCGACTGGGTCATCGCGTTCAGAGCCTCGGTAAAGGCCGCCTCGGCGTTCATATCAATGCAAGCCTTGCGGGTCATTGCGATGGCCGAAGTCTCGAACCACGGGTACGGCGCCTTCAGATCCGCGCGGTATGAGTTGCACGGTGCCTGACCCGCGATCTTTCCCTCTTCGGGGAAGGTCAGAGTCGCGCGACCGTCAAACGGCACACCGTCGATGCTCTCCAGAAGGTAGGTCTCTGTCGCGTCGGCATATCCCGCCACGGTCTCGTCCTTCGTCTGGCAGCCCGCCAGCGCGATCAGGGCGGCGGCAGTCAGGATGATCGGGGTGTGTCGCATGAAAACTCTCCGTTAGGTCTCGGAGATCAGGTAGGGTGCCCGCGCGGGTTTCGCCACCTCTGGTGACGCAACGGCGCGGGCGATCCCGTTAGTGGACGGACACGGGAGCCATGTCGTTCTGCCGCGCCACGCTGAAGGCCAGACGCCGTCCGGCGACCAACGCCAGACGCTCGCCCTCGCTGTTGTGTACAGCATACAGGTTTTGCAGATCCCCGGCCTTCTCGCGCACCTCCTGAGGCAATTCCTCGGCGGATACGGAGCGCACATAGACGATATTCTCAGGGGTCTCGATCAGATCGGTAAACGTCTCTTCCATAGCGATCTCTCCTCAGGAAATGTCGATCTTGCGAATGATCTGCTCGGGCAGAGAGCGGGACAGCTCCACATGCAAGAGCCCGTTCTCCATCCTCGCACCTGTCACATCAACGCCGTCCGCCAGCACAAAGGTCCGCTGAAACTGACGCGCGGCGATGCCACGGTGCAAAAACACCCGGTTGTCCTCCGGGTCCACCTGACGACCCCGGACCACAAGTTGTTTGTCCTCAACCGTGATCGCCAGATCGTCCTCGGCAAACCCCGCGACGGCGAGCGTGATCCGGTAGGCGGTTTCGCCCAGTTGTTCGATATTATAGGGAGGGTAGCCTCCCGCATCCGACTTGGCGGTGCGTTCAACCAGACGTTCGAGGTCATCGAAGCCCAGCAGGAAGGGATGCGATCCCAAAGCAAGTTTCGTCATCGACAGGTCCTTTGACAAAGCGACTGTACCATGGAGCGGCCCCGAAGCGGCAACCGGCTCCTCGGGAACATAAATGGGAAGTTTTATGCCACATGACAAGACTTGCCCCTTGCCGCAGCGCCCAACCGATGTACTCTCCTCCCCATGGACGGCACACTGGAATCGACCCCCACGATGACGGAAACAGAGGTGCTTCGGGTCAAACTCGAAGTGCTGCGCCGTGAGCATCGGGATCTTGATGACGCGGTCAACGCGCTTCAGCACTCAGGCCGGGCCGACATGCTGACGCTCCAGCGGCTGAAGCGGAAGAAACTCCAGCTCAAGGACCAGATAGCCCAGATCGAGGATCAGCTCCTGCCTGATATCATCGCCTGACCTGCCTCCCCCATGTTGCGGAGGCTTCGTCCCCCCGCTAGTGTCGCGCGCAAATTGATCAGGGAGCAGAGCATGGCAGATGTGGGCATCATCATGGGCAGCCAGTCCGATTGGCCAACCATGCAGGAAGCAGCCCGGATTCTGGACGAGCTGGGCGTGACCTACGAGTCTCGCATCGTTTCCGCCCACCGTACCCCCGACCGGCTCTGGGACTACGGCAAGACCGCCGCAGAGCGCGGGCTGAAGGTGATCATCGCCGGTGCCGGAGGTGCTGCGCACCTGCCGGGCATGATGGCGTCGAAAACCCGCGTTCCGGTGGTGGGCGTCCCGGTCCAGACAAGGGCGCTTTCGGGCGTCGACAGTCTCTACTCCATCGTCCAGATGCCGCGCGGCTTTCCGGTCGCCACCATGGCCATCGGTGCGGCTGGCGCGGCCAATGCGGGATTGATGGCCGCCCAGATCCTGGCGATCTCCGACCCTGATTTGGCGCAACGTGTCACCGACTGGCGAAACGCCCTCTCGGCCTCGATCCCCGAGACGCCCGAAGATACTGACTGAATCGCCTCCAAAGGGACCCGCCCCATGACCAAACCTCTCTCCCCCGGCGCGACCATCGGTATTCTAGGTGGTGGCCAGCTGGGCCGGATGCTCTCCGTCGCGGCCTCCCGGCTGGGCCTTCATGTCCACATCTACGAGCCCGCCGCCAACCCGCCCGCATCCGAGACGGCGGACCGGATCACCACGGCCCCCTACGAAGATCACGACGCGCTGACGGCCTTCGCCAAAGACTGCGACGTGATCACCTACGAGTTCGAGAACATCCCCACCGAAGCGCTGGATCTCCTCGAACAGCACCGCCCCATCCGTCCCTGTCGCGAAGCGCTCCGCATCAGTCAGGACCGCCTGACGGAGAAAGGCTGGCTTGCCGATCTGGGCCTTCAGGTGGCTCCTTTCGCCGACATCAAAGACGCCGCCAGCCTCGACACCGCCCTGGAAAGGATCGGTGCACCCGCCATCCTGAAAACCCGTCGCTTCGGCTACGACGGCAAGGGGCAGGCGCGGATCAACGCCCCCGAAGATGCCGCAGATGCGCTGGCCTCCCTGAACGGCGCCCCCGCGATCCTCGAAGGCTTCGTCTCCTTCACCCGCGAAATCTCGGTGATCGCCGCCCGTGGCCTCGACGGTCGCGTGGCCTGCTTCGATCCCGGCGAGAATGTCCACCGCGAGGGCATCCTGCGGACCACCACCGTGCCCGCCACCATCCCCCACAGCCTCGCCACCGACGCCGTCCTCATGGCGTCGCGCATCCTGACCGCGCTCGACTATGTGGGCGTCATGGGCGTCGAGCTTTTCGTCACTGACACCGGCCTCGTGGTGAATGAAATAGCGCCGCGTGTGCACAATTCCGGACACTGGACCCAGAATGGCTGCCAGATCGACCAGTTTGAACAGCATATCCGCGCGGTCGCGGGCTGGCCTCTGGGCGATGGCAAACGCCATTCCGATGTCGAGATGGAAAACCTGATCGGCGAGGACATGGACCGGCTGGCGCAAATCGCAGCCGAGCCCGGCGCCGCCCTGCATCTCTACGGCAAGGCCGAGACCCGTCCCGGTCGCAAGATGGGCCACGTGAACCGCCTGCGCTAAAGACGTGGACGGCTCAGCCCCAGTGCCACGCCGCCAATCACCACCGCGCAGGACAAGATGAGGCGCAGGCTCAGCGCCTCTCCCAGCAACACCACACCCGCACCCACAGCGATGACCGGCACGGTGAGCTGCGCGAGCGCAGCCCGGCTCGCTCCCAGCCGGGGCAACACCTGATACCACAGCGCGTAACCCAGCCCCGATGTGACAGCGCCACACAGAATTGCCAGCCACCAGCCCACGGCATCCATCCCGCCACCCGGCCAGACCAGCCACACAAGCCCCACCACCGGCACCGCGCCAATGAAACTCGTCGCTGTCATCCGCATTGGAGCACTGGTTCCCCGCCCCCTGAGCGAGTAGATGCCCCAGCCAATTCCGGCGATGGCCATTAATATCCCATGCCGGGGGGACAGTGCCGCCTCGCCCGGCCAGAGCATCCAGATGAGCCCCGACAAAGCCGCGAGAACCCCAACCCAGCGCCGCATCGGGATCTCCTCCGCCACCAGAACGCCCCCCGAAAACATGGTGACCTGCACTGCGGCAAAGAGGATCAATGCTCCGGCTCCTGCGGGCAACGACACATAAGCCAGCGAAAACCCCAGCATGTAGAGGCTCAACGCCGCCACATTGCGCCAGTCGAACGCGCGCACCAGCCCGCCTCCTGAGAGGCCAACCAGCACCCCCAGAACCACCGCACCGGAAATCAGCCGCACCAGTGCGAAATCCAGCGGCGCCGCGTGCCCTCCTTCGACAGCAGCCCGGTTCAGCAGCGAATTCGCCGCGAAGGCGATCATCACCAGCGCCGTGGTCAGGCTCAGCCGCACGAGGCCGCTCCTCTTTTTGTCTGAAAATACCCGAGACAGACGCCAGCCAAAGCGCGCGTCACCGGCCCTTGAAGAGCCCCCCGAGCACGCCGCGCACGATCCGCCGCCCGGTGCTGCCTTTCAGCTCCTTCACCAGCATCTCGGTCACGGCCCCGGCGAGGCTCTCATTCTCCCGCGAGCGACTGGAGGACCCGCGGGAGCTGGACCGTCCCACCTGCGGCGCATCGTATCGCCGCGACCGGCGCCGCTCTGCTTCTGCCGCCTCGGCCTCTGCCTCGCGACGCTCCGCCTCCTCGGCCTCGCGGGCTGCCGTATCGGCCCGTCGTTTCAGGACTTCAAAGGCGCTCTCACGGTCCACCACGGCCTCGTATTTCCCGGCAATCGGAGAGGCTTGTATCACAGCACGGCGTTCCGATTCCGTAATTGGACCCAATTGCGAAGAGGGCGGCCGGATCAACGTGCGCTCGACAATCCCGGGCGCGCCTTTGGGCCCCAGAAAGGATGTCACCGCCTCGCCGGTGCCCACGTCCCGGATCGCATCTTCGGTGTCGAACCGCGGGTTCGGCCGATAGGTCTCGGCCGCGCGGGACAAGGCCTTCTGATCGCGCGCGGTAAACGCCCGGAGCGCGTGCTGCACACGGTTGCCCAACTGACCCAGAATATCCTCTGGGATATCGTCAGGGTTTTGGGTGACGAAATACACTCCGACCCCCTTCGACCTGATCAGCCGGGCGACCTGCTCGACCTTGTTCACCAGCGCTTTCGGCGCGTCCTCAAACAACAGATGCGCCTCGTCGAAGAAGAAGATCAGCCGCGGCTTGTCCGGATCACCGACCTCCGGCAGTTCCTCGAACAACTCGGACAAGAGCCACAACAGAAAAGTGGCGTAGAGCTTGGGCGACGACATCAATGTCCCGGCATCAAGGATATTGATCCGCCCCCGACCGTCCGGGTCCACGCGCATGATATCCGTCAGCTCCAGCGCCGGTTCACCAAAGAGCTTTTGCCCGCCCTCATTCTCCAGCACCAGCAGGTCACGCTGAATCGCGCCCACGGAGCGGGTCGAAACATTGCCATAGCGCAGCGACAGCGCGTCGGCATTTTCACCGATCCAGACCAGCAACGCTTGCAGATCCTTCAGATCCAGGAGCGGCATCCCCTGCTCGTCGGCCACGCGAAACGCGATGTTCAGGACCCCCTCCTGCGCGTCCGTCAGCCCCAGCAGACGCGACAGCAGCAGCGGCCCCATCTCGGTCAGCGTCGTGCGCACCGGATGACCCTGTTCTCCGAACAGATCCCAGAAGGTGACCGGGAAGGCGTCGTAGCCGTACCGATCCGCGAACCCGATTTTCTCCGCGCGGGAGGTAAACGCGCCGTGGAGCTTGAAGTCCGGGCTGCCCGCGCGCGCGAGGCCCGACAGGTCTCCCTTTACGTCGGCCAGAAACACGGGAACGCCCTGCGCCGAGAAGCTCTCGGACAGGATCTGGAGTGTCACCGTCTTGCCTGTCCCCGTCGCCCCGGCGATCAGCCCATGCCGGTTGGCCGCTTTCAGCAGCAATTCCTGCGCATCACCATACTCCGGCCCACCGCCGCCGACGAAGATATCTTCCATGGGGTCCCCCTGATGTTCTTTGCCGTGACCATACCGGTTCCGCCTGAGCATTCCAGCCCGCAGTCTCCGCACGGAGAGGCCATAAACCGAAGTTCTCAAATCGAAGAAATTGACGATTTTGGCTGTTGACGGGAGCCATATTAGAACCTAGCGTCACGGCATAATTATAAGCGGTACAGTCCGCCAGGGAGAGAAATGGGATGGCCTCGCGGATGTGGGGCCATTTCTTTTTGGGTAACGTCGCTCATCCGCCCTGCGCCACGCGCGATCACCTGCCAGTGAATATTTGCGGGACTGACATGGGTCTGACGACCTGCTAATCGGATCCCGAAGACGTTCAGAACAACCATATGGATCATTTTATGTCCGACCTGCTCAAGTCGCTTTCCCTCGCCGCCGTGATCGCTATGGCGGGTCCTGCCATCGCCCAGGACGCGGGCAATGCCGACGCGCCTGCTGAAAACGCCGCCGAGACCGCAGCCCCTGCGGGCGATGTTGCCACGCCGCCGCTGAACATGGGAGAGCCCGTAGACGGCCCGCAATCGCCCGAGCGTCCCGGTCTCACCGTAACCGAATTCGGCGATTGGGAGCAGCGCTGCGTGGACGACGCCCCCGAAGGTGCGCCGCGCTGCCAGCTCTACCAGCTCCTAGCTGACGAACAGAATAACCCGGTGGCGGAAATGACAATCCTGCCGCTGCCCGCCGGTTCTCAGGCCGCCGCCGGCGCCACGATCATCACGCCGCTGGAAACCTTGCTGACCCGGTCGGTGGTCCTCTCCGTCGATGGCGGCGCGGCCAAGCGCTACCCCTTCGAGTTCTGCGCCCCTCAGGGCTGCTTTTCGCGCATCGGCCTGACGGGAGACGAGATCGCCCAGCTCAAGCGCGGTGCGTCCGGTCAGATGGTCATCGTGCCCGCCGCAGCTCCTGATCGGCAGATCACGCTGAAAATCGGCCTGTCCGGCTTTACCGCCGGGTTCGATGCGACCGCCGACGCCAACGCGGCCCAGTAAAGACGGCCTTCGTTAAAGAAAAAGGCCGGGCATCTCGCCCGGCCTTTTTGCGTCGAGAGCCCAGTCGTTTCAGATCGCGCTCAGGGCCAGCACGGCGTTCAGCCCACCAAAGGCAAACGCGTTCGAGAGCACAACACCAACCTTTGCCTCGCGCGCCTCATTGGGCACCACATCCAGCGCACATTCGGGATCGGGCTCTTCATAGTTGATCGTCGGCGCGATCACCCCATCCCGCAACGCCATGATGCAGGCGAGAAGCTCCACCGCGCCGGTGCCACCGATCAAGTGACCGTGCATCGACTTGGTCGAAGAGATCATCAGATCATTGGCGTGATGCCCGAACACGTCGGCCACCGCCGCGCATTCAGTCTTGTCATTCGCAGCCGTGCCCGTGCCGTGGGCGTTCACATACCCGATCTCAGAAGGATCGAGACGCGCATCGCGTAACGCGCCAGCAATAGCCCGCGCTGCGCCTTTCTTGGAGGGCATGACGATGTCCGCCGCATCAGATGACATGGCAAAGCCCGCCACTTCGGCGAGGATCTCGGCCCCCCGCGCCTTGGCACGCTCGTATTCCTCGAACACGAACATGCCCGCGCCCTCGCCCTGCACCATGCCGTTACGGTTCGCGGAAAACGGACGGCAGGCGTCGCGGGACATGACCCTGAGACCTTCCCAGGCCTTCACGCCACCAAAGCACAGCATTGATTCCGAGCCGCCGGTGAGCATCACGTCGGCGAGGCCGGACCGGATCATCTGAAACGCCTGCCCCATCGCATGGTTTGACGACGCACATGCCGTGGCAACAGTAAAGGACGGGCCCTGCAAATTGTACTGCATGGAGATGTGGCTGGCGGCCGCGTTGTTCATCAGCTTTGGCACGACAAAGGGGTGAACCCGGTTCTTTCCCTCTTCGTACACGGCCCGATAATTATCGTCCTGGGTCTGAAGCCCCCCTCCGGACGTGCCCATCACCACGCCCGAACGCTGCGCCAGTTCGCCCGAGAAGGTTATACCCGCTTGCGATACCGCCTGCTCTGCGGCCAGCAGTGCGAACTGGGTAAAGCGATCATACAGGGCGATCTGCTGACGGTTGAAATGTGCAGTTTCATCATATCCACGAACCTGCGCGCCGATCTTGACCGACAGCCGATCCACGTCGCGGATATCCAGCGGCCCGATGCCACAGCGCCCTTCCGCCATGGCCGCCCAGGTCTCAGCCACATCGCCGCCCAGTGCGTTCACCGTGCCTGCGCCGGTGATGACAACCCGCCTCATCCCTTCTGAGCCGTCACCAGCCCCTGCACCGCGCCGATGATGGCCGCGACCGAGGAGATGTCGAAGTCACTTTTGTCGGGCTCGTTTGCATTGAACGGGACCTGAATGTCGAACTCTTCCTCAATGGCGAAAATCGATTCCACCAGCCCGAGCGAGTCTATCCCCAGATCCTCAAGGCTCTGATCCATGGTCACGTCCCCGGGCTCGAGCATCGCCTGCTCGGCCAGGATCTGCACCACCTTGTCATGCACAGTATCAGCCATCATGGCGCCCCTTTACGTCTGGACGGTCACTTAATCATCACCGTCGCTCTTGGGAACCGCTTTTTCAGCAGCAAACAGGCGGTTCATCACCCGCGGCAGACGGCGCATCGCTTTGTACATATCCACGTGGGTAGCCATCTTGACCGCCGGGTACCCCAGCATCACCTGCCCTGCAGGAACCTTCGACAGAACTTTCGTGCCGCCACCAAAGATCACATCAGACCCGACAGTCAGGTTATCCGCGATCCCCGTCTGGCCGCCACAGATCACACGATCCCCGAGTCGGGTAGACCCCGCGATCCCGGTTTGGGCGGCGCACAGGCAATCCTCGCCCATCACCACGTTATGCGCGATGTGACAGAGATTGTCGATCTTGCAACCGCGCCCGACCACAGTGTCACGGATGGTGCCACGGTCGACACAGGTACTCGCCCCAAGTTCCACATCATCCCCGATGCGCACCGAGCCGAGCGAATGAATCCGGGTCCAGCTTTGCGCCACGATCTCCCCCTGATCGCCAAGGCTCTCGCGCGCTTTCTCGACACCCGACTTCTCCGGCGTCACAAAGGACAAGCCATCGGCACCGATCACACAGCCGGGCTGCCCGATGAACCGATCCCCGATGACCACCCGCGCCCCGATCCGCGCCCCGGAATGAAGCAACACATCGTCGCCGATCCGCGCCTCCTCAGCAATACTGCAATGGGAAGCGATCCGGGCATTCTGGCCAATCCGCACGCCACGGCCGATTACCACGAACGGACCGATGGCTGCGCCATCGCCAATCTCCGCCGACGGGTGGATGATCGCGGTCGAGTGGACACCAGGCTCAATCTCCGGTCCAGCATCAAGCCGGGCCGTCAGATGGGCCATCGCAAACCGGGGCCGCGCCACAAACAGCGCCGCTTCCAGCCCCAGCGCACGCCAGTCCGCGCCTTCCCAGAGAATCGCAACCCGCGCCTGCCCTTGCGTCAGGCCCTCGGCATAGGCCGGCTGCATCGCCAGCGCGAGATCCTCCGGCCCCGCCCCTGCGGGCTCTGCAGCGCCGGTGATTTCGAGGCTGCCATCGCCTTCGAGCCGCGCGGAAAGAGCTTTGGCAAGGGCGCTGATCGTATACCGCATGGGATCTCCGATGTTTGAACGTGGCGGGAACTTACCCGCCAGCGGCCACGGATGCCACCCGTTCCTCAACGTCCGGCACCGTCAGACCCTCGGCCTCCAGCGCCCGCCAGATCCGCGCGTCGCGCCCGTAGATATCGGCGCGGTATTCCATCCCTCCGCCGGGCTTCGGGATCGCCGTCCGGTAGATCAGATGCACCGGCACCGGCTCTTCCAGCATCACCGTCCGCTCCTGCCCTGTCGCCCGGATCCCCTCAAACAGCCCGCGCGGGTCATCCGACTGCTCGGCCAGCAGCGCTTCGGCGAACTCCGCCGGATCATCGAGGCGCACACAGCCATGGCTGAACGCGCGCACCGGCTGCGAAAACAGGCTCTGGGACGGCGTATCGTGCAGGTAGATGTTGTAGGGATTCGGAAACATGAACTTCACCGACCCAAGGGCGTTTCTCGGTCCCGGCGGTTGTCGCATGGAGTAAGGAAAACTCCGCGCACTGTATTTGCTGAAGCTTCGCCCCCGGCTCACCACCCGTCCGCGATGATCGATGATCTGAAGATGGCTCACAGCGCCTGGGTTTTTCCGCAGCCGGGGCAGGTATTCCTTTACTACAATTGACCGGGGGACGTTCCAACTTGGATTTATGACCATATGGGTCATCACGTCGGAAAACTCCGGGGTTTCACGGTCCGGGACGGCCTTGCCGATCACGCTACGAGTGCGAAAGACTTCTTCCCCCGCATCGATCAGCCGGGCATGGAAATCCGTCAGATTGACAAGGACATGGCGACGCCCGCGCTCGCCAGGCCCCCATCGCTCGCGCTCCATCGCCACCAGAACCGCGCGCAGTCGGTCGCGCGCACTGACGTTCAAAGCCGCAATGGTCGCGGGTCCGGCAATTCCGTCGGAATGCAAACCGTGGTCAGCCTGAAACCGCCGCACGGCTTCGGTTATCACGTCATCGAAGACCGTCTCTGAGCGTGGGTCGAGATAATTCATCAACACCAGCCTGTTGCGCAGGGCGACGACCGCACTTCCTTGATCGCCCAGCTCAAGTCGTCCGGCGCGGATCTCGGGTCCCCACCCGCCCTCCAAAATCAAGGTCAAAAGCCTCTGACGCTCGGAGACAAGTCGGCCATACTCCGGCCCCGGCGGCACCAGCGCGGACAGGATGCGGGACAGATCAGAGCTTTTCGCAAGCCTGACCAAAGTCGCGGGATCGTGCGCTCCGGGTTGGCGCTTGATTGCCGGCACCACTCGTCCCGGCTCCAGAACGCCGAACCGCAGCGCATCGGCAAATTCGACAAATCGACGGGTGATTTCGACATCAAGCCGCATCAAATCGCTCTGCGTGCGCGCACCCGCAAGGAGTTCCCGAAGCGCCTGCGATCCATAGCGATCAGGCGGCAGGCCATGCAGATCTGCCGAATCAGCCACCGCCAGAAACGTCGACAACCGGGCCCGCTGCGGGTCCGAATGCCCGAGCCAAAACAGGTCGTCCTGCCCATCGGTATAGAACGCACCGATCGTCTCATCACCCCCCGCCACACGCGCCAGATGAATGCCCGCCGTCACAATACCCTCTGCGGTGACAGAGGGCGATGGTAAAATACATGTGAGCAAGGCACACAGTCCGATGCGGCGCATTCTGGCCAAAGTAACAAACACGTGCAATTTCGCCCTGATCTTGTTGCGCTTTCTGCTCAAGACAACACGATCTTCCAACCGCCACAAGGCCCCGCACCAATGATGCATCGGCGCTTCACCCGAGAAAAAAATTTCATCCCAACCAAGGAATTTCATGATCTGGGCAAAATTTTGCCTGATTTGGGGTGTCTGGTAACCCTCGTCGGTTTGATCTTTCTCTCTTGCCGGCTGCGTGACATAAAGCGTTAGATCTGAACCACACGAAGCGGCGCAACAACGCCGCCTAACCCATACAGGTCAAGACACGGGGCTGAACTATGATTAAAGAGACAGCCGGACTTAGCCGGCGCCATCTTCTCGGGGTATTCGCAGCCACGACCCTCACTGCAGCACCAACGTATTCACATGCGTTTGGGTTCCTTCGGGGCGCTGGAGATATTCGAAGGCTCCGTATGTATTCTGGTCGAACCGGCGAGAGCATCGACACGATCTACTGGGTCGAGGGGAACTACATCAAAGATGCGCTGAACGAGATCAACTACTTCATGCGCGACTGGCGGAACGGTCAGACGAAGCAGATCGACACGCGGACCATCGACATTATGTCGGCCGCCCATAATCTGCTGAACACGTCCGAACCTTATATGCTGGTCTCTGGCTATCGCTCGCCGCAAACCAACGCCATGCTCCGCCGCCGGTCATCTGGTGTGGCCAAGAACTCCAGGCACCTTCGGGGCGAAGCTGCCGACCTGACTATGAAATCGCGGTCAGTAGCACAGATCTTCAGTGCGGCATCATCGTGCCGTGCCGGTGGCGTCGGGCGCTACACGCGGTCGAAATTCGTTCATATGGACTGTGGCCCGGTCCGGTCCTGGGGAAGCTAAGGCTAGACTTTCGGTGATACACAGGGGGCGCGTTGCGCCCCTTTTTTGTTTCTCTGGGAGCTTTTTGGAGCAAAGCGTCAAAGCTCGTGAAACTGACGGGCCTGCCCTTGCGTCCAGTTTACCGTGACGACAAAGCCGTCGTCGGTCTGCTGTTCCGCTTCCACGACACCCTGATCATAGAGCCAGGCGCGTTGCTTCCCTGACGAGAAAGACAGGATCAGCTCCTTACGCATCCGCACCTCATCCAGCGTGTGCTCGGCCTCCGCCAAAAGCGCTTCGACCCCCAGCCCCGTGAGCGCTGAGACAACGACTACGTCTTCCCGACGTTCAGCTTGACGGATGAGGGCCAGTTGTTCCTCCTCTGCAAGCAGATCGACCTTGTTCCAGACTTCGATTACCCGCGTGTTCTCGTCGACCCCAAGATCAGACAGAATGCGCCGCACGTCCGCGTCCTGCGCTTCGGTCTCGTCATGGCTGATGTCGCGGACATGGAGGATCAGATCGGCGGCGAGAACCTCTTCGAGCGTGGCCCGGAACGCCGCGACGAGCTGCGTCGGCAGTGACGAGATGAAGCCCACCGTGTCAGAGAGAATGACCCTGCGCCCCGAGGGCAGATCCACCGCACGCATGGTGGGGTCCAGCGTGGCAAAGAGCATGTCTTTCGCCATAACATCTGCACCAGTCAAACGATTGAACAGGGTTGATTTTCCGGCATTCGTGTATCCGACGAGCGCAATGATCGGAAACGGCACTTTGGCGCGGGCCGCCCGATGCAGCTCTCGGGTCTTCACCACTTTGGCCAACTGACGCCGCAGCCGCGTGAGTTGCTCGTCAATTGCGCGGCGGTCCGCCTCGATCTGGGTCTCGCCTGGTCCCCCGACAAAGCCCAAGCCCCCCCTCTGCCGCTCCAGGTGGGTCCAGGCGCGAACCAGCCGGGTACGCTGGTAGCTCAGCGCCGCCATTTCGACCTGCAAAACGCCTTCCCGGGTCCGGGCGCGGTCTGAGAAAATCTCTAGGATCAGCCCAGTCCGATCCAAAAGCTTGGTCTTCCAGGCCTTTTCGAGATTTCTCTGTTGCACGGGGGAGACAGGGCCATCGATCAGGACCAGACCGATCTCCTGATCCGTGAGCCGCTGCCGCAGCTCTTCGAGTTTTCCACTGCCAAAAAGCTGGCCCGGATGCGCTTTGGGCAGGCGAACCACTTCGCCCCCAACAACTTCCAGACCGGGCAAGGCATGGGCTAGCGCCATGGCTTCCTCAAGGGCGGGTTGAGGGTCCTTACGATCCCGGTTCGTCTGAATATCGGGGTGCAGAACCCACGCGCGTGTCGTCATGTTTACTCAATTCCATCCAGCGCGTGAGAGGCTGCAAATCAGGGGGCGGTATCGCCTTCGTACAACTGGATTGGTTGCGACGGCATAATCGTCGAGATGGCGCCCTTGAACACCAGCTGCGACTGTCCATCCCGGCGCAGCAACACGCAGAAATTATCGAACCAGGTGATCACGCCCTGCAACTTGACACCATTGATCAAGAATATCGTCACCGGCACCTTGGTTTTGCGGACGTGGTTCAGGAAGGTTTCCTGCAGATTCTGTTTGTCACCGGCCATTCCGAAGGGTCCCTGTCGTTATTAGTTCTTTGAGGCACCATAGTTGGCACCCGATATTGTGCGCCCGAGTATGCATCCCTTGGGGAGATATACCAGCTTCAATTTTATCAGCTGCGCCACACGTTTCGGGTGAAAAGTGCGATGATTGCGAGCAGCTCCAGTCTGCCAAGAACCATCGTCATTGCGAGGATGGCGCGGGCTAAGGGCGTCAGACCGCTGTAGGGGATCGGTTGCGCCGCTGCATCGGTTGCCAGCGGTCCGGTATTGGAGAGCGCTGCGATCGACAGCACGATCGCTGATTCGAAATCCACGCCGGCCAGGGACAAGGCCGCTGTGCAGGCGGCGATGGTGATCGCAAAGAGCATGAAGAAAATCCACGCCACAAACGCCCCTTGGCGCCGAAGCCGACGCCCGGACGAGCCCGCAGCCCCGACCGAGTTAGGATGAACAAGGAGCTCCATCTCGCGCACACCGTGGGTGTAGAGGGCATAGATCCGGAGCAGTTTCACCCCTCCGGCGGTGGTCGCGACCCCGCCCCCGAAGAGGCTCAGACCCACGAGGATCAGGCCCGCCGAATCGAGATTTGACCACGTCCGGGCCTCTTCCAGAGACGCGCTGACAAAACCGGTCGTGGTGAGAAAGCTGAGCGTCGTAAACACGGCGCCCCAAAGCGCTCTGAGGGCCTCGGCCACGGTCGCGGTTTCTTCGGCCTCGATGGAGGCCACAAAGTGACGCAGGAACAACAGGCCCGGCACCGTCACAAGCAGCACCAGCGCAAGGCGTATTTCGGGGTCTCTCAGGATATCGCCCCGTTCGCGAGTCACATAATCCCGGCGAAAGGTGAGACGTGACACTGCAAAGAAGAGGAACACAAAGATAACCATCTCCGAGGCCAGCCCGAGGTCATCAAGCGTTCCCGGAACAATTCCGGAGGTGGACATTGTGGACATGGCGAGGATGGCTCCGGTCGTGCCCGCATGACCCGCAAAAGAGAGAATGAACCATAGCACAAGCGTGAGACCGACATAGATCGGCGCCAGACTTTGGGTGTAGCGCCAAAGGCGTTCGCCGGCTTCGCCCGAGCGGCGCTCGCGCAGGGCCTGGCGGCCAGCTGCCGTTACATCCGTCGAAATGACCTCGAATCCCCCGAGATTCAACGGTGCCAGAATGGCGAGGGCCGACACCCAGAAGAGCAGCCCACCCATCCACGCCACCATGGCCCGCCAGAGGTCCAGTGTCGGAGGCAGCAGACGGATTCCGTAGACAGATCCGCCTGTGGTGGTGAGGCACGAGATCATCTCGAACCACGCGTGGGTCAGGGAGGTATCCCGCAACGCCTCGCGAAATGGCACGGCCAGCATGAGGGGCAACAAGACCAGCGCACCCGTCAGCCCGAGGAGCTGTCCGCGCACCCGTGCCGGTCGGTCGCGGCTGCTGAGCGCGATGGCCAGCATGACAAAGAGCACGCTGAAGATGAGCCCGGAATAGAGAAAGGCCCGGGCGGTGAACAGATATCGCAATTGATAGGCGTGGATGGCCGGAATGAACATCGACACCGCGCCGATCCCCTGCAGGATCAGCGGAAACGGCAGTCTCTGGAGCGCGGCCCACATCAGAAGAAGTCGATCGAGACCTGGAACAGCCGCTCGACCTCGGGCACGTCCGCCGCCAGCGCAAAGATGACGATGACATCGCCCTCCTCAATCCGCATCGATCCCTGAGGCTTGACCACGCGGCCCTGCTTTTCCACCGCCCCCACCAGTGCACCTTCGGGAAAGTCGATGTCGCGGATCAGCCGTCCCGCAATCGAAGAGGTCGAAAGCACCTGAGCTTCGATCACCTCCGCATCCGCATCGCCAATGGAGTAGACGTTACGAATGCGCCCATGACGCACATGACGCAGGATCGAACTGACCGTCGTGGCCCGCGGGTTGATGAAAGCGTCGATTCCCAAGGGCTTCATCATGCTTTCGAGGGTCGGGTCATTAACAAGGCAGATCGCCTGCGCACACCCCGCCTGCTTGGCCCGCACCGCCGCCAGCATGTTGGTTTTGTCGTCATCAGTGACGCACAGGACGGCATCGGCGCGATGGATATTGGCTTCGCTCAGCAGATCGTAGCTGAGGCCGTCACCATGCAGCACGATGGTCCGCTCCAAACGGTCGGCCGCGCGCTCGGCAACGGCACGGGACTTCTCGATCATCTTCAGCCGGACACGATTCCGCTTCGCCTCGATCCGCTCCGCAACCCCGAGGCCGACATTTCCGCCGCCGATCACCACAGCTCTTTCGAGCCTCCGGGTCGTTTTTCCGAAAATCTCAAGCACCCGCTTGCGGTCGCCGCGGGGTGTTATGACGTAGATCTCATCTTCCTCAAAGAGCTGGTCCCCCGGTTCCGGCGCCCAGAGCTGCCCGCCACGCCGAACGCCGACAACGATGGCCCGGAGGGTTGAGAACAGGTCGGTCAACTGGCGAAGAGGGGTGTGCAGAACCGGGCAGTCAGGATCCAGCGCCAGTCCCAGCAACTCAACCTCGCCGTCTAGGAAGAACTGGTGGTCGAAGGCCGCCGGGACAGAAATCCGACGCATGGCAGCATCGGCCACCTCTTTCTCGGGCGAGATCAGCACATCAATGGGCATGTGATCGCGCCGGTAGAGATCGGAATACATCGTGTCGAGGTAGGATTGCGCGCGCAGGCGGGCGATCTTGCGTGGCACCGCAAAGACCGAATGCGCCACCTGACAGGTCACCATGTTCACCTCATCGGAATGGGTGGCCGCAATCACCATGTCCGCGTCCCGCGCCCCGGCCCGGTCCAGCACATCGGGGTAAGATGCATGTCCGACGATGCCCTGAACATCGAGCGCGTCGGTGGCTTGCCGGACCCGGTCGTCATCGGTATCCACGACGACGACATCGTTCAATTCGCCAGCCAAATGCCGGGCGATCTGCCAGCCTACCTGCCCCGCGCCGCAAATAATGATCTTCATACCCGCCTCTTTGCCGATCAGGGCCTCGTGCTTCTGGCACGGCTGGCAGCGCCGTTCAAGTCGCGGTGAAGACGCGGCACCACCATCCGTTCCGGGAACGAGAGCCGCTTGACGCGCCTAGTCGTAGCCACTCGTCTCGCACTGGCCGTTTTCGTAGGCGATATTCATGTTCGGCGCCTCAAACTCCTAGTCTCCAATAGTAAAGATATATTTGGCCCCATCATCGCTCAGCGAGGTTCTCGATTCCAGAGGTTCACCGCGTTCCTTTGACAAGGCATAGATCTCCACGGAGAAACGCGTTCCCTCGACCAGAACCTGACGGGTTTCATCGTCAAGGCGGCAAGTCTCCGTGCCGTCATTTGGCATGGATTGCCACGTCAGACACAAATCACCCTCCCGCCCAATCACCGACCTGACATGAGATTTTCCGTCAAAAGGATGTTTGAACCGGCAGCTATAGGGTTCACAGGCCTCAAGGGCGTTCGCATAAGCCAGCGGGGCAACAATGCACTCAGGCAGATCAGCTTCGGAGGAGCTCGCCTCCGGGGCCAGAAAGTAAGCTGCACCGGCAACGGCCGCGCCAGCGAGCACGACACTGAGAAGTTTAATATTCAATCCTAATCTCCAATTGGTTCGCCCTGAACAACACCCATCCCATTGTTTTTGCGATATAACACAGTGTCTCCGTCAGGTTTCAGGCGCAGCATTTGGTATTTTTGCAGCCGGACCCCTGCAATTTCGAGCTGCGATATGAAGCCCGGAAAGCCTTCCCCGGAGCAGGATGATCTGCTGCGCGCGCGACGGGTCGGGATGATCGACATGCGCCACGAACTGGTGAAGCTCGCCGCTCTGATCGACCGGGAGGTGTTCGAGCGGGAACGGGCCGGGTTGTTCCTGTCGCAGACCGGTCGCCCTGCCACGCCGA